>JAFEFT010000010.1:0-50873 GCA_018240435.1 Pseudomonadota bacterium
CGCAGCAGATGCCCGCAGGGCATCTGCTAGGCGCGCCCGCTCACCCAGATCAAGCTCGCCATGCGCCCGCTGCGGCCATCGCGGCGATGCGAGAAGAATCGCTGCGCATCGGTGATCGTGCACAGCCCGCCACCGTGGACGCGGGTGATTCCGGCGTGCGCCAGTCGCAATCGTGCCAGCGCGTACAGGTCGCACAGCCAGTGGCCGGGGCGGGTGGCGACGAAAGCGGCGGCTGCCTCCGGATCGGCGTCGACGAAAGCCGCACGCACTTCCTCACCGACTTCGTAAGCCTGCGGGCCGGCGGCAGGGCCGAGCCAGGCGCGCAATCGCGATGGTTCGGATTGCATCGCCGCGACGGTGTTTTCCAGTACGCCCACGGCCAGCCCGCGCCAGCCGGCGTGGGCGGCGGCGACTTCGCGACCATCGTCATCGCAAAACAGCACCGGCAGGCAGTCGGCGGTGAGGATCGTCAGCACGACGCCAGGAATGTCGGTGACAGCGGCGTCGGCTTGCGGTTCGGAGCACCCCTCCCCAACCCTCCCCTTCGCCTGCGGCGAAAGGGAGGGAGCGGTCTGCGGCAGAGAAGTACCAGAAGGAAACCGCAGCACGCCCGCGCCGTGGACTTGTTGCAGCCATCGCGGCTTCGCTGGCAGCCTCAAGTGCAGCCACAGTGCATCGCGGTTTGCGAGCACCGTCGCCGGATCGTCACCGCCACGGATGCCGAGGTTGAGATGATCGAAGGGTGGCTGCGATTCCCCGGCCGGGCCGCGCAGCGTGGTGAATGCGCGCACCGACGATGGCGCGTCCCAATCGGCGGGCAGCAAGCTGGCGGCGAAACGTTGTTCCATCCACGCGTCAATTTCGATGGTCTTGCAAAACGTTCGCCGCGGAAGTTCACGCATCAGATCAGCCCTTGCGATCCGCCGCCGCATCGGCGCGCAGCGCAGCGAGCAAATGCAGAAAATCAGCTGGCGGTTCGGCGGCGAAGGTCATCGTCTCGCCGCTGGCCGGATGCTCGAAGGCGAGCTTCTCGGCATGCAGCGCCTGTCGACGAAAGCCGCGCAGCGCCTCCACCAGATCGGGCGTCGCGCCGCGCGGATTGGCCAGCCGGCTGTACACCGGATCGCCGACCAGCGGGTGCTTGACGTGCGCCATGTGGACGCGGATCTGATGCGTGCGGCCGGTTTCCAGCCGGCATTCGATCAGGGTGTGGGCGCGAAAACGCTCGCGCACGCGGTAATGGGTGACCGCCTCGCGGCCATTTTTCACCACCGCCATGCGCACACGATCGTTCGGATGCCGGCCAATCGGCGCATCGACGGTGCCGCCGGCGATCATCGGCCCCATCGCCACCGCGAGGTATTGCCGGTGCACGGCGCGCGTCGAAAGTTGTTCGACCAGCGCGGCGTGCGCGCGCAGGTTGCGCGCCACCACCATCAGCCCCGAGGTGTCCTTGTCGAGGCGATGGACGATGCCGGCGCGCGGCACTTCGGCCTGTTTCGCATCGTAGTGCAGCAGCGCGTTGACCAAGGTCCCGCGCGGATTGCCGGCGCCGGGGTGCACCACCAATCCGGCCGGCTTGTCGATCACCAGCACGTCGGCGTCGGCGTGGACGATGGTCAGCGCGATCGCCTCCGGGCCAGCCGACGTTTCGATGCCGGCGATCGCGTCGAGGCGAATCGCCTCGCCACCACGCACCGCATCGCGCGGACGCCGCACCTGCCCGTCGAGGACCGCCCGCCCGGCCTTGATCCACTCGGACAGCCGCGAGCGCGAATATTCGGGGAACAGTTCGGCCAGCACCTGATCGAAACGGCGGCCGGCCGCGTCGAACGGCACCGTGGCCACGCGGGCGCCGCCGGTATCGTCGGCGCCGTCGGCGGTTTCATCGTCATCGTCGGGGTCGGTATGCATGAAGAATCGGACGCTTTTCGGCAAACCGACAGTTTGGGCCATTTCTTGCCGCCACGGGGCGCCGGCCGGCCGCGCACGATCCGGCGCCGATGATCCACGCGGTCCCGATCGCCACCCACGCTGCGCCGGTACGCGCTCGTTCAGACCTCGCCGCGGATGGCCGCACCGTTTCGGCTATCATGGCCGTCCTTGCCGCCCCCGTGCGGCGCGCTGCCCCGACTTCCGATGACTCCATCCCGCGGCCCGACCCATGGCCTGATCCGCTCCCTGCTGGCGATCGCCTTTCTTGCCCTGTTGCTCGCCGGCACCGGCTGCTCGCGTTTCCACGGCCTGTTCAAACACCAGGACCCGGAAACGGAAACCCTGCCGGTCGACAAGCTCTATGCCGCCGGTCACCAGCAGGTGACGGTCGGCAACTTCGAACGCGCCAGCACCTATTTCAAGCGCCTGACCGCGCGCTTCCCGTTCGGGCCATACACCGAACAGGCGCAACTGGAGCTGATCTACGCCCAATACAAGGGCAAGAAATTCGACGACGCCAGCGCCACCGCCGACCGCTTCATCCGCACCTATCCGACCCAGCGCCACATCGACTACGTCTACTACATGAAGGCGTTGATCGACTTCAACCGTGATTCGCAGCTGCTGGCGCGCATGGTTCGCCTGGACATGAGCGCCCGCGACCAGGGTGCGCCACGAGCCAGCTTCAACGAGTTCGCCGACCTGATTCGACGCTTCCCGAACAGCCGCTACGTGCCCGATGCGCGCCAGCGCATGATCTACCTGCGTGAGGAGCTGGCCCGCCACGAGCTCAACGTCGGCCTGTTCTATTTCAAGCGTCAGGCCTACGTCGCCGCCGCCAATCGCGGTCAGTTCGTCATCACCAGCTTCCCGCAGAGCAAGTACGAGGGCGATGCGCTGGCGTTGATGGCGCTGGCGTATTCACGCCTGGGCGACGCCAAGCTCGCCGACGACGCGCGCCGGGTGTTGCAGCAGAACTACCCGAGCCACCCCTACCTGACCGGCAAGTGGCCGCCGAAGGAAGGCTTCCTGCGCAAGATGAACCCGTTCGCCGGCGGGCAATGAGCACGCCGCGCCCGCACCCGGCCTGGGCCGGGCCGCGGGCGAACGGGCGCAGGCACGATCGCGTTCGCGGCCAATCCGCCGAACCCTGGCCAGAGGCAAACGTTCGGCAACCGGTCGCAGCGGTCGGTGCGCCTCAACGCGCTCCGCAGGTGATGGGATAGCGTCGCTCGCGGCCGAACGCCAGCCGCGAGACTTTCGGCCCCGGCGCGGCCTGCTGCCGCTTCCACTCGCTGATCCGCAGCAGGCGCAACACGTTATCGACCACCGCTGGATCGAAGCCGGCGGCGATGATTTCCGCCCGCGACTGCTGCAATTCGATCTCGCGCTGCAAGATGGCATCGAGCACGTCGTACGGCGGCAGCGAATCCTGATCGGTCTGGTTCTCGCGCAGCTCGGCCGATGGCGCGCGCGCGATCACCGCGCGCGGGATGACCTCGCCGCCACCCTTCCCGTTGCGCCACTCGCACAACGCGTACACATCGGTCTTGTACAGATCCTTGATCGGCGCGTAGCCGCCGCACATGTCGCCGTAAATCGTCGCGTAGCCGACCGCGTATTCGCTCTTGTTGCCGGTGGTCAGCAGCAAGCGGCCGGTCTTGTTGGCGATCGCCATCAGCAACGCGCCGCGACAGCGCGATTGCAGGTTTTCCTCGGTGACATCGGCCGGCCGGCCGGCGAACAGCGGCGCCAGCGTGCGCAGGAAACCTTCGAATGGCGATTCGATCGCCACCGTTTCGATGCGAACGCCCAGCGTGACGCACTGCTGCGCGGCCAGATCGTTGCTCAAATCGGAGGTGTAGCGCGAGGGCAAGCGCACCGCCAGCACGTTGTCGGCACCGAGCGCATCGACCGCCAGCGCCAGCACCAGCGCCGAATCGACGCCACCGGAAAGGCCCAGCACGACCTGCGAAAAACCATTCTTGCGCACGTAATCGCGGGTGCCGCGGACGATGGCGCGGTACGCCTGCGAGTGGCGGCCCTCGTCGGTTTCAACAGGCCAATGCACGCGCTCGAAGCAGCGCGTCGATGGATCGTGGTCGGCGATCAGCAGGTGGTCGTCGAAGGCGGCGGTCGCTGGATGAATGCGGCCATCGCCATCGGCCAGGCACGAGCCGCCGTCGAACACCAGACTGTCCTGACCGCCGACGAGGTTGAGGTAGGCGATCGGCAGCCCGGTTTCGGCGACCCGCTGCGCCAGCAATGCATCGCGCTGCGCCGCCTTGCCGTGTTCGAACGGCGACGCATTCGGTACCAGCACCAGCTGCGCGCCGGCGCGTGCGGTCGTGGCCAGCGGCTCGGCGAACCACAGGTCTTCGCAGATCACCATGCCGACCTGCACGCCAGCGACCTCGAACACGCAGGCCGCATCGCCCGGCGCGAAATAACGGCGCTCGTCGAACACGGCGTAATTCGGCAGCTCGCGCTTGCGACAGGTCGTCTCGATGCGCCCCTCGCGCAGCACGCTGGCGGCATTGAACACCACCGCGCCGGCAGCCTCGGGATGGCCGACCACGGCGACGATGCCGTGCGTCGCGGTGGCGATGCGACCGAGCGCCGCCTCGCACTCGGCGAGGAAATCCGGCCGCAGCACGAGATCTTCGGGCGGATAACCGGACAACGCCAGTTCGGGAAACAAAATCAGATCGGCGTGATGGACATCACGCGCCTGCGCGATCAGTTCGGCAATGTGCCGCGCGTTCGCATCGACCGCACCGACTGGAAAGTCGAACTGGGCGAGCGCGATACGCATCCTACGAAGCTCCTTGCTGGTTTCCTTCCCCCGCTTGCGGGGGAAGGTTGGGATGGGGGCGAATTTCGATCAAGGCGTTCCAGATCGCTTCGGCTACGGCGTCGGTCTGCAACAGAACTTCATGGTTCCAGAATCGCAGGACGCGGAACCCCTGCGCGATCAACCAACCATCCCGCTGCGCATCGTGGCGAGATTGCATGTGCTGGCTGCCATCGACCTCGACGATCAGTTTCATTTCGATGCAGACAAAATCGACGACATAGGGCCCAAGCGGATGCTGTCTGCGGAATCGACAGCCTTCGATCTGGCGCAGGCGCAGATGTCTCCAGAGCTTGCTCTCGGCATCGGTCATGCCAGCACGCAAGCGCCTTGCCAGCGATTTTTTCGCGCCGTCACGCATGAAAGCGCCCCCATCCTGACCTTCCCCCGCAAGCGGGGGAAGGGATACTTCGACCCGCGCCATCGTGGGGGACGACTCCCGACTCCCGATTCCCGCGCCCCTGCTCTCCGTCCCCTGCTCCCTGGTCCCTGCTCCTTGGTCCCTGCTCCTTGGTCCCTGCTCCTTGGTCCGTAGTCCTTAGTCGCTAGTCCTTGGGCCTTGGTCCTGGGACCTTGATTACTTTCCGTGCTTCATCCGCGCCGCGAGCGTGGTACCGAGGTCGCCGGGCGAGCGCACGGTGACCACGCCGGCTTTTTCCATCGCCGCGAACTTGCCCGCCGCCGTGCCTTTGCCGCCGGAGGCAATCGCGCCGGCGTGGCCCATGCGCTTGCCGGTCGGTGCCGACGCGCCGGCGATGAAACCGACGACGGGCTTGGTCACGTAGTCGGCGATGAACTCGGCGGCTTCTTCCTCGGCGCTGCCGCCGATCTCGCCGACCATGATGATGCCGTGCGTTTCCGGGTCGTCCTGGAAGAGTTTCAGGCAGTCGATGAAGTTCATGCCCTGGATCGGGTCGCCGCCGATGCCGATGCAGGTGCTCTGGCCCAGGCCCGCCTGCGTGGTCTGGTGCACGGCTTCATACGTCAACGTACCCGAGCGCGAGACGATGCCGACGTGGCCGGGCTGGTGGATGTGGCCGGGCATGATGCCGATCTTGCACTGGCCGGGGGTGATGATGCCCGGGCAGTTCGGGCCGATCAGCCACACGTCGTCGTAGCCGCGCAGGGTGTTCTTGACGCGCAGCATGTCGAGCACGGGAATGCCCTCGGTGATGGCGACGATGACGCGGATGCCGGCATCGGCCGCTTCGAGGATGGCGTCGGCCGCGAACGGCGGCGGCACGTAGATCACGCTGGCTTCGGCGCCGGTCTCGTCGACCGCATCTTGCATGGTGTCGAACACCGGCAGGCCGATGTGCTCGTGGCCGCCCTTGCCGGGCGTCACGCCGCCGACGACCTTGGTGCCGTAATCGAGCATCTGCTCGGCGTGGAAGGTGCCCTGCTGGCCGGTGAAGCCTTGCACGAGGACGCGGGTGTGGTCGTTGACGAGAACGCTCATGGGGATCCTTGGGTCTGGTCCGCGAAGATCGCGAGGGAAAGTCCGGTATTCACTTCGCGCTCGTTTCGTCTTTCCCGGACCGGTCTGATCTTGGGTTGGTGGATGGCGGAAACACGACGTGACAGCTGAAGCTCGGTTCGCGAAGGCCGCAAAAGTCGCAAAACGATCACCTGAATCTTTCGCGTCTTTCGCGGACCGCTTCGCTTTTTGGCTGCTGGCGGGAGCGCCGATGTGTTACCTGAAAATCGTCCGCGAAGGACGCAAAGGCCGCAAACGAATCGTTTGGATTTTTTCGCGCACTTTGCGTGTTTCGCGGACAAGCTCGTTGGTTGGTTGCTGGCGGGAACGCTGGTGGGTCACATGAAAATCGTCCGCAAAGGCCGCAAATAAATCGATGGATCCTTTTGCGTATTTTGCGTATTTCGCGGACTGCCTTGGTCTACTTGGCGGCGGCGACGGCCTTTGCCGCGCCATCGTTGATGTCGTCGGCGGCGATGATCGCAAGACCAGAACCGCGCAGCAGCTCCTTGCCGGCCTCGACGTTGGTGCCTTCCAGCCGCACGATCACCGGCACCTGCACGCCGACATCCTTCACCGCCGCGATGATGCCTTCGGCGATCATGTCGCAGCGGACGATGCCGCCGAAGATGTTGACGAAGATCGCGCGCACCTTGTCGGACGACAGGATCAGCTTGAACGCCGCGGTGACGCGTTCTTTCGTCGCGCCGCCACCGACGTCGAGGAAGTTGGCCGGCTCGCCGCCGGCGAGCTTGATCACGTCCATCGTCGCCATCGCGAGGCCCGCACCGTTGACCATGCAGCCGATGTTGCCGTCCATGGTCACGTAGTTGAGGTTGTGCTCGGCGGCCTGGACTTCGGCCGGATCTTCCTGCGCCACGTCGCGCATCGCCACCAGCTTCGGCTGGCGGAAGTCGGCGTTGTCGTCGGAGTTGACCTTGCCGTCGAGCGCCATCAGGTCGCCGGACTTGACGATCGCCAGCGGGTTGAGCTCGACCAGCGACAGATCCTTGTCGTTGAACAGCCGGTACAGGCCCAGCATGATCCTGGTGAGCTGGCCGACCTGCTTGTTGCCCAGCCCCAGCGCGAAGCCCATCTTGCGGCATTGATACGGTTGCAGGCCCTGCACGAAATTGACTTCGAGGATCTGGATCGCGTCGGGGTTTTCCTGCGCCGTCTTCTCGATCTCGACGCCGCCCTCGGCCGAGGCGATGAAGCTCACCGCCTTGGCGCTGCGATCGACCAGCACCGACAGGTAGAGTTCCTTGATGATGTCGTTGGCCTCGGTGACCAGCACCACGTCGACCGGCAAGGCGCGGCCGCCGGACTGGTAGGTGGTCATGGCCTTGCCGAGCATGCCGGCAGCGGCCTCACCGGCCGCCTGCGCGCTCTTGACCAGCTTGACGCCACCGGCCTTGCCGCGGCCGCCGGCGTGGATCTGCGCCTTCACCACCCATTGCGAGCCGCCCAGCGCAGTCGCCGCCGCCACCGCTTCGTCCGCAGTGCGCGCGATGCGGCCGGCCGGCACCGGGATGCCGTATTCGGCGAACAGTTCCTTCGCCTGGTATTCGTGGAAGTTCATGGGACACCCTTGAATGGACGTTCGGCGCGCTGCGCGCACGACCGATATTGTGGGCAAGGGCCCGGGCAAAGGCAAAACGTGATCGCCTTTGCATCCTATACTCGCCCCGTGTTAGGCCAACGGGTGGCGATCACGGCATGAGCCTGCAATTGCGCGCACCGGCGCCGGGCGAAGTCGGGCTGCGCCGCGAGCTGTACTTCCTTGCCTTGTTTCGCGTCGTCGAGGGCGGCCTGCTGACCTTCGCCGCGTACGGCCCGCTCGGCGCCACTGCCGTGCGCAGCGTGGCGTGGGCGGGCAGTACCGCGATCGCCTATTTGATCGTCGCCTGCGCGCTGTTTTTGCTCGCCAACAAGCCGCGCTGGACGCCGAGGCAGCTGCTCGCCGCCGGCGTCGCGCTCGACCTGCCGGCGTTCGCCGTGCTGTTGCACGAACTGCCGGGCTTCAGCAACGGCGTCAGCCTGCTGATGCTGTTCAACGTCGGCGCCTGTGCGCTGTTGATGCGGCTGGGCTGGAGCCTGATTCTGGGCGCGCTGGCGGCCTTGATCCAGATCGGCGAAGTGGTGGTGTCGGTGTTGACGCAGGTCGAGCCGCGCACGCTGCCCGAAGCGGTGATGTTCAGCGTCAGCTACCTGCTGACCGCCACCTTCACCAACGTCCTTGGCCGCCAGTTGAGCCAGACCGAGGTACTGGCGCAGCAACGCGGCGTGCAGGTCGACAGCCTGGCGCGCGTCAACGAGATGATCATCCGGCGCATGCGCACCGGCCTGATTGCGGTGGATTCGGGCAATGCCATCCGTCTGTTCAACGAGTCGGCGTGGTATCTGCTCGGCAACCCGGCGCCCGACCGCAAGGCCTTGGCCGACGTCGCCCCGGAGCTCTCGCGCCGACTCTGGTTCTGGCGTCACCAGCAGAAGCTCGACACCACGCCGCTGACGCTGGCGCCGGACACGCCGGCGGTGATCCCGCGCTTCACCTCGCTCGGCGGCGTCCACGACCTGACCTTGATCTTCCTCGACGACACCTCGCTGCTGTCGCGCCGTGCCGAGGAACTGACGCTGACCACACTGGGCCGGCTCGCCGCCTCGATCGCGCACGAGATCCGCAACCCGCTGGCGGCGATCAGCCACGCCGGCCAGCTCTTGCGCGAATCGGTGATCGAGCCGGAAACCGACCACCGCCTCGTGGAGATCATCAATTCCCAGTGCCAGCGCATGGACGGCATCGTCCAGAACGTGCTGGGCCTGGCCCGCCGCGAGCGCTCGCAGCCCGAGACGCTGGAGCTGGTGGCGTGGTCACATCACTTCCTGGCCGACTTCCATCGCAGCCAGCCTGACGAGCGCGACGAGCTCAAGATCAGCGCTCCGCGCGGCGCGGTGCGGGCGATGATGGACCCGCAGCACCTGCAGCAAGTGGTGACGGTGCTGGTGCAGAACGCGCTGACCTACGGCCGCATGCCCGGCGAGGCGGCACGGGTGACGCTGGTGATCCATCGCGAAGGCGACGGCGAGCCGATGCTCGATGTCGTCGATCGCGGCCCGGGCATCGCCGCCGCTGCCGCCGCGCGGCTGTTCGAGCCCTTCTACACCACCAGCGAACACGGCACCGGCCTGGGCCTGTACATCGCCCGCCAGCTGTGCGAGGCCAATCAAGCCAGCTTGAGCTACGTTCCGCTGCCGGGCGGCGGCAGCTGTTTTCGCACCACCCTGGCGCGCGCCGAGCCGGTGTCGCAGCCGGTCCCCGTCGAAGCGCCGACAGCGGCGCGTCCGGGCTCGGCCTAGCCGGTCGCGCACGCCAGCGGCAAGGCGGGCGCGAACGGCCGTCCCGTATACTTTCCGCCATGAGCAAACCCAACGTCCTCGTCGTCGACGACGAACGCGACATCCGCGAATTGCTGACCATCACCCTGGGTCGCATGGGGCTGCTGGTGGACAGCGCCGGCAACGTCGCCGAGGCCAAGGCGCGCCTCGCTGCCGGCCGCTACGGCTTGTGCCTGACCGACATGCGCCTGCCCGACGGCAACGGGCTGGAGATCATCGCCCACATCGTCGCCCGCCATCCGGAAACGCCGGTGGCGATGATCACCGCCTACGGCAACGTCGAGGCGGCGGTGGACGCCCTCAAGGCCGGCGCCTTCGACTTCGTCTCCAAACCGGTCGATCTGACGGTATTGCGCCGACTGGTCGGCAATGCCCTGGAACTGCAATCGCAACGGCGATCGTCCGCCGCGCCCGCGTCGGGCCTGACCGGGCAGGCGCCGGCCATGCAGCAGTTGCGGCAGACCATCGCCAAGCTGGCGCGCAGTCAGGCGCCGGTCTACATCAGCGGCGAATCCGGCGCCGGCAAGGAGCGGGTGGCGCGGCTGATCCACGAACAAGGACCGCGCGCGACCGGCCCGTTCGTGCCGGTCAATTGCGGCGCCATCCCCGGCGAACTGATGGAAAGCGAATTCTTCGGCCACCGCAAGGGCAGCTTCACCGGCGCCCACGCCGACAAGGAAGGCCTGTTCCAGGCCGCCAACGGCGGCACCTTGTTCCTCGACGAAGTGGCCGAGCTGCCGTTGCCGATGCAGGTCAAGCTGCTGCGCGTGATCCAGGAAAAATCCGTGCGCGCCGTCGGCGCCGCCAGCGAAGTGCCGGTGGACGTGCGCATCCTCTCGGCCACGCACAAGGATCTGGCGAAACTGGTCGAGGAAAACCGCTTCCGCCACGACCTGTACTACCGCCTCAACGTGATCGAACTGCGGGTGCCGCCGTTGCGCGAGCGCACCCAGGACATCCCGCTGCTGACCGAGGCCATCTTGCACAAACTGGCGACCGAACTGGGCGAGCCGGTACCGACGCCGAACGCCGAGGCGATGGCGGCGCTTGCCGATTACGCGTTCCCCGGCAACGTGCGCGAGCTGGAGAACATCCTCGAACGCGCGGTGGCGCTGTGCGAAGGCGACAGCATCGGCGTCGACGACCTGCAGCTGCCGGAGGTTCTCGTCACCCATACCGGGGTGCCGATTGCAACCTCGGCGCCCGCCGGCCCGGCCGCCCCCTCGGCAACGACCGCAAACCCGATCGCCGGCGACCTGCCCCGGCGCATGGAAACCCTCGAGCGCGAGGCGATCATCCGCGCCCTGGAGGAATGCCGCTACAACAAGACCAAGGCAGCTGCGCGCCTGGGCATCACCTTTCGTGCGCTGCGTTACAAGCTCAAGAAGCTGGCGATCGAGTGACGAGGTTTCCTGCGCGGCTCAGTGCCTGAGGCTGAAAACCAGCAGCCCATCAGCGGCGATCGGCAGTCTGATTGTCAGCCCACGCTTGCAGGAAGACGCGGATTGCGCCGTATCTTCCGGAAGCAACCTTGATATCGTCTCCCCAAGCACTTTCCAGCGCGCCAACCTGCTGCGGATGACGGCTGCCGATCGCACCGAGCATGGCCAATACCAGCATCTGCTCGCGCAACTGATCCGGAGCGTCACGGTCCGCGTGCAATCGCTGCAGCGCCTGTACCGCCAATGGCTGCAGTTGCGCGACATCCCGGCTCGCAGCGGCGGCGAAGGCGGCCAGCACGGCCGCACCGGCATTCGGCAAGGGCGCGTCGGCGGTCCGCCACCCAGGATTCAGCCATACGCCAACGAGATCATCCGCAGGCAGCAGCCCGATCGAATTGCCGGCCAGTTCCGAAACGTCCTTGTACCAGCGCTTGGCGAATTCCACATCGGCGCCGTTGTCGAGACCGTGCAACTCGCGAACCCGATCCGCCAGATCGGGATCGTGAACCTGCAACACCCTGTCATCGCGCTCGCGCATCGCCTTGACGATCGCCCAAGCACGCACCGTGCGTTCCGCAAACAGGCTGTTGCGATCGTAGGTGATCGCCGCCGGGTCAGGCGGCTGGCGCCCCTCGAGCACATCCAGCACCGGTAGTCCGTTGATCACCAGGTCTTGAAGAACGGTGGAACTTGCGGCCGTAAATCGCGTCCGCGGCCCCTCCAGCGATACGGTGGGATGGAAGTCCGAATGCGGACTGGCGCCGGTATAGGTCACGAATGCCCGCAAGATGCGCTCGGATCCGATGCGCCGCATCCGGAAATCCGCATCGTCGCGCAGCCCGACTTCCACCAGATCACCCTGCAAAGCGGACAGATTCCGGAGTACCAGCGGGGGCAACGGGCGATCGCGGGCGACGAACATCAGATCCGCGCTGTTGGTCAGATAAACGTCTACATGCGGATAAACGGATACCAGCGCTGCGACCATCGAGGACAGCAGACGATCATCGATCTCGTAGGACTGAATCCACTGCACCAGCAGCCCGCCGGGGCGCAGGTGGCGATGCACGAAACCGTAGAACTCCTTCGTGAACAGACTGGCCACGCCGCTGACCCACGGATTGGACGGCTCGGAAATCACCACGTCGAATTGCCGGTTTCCAGTGGCAAAGTAGGTTCGTGCGTCGTCGAATTTCGGCATCGATCGTGGATCGGAATATCCGCGCGCCACCTTGGGCCCGAGCAACCGCGCCCCGTCGTGCATCGCCGGCTCGATCTCGATCGTCGTCACGGTTTTTGGTATCGGGCTGCCCAATAGGGTCGCCGTGGTCATCCCGGACCCCCAACCGATGACGGCGATCGTGTCGGGTCGCGACATCAGCGCCAACGGAAGAGCCGCCGCCATCCGCATGGTGATTTCGTCGCTCGACGCCAACCCCTGGCCGGTCACGTTGATTGCCGCGTCGGGCTTGCCATTGGTGGAGATCGCCGAATACCCGCCATCCTCTTCGAACACGCTCACCGTCGCAGTCTTGCCGTCGCGCAGGAAAACCACCTTCTGTCCCGGCACGCGCGTTTGCCCGGTGCGGAACACGCCCGCAGTCTGCGCCAGCGGATCCGGGCGTCCGAACTGCAGGCTGAACGCCAGCGCCAGCACGCCGCAGGCGGCGGACATCGCATAACCGACCCAGCGGGTAACCAGGCTCAGATAACGAAGCAGTAACAAGCCGAGCACGAGGTCGGCGGTGGCAGCCAAGGTGATCGAAAGGCCCACGCCAATGGCCGGAATCAGCGCATGCAGAGTCAGAAAAACCCCGACGATCGCACCCAGCGTATTGGCCGCATAAACTCGACCGATGCTGGCCTCGCCGTGCCCGCCGCGCAGCAACGCCATGGTCAGCAAGGGCAAGGTCATGCCGGCGAAGAATGCCGCCGGCAGCATCACCAGCATCGCGATGACGGCGCTGCCGAGGTTGAACAACAAGTAGCCCGAATCGTTGCGCGCCAACGCGCCCATCAACCACGCGACACCGTTGAAGGATTGCGTGAACACCGGCACCGAGATCAGTGCGGCGATGCCCATCCAGACCTGCGCATGACCGGTCGCAGCCACCGGATCGATGATGCGCGAACTGCGCCGCCGCACCCACAGGCCGCCCAGGGCCAGGCCCAAAATGAATGCCGACAACATCAACTCGAAGGCATGTACGGTGGTGCCCAGCGCCTGGTTGAGCAAACGCACCCAGCCGAGTTCGTAAACGAACGACGTGGCGCCGGTGACGCCGGCTGCGAGCAACAACCAGCGGGGACGGCGAAGGCCACCGGGTCGCCCGGCATCGACGGTATCAACGGCTGGGGCTGCGATTGACGATCCACCTTCGCCGATGGCGGCGGCCACGCCCCACGCCAGCACCCCGACGAGGACATTGATGGCGCCAGCAACCCGCACCGCGCCGGGCATGCCACCCCATGGCAGCAAGACGAAGGTACACAACAGCGCTCCGAAAGCCGCGCCGATGCTGTTGGTGAAATACAAACCACCGAGCACCTGCCCGTCCTCGCCCGGCGTCAAACGCAGGTAACCGCCGCTGAGCAACGGGAAGGTCATGCCCAGCAACACGCTTTGCGGCGCGATCAACAGCGCCGCCGTACTCCACTGCCAAGCATGAGCGAGCCCATCGTTGTGCAGGGCCGGCAGCACCACGTCCTGCGAAAATTCGGTGTAGCCGACGAACACCGAATGGAACACCAGCCCGACCATGCCGATCAAGATCTCGACCCACGCATAGGCGCGGATCAGCCGCTGCATGTCCGGCGCCTTCCGGCTCGCCAGCCACGCCCCCAGCGCCATGCCACCCATGTAGATCGCCAGCACCAGGGATTGCGCGTAGGCGGCATGTCCGAGCGTCAGCCCCAGATAGCTCGACCAGACAGACTGGTAGATCAGGCCGGCGACACCGGACAGGACGAACAGGGCCAGCAACGCTCGGCCGATGGCGCGCGTGGAGTGCATTTCCGATTTCCCGATCAGACGTCGATTGCAGTCTAGCAATGCGGCGAAGATCGGCGATAGCCGCCACTGATGGCAATCGAGCGCCCGCACGATGATCGCAACGCTCGTCCGTGATCCGCGAAATCTCGCAACACGACTCGGCATCCAGCCCGAGCAAAGGCCGCCCGGAACAGGCACGAAACTTGCTTGGCCATGCTCGAACGTCCCTCCGGCTTGCTCGGGGTCGTGCCCGGCCGCGGCAACCAAGCCGTCGTCCACGAGGTTGCGGAGGTTTGCATGCACCCGATGAACCGAGGCTTCACCCTGATCGAGCTGATGATCGTGGTCGCGATCATCGCCATCCTCGCCGCGATCGCCATCCCTGCGTATCAGGACTATCTGATTCGCTCGCAAGTCACCGAAGGCTTCAGTTTGGCAGGCGTTGCCGGCGCCAAATCCCAGATCGCCGAGTTCTACGCCAACAAGGGCTATCTGCCATCCAGCGGCGCATCGGTGAATCTGCCGTCACCGACCAGCGTCACCGGCAACTACGTCTCGCGGGTAGACGTTGGCACCGTCGCCGGCGGACCCGGGCTGATCAAGGCCACCTTCTCCAGCGCCACCCCACAGGAAGCCAATCGCAACATCAACGGCCTGTCGTTCGTGATGACGCCCACGCCATCGGCAGGTTCGATGCAATGGACCTGCAAGAGCGCACTCAACACGATTCCCCCGAAATACCTGCCGACATCTTGTCGGTAATGCGCCGCCATGACACAGAGCGTCAGTTTTTGACAATCGCTCGAGTGCGATTGACGTGCCACCGCCGATTCGCCATGCTGCGCCAGCAACAGCTCTGCAATTGAGGTTCGCCAGCAGTTGGCACGACATTTGCTTGGCATAGCCTGCGGGCATTCGGTGTGACTCGACCTGCCGTGCCATGGACGCGGTCTTCCAGTTCACCTGCCTGCGCATCATGTTCCACCGAAACACCCAAGGTTAGCTAACCCACCACCAAGGACTCATCAAATGAACAAGATCCAGAAAGGCTTCACCCTGATCGAGCTGATGATCGTGGTCGCGATCATCGCCATCCTCGCCGCGATCGCCATCCCGGCCTATCAGGATTACGTGATCCGCTCGCAGGTTTCGGAAGGCTCCAGCCTGGCCGATGGCAGCAAGACCGCCGTCGCCGAGTTCTACTCGAACAAGGGCACCTTCCCGAATACCAATGCCTCCGCTGGCGTTGCCGCCGCGGGCAGCATCCAGGGCAACTATGTTTCGTCGGTGACCATCACCGGCGGCGCTACTGGCCTCATCGACGTGCTGTACGGCAATCAGGCCAACACCGCGATCGCCGGCAAGCATCTCATGTTCAAGGGCACCCCGGCGGGTGGCTCGACGACGTGGAATTGCAAGAACGGCACCAGCGGCACGAACATCAACGTCAAGTATCTGCCGACCATCTGCCGTCCGTAACGGATAGCCGTTGTTTCGTTTCTGAATGCGTAGTGCCGAGGGCCGCCGCGAGGCGGCCCTCTTCTTTTCGGCGTCGCCCGAACCCCATCCCGCGGGTGCTGGCATGGGTTATCCTCGACCGGCCATGACATTCCCCACGCGATACCGCACCGCCGCCTTGCTGTTGCTCGTTTCGCTGACGACCACAGCGGTGTACTGGCCCGGCTTGCGCGGCTCTTATTTGTTCGACGACTTTCCGAACATCGTCGACAATCAAGCACTCCATATCGCGCACGGGACCGCCGCCCAGCTGATGGCGGCGACACAGTCCTCGATCGGGTTCACGCGTCCGCTGGCAATGTTGAGTTTCGCGATCAACTACCTTTGTACCGGCCTCGACCCGTGGCCGATGAAATTCACCAACCTGCTGATCCACGTGCTCAACGGGCTGCTTCTGTTTGGCATGCTGCGAACCTTGCTGCGCCTGCACGCACGCGCAAAGGGAAGCGAAGGCAGCGATGCAACGTCTCTCTACCTGCCGCTGGCCGTTACCGCCGGCTGGCTGTTGTTGCCGATCAACCTCACTGGCGTGCTGTATGTGGTGCAGCGCATGGAGAGCCTGTGCCAGCTCGCAGTTCTGGGTGGGTTATGGGCCTACCTGCGCGGACGCGAACGCATGCTCACCACCGCGCGCGGCGGTGGTTTTGCCATCGCCTGCTCCGGCCTGTTGCTGGGGCTCGCGCTGGGGCTGGCGTCGAAAGAATCCGCTGTCTTGCTGCCAGCGTACGCAGTCACGGTGGAATGGGCGTTGCTGCGCTGGATGGGACGCGACGGCCGCCCCGATCGTCGTTTGCGGGTGATGTTCACGTTGATCCTGATACTGCCGGCCGCGCTGGGGCTGGCGTGGCTGCTGCCGAAGATGATGGCGCCGGCAGCCTACGCGTCGCGCACCTTCACGCTGACCGAACGATTGCTTACCGAGCCGCGGGTGCTGGTCGACTATCTGCGCTGGACGGTACTGCCGGATCCGAGAACGCTGAGCTTCTACCACGACGACTATGCAGTCTCACGCAGCCTGCTCGACCCGTCTGCGACTCTCGCCGCGATCGCACTACTGTCAACGCTGCTCGGCGCGGCGATCGCACTGCGAAAACGCCGCCCGCTGATGGCATTGGGGATCGTCTGGTTTTTCATCGCGCACTTGCTGACCGCCACGTTCATCCCCCTCGAATTGGTGTTCGAGCACCGCAACTATTTCGCCTCGATTGGGGTACTGCTGGCCCTGTTCGCGCTCCTGCTGGGAGGGACCGCCCCTGGGACCGCCCCTGGGGCCGTGCGCTGGCAATCGCTGCGCGGCTCGCTCGTCGTCGTTTGGATCATGCTGTTCACCGGCGCCACTTGGGTGCGAGCACAAACATGGTCCAATCCGGTGCAGCTCGCCATCGCCGAGGCCAACCTGCACCCAACGTCGATGCGGGCAAACTACGAAGCGGCGCGTCAGCTCATCATCGTTTCCGACTACAAGGCAAACTCACCGGCATTGAACCTGGCTTGGAAATTCCTCGATCGCGCCGCATCCGTACCGGGCTCGTCGATCCTGTATCTGCAAGCGATGGTGATGGCGCAAGACCGCTCTGGCGGACAGGTCGACCCATTGCTTTGGCAGCGCATGATCAAGCAATTGCAAGCTCAGCCAACCTCCGACGAAGACATTTCCGCGCTGGAGTCGCTGACCAACTGTCGTGCCCGCGGATACTGCCGATTCCAACCCGAGCCGCTTGACAGGGCATTCCGCGCTGCCTTGTCCAGACCATTCCCACGCGCACGTCTATCGGCCACGTATGCCAGTTTCGCGTGGCGGGTGCTGCATGACGCGCCGCTTGCCGACCGCTATTTTCATGCAGCAGTAAGCACCGAGCCGTCCACCGCAGTGTACCGTGCCGATCTGGCGCGCCTGCTGGTGATCGAAGGCCGCAGCCGCGAAGCACTCGAACAGGTGGCGCAGCTGAAAAAGCTCAATACCAGCGGACAGCTCGATCAGGACATCGCGCAAATCATGGCACGAATCGACACGCTTGCGCCGGCGCGCGCGCAAGACAGCAGTGACTGACTCCGCGCGCGCACACTGGCGCACACACTGGCGCGCGCCTGCCACGGCATCTGACAACCCATCGCGAAAACCACGCAAAATCGAACCCTGTCCGATCAGGTTTCGCTTCCGCATCTGCTTCGACAGCACCAGCCGCACCTAGGGTGAGAAAGCAGATGTCGGCGTGCCGCTGGCGCTCATGCACGACGCAGAAGCAATGGGACAGCGCGGACGCAATTATCGTGGCGAGATCGCAGTTCCCAACGCATGCGGGTGTACCACCGCACATTCCTTGCTGATGGTGGCGGTATCGATATCGCCTTGCGCCGGTCGGTTGACGATGCGCGGACGATACACCCAGGTCGGACTGAACAGGCTCCACGACCGATCCTGGGTCGGGAAGCTGAGGCCGGCCATTTCGGCCAGCGATTCGAAAGTGCTTTCACTCATCGTGCGCTTGCCGGCGTTGGCGCGCAGGGCGGCGATGCGCGCCGGGAACGCCGCCAGGTAGGAATCGGAATACCACACCAGCGCCGGGATCTCGTATTCGTAGCGGGTGCCGTGGCCGTGGCCTTCGAGCTTGCAGGTGGCGCTGGGCAGCGATTCGCCATGATCGGACTCGAACCACAGCGCGGTCACCGCGCCCTCGTCATGCAAGATGCCGATGATCGAGGCCAGGATGTGGTCGGTGAACAGGATCGAATTGTCGTAGCTGTTGGTGATGCGCTGATGGGTCTCGGTATCGTCGTCGTCATCGCTGCTGTCGTCGGCGCTGGTGTCGCTGGCAACCGTCGAGGCGGAGGCGTCGCTGGCGTCGACTTCGTCGTCCCATGGATCGGACTCGGTCGGCCGCCAGTGCTTGAAGGCATCCGGGTAGCGGTAGTCGTAACTCTGGTGGTTGCCCATCAGGTGCAGGACGATGAACAGGTTGTTGTTCGAATCGTGCAGCACGTCGCGCAGGGATTTGAGCAGCACGTCGTCGTAGGCGCCCGGCACGCTCCACGAGGCGTGATTGAGGAACAGCTGGTGCTGGGCCTCGAAGGCGAAGGTGGACACCGGCGAGTCGTACTTGCCGATCGCCTGCTGGTTGGAAATCCAGTAGGTGGTGAAACCGGCCTCGGCCATCGCGCGCAGGATCGAGGCTTCCTTCCACCAGGTGAAACTGGTGATGGTGGCCGGCTTGCGGGTGAGGATCATCGGGATGGCGGTGATCGACTCCGGCCAGGCCGAGTCGAGATTGGTGATCGGCACCAGATTGGCGATCTTGCCCAGTTCCGGATTGGTCGGGCGGTCGTAGCCGAACAACGACCAATGATCGCGGCGGCTGGCTTCGCCGATCACCAGCACGTAGATTTGACGCTTGTGCAGGGGCGTGGCCAGACGTGCGCCGAAGCGATAGCCGTCCAGCCGGGCCACATTGGCGCGCATCTCGTTCCATTCGCGGCGATAGCTCACCAGGCGCGGGATCAGCCCGAACGGCCAGCCGTACTGGATTTCGTCGCCCAATTCGGTCGTTTTCTTGCTGCCCGACTGCCAGCGCGCTTCGAGACTGCCCTTGGTGTTGATGCCGGCGGTGACCGCGATCGCCAGCGGCATGGCCAGCGCCAGCGCCGCCATCGTCCAGCGCATGCGTGGCGGCAGGCGCAGGGCGGCGCGCCGGCTCGCCCACGCGGCGGCCAGTGGCAGCGCCAGCGCCAGCAGCACGGAAACGAGCATGGGCACGATCAGCGCGCCGACGTACTCGCGCATCTCGCGCGGATTGCTGGCGATCAAGGTGGCGATGATCTCGGCAAAGCTCGGCCGCCGATAGGTGGCGATGTAGAACGACTCCAGCGGCGACAGCACCGCGAACGGCAGCAGCACGAGGCAGGCGACCCACAGCCGCCCGCCGAGCACGGCCAGCAACGCCAGCAACAACGCGACCGGCAGAATCACCGGCTCGACCCACGGATGCTGCAATTCGCGCCCCATCGCCAGCCAGACGAAGTTGGGCAGCATGATCAGCGCCAGCAGGGCGAGCAACAGGGCGATCGCCAGGCGGCGGCCGCGGGCAGGCAGGGGCGAACTCATCGCAATCCGGCGAAATACAGGTAGGCGTCGATGAGAAGTTTGCCCCACAACAACTGAACCCAGCCAGCGACTGCCAGATACGGGCCGAACGGAATCGGGGTGGCACGATCGCGGCCGCGTGCGAGCAGCCAGACGCTGCCGATCACCGCGCCGAGCAGGGCCGAGACCAGCACGATCGGGAAGATCCCGCCCAACCCGCACCAGGCGCCGAGGGCGGCGAGCAGCTTGAAATCGCCTTGCCCCATGCCTTCCTTGCCGGTGACGAGCTTGAACAACCAATACACGGACCACAGGCTGAGATAGCCCACCGCGGCACCAGAGATCGCCGACACCGGCTCGACGAAAAGGCCGGCGGTGCTGGCCAGAAGTCCCAGCCACAACAGCGGCAGGGTCATCTGATCTGGCAGCAAGGTGGTGCGCAGGTCGATGCCCGACAGGGCGATCAGCGTCCACGTGAAGGCCAGCGCGGCCAGCGACTGCCAATTCGGCCCGAAATGCCACACCACCACGGCACTGGCCAATCCGGTCAACAACTCGACCGCCGGATACTGGAACGAAATCGGCGTCCGGCAATAACGGCAGCGCCCGCGCAGGGCCAGCCAGGACAGCAACGGGACGTTGTCCAGCGCCGTCAGTTGCTGGTGACAGCGTGGGCAGAACGAGCGTTCGATGACGATGCCCGGCGGCTGCGGGCCATCATCGCCCTCGATGCCGAGGATCTCCCGGCTATCGCGCCGCCATTGCCATTCCATCCGCGGCGGAACGCGCAGGATGACGACGTTGAGAAAGCTGCCGATCAGCAGCCCGAAAAAAAACGTGCAGCCGACCAGCCAGGCCGGCTGCTGAAGGACATCGATCAGCACGTGCCGCCGTGGGCCGGATCAGACGGCCGCGGCGAGCTTGAAGATGGGCAGGTACATGCCGATCACCATGCTGCCGACGAGGCCACCGATGATGACCATGATCATCGGTTCGAGCAGGCTGGACAGGGAGTCCACCGCATTGTTGACCTCTTCCTCGTAGAACTCGGCGATCTTGAACAGCATCGCGTCCAGCGCGCCCGACTCCTCGCCGATCGCCACCATCGACACCACCATGTGCGGGAACAGGTTGACCTGCTTCATCGCCAGATTGAGCTGGTAGCCGACGGCGACGTCGTCGCGGATCTGCTTGACCGCCTCCGAATAGACCACGCTGCCGGTGGCGCCGCCGACGGTATCCAGCGCCTCCACCAGCGGCACACCGGCTTTGAACGTCAGCGCCAGCGTGCGGGCGAAACGGGAAATCGCCGATTCGTGCAGGATCTTGCCGATGATCGGCAGCTTGAGCGCCATGCGGTCGATGAAGTGCGCAAACTTCGTTGAGCGTTTGAACATGAAGATGACGCCGAAAATCGTGCCGCCGACGATCAGCAAGGCCATCCACCAGTACTTGACCATGAAGTCGGACGCATTGACCAGCATCTGGGTGAACGCCGGCAGATCGGCGCCAAAGCTCTTGAACACGGCCTGGAACTGCGGCACCACGAAGATCAGCAGGATCGCCGAGACGATGATCGCCACCGCGATCACCGCCGCCGGGTAGTACAGCGCCTTCTTGATCTTGCCCTTGAGGGTCTCGATGCGCTCTTTGTAGGTGGCGACGGTGTCGAGCACGGTATCGAGCACGCCGGCACCTTCGCCGGCCTTGACGAGGTTGCGATAGAGCTCGTCGAATTGCACCGGGTGCTTGCCGATCGCCTCGTGCAGCGACGAGCCACCTTCGATCTGGTTGCGGATGTCGGCAAGCAGATTCTTCAGGCGCGGGTTTTTCTGACCGGCGCCGATGATCTCGAATGCGCTCACCATCGGGATGCCGGCCTGCATCATGGTGGCGATCTGGCGGCTGAAAATGGCGATGTCGCGTGCGGTGATGCGGGCGCCGCCACCGCCGCCGAACAGATCCTTGCCCTTGGCACGAACCATGGTCGGATTGATGCCCTGACGGCGCAGGTCGGCGCGCAGCAGATTGGCGTTCTTGGCCAGCTGCTCGCCTTTCATCTTCTTGCCGCGCTTGTCGGTACCGGACCAGACGAACGGCACCATCGGGTTGGGATTGCGCGGGGCGGGAGCTCCCTGCGTCTGGGTGCGTACCGCGGCTTTGCTGGCGGCCATGGTTTAGTCCTTGGTTACACGGTTGATTTCGGCGAGGCTGGTCATGCCGTTCTTCGCCTTTAGCAGGGCCGACTGGCGCAGGTCGGGGATGCCCCCGCGTTGCGCTGCTTCGGCGATCTGCATGGCATTGCCACCCCCGAGAATGATCTTCTGGATTTCTTCGGTCAATTCCATGACCTGATAGATGCCCACGCGGCCCTTGTAGCCCTCGTTGCAGTCGGCACAGCCGACCGGCTCGTACAGATGCAGGCCATGCTTGATGTCCGCCTCGGTGAAGCCTTCGGCAAGCAAGGCATGCTCGGGCAGCTGCACCTGGCGCTTGCAGTCGTGCAGGCGCCGCGCCAGACGCTGGGCGATCACCAGGGTCACCGAGGAGGTGATGTTGAACGGCGCGATGCCCATGTTCATCAGACGCGAGATCGTCTGCGGGGCGTCGTTGGTATGCAGGGTCGAGAGCACCAGGTGACCCGTCTGCGCGGCCTTGACGGCGATTTCGGCGGTTTCCAGGTCGCGGATCTCGCCGACCATGATCACGTCCGGATCCTGACGCAGGAACGAGCGCAGCGCCGCGGCGAAGGTCATGCCCTTCTTGACGTTCATCTGCACCTGGTTGATGCCAGGGACGCGGATTTCGACCGGGTCTTCGGCGGTGGAGATGTTGCGCTCTTCGGTGTTGAGGATGTTCAGGCCGGTGTACAGCGACACCGTCTTGCCCGAGCCGGTCGGCCCGGTGACCAGGATCATGCCGTAGGGCTTGGCCAGCGCCTTGAGGTACAGCGCCTTCTGCTCGTCCTCGTAACCGAGCTTGTCGATGCCCAGCTTGGCGGCCGAGCTGTCGAGGATGCGCAGCACCACCTTTTCGCCGAACAGGGTGGGGCAGGTGCTGACGCGGAAGTCCATGGCGCGGGTCTTGGACAACATCAACTTGATGCGGCCGTCCTGTGGCACCCGGCGCTCGGCGATATCCAGCGAGGCCATCACCTTCAGGCGCGCGGTGATGCGCGGACTGAGCTTGACCGGCGCCTTGGCGACCGTGCGCAGAATGCCGTCCATGCGCAGGCGGACGCGGTAGTCGTTTTCGTACGGCTCGAAGTGGATGTCCGAGGCGCCGCGCTTGATCGCGTCGACCAGCACCTTGTTGACGAATTTGACGACCGGGGTGTCGTCGGCCTTGTTCGGGTCGGCCGCTTCCGGCTCGGCCTCGCTCAGATCGCCGGTCTCGAGGTTCTCCAGCCCTTCGGAGTCGTCGGTGGACAAGGCGTCGCTGACCGTCATCGCCTTGTCGATCACCCGCTTGAGGGTGTCCTCGTCGACGAGGATCGGCTCGACCATCGCGTTGCTGGCGAACTTGATTTCGTCCAGCGCACGCGTATTGGTCGGGTCGGAGATGCCGACGAACAGGCGGTTGCCGCGTTTGAACAACGGCAGGATGCCGTGCTTCTGGATCAGCTCTTCGCTGACCAGCTTGGTGGCGGCCTGGGCCAGATCGAGAACCGATGCGTCGAACAGCGGGATGCCGAACTCCAGCGAGTTGGCATGCGCCAGTTGCGCTGCATTGATCAGCCGCCGCTCCACCAGATACTGCTGGACGGGCTTTTTCTCCTTGAGCGCCTCATCCATCGCCTTGCGGGCATCGGGCTCGGCCAGGGCGCCGTCCAGCACCAAGCGCCGGACAATGCCGGTGATGCCAACCAGATTGGCGGTGACCGCAGCGCTCATCCGTTCCCCAACGTCCGAAGCTTTGGCGGGAATCTACCGCAAAACGGGCCGGGGAAGTAGTGCGGGCATGCATTCGGCCGGCTCCGGGCCGCCGCCGACCGGTTTGTCGGCGCGGCCGACCCTGCTAGGCTTGGCCTCCGCATGACAAGAGATGCGCGTGGATACCGAGCTGAGCATCGTGTTGCCGGCGAAGAACGAGGAAGCGGCGCTTCGCCAGTTCCTGCCGCGTTTGCGCGCCTCCTGGCCGCAGGCCGACATCGTCCTGGTGGACGATGGTTCGACGGACGGCACCGCGCGCGAGGCGGCGCAAGCCGGGGTACGGGTGCTGCGCTCGCCGTACAGCATGGGCAACGGCGCCGCGATCAAGCGTGGCGCGGTCGCGGCGCAAGGGGCGACGATCGTGTTCATGGACGCCGACGCCCAGCACGACCCGGCGCACGTCGCGACCTTGCTGGCCAAGCTCGATGAAGGCTACGACATGGTCGTCGGCGCCCGCGACGCGCGCGGTCAGGCCAGTGTCGGTCGTGGGCTGGCCAATGGCTTCTACAACCACCTGTCGAGCTGGATGACCGGCCATCGCATCGACGACCTCACGTCGGGCTTTCGCGCCGTCCGCGCCGACAAGTTCCGCGAATTCCTGCACCTGCTGCCGAACGGGTTTTCCTACCCGACCACGATCACCATGGCCTTCTTCCGCAGCGCCTACCCGGTGGCCTACGTGCCGATCCCGGTCGGTCCGCGGATCGGCAAGAGCCACATCCGCCCGTTGCGCGACGGCGTGCGTTTCCTGCTGATAATCTTCAAGATCGCCACCCTGTATTCGCCGCTGAAGCTGTTCATGCCGGTGGCGATGGCTTTCTGGCTGACCGGGCTGGGATACTACGGCTATACCTTTGCCACCGTGCACCGTTTCACCAACATGAGCACGTTGTTGTTTTCCGCCGCAGTGATCGTGTTCCTGATCGGGCTGGTGTCGGAGCAGATCACTAACCTTACCTATACGCGGCCCCGGAGCGATCGATGAATTCGGGTGTCAAGGCGATCCGCACGCCACGGGATCTCGCGATCAATGGCGCACCGCCAGCGTTTGCCGAACCGATACATGTCGGGCGTCCCAACATCGGCGATCGTGCCGCCTTCCTGCGCCGCGTCGAGACGATCGTCGACAGCCATTGGCTTACCAACCACGGTCCCACGGTAGGCGAGTTCGAACAAGCGATCGCCGCCTATCTGGGCGTGCGTCATTGCATTGCCATGTGCAACGGCACCATCGCCCTCGAGATCGCGATCCGTGCCTTGGGCCTGCACGGTGAAGTCATCGTGCCGTCCTGGACATTTGTCGCAACCGCGCACGCACTGTACTGGCAAGGCATCACCCCGGTGTTCGCCGATATCGATCCGCAAACTCACAACCTCGACCCCGATGCGGTACGACGGATGATCACGCCGCGCACGACCGGGATCATCGGCGTGCACCTCTGGGGCCGGAGCGCACCGATCGAGCCGTTGCAGGCGATCGCCGACGAGCATGGCCTGAAACTGCTGTTCGACGCCGCGCATGCTTTCGGAAGTACCCACAACGGGAGGCGTATCGGCTCCTTCGGCACCTGCGAGGTACTGAGCTTCCACGCCACCAAGGCCTTCAACTCGATGGAAGGCGGGGCAGTCGTCACCGACGACGACGAGTTGGCCGAGGCAACCCGGCTGATGCGAAATTTTGGATTCAAGGGATACGACAACGTCATCCATCCCGGCACCAATGGCAAGATGATCGAAGTTTGCGCCGCAATGGGGTTGGCCAATCTGGGGTCGTTCGAATCGGTGGTTGCCAGCAACCGCCGCAACCACGCCGCGTACGTGGAGGCATTGGCCGGCATTCGGGACATCTCGGTGATGGCCTACGACCCGGCCGAATCCAACAGCCACCACTACATCGTGCTTGAGATCGGCGACGCGTTTCCGGCCACGCGTGACGAACTCGCCGCAGCGCTGCAGGCCGAAAACATCCTCGTGCGCAAGTATTTCTGGCCTGGCTGCCATGGCATGCAACCGTACCGCGACCTGTTCCCGCATGCGCGGCTGATGCTGCCGCACACCATCGACATCGCCAGTCGTGTTGTCGTGCTGCCCAATGGCACCACTCTCGCGGACGACGCCATTGCCGCGATCGCCGCAGTCTGCCGCGTGCTCGCCGGCGCCTGAATGCGACCGCGACGCACGAGGGCGTGCCAATGAAGATCGCGATCATGCAACCCTACTTCCTGCCCTACATCGGCTATTTCCAGCTTATCGGGGCAGTCGATCGGTTCGTGATCTACGACAACATCAAGTACACCAAGAAGGGCTGGATCAACCGCAATCGTTTCCTGCGCAATGGTCGCGCCGAACCGTTCTCGCTGCCACTGAAGAAGGATTCCGATGCTCTGGACGTGCGCGAGCGGAGCATTGCTCCGGACTTCGACCGCGCCAAACTGCTCAACCGCATCGCGGAAGCCTATCGGCGCGCGCCACAATTCGAGGCGGTGTTCGGGTTGCTCCAGCAGATCGTCTGGCGCAGCGAGGACAACTTGTTTGGTTATATCCACGCCTCGCTGCTGGACGTCTGCAATCATCTCGACATCCGTACGCCGCTGCTGGTCTCATCTGCGCTCGACATCGATCATGGCCTCAAAGGGCAGGAACGGATACTGGCGATTTGCCATCACCTTGGCGCCGACACGTACATCAATGCCAGTGGCGGCCGCGGCCTGTATTCGCACGAGGCCTTCACGGCAGCAGGCATCGACCTGCGCTTCCTGCAATCGCACCTGTGCCCCTACCCTCAGTTCGGCCAGCCGTTCGTGCCTTGGCTGTCGATCCTGGACGTGATGATGTTCAATGAGCCTGAATCGTTCTATCGCGACCTGCTCGGACGATACGACTTGGACTGATGCCCTACCACGACGGAGCCGATCATGTACCGCTGGCACAAGCTCGGACACATCTTCGACCCGCGGGACATCACTGACCGGCCGTGGTTGAAGGAATTTGCGCAGGCGCCAGCCACCCTGATACTGAAGGATCGCGTGCGCGTGTATTTCTCATGCCGGCCACCGGTCGACGCAAATGGTCAGTACGTGAGCCGCTCGGCCTGGGTGGATCTTGATCGCCATGACCTTTCGTGCGTGCTCGAGGTCGCCGCGAAACCGATCCTCGCGCTCGGCGATATCGGTACCTTCGACGAATTCGGCACCTATCCGGTCTCCGTCGCTCGCGACGGCGACCGCGTAGTTGCCTATTACGCCGGCTGGACGCGCTGCCGCTCGGTTCCGTTCAACACCGCGATCGGCATGGCCTGCAGCCATGACGACGGCCGCAGCTTCACCAAGGCCGGATCTGGGCCGGTGCTTGGCTATTCGCCCGACGAACCGTTCGTGCTGAGCGGGCCCAAGGTGCGCCGCTGGAATGATGAATGGCACTTGTTCTACATCGCTGGCAGGCGATGGATTCTCGACGGTGACCGGCCCGAGCCGATCTACCGCATCCGCATGGCGACATCCAGCGATGGCGTGACATGGGCGAAAGCGAACCGGGACCTGATTCCCACCCGCCTCGGCGACGACGAGGCGCAGGCAAGCCCGGATGTGTTCCGCGGCCGCGAGCGATTCCACATGTTCTTTTGCTACCGTCACGGCACCGACTACCGCAACCATGAGCGTGGCTACCGCATCGGCTACGCACATTCTGACGACCTGTTGCACTGGAGGCGCGAGGACGCACGCGCCGGGCTGGAGGTTTCCGCCGACGGCTGGGATGCTGAAATGGTCAGTTACCCGCACGTGTTCGAACTCGACGGGAGCATTTACATGTTCTACCTGGGCAATCAGGTGGGCCGTTGGGGCTTCGGGCTGGCCCGGCTCGACGGCACTCTGGATTGAAGTTTCGGCCAACCACCGCGAGGAAAGCGCTTGAGCTGGAGAAAACTCGGCAGGATCTTCGATCCGGCGCAATACGCGCTGCCGGGCGGATGTTCCGGCTTCGCGCAATCACCTCAGGCGCTGGTGTGCGACGGCTTCGTGCGCGTCTATTTTTCCTCGCGGGAACGCGAACCCGACGGCATGTATGTCAGCCATGTTGTCTGGGCGGATTTCGACTCGTCATTCAGCCGCGTGTTGCAGGTCGCACCCGAGGTCGCCCTCGCACGTGGCGAACTGGGCTGCTTTGACGAACACGGTGTGTTTCCGTTCAATCCGCTGCGCCACGAAGGGAGGATTCTGGCCTACACCACCGGCTGGAGCCGGCGCGTTTCAGTTTCGGTGGAAACGGGCATCGGCCTCGTAGAGAGCAGTGACGGCGGCAAAACGTTCACGCGCGTCGGCAATGGCCCCGTGTTGTCAGCCTCGCTGCACGAGCCCTGTCTGGTCGGCGACGGGTTCGTGCTGGTGCACGAGGGCGTATTCCACATGTGGTACATCTTCGGTACCGGGTGGAAGCACTACGCGCCCGACGCGGCACCAGACCGAACCTACAAGATCGGCCACGCGACCTCGACCAACGGCGTGTCGTGGCAGAAGGAGGAAGCCAGGCGCATCGTCGCCGACCGTCTCGGCCCTGACGAGAGCCAGGCCCTTCCGAGCGTGCTGCGCATTGGCACGCGCTGGCACATGGTATTTTGTTACCGTCAGTCCTTTGATTTTCGAAAGAACAGCGCGCGCGGTTATCGACTCGGTCACGCCTGGTCGGACGACCTGTCAACATGGGTACGTGACGACCACGACCTTGGCATCGACGTGTCCGCCGAAGGCTGGGATTCCGAGATGATGTGTTACCCCCACCTGTTCGAATACGCCGGGCGGCCACATCTGCTCTACAACGGCAACGCCTTCGGTCGTGACGGATTCGGCTTGGCGGTGCTGGAATGATGTCCCTGGACTGGCAGTTGCACGTGAACCGCGCGAGCGAGGCGGAAATCCTCTCCCACCTCGCGCGTTGCAATGATCGCTTTGTCCCGCGGCTTTCCGCTCGCGTCGATCTGGCCGCCTATGCGCATCGCCTGCACATGCGGGCATCGCGGTTCGAGGCTTGGGCTGGCGGCGATCTCGTCGGCCTGATTGCGGCATACTTCGACGATGAAGGCGGCGTGGCCTTCATCAGCAACGTCAGCGTCGACGAATGTTTTCTGGGAAAGGGAATCGCCTCGGCATTGCTCGCACGCACGATCGCCCATGCGGGCTCCGCAGGCTGCCTGCAAGTGCGTCTGCGGGTCGGTGCAGGTGGCGCGGAAGCGCGCCGCCTGTACGAAAAGCACGGCTTCCGGGCTTGCCTCCGGGAAGGCGAGCAGGTACTGATGCAGGTTGATCTGCAGAGGGAGGATTCCATGGCCACCACCCGCGACTACGACATCGAGGGTCGCGACGTCGCCGGGCACAAATACGCCTACGGCTTCGACTTCGATGTGATGCACCCGTACATGGTGCGTTCGTTCGAGCCGTTTTTCCGCACTGGCAGCTTGCTCGAGTTGGGAAGCTACCGCGGCGACTTCACGATACGCCTGACGCCGCATTTCGATGACATCACCTGCGTCGAGGCCTCGGAGGAGGCGCTGACCATCGCGCGCGACCGCCTGGGGGACAAGGCCACGATCGTGCACGCGCGCTTCGAAACCGTGCAGCTGCCTCGACGCTACGACAACATCGTGCTCACCCACGTGCTCGAGCACCTCGACGATCCGGTCGCGGTGCTGCAGCGTGTGAATGAGGAATGGCTGGCCGAAGGTGGCCGGCTGTTTCTTGTCTGTCCCAACGCGAACGCGCCCTCGCGCCAGATCGCCGTGAAGATGGGGCTGATTGACCACAACGCCGCGGTGACACCAGCCGAATCCGAACACGGCCACCGCATCACCTACTCGCTGGATACGCTGGAACGCGACGCCACTCGCGCCGGCCTGCGAGTGGTCCACCGCAGTGGGATCTTCTTCAAGGCGCTGGCGAACTTTCAGTGGGATCGCCTGCTGCAGACCGACATCGTATCGCCGCAGTACCTCGACGGCTGCTACATGCTCGGCCAGCAGTATCCGGACCTTTGCGCGAGCATCTTCCTGCTCTGCGAATCCAGTGTCGGAGCGCGCTGAGGCGCCATGTTGAAAAGGCGCGCCTTCAATGCCACGCTTTGGAGCGCCGCGGACGTCCTGCTTCGGCAGGGGCTGCAGTTCGCAGTGACGATTGCGTTGACGCGGCTGCTCACGCCGGCCGATTTCGGCACCTTCGGGCTGATCCTGCTGTTCACCGGCTTGGCTACCGTGTTCGTGGACGGTGGCTTTTCCGCCGCGCTCATCCAGCGCCAGGACATCAGCCAGACGGACGAATCAACCGTCTTTTGGTTCAACCTCCTTGCCGGCGTCGCCGTCGCCGGGGTTCTGTACTTGGCGGCACCGGCGATCGCCGGCTTCTATGCGCGACCGGTACTGGTTCCGCTGCTGGCGCTTATGGCGGTGAATGTCCTGCTGGGCGCGCTCGGTGCGATCCATGCCAGCCTGCTGAGCAAGCAACTCGATTTCCGCACCCAGACCAAGGTCGGTTTCACGGCGACGTGCACCTCGGGCGCGATTTCGGTGTGGATGGCCTGGAAGGGCTATGGCATCTGGGCGCTCGCCGCGCAGGTCGTGGCAATGACGGGTGTCAGCACAGTGTTGTTCTGGTCAATTGGTCGCTGGCGCCCCACGCTGGAATTCAGCCGCGGATCTGCACGCAAGCTGTTCGGATTCGGCGGTTACCATTTCGCCTCGATCCTCATGGACATGATTTTTTCGCGGTTTTACACCGTGCTGATCGGCAAGTTCAGCGGGGTTCGTGCGCTGGGCTATTACAGCAATGCGGACAACACTCAGCAGATGCCCAGCAGCGTGCTGGTCAAGGTTCTGTCGCGGGTGGCCTTCCCGATGTTCGCCGTGGCGTCGCACGATCCGGCCAAACTGCGTCGCGGCATGCAACTGGGGATCCGTGGATCGATGCTGCTCAACGTGCCGATGATGCTCGGGATGGCGGCGGTGGCCGAGCCCCTCGTGAATGTGTTGTTCGGCGCGCAATGGCTGCCCGCTGTACCCATCCTGCGGGTGCTGTGCCTGTCCGGCGTGCTGCTGCCAGTGCACGTGCTCAATCTAAACTGCCTGATGGCGCAAGGCCACTCACGGCTGATGTTCCGTGTGGAATTGGCGAAAAAGCTGATCGGGGTCGTGGTGCTGGGCGGAGGCGCGTACTACGGGGTGATCGGGATTGCTTGGGCGATGGCGGGCTTCAGCGTGATCGGGCTGGCGATCAATGCGTTCTATGCCCAGCGGTTGCTCGGTTACGGTGTGCTGGCGCAGGTGCGCGAATTCCTGCCAGTTCTGGCTGCCGGCATCGTGATGGCGGTGGCGGTGGCCGTACTGGCGGAGCATTGGGGTGCGCCGCCATTGATGAAACTCGCCGGCCTGGTGGCGACCGGGGTGATCGTTTTCCTGGCGATCATACTTGCAGTGCGCATGGATGCCTGGAGGGACGTGGCCGCACTTTTCGGCCGCGGGTCGACGGCGCCGCCCGCCCACGCGCAACTGCCATGATCGAATACAATTGCCTCGGCAGACGTTCCACCAAGGGTGAATCATCGATCCTTGTTTCGGCTTGCTTGATCACCCGCAACCACGCACGCTATATCCGGCGTTGCCTGGAGAGCATTGTCGAGCAGGCCGGCGAGGTTGCGATGGAGATCATTGTCGGTGACGACTGCTCCGACGACGGCACCAGCGCGATCATCGCCGAATTTGCCGCGGCCTACCCAGACTTGATCACCCACCTCCGCCACGACCCTCGAGTCGGCGGCTCAGAGAACTACCTGAGCGTGCTGCGGCGCGCGAAGGGGGCCTTCATCGCTCACTTGGACGGCGATGACTCCTGGATGCCGGGCAAGCTCAGGCTGCAAGCCGAATATCTGGCCGCGCATCCAGATTGCGCGGCGGTCTACGCCAATTCGCTCGCCGTCAACGAGCAAGGCGAGCCGCTCGGTCGTTTCAATGATGCGCCGGGGACGCGCTTTGAACTGTCCGACCTGGTGCGCCATGGCAACTTCCTCAACACCAGTTCGATGATGTTCCGCGCCTCGCTGCGGCAGATGATCCTCGATATCGATGGCCCGGTGCTCGATTTTCGTATCCACCTGCGGCTTGCGCGCTGGGGATACTTGGCGCAACTGCCCGAGCCGCTGGCTGCGTATCGGGTCAATTCGACGGGATCGATGGTGGCGCAAGGAAACGATTTCGTGCGCGAACTCTACTGGAACGCCATTCTGGATGTCCCGCGCGATCGAGTGGAGGATCGGGACCTCGCTAGAGGCATGGCGGATTTCCTCAGGCGGGTGGCATTCCGTGCCCTGCGAACGCGCCGATTCGAACTGCTTCGCACCTGGATGCCGCGCGTGTTCGCGGCCTCGCCATATGGCCGCGTCAGGACGGCGCTGCTGGTCATCATCCTGGTTGCGCAAGCGGCATACAGTGAGTTGGCCGGCTGCTTCCGCAAGGATTCGGATGGCCGTGCGCTGCGAGTGATCTACCATTATTGATTGCGACGAGATCAAAACGACGAGGATGACCCGTGAACCTGCTGAAAATGGCGCGATATGCGCTCGCCGGATGGCTGCCCTTCGGCCGGCGCCACTGCGTGATCTGCGGCCATGCGGTGTGGAGGTTCATGCCTTTCGGTCGCGGCTGGGCGGGCGTACCGCCCTTGATGATCGCGCTGAAGGTCGTCGGCAGCGACCCCGAGCATTTCGAGTGCCCGCGTTGTGGCGCGCACGACCGCGAGCGTCATTTGCTGCTGTATTTACGTGCCAGCAAATTGCTGGACGACATGCATGGGAAGTTGATCCTTCACTTCGCCCCCGAGAAACGCCTCTCCAAATGGATTCGCGCAGCCGAGCCTGCTGAATATGTGCCTTGCGACCTGTATCCGCAGTCGCCGGAAGTGCAGCGTGTGGACATGCTTGCCATGGATTTTGCTGCGGAAATGTTCGACGTCGTGATCGCCAACCATGTGCTGGAGCATGTCGGGGACGTGGACAAGGCGCTGGCCGAAATCCGGCGCGTCCTGAAACCAGCCGGCTGCGCCATCTTGCAGACGCCGTACAGCAGCAAGCTTTGCAAAACCTGGGAAGACCCGGGCGTTGACACGGAATCGGCCCGCTTGCAGGCGTACGGCCAGGAAGATCATGTTCGTTTATTTGGACGACATATCTTCGGCAGTATTGAAAGCGCTGGTTTTGATTCCAAGGTCCAAACTCATGCGCAACTTTTGCCGGATGTCGACGCAAGGTCGTATGGCGTGAATCCGGCTGAACCTTTCTTCCTTTTTCAGAAATCCGACGGATGACGTCAAACGTCAGCGCACTTCCGGCACACCATGCCGCCACAGCAACGACAGCTTGCGCGGCATCCACGTGAAGGTGCGCAGGTACTCTCGCAAACTGACGCAACGCTTGGCTTGCATCTCGTTTCGGAACTGCCGCAGCGTGAAAGGGGCGCGACAGGCGTAAACCAGCACGGGGCCGTATATCTTCCCGAAGATACCTGCATCCATGCGCAACAAGCTCATCAACACGCCTTCCACCAACAGAAGCGCGACATGTATGGCAAGCAAGCCCCATACAAAAAAGGTTGGCATGCAAACAACCAGAATCGCCACCTTGTTGCGTTCGCTAAGAAATCTTCGCCTGATCGTGGTTTGCAGCTTCCCGGCACTGACACGATTTCCACCGAAGCTCGCACCTTGGCGATGGCGATATCCGCTATCCGTGAGGCAGCGCACCGGGATGCCGCGCAAACGCGCCGCACAGCACAGATAGGCATCTTCAGCGAGCGAGCCAAACCATGCCGGAAAACCGCCAAGCACATGCCACAGCGCGCGCGGAATCCACAGGCAGGCACCCACCACATAGGCAACGTCTGCGCGCAATGGACTCGCGTTTGGAACCGGATTGTTGAACACGTCCAGAAAGCAGCCCCGATCGACCTCGATTCCGGTTTCCCAATCCCGCTGCGGCAGCGTGAGGATTGCGTCGCCACCAATGCGAATTGCTTCCGATAGCAGCGTTTGCAACGCATCCGTATCGAGCGCAGCATCATTATTCAGCAGCAGGTAGTTTTCTCTGGCGGCATCCGCCATCCTGTTGTTTGCCACGCAAAACCCCACGTTCTCGGTCGATGTGATGACCCGAACTTGGGGGTGGTTTTTCGCAAGCAGCCCTAGGGAACCATCGGTGGAGGCGTCGTCATGCACGATTACCTCTACATCCAGCCCGCCAATCTGGCTGTACACCGATCGCAAGCAGTCGTCCAGCATGTGTTCGCCATTGAAGTTTGCGATGCAGATGGAACAGGTTGGAGTGCTCACGAGTGCGCTCAATGCCGTTACCGTGAATGGAATACCGACACCAATCTACGCAATTCGCTCGTACACGAAGAAGCTCGCGCCCGGCGTTTCCGCACTATCCAACAGGTGATCGGGCCTGGGCGGGGCATCCGTCAGGTGGAAATCGGGGTAGCGTCGGGCAATCGTATCCGTGAATTTCCGGAAACGGACATGACGCCCCCGAAAGGATCGGGTTTCCTTGGCATCAACCGCATAGATCACCACCACACGATTGGCCGCGTGGAAGAGTCGATCCAGATAGTTTTGGAAGACATCGTCTTCGATCAGGTGGTAGAGCACATCCAGCGACAAGGCCGCATCGGCGGATTCATTGCGATACGCGTCGATATGATGGAACGTCTTGCTGGCGTCTCCTGCATACATCGACCGGCAGCACTCGATCGCGGTACGGCTCACATCGAAACCTCTATAGCTCGGAATCTCCAAGTCGCGCAGTTGGTTCCCATCGCCACACCCGAAATCAATCACCGAACTGATCTTGCGGCTCTTCAGGATTTTGGCAAGGAATGCCGTCTTGTAAGCCGCTTCCGCACCGTACGACCCCGCACCGGAGTTCCCACCGGAGGCATAACGCCACTCCCAATACCACGCGGAACCGCGAAACCGAAAGAGGGCCAAGGCATTCAACAGTTTTTGGGGAAGTCGCATATTGATTCAATCTCTTTGAACACACCGCATATCCATGTTTTCAAGCCACAGTAGAGCGCGGAGGCGCTCCCCGAAACGCGACCATTCAAATCCCCGGGCGAAATCAATGCATGCGCTCCGCCCGCATCTCTGCTTACCGAGCAAGGAAATAATTGCATCCGCAAAGACATGATAGTCGCCTTCGGCAACAAGACGACCGGAAATTCCGTTCCCCACCGCGTCAACCACTCCACCGGTAGAGAACGCCACGGTCGGTAAGCCATGCGCAGCAGCTTCCACCGCAACCATGCCGAAACCTTCCGGATCGCCGGGGATTTCGCGCACGGGGAAGACGTGAACGTCGCAAGCGCGATAGACGACACCGAGTTCGGCGTAGTCGGTGATCACGCCGAGAAATTTCAGGCAGCGCCCTACCCCTGCCGCGTCTGCTGCTGCCTGAATGCTGGCTGGCGATTGCGCTTGCGCATGCAAGGCTTGCGCGGGCGTATCGCCGACGATGACAAGCTTCACACTCGGATGTACGGCAGCAATGTGCGGCAGCGCCCGCTCGACGAATTCGCGCAGACCCTTGCGTGTGGTCAGACGACCGACCGACAGCAACAGCAGCCCCGCGCCCAAACCATGCCGGACCCGAAATGCTGCCGCAGTTCGAGAACCACGGCTTCGTATTCGTGCGTGACTGAGTCAGAACCTCAGCGCACGCGGGGTAACCCATGTCGCCAGAGCATTACCAGCTTGCGTGGCAGCGGCGTGAAGCACGATAAGAAACGCCCAATCGTGGTCGCGCGTGCGCGCTGCGTCCCCGCGCGCAGCCCCTGCAGGCGATTCCTTTCCCGCCAGAACGATGCGAACACGGGGAAGTAGATGTCGGTCAGTAGCCTGCGATCCCAACGCAAGAACGCGAGGGTTGCCCCCTCCGCCGCGAGCAACCCCAGATGGGTGCAAACCAATAGCCACGCGAGCCGCGTCGGTGTGAAGATCAGCAGAGCATAGGTTCGATTGCGTTCGCTGAGGCGGCGCCTGCGGTAGGTTGTACGCAGGCCGTTTGTACCGACGCGATTGCCTCCAAAGCTGGCACCTTGGCGATGTCGATACCCACTGGTTTTGGTTACGCGCACGGAAAGCCCACGCAGCCGTGCAAGGCAACATAGGTAAATATCTTCGGCGATGGACTCCATCCATTCCGGGAAACCGCCAAGCTCGCCCCACAAGGATCGTCGCAGAAACAGGCAGGCCCCAATCACGTAGGCGACATCAATGCGTCCTGGATCGAGATTCGGTACCGGGTTGTAGAAAGGATCGAGAAGGCAACCGCGATCGACAAGCGCGCCCGTTTCCCAGTCATATTGCGGCAGGGTGAGGATGCCAGGCTCCGGCGACGTGCTCGCGGCGGCAATCAAGGTGGCCAGCGCGTCGGGATACAACGCGGCATCGTTGTTGAGCAGCAGCACGTATTGACCGCGTGCATGTGCGACCATTCGGTTGTTGCTCACGCAAAACCCGACGTTCTCGGCGCTGGCCAGCAACTCTACCTGAGGGTAGCGCTGACGAAGCAGTTCCAGCGACCCGTCGCTGGATGCATCATCGTGGACAATTACCTCAAATGACGGTGCGCCACGTTGAGAAAACACCGATTCGATGCAGTCGACGAGAAGGCTCTCGCCATTGTAGTTGGCGATGCAGATCGAGGCGGTCGGGCTCTGCACGCGGCAGCGCGATGAGTGAACCGTCATCTTGCTCATTGCCGCAGCTCCCTTTCTGGCAATGCGCAGGCCGCATGCGCCAGGGGCCGGCGCCCCTCGCGCATGCATGCCTGGATCACATCCGCCACCACGCACGCAGACGCCTGCGGGGGCGCCGGAACGGAAGCGAAAGTACATTTTAAGCCGCAATCACCATCTTGATGGACACCAACCGACTTGACGGTGGCCGGATCAAGCATGGCCCTGCCCCGCGGCCGCCAACAGGCCTTTGTAGATCGTCGCATATCGCATCGCACAGTCATCCCAAGTACCGACTTCACGCATCATCCTCGCGCGAGCGGCTGCTCCGGCCGCCACGTTCATCGCCTGATCCTCGAGCCGCGCGAGAGCATGCGCGAATTCTCCGGGATCATCACAAAGAAAACCGGTCACCGCCGGATCGACGATATCGGCGTGGGCGGGCACTCGCGAAGCGATTATCGGCAGGCCCGCCGCCATCGCTTCCAGCATGACCTGGGGGCGACCTTCGGCATGACGGCTCAGAGTCACCAAGCCGGCCGCCGCGGGGAACACGTCATTCATCAACTGCGCCGGCGTCGCCGCGCCGTGATACTGCACCCAAGCAGGAATGTCGACCTTTTCCTGCATCGGGCCGTACAAGTGCAGTTCGCGCGACCCATCACGAAACGGCCGTTCGGCCCATTCGAACAGCGGGCCAAGCTTGTCGCGGGTCAATCGCGTTACGGCAATCCAGCGCGCAGGACCACCACGGCGCAGGCGCTGCAACGAGTACCAGCCCGAATCAATGCCGAAAACGACGGGCTCGATCCGCGCCATTCCCGCAAAGGCCGCTCGCAACGGCGCCAACATCCATTCGGCATTCGGGCAGATGGCGACGGGACGTCGGCGCAGGACCCGACGCAAAATGCTCGCCACCAATGGCAGCCGCAGGAGCTTCAGATCGCTTCCCAGCACCGTGATCAACGCCGGTTTGCCGTTGTCCGGAAGCGGCAGCGCGCACTGCAACCAATTGACATGGTAGATGTCGACATCACGCTGACGGCGATACGCGGAAGCCAGCAGGCGCAGCAATCGCACCGGGGCGAGCGCGCCACGCACGCCACCGCCGCGCATCAAATGCGCGATGCCGCCTGCGGCCATCAGATCCGCGAGCCATCTGGCCTCTTCCGGCCGCATCACCGGGCGCGCTCTTTCCGCGTGCTCGCCCGGCGGATTCCAGAGAGACAAATCGATTGCATCGATGCGCGCCAGCGCATCGGCAAGGTGGCGAATGAACAGGCCGCGCCAGTCGCCGAGGTCGCGCGGGTAGGAGGTGCTGACCATCAGCACGCGCATTGGTCTGCCGTCGCCAACGGCCACAGGCCGGGCAGAATCGGTCACATTGGGCGGACTGATAAAAGACTCACCCATGATGGCGGCGATCCCGTAGTTGTATCCCGCAATCGTAACCGCGATCGGGGTGCAAGCCGACCGAGGCGCGCATCGCGGCGCCGCTGCGTTTCTGGATTGACTGGCGCCAACGTTGCGGCAAAGCCCGAAGTCAACGCATGACCGCACAATCCCGTGTACAGTTCGGGTAGCACCGTCGTTTTGGCGACACCGACCCCGACCGATGCGGCCAGGCAACCGCCGCCATGCGCGCAAGATGAGCTTGCCAAACTCGACCGCGCCCGTCCCCCCCCTCACCATCGCCATCACCGGCGGCATCGCGTCGGGCAAATCCGAGGCTTGCCGGCTGTTCGCGGGGCATGGCATCGCGGTGGCCGATGCCGATGTCATCGCCCGGCAGCTGGTGGCGCGCGGGCAACCGGCGCTGGCGGCGATCGTCGCGCGTTTCGGCGCGCACGTGCTGAACGCCGACGGCGAGCTCGACCGCGCCGCATTGCGCCAGCGGGTGTTCGCCGATGAGGTCGCTCGTCGTGATCTGGAGGCGATCTTGCATCCGCGCATCCGCGATGGCCTGCGCCAGGCCTGCGTGACGGCGACCGGCACGTACGTGATCGCGGCCATCCCATTGCTGGCCGAGGGCGGCGGCCGCGCCGCGTATCCGTGGCTGGATCGCATCGTCGTCGTCGACGTGATGCCCGAGACCCAGATCCGCCGGTTGCTGGCGCGCGATGGCGGCAGTCTCGAACAGGCGCAGCGCATCCTCGCCGCGCAGACCAGCCGCGAGGCCCGGCTGGCGATCGCCGATGACGTGCTGGACAACGACGGCACGCCCGCGGAGCTGGCTCGCCAGGTGACAGCCCTGCACCAGCATTACCTGCAACTGGCGGCAATGGCGCGCGCAGATCGCGGTTGACGGCGCAGCATCGGCCAAGCCAGCGGCGCGATACCAGCCAGCAGCAAGCTGCCGGCGACGATCAGGGCGCTGCCGAGCCAGCCCGGGAATACCCCGATCCACGGCAACCGACCGCTGGCCAGCAACTGCCAGCCGGCGCCGACACCAACCCAAAGCAGACTGGCCCAGAGCAGCGCCAAGCCGATGTTGGCGACGATGATGGCGAACAACCGCCGTGCCGCCACCACGGGCGCCGCGGCGCCAGACTCGTGCACCAACCACAGGCCGACGGCGAGCATCGCCATGGTATCGATGCCGATCAACGTGCCCATCGAATGCGCGGCGATCGCCAGGGTGCCGTGCACCACGGCGTTCAACGGCGGCACCGAGATCACCAGCGCCAGCAGCAACTGCAGCGCAGTCCAGCCGGTGGTGGCGATGAGCAGTGCGCTGATCGCCGGCTGGCCGCCGCGCGCCGCCCAGGCGCGGCCGATTCGGGTGCAGTCCCAGACCACTTTCGCGAAAATCACGATCTCGCTCATGCTGACCACGAACGACACCCACTTCATCGCCTCGCCTTGCGCCAGATGGTAGGTGTGATGGCCGTAGTTGGTGAAGGAATTGAGCACACCGACAAGGAACAAGGCGTAGGCCGTGTGCGATCGCGCATACCGCTCGTCGCCCGACAGCCGCGTGCCCAGCCAGGCGATGCTGCCGTACACCAGCAGGTTGAACGAGCCCACCAGCGAGCCCATCGCCTTCCACTGGATGGCCAGATCGCGTACCGGGCGCGCCAGCAGCCAATCGAGCACCCAGGCATGGGCCTCGACGAAGGAAAACACGAACAGGAACACGCTCGTGCCCCACATCCACGCGTAGACCGGCAGCCGGGCCAGCGCAAACCCGGTCACCTTGGCGAAATTGACTGCGAACAGCAGCCAGCCGGCCAGGATCGGCAGCGCCAGCCATGGCGGGTACTCCAGATATTCACGCCCGCTGGTGTAGCCGCTGGCATAGGCGAGCGCGGCGATCAGCACGCAGGCCGTCCACAACCACAACTGCGCGCGCGCACGCCAGACCAGACCGCGCGCCACCGCCAATGCCCGCTCCGGCGCCAGCGTCCGCTCCAGGTGATCGAACAGCCAGCGATGCACCATCGCCATGCCGCCCAGATAGATCCAGCCGATCGCCGCCCCGGTGTGCAGCGGACGCAGCAGGTACAGGCGCAGACCAAGGCCATTCAAGCGCGGCGCCAGCGGCGTGTAATACGTGGCGACGAGCAGGCCGAAGATCAGGCTCGCCAGCAGCAGGACAGCCGCTGCGCGCAGGAATCCAGCGGCGACACCGCGGCCCATCGCCGCAACCGGCGACGAATCGGCGACCGGAATCGACGACGCCGCAGTCATCGCTTTGTCTCCGCTGCCGTATCGCTGGCCGGCACCAGACCGTAGGCGAACCATGGCAGGGTGCCAAAATCCAGTGCTCGCCGCGGCGCCAGCGCGTCGCGATGTGCGGACAGCCAGTCGAGGAAGGCGAGCACCTGCGCCGTCTGCCGCCCATCCAGGCCCGACGGCGGCATCAGCCCGCGCCCGTGTACGAGCACCTGGCGCAGTTCGTCGGTGCTCAGGTGGGTTCGCGCCAGACTCAGATCCGGCGCCCGCAACGACGGGTCGACCGCGAAGCTGCGATGGCAACCACCACAGGAGCCTTCGCCGACGAGGCGCGCGCCGGCGACGACCTCGGCCGACAGCGGCCCCGCGGCTGTCCGTCCGCGTTGCAGCGCCGCCGCGAACAGGGGTCCATCATCGCCCGCCGGCGCTGGCGGCGTACCCTGGCCGGTGGCATCGACGGCCTGCAGATACGCCCAGATCGCCGCCTGCGCCGACGCATCGAGCCGGTACGCCGGCATCGGCCCGGCACCGTCGTGCAGCAGCTGCGCGAAGCGCGCCGGCGGCACCCGGCGGGCGGCGTTGGTCAGATCCGGCCCGAGAAACCCACCCATGCCGTACAGCGCATGGCAGCTCTTGCAGCCTTGCCGCCGGAACAGGGCTTGCCCGTCGCGCGCCAGCGGCGACATCGCCAGCGACGACCCCGGATGCGGCCCGACATCACGCCAGACGAGCGCCGCCTGCACGAAAAAGCAGGCAACGACCACGGCAAAAGCAGGCCATCTCCACCCCATTTCCATCGCCTCATCACCCGAATTGCCCACCGCCAGGCACTCCCGGCGACCGAGTCTGCCGGATCGGCAACCAGCGCCGGCTGACCTGCATCAAGAGCCGGGGTGGCCGGAGGCGGGACTCGGGACTCGGGACAGACTACTGTCGACTGACTACCCTCTGTCCTCTGTCCTCTGTCCTCTGTCCTCTGCCCCCCACAGCCCGCGAATCGCGGCGATGCCCTGTGCGCCGTGACCACGGGCGCTGCGCAGGTCGGCGCCGGTCATGCCGCCGAGGGCGTAGATCGGCAGGTCGCAGCGCTCGCGCAGGCGTGCGAAACCATCCCAGCCCAGCGGGGTACGGTCGGGATGGCTGGGCGTGGTCGCCACCGGGCCGAGCACGGCGAAATCGACGCCCAGTGCCTGCGCCAGCGCCAGTTCCTCGTCGTCATGACAGGACGCTGCGACCGGCACGGAGTGCGGCAACGGTCGCTCATGCAGCGCGCGCAATTGCGCGGCGCGCAGGTGCACGCCAGCGCCCAGTTCGCGCGCCAGTTCGATGTCGGCGTTGAGCAGCCACTCGGCACCGGCAGCGCGGCAGCGCTCGCCGACGGCCTGCGCCAGCGGTCGCAAGGCCTCGCTCGATCGCGTCCGGCAGCGCAGTTGCACGCGGCGCACGCCGGCCGCCAGCGCCACCCCCAGCGTCCGCAGGAAAGCGGCCGTGTCTGCGCCCGGCTCGGGGGTGACGAGATAACGGTCGGGCTGTTGCAGCGCGGCGACCACCGGCCGATCGGCGGCCGGCATCGAATAGCTGGAAAGCCTGGCCGGCGGTGCCCACGCCAGCGCCTGCTGCTCGCGGCCGCTGGCAGTGCCTTGCCAGCGCTCGACGATGCGCACGTCCAGCACGATGCGCTTGTGCGCGTAGGCAAACGGCACCGCGATCAGCGGCACGCAGGCGCCGACGTGGATGCCCAGTTCTTCGTGCAACTCGCGCGCCAGCGCCTGCTCGGGCGTCTCCCCCGGATCGACCTTGCCACCGGGGAACTCCCACAGCCCGGCCAGATCGCGCCCGGCCGTGCGCCGGGTCAGCAGGATGCGTCCACGGGCGTCACGGATGACACCGGCGACGACGTGGATGGCGGGAAGCCGGGAATCGGGAATGGGAAATGGGGAATCGATTTCCTGCATTGCCTGCTTCTTTGGCGACAGCACCGATGGTGCCTTGATGCCTGAACTCTCCGCGATTCCCAAGGCCATGGCTGGAAGGTTTCGGGTATAGCGCGCCCCCATCCCAGCCTTCCCCCGCAGGCGGGGGAAGGAGTTTCATGCGAGCCCGGAGCCTCGACTCACGGCTCACGACTCATCATTCGCCACTCCCCACTCCCCATTCACGATTCACCATTCACGATCCACAATCCACGATTCACGATTCACCATTCACGATTCACGGCCCCCAGCCTCACACCAACTGCCCATGGCACTGCTTGTATTTCTTGCCCGAACCGCAGGGGCACGGGTCGTTGCGGCCGACCTTGGGGCCATCGCGCAGCACCGGTGCCGGCAGCACCGCCGCTTGCTGCTCGGCGAGCACCTGCGCGGCTTCTTCGTCGGCGCCGTAACCGCCGGCGTCGGCGTGCTGGAACTGCATCTGCTGCGCCTGCATCTGCGCCAGACGCTGGCTTTGCGCCTCCATGCGGTCGACCTCTTCCTGGCTGCGCACGCGCACGCGGGCGATGATCGTCACCACCTCGCGCTTGAATTTCTCCAGCATCTCGGAGAACAGCTCGAAGGCTTCGCGCTTGAACTCCTGCTTGGGCTGCTTTTGCGCGTAGCCGCGCAAGTGGATGCCCTGGCGCAGGTAGTCCATCTTCGCCAGATGCTCCTTCCAGTTCTGGTCGAGCACGCTGAGCATCACGTGTTTTTCCAGTGCCCGCATGTTCTCCTCGCCGACCTGCGCCTGCTTGTCGGCGAACAGCGTGGCCGCGGCCTCGGTGGTGCGGCGGGCGATCGCGGTGGCGTCGACGTCGCCGCCGGAATGGGCATAGGCCTGCAAGTCGACCTCGATGCCGAATTCATCGACCAAGGTGCGCTCCAGCCCGGGCAGATCCCACTGCTCGTCGACCGAATGCTCGGGCACGAAGCGGCGCACGGTGTCGGCGATCACGTCCTCGCGGATCGCGGCGACGGTATCGGCCACCGATTCGGTCTCCAGCAATTCGTCGCGCTGCTTGTAGATCACCTTGCGCTGGTCGTTGTTGACGTCGTCGAACTCGAGCAGGTTCTTGCGGATGTCGAAGTTGTGCGCCTCGACCTTGCGCTGCGCCTTCTCGATCTGCCGGCTGACCATCGGCGATTCGATGACGTCGTCTTCCTTCATGCGCAGCATCTTCATCGCCCGCTGGATGAAATCGGCGGCGAAGATGCGCATCAGGTTGTCTTCGAACGACAGGAAGAAGCGGCTCGACCCCGGATCTCCCTGACGGCCGGAGCGGCCGCGCAACTGGTTGTCGATGCGCCGCGACTCGTGCCGCTCGGTGCCGACGATGTGCAGGCCGCCGGCCGCCTTGACCGCCTCGTGGCGCTGCTTCCAGGCATCGCGCACGACCTTCTTCTCGTGCTCGCCGACCTGCTCGCCCAGCCCTTGCAGCTCGACCTCGAGGTTGCCGCCGAGCACGATGTCGGTGCCGCGGCCGGCCATGTTGGTGGCGATGGTCACCGCGCCGGGCTTGCCGGCCTGGGCGACGATGGTCGCCTCGCGTTCGTGCTGCTTGGCGTTGAGCACCTCGTGCGGGACGCCGGCCGCGCGCAGGCGCTGGCTGAGCATTTCCGAGGTCTCGATGGACGTCGTTCCGACGAGGACCGGCTGGCCGCGCTTGTGGCAATCCTTGATGTCCTCGATGACGGCGTTGAATTTGGCTTTCTGGCCGAAGAACACGAGGTCGGCGTTGTCCTTGCGGATCATCGGCCGGTGGGTCGGGATCACGCACACTTCCAGGCCGTAGATGTCCTGGAACTCGTAGGCTTCGGTATCGGCCGTGCCGGTCATGCCGGCCAGCTTGGAATACATGCGGAAGTAGTTCTGGAAGGTGATCGAGGCCAGCGTCTGGTTGTCGCGCTGGACCGGCACCCCTTCCTTGGCCTCGACCGCCTGGTGCAGGCCGTCCGACCAGCGCCGCCCCTGCAGGGTGCGGCCGGTGAACTCGTCGACGATGATCACCTCGCCGTCGCGAACGATGTAATCGACATCGCGCTGGTAGATGCCATGCGCGCGCAGGGCGGCGTTGAGGTGATGGACGACGGCGAGGTTGCCGGCGTCGTACAGGCTCTCGTCGGCACCGAGGATGCCGGCGCCGCGCAGCAGTTCCTCGGCGTGCGACATGCCGGCTTCGGACAGATGCGCCTGTTTGCCCTTCTCGTCGACCCAGAAATCGCCCTCGCCGTCCTCGGTTGCCTGCTTGCTCAGCTTGGGCACGATGCGATTGACCTTGACGTACAGCTCGGGCGATTCGTCGGCCGGGCCGGAGATGATCAGCGGCGTGCGCGCCTCGTCGATCAGGATCGAGTCGACCTCGTCGACGATGGCGAAGTTCAGCCCGCGCTGGAATCGGCTTTCCATGTCCAGCGCCATGTTGTCGCGCAGGTAGTCGAAACCGTATTCGTTGTTGGTGCCGTAGGTGATGTCGGCACCATAGGCGGACTTCTTGTCGCCGTGCGGCATGTTCGGATAGACCACGCCCACGCTCATGCCCAGCCAGTTGTACAGCCGGCCCATGGTGGCGGCGTCGCGGCGGGCGAGGTAATCGTTGACGGTGACCACGTGCACGCCCTTGCCCGACAGCGCGTTGAGGTACACCGGCAGGGTGGCGACCAGGGTCTTGCCTTCGCCGGTGCGCATCTCGGCGATCTTGCCCATGTGCAGCACCATGCCGCCGATCAGCTGCACGTCGTAGGGGCGCAGCCCGAGCACGCGCACCGAGGCCTCGCGCACCACCGCGAAGGCTTCCGGCAGCAACTGGTCGAGGGTTTGCCCTTCGCCGACGCGCTTGCGGAATTCGTCGGTCTTGCCCTTGAGCTCGTCGTCGGAGAGCTTTTGCATCTTCGCCTCGAGGGCGTTGATCTTGACGACGTTTTTCTGCAATTGCTTGAGCAGGCGTTCGTTGCGGCTGCCAAAGACGCGGGTGAGCAGGCTGTTGAGCATGGGAATCCGGGGTCGGTGGGGGCGTGCGACCTGCCGGACGGCGGGCAGGCGCGCCAACGCGAACGACCGCCAGCGGCGGCCAAGTCGCTCATTCTAACGTGGGGGCGGGCTGGCGTGCTTCAAGCAAGCCGGCAAGGCGGTCCGGCCAGACCCGAGCAACCGCCCCGCCGCGGGGTCCGGCAGCGATTGACCCTCGCCGCGGCAGGCCCTACGCTGCACGCTCCAATCCGGGGGTGCCGCCATGCCGATCTCGTTCACCATCGACCTGTCCGACGAGGACATCGCGCGACTGAGCCAAGCCGCCCGCTCCGATGCCCACGCAGCCGACAAGGCGTCGATCGAAACCGCCACCACCGCGGCCAGCAAGCTGATCGAGGAAGCCGGCAAAGGCAAGCTGCCGCCGTTCGTTTCCGATCGACTGGAAAAGCTCGACCGCATGATCGCGATGGTGCGCGACGAGGGCTGGGCGATGGCCGATGCCGACCTCCAGCACGTGCTGGCGGCACTTTCGTACTTCGTCGACCCGCACGACATGATCGCCGACGACACGCCGGTGCTGGGCTACCTCGACGATGCGATCATGATCGAGATCTTCGCCCGCGACCTGGCGCCGGAGCTGACCGCCTACGACGAATTCTGCGCCTTCCGCCACGACGAGGCGCTGCAACGCGGCCTGGATCCGGCCAAGGTCGGCCGCGCCGAATGGCTGGCCGAGCGCCGCGAGGAACTGCATGACCGCATGCATCGCTGGCGCGACCGCGACTATGGCGAGGGCTACGGCAACAGCAGCGGCTACAAGAGCAAGACCACCTACGTCGGCAATGCCTGGCGGCCGTCGCTGTTCCGCACGACCTGAGGCGGCGCCACGGCGGGCAATGCCCGGCGCGCGCGCAACAGCGCGAGGTCGCGACGGAGTTCGGGCTCTAGGCGGCTGACGCACAATCGCGCGCATGGTGAACTCTGACCATTCCCCGGCACCGGCCGATCATCTGCGGCCGCTGCGCTATCTGCTGCGCACGCCGCTGCTGTTGTTGCACCTGAGCCTGGTGCTGCCGGTGGTCATCGTCGCCATCAGCCTGCCGCAACGGCGCGACCGCGACCCGCGCGATCGCCTCGACGCCCGCGCCATCCGCTTCTGGCAAGGCGGCCTGCTGCGCATCTTCGGCTTGCGTCCGCAACGGGTCGGCACGCCGCTGCCGGGAGCGGTGCTGTTCGTCGCCAATCACGTCAGCTGGATCGACATCAGCCTGCTGCACAGCCAGCATGCGGTCGGTTTCGTCGCCAAGGCGGAAATCGCGCGCTGGCCCCTGGTGGGGTGGATGGCCAGCCGCGCCGGCACCATCTACCATCGCCGCGGCTCGGAGAACTCGCTGCGCGAGGTGATGGGACGCGCCGGCGATCGCCTGCGCGACGGCCGCCCGGTCGGCGTGTTCCCCGAAGGCGGCACCGGCGACGGCCGAACGGTGCGCGTGTTCCACGCCCGCATCCTGCAGACGGCGGTCGATGCGCAGGTGCCGGTGCAGCCGGTGGCGCTGTGCTACGGCGTGAACGCCAGCGCGCAAACGCAAGTCGCCTTCGCTCATGGCGAATCGTTCCTGCGCAATTTCCTGCGCTTGCTCGGCGATCGCGGGCGGCCGGTGCAGGTGCACTTCCTCGCGCCGATTCCGCCGGTGGCGGGCGGCCGTCGTGGCATGGCCGACGACGCCCGCACGCAGATCGCCCGCACCCTCGCCGGGCCATGACCGCAACGACCGATTTCGCGCCACCGCGCTGGCTGCGCGGCCGGCATGTGCAATCCATCCTTTCCTCCAGCGGCCTGCGTCGCCGCGCCGGCGCGCGGGCACTGACACGACTGCGCGCGCAACACGACGAACACCTGCTCGACGGCGGCGACGGCGTGCGCCTGCATGGCATCCACTCGCACCTGGCCAGGCCACCGCGGGGGCTGGTGCTGCTGCTGCACGGCTGGGAAGGCAGCGTGCAGTCGGGTTACATGCTGCACACCGCAGCGACCTTGCTGGCCGCGGGCTTCGACGTGTTCCGGCTCAACTTCCGCGACCACGGCGACAGCCACCACCTCAACGTCGATCCGTTCCATTCCTGCCGGATCGGTGAAGTGGTGAACGCGGCGCGATCGTTGACGCAGATCATTCCGACCAGTCCGCTGCTCGTCGCCGGCTTCTCGCTCGGCGGCAACTTCGCGCTGCGCCTGGCGTTGCATGCGCCGCGCGCGGGCATCGCGCTGGCGCATGCGGCGGCGGTGTGCCCGGTGGTCGATCCGGCGGCCGGCCTGCGCGCGCTGGAAACCGGGCCGCCGCTGTACCACTGGTACTTCATGCGCAAGTGGCGCGGCTCGCTGCGGCGCAAGCGGGCGCTGTTCCCGCAGCGGCACGATTTCGACGACGCCGTGCTGGCTCAGGACATGCGCGCGCTCACCGCCTGGATGGTCGGTCGCTACACCGACATGGGTGCGCTGGAGAACTACCTCGACGGCTACTCGATCGCCGACGAGCGTCTGGCCGGTCTGCGCGTGCCGGTGAGCATCCTGGCCGCGCGCGACGATCCGGTGATCCCGATCGCCGACTTCCATCGCCTGCAACTGCCGGCGCATTCGCGGCTGGATGTCGCCGCCTTCGGCGGCCATTGCGGCTTTCTCGAAGGCGCCGCCCTGCGCGGCTACGGCGAGCGCTGGATCACCGCGCGCTTGCTGGCGGCGAGCGCCGTGCCGGCCTGAACGCATCGCACTGGCCGGGCCGCGCCGACGGCGCAGGCTACAATGGCGGCTTTGACCCGACGGGAATCCCCGCATGTTGCAAGACGTGATCGACGCGCTGCGGCGCAAGGCGCCCGAAGCGGTGGCGCTGGCGCGCGAAGAAGTGGCCGCCACGCCGGACGGCGCCGACGCCCATCACCTGCTCGGCATGGCGCTGCGCGAGAGCGGCGATTTCGCCGGCGCCCGCGGCAGCCTCGAGCGCGCCATCGAGCTGGCACCCGACACGGCGCTGTATCACTTCAGCCGCGCCCTGCTGGCCTGGGACGAAGGCGATCATGGCAACGTCGATCGCGCCAGTGCGCATGCGCTGGCGCTCGATCCCAACCAGACCGGCGCCTATGTGCTGCGCATCCAGCTCGCGCTGGCCGGCAACGACCTCGCCGAAGCCGAACGCCAATTCAACCTCGCCGAGAGGGTCGATCCCGGGCATCCGCAGTTGTTGTCGATCGCCGGGCAGATCGCATTGGCCAAGGGCGATCCGCAGGCCGCGATCGACCGCCTGCGCCGCGCCCAGCAATCGCGCCCGCACGATCCGCAATTGCTGACCCTGCTCGGCATGGCGTGGCTGCAACAAGGCCATCCGGCGTTCGCCGAGCAGTCGCTGCGCACCGCCAAGGCGATCGATCCGCGCGGCATCGACGCCCGTCGCCTGCTGGTGCAGGCGCTGCTCGCGCAGGGCCGGCGCGACGAGGCGGGCGCCGAACTGGACGACTGGCGGCGGGTGCATCCCCACGATACCGGCGTCGCCCTGATCGCCGGCGAGCTGAACATCCATGACGGCAATCCGCAGGCCGCACTGGCCGATTTCCGCAAGCTGCTGCACGATGCGCCCGAACCGCTGCCGGCGCTGATCGGCATCGAGCGCGCGCTCAACGCCATCGGCGATGTCGAACTGGCGCGGCGGACGTGGGAAGACTGCCTGCACCAGCTGTCCGATTCCGACCAGATCTGGATCAATCGCCTGACCGTGGCCGCCGATGTCGACGACCGCCGCGAGGTGCTGCGCCGCTGGCGTCAGGCCTTGCCCGACAGCGCCGCCGCCTACCTCAACCAGGCCTGGCAAGACGACGCCGACGAGCAGTTCGTGGCCGCCGAGGCCGGTTACGACGCCGTGCTCGCGCGCGCACCGACCCAGGCCGAAGCCCTGTTCGGCAAGGCCATGCACGAATGGCGACGCGATGCCGATGCCGCCTACGCCCGCCTGACTGCACTGGTTGCATCGGCGCCGCCGTGGCGCGCACGCCCGGCCATGGCCGTGCGCGGACTGGTGCTGGACAGCACCGGACGCACCGCCGATGCCGTCGCCGATTGGTCGCAGGCCCAGGCCGGCATGGGTGAATTGCCGGCACTGGCACCACTGCCAGCCGCCGTGCTCGGCGCGCTGCCGCGACCCGCGGCGCCGACCGACATGGACGATCCGGTGGTACTGCTGTGGGGGCCGCCCGGCAGCGGCAGCGAGCGCGTGGCGGAGGCCTTGCGGCACGCACCGAGCCGGCCGCTGATGTTGGCGATGGGGCAGATGGCGCCGCGCATCATTCCCCTTCCCGAGGAATTTCTGGCGCGCGCGCTGGATCCGGCGCAACTGCCGGGATTGGCGGCGGAAGTCGCCGGCGAATACGGCCAATCGGTCGCACCGCACCAGCACGCCGGCAACCTCGGCGTATTCGACTGGCATGCGGTCTGGGATGCGCGGCCGGTACCGACCCTGCGCCACGCCCTGCCGCGGCTGCGACTGCTGGCGGTGCTGCGCGATCCGCGCGACCTGCTGCTGAACTGGCTGGCCTTCGGCGCCCCGGTCGGGCCCAGCTTCGGCGATCCCGTCGCCAGCGCGCACTGGCTGGCCAACCAGATCCAGCACCTGCTGTTCAGCCGCGATGTACTCGGCCTGCTGGTGCAAATCGTCGACATGGATCGCTTCGATGCGCAGCCGGCGGCGGCGATGCAGGAGATTGCCACCTTCGCCGATCTGCCCAGCGCGCCTTCGGCCGATCCCGCGCTGCGCCTGCGCAGCGGCCCCGGGCGAGCGCCATCGCTGCTGCCGGCAGGCCGCTGGCGAGCCTATCGCGACGTGCTCGGCGAGGCCTTCGCGGTGCTCACCGTCGCCGCGACGGCGTTGGCCTACCCCGCCGATTGAGCATCGGCACGACTACACTGCCGGCAACGACGGCGAGGCGATCAGGACGGCCCGCTTCGCACGAAACCGCTTTCCAGGAGGCGCGATGAAACTCCACAGCGACAGTTTTGCCGACGGTCATGCCATCCCGGAGCGTTGCGCGATGGGCACGCCGACCGGCTTGGGCGGCAATCGCAATCCGCAGCTGTCGTGGTCCGACCTGCCCGAAGGCACCCAGTCGTTGCTGCTGTGGTGCGTCGATCCGGACGTGCCGACGGTGGCCGAGATGGTCGGCAAGGCCGGCGTCGAGATCCCCGTCGAACAGCCGCGCTGCGAGTTCACCCATTGGCTGCTGGCCGACATTCCGGTCGCGGTCAGCCAGATCGCCGAAGGCGCGTGGTCGGACGGCGTGACGCCGCGCGGCAAGGCCGCGAACCCGGCGGCTGGCGCGGATTGGCCCGCGCCGCCCCACCCGGCCCGCGTCGGCCTGAACGACTACACCGGCTGGTTCGCCGGCGATGCCGCGATGGGCGGCGATTGGCACGGCTACGACGGCCCCTATCCACCCGCCAACGACCTGCGCCTGCATCGCTATTTCTTCCGCTTGTTCGCGCTCGACGTGGCGCATCTGGACCTGCCCGAACGCTTCACCGCCGCCGATGCCCTGACCGCCATGCACGGCCACGTGCTGGACGAAGCGCGCCTATGCGGCATCTACTCGCTGCATCCGCTGCACCGTACGTGAGCTTGCAGGCCTGGCTGCTGTGGAACGTGGTGCTGAGCTCGTTCGGTCTGGGCTATTTCATCTACGGCAAGAAGCAGGCCAAGGCGCTGCCGCTGGCCTGCGGCATCGGTTTGATGATCTTCCCGTATTTCATCGACCAGGCGTGGGCGCTGTTCGCCATCGGCGGCCTGCTGCTGGCGCTGCCCTGGTTGCTGCGCACCTGACGCCGT
>JAFEFT010000010.1:50954-125498 GCA_018240435.1 Pseudomonadota bacterium
TTGCTGCGCACCTGACGCCGTTGCCCTCGGGCGCTGCACTCGGCGTCTGGCTGGATCGAACATCGCGTGATTGATCCCGTGGCCGTGATCCTTTGGCCGTGATCCCTTGGCCGTGATCCAGTGGCCGTGATCCCGTGGCCGTGAACCAGCGGCCGTGATCCAGCGCCGGCGATCCGTGGCCGGCCATCGAGGCTGAAAACCCACCGTCGCTCAGATCGGCATCCACCACAGCAAGGCGACGCCGAGCACGATGCGGTAGATCGCGAAGGGCGTGAAACGATGGCCACGGATGTAGCCCAGCAGCCATTTGACGGCAATGAAGGCGACCACCGTGGAAACGACGAAGCCCACCGCCAGCGCCGTCCAGTCTTCGTGCGCCCCGCCGCCCGCCTTGACCGTCTTGAGCAGCTCGTAGCCGCTGGCGGCGTACATGGTCGGGATGCCGACGAGGAATGCAAACTCGGTGGCGGCGGCGCGGTTGCTGGTGCCCAGCAGCATCGCACTGAAGATGGTCGCGCTCGAACGCGACGTGCCCGGGAAGATGCCGGCGATCATCTGGCAGATGCCGACGCCGATCGCCACCGGCCAGGTGACCGTGCTGCGATCGGGCTGCCGCGCCGCCAGCTGTTCGGCGGCGAGCATCCACACGCCGCCGATCACCAGCGCCCAGGCGATCGGGCGGACTTCCTCGGGCAGCTTGAAGCCGAGCTTGACGGCCACCAGCCCGAGCACGGCGGTAATCAGGAAAGCTGCCAGCAGCTTGAGCAGATAGTCGCGGTTGTCCGCATCGCGCCATTGCGTCAGCAGCTGCCAGATGCGTTTCCAGTAGATCAGCGTCACCGCCAGGATCGCCCCGGCCTGGATGCCGACATTGAACAGATCCGAGCGCTGGCCCAGGCCGAGTTTCTCGGCAATCAGCAAATGACCGGTGCTGGAGATCGGCAGGAACTCGGTGATGCCCTCGACGATGCCGAGGTAGATGACGTTGAGCAGATCGTGCATGGACGGGCCATCGGTTGGGCAAAGCGCGGGCAGTGTAGCGGAGCAGAGGACAGATGACAGAGGACAGAGGACAGAAGGTTGACAGTGGACGGTGAACAGTGGGGCGGGCCATTGGGCTGGCACTGCGGTTGACAGGGTGGCGGGGCCTGCGAAGACTGCGCGGCAGCGACGCCACGGGCACGGCCATGCAAACACCCCGCAACGAGCACAAGAGCAACAGCGGCCTGCGCCGGCTGCTGGCGGCCACCCGCTATTCGTGCCAAGGCGTCGTCCACGCCGTTCGCAACGAGGCGGCGATCCGCCAGGAACTGGCGGCGCTGGCGGTGCTCGTTCCGGCATCGGCGCTGCTGCCGGTGAGCACCATCGAACACCTGATCCTGATGCTGTCGATGATGCTGGTGCTGGTCGTCGAATTTCTCAACTCGGCGATCGAGGCAACGGTCGATCGCATCTCACTGGAGCGCCATCCGCTGGCCGGGCAGGCCAAGGACATGGGCAGCGCCGCGGTCGGCATCACGTTGCTGATGTCGGGGCTGTGCTGGCTGGTGATCGGTGGGCCGCTGCTGCTGCGCTGGCTGGGGCGCTGAAGGATCCCCACAATCGCACTATATTGGTACGCAATCCGGCTTGATTTGCACCGTATTGGTGCACAACGCCATTCAATGTCGCTGCAAACACTTGATTGCAAACGGTTTCATCGTTGGCACGGGTCTTGCTGATTCCGGGGACACCCACCCACCGGAGCCGCCCGTGTCGTACGAAAACATCCAGAAGCTCATCAAGGACCACGCCATCGAATGGGTGGACCTGCGCTTTGCCGACATGCGCGGCGTCCAGCACCACGTCACCTTCCCGGTCTCCATCGTCGAGCCGGGCCTGTTCGAGGACGGCCGCATGTTCGACGGCTCGTCGATCGCCGGCTGGCGCGGCATCAACGAGTCCGACATGGTGCTGCTGCCCGACGCCGCTTCGGCGGTGGTCGATCCGTTCGTCGCCGACCCGACCTTGATTCTGGTTTGCGACGTGCTCGATCCGGTGACGATGCAGGCCTACTCGCGCTGCCCGCGTTCGCTGGCCAAGCGCGCCGAAGCCTTCGTCAAGGCCAGCGGCATCGCCGAACAGGCCTTCTTCGGCCCGGAACCGGAGTTTTTCATCCTCGACTCGGTGCGCTGGGGCAACGACATGGGCCACACCTTCTTCGAGATCGATTCGGAAGAAGCGCACTGGAACTCCAAAACCAAATACGAAGGCGGCAACAGCGGCTACCGCCCGGGCCTGAAGGGCGGCTATTTCCCGGTCGCGCCGACCGATTCGCTGCACGACATCCGCGCCCAGATGTGCAAGGCGCTGACCGCCGCCGGCATCGAAGTCGAAGTACACCACCACGAAGTGGCCAACGCCGGCCAGTGCGAGATCGGCACCAAGTTCAGCTCGCTGGTCCAGAAGGCCGACGAACTGCTGACGATGAAGTACATCATCAAGAACGTCGCCTTCCGCAACGGCAAGACCGCCACCTTCATGCCCAAGCCCATCGTCGGCGACAACGGCAGCGGCATGCACGTGCACCAGTCGCTGGCCAAGGCCGGCGTCAACCTGTTCACCGGCGACGGCTACGGCGGCCTGTCGCAGCTGGCGCTGTGGTACATCGGCGGCATCTTCAAGCACGCCCGCGCGATCAACGCCTTCGCCAACTCCTCGACCAACTCGTACAAGCGCCTGGTGCCGGGCTTCGAGGCGCCGGTGATGCTGGCCTATTCGGCGCGCAATCGCTCGGCGAGCTGCCGCATCCCGTTTGTCGCCAATCCGAAGGCGCGCCGCATCGAAGTGCGCTTCCCCGATCCGGTGAACTCCGGCTACCTCACCTTCGCCGCCCTGCTGATGGCCGGCCTGGACGGCATCCGCAACCAGATCGACCCGGGCGCGCCGATGGACAAGGACCTGTACGACCTACCGCCGGAAGAAGAGAAGAACATTCCCAAGGTCTGCCACTCGCTCGATCAGGCGCTCGAAGCGCTCGATGCCGACCGCGAGTTCCTCAAGGCCGGCGGCGTGTTCACCGACGACTTCATCGATGCCTACATCGACCTGAAGATGGGCGAGGTCACCCAGTTCCGCGCCGCTACCCATCCGATCGAATACCAGATGTATTACGGCATCTGAGCCACGACATGGCGCCCGGTTTGCGGCTCTGCGCAACGGCAGGCCGCAACCGTCCGCCCACGGATGCCGGCGGCGCAAGCGCCGGATCGGACGCGCGCGTGCCGGCAATGACGTGCATGCTTGCCGCCGGCGGCGCGACTGGGTAGCGTGAACCTTCATCCCTGCCCGAATGCCGCGCGTGGAACCGATCCTGCAGTTCATCAAATGGAGCTTGATCGTCGTCCTCGTGCTGGTGCTGGCTTGGGTCGGGCTGGCATCACTGCATCTGCTGCCGCGGGCAAACGCGATCGAACAGCGGTCGCAGGCCCTGCTGGCGATGCCGCCGACGCAGGCCGTCGGGAAGCGCGACGCGTTTTCTTCGGTCTGGTTGCTGGAGTTCGCCATTCCCGAGGGCGACCGGGATCGGGTAGTGGCCGCCGCGCGCGGCGGCTCCGGCCGGTTCGCCACCGATGGCTACCGCTTCGACGACCTGTCGGGCATCGCCAATGGCGACCTGTGCATCCCCGAGGATGCAGACTGTCTGGCCAAGGTGCGGGCACGCCCGAACGCCGCGCGCGCGGCCATCGCCGCGCATCCGGTTGCGCTTGCCAACGTGGCGGCCCTCGCCGGGTTCGACCATTACCGCCGGCAGACGGTGGTCGCCGGCAGCGACCCGTTACCGCCACTGGCGGTTCCGGCATGGCTGCAAACGACCGCTGCCGCGCTGCGTTTCGTCGACGGCGATCACGCCGAAGGCTTGCGTCGCGCCTGCACCGCAGCAGACACCTGGGCGCGACTGGCCACCAGGGCCGACAACTTCGGCGTCCAGGCCGTCGCCGCCGACCAATTTCTGGCCAACGCCCGCCTGGTTGCGGCCATGCTCGACGAACTGCCGGTGACCGTGACGATTCCCGATGCCTGCCAAACCGCCTTCGAACTGCCACCCGATCCATCGGCGGTCGTCTGCGATGCCGCCAAGGCGATGTACCGCGAGCATGCAACGCGCCTGCGCGGCTTCCTGCAAGGTCCCGCCAGCGGCCCGGCGGCGGCTCCGCCGCCGAACTGGCAAACCCGCCTGCTGTTCAATCCCGACGCCGCCATCGCCCTGTCTTCACCGCTGTTTGCCAGCTATTGCAGCAAGGACGCCGGAATCACGAGCGCCACCGCGAGGATCGAACAGGCAAACTCGCCGCTGGATGTCGGCTTCGGCCAGGCCGTGTTCAATTCGATGGGGACGAATCTGGTGCGAATCACCAATCCCCGGCGCTGGCGCACGCCCGAAGCGGCGATGGCGCGGCTGCAAGCGATCCTGGCCACGGCAAGCATCCTGCGCGAGCGGATCGAGCGACATCCGGTCGCTGTGCACTAGAATGGTGCAATGCCTCCAGCGCCCACCCTCGATGCCCTGCTGACGCCGATCGCATGGGCCGACGCAGCGGGCTGTCTGATCGGCTGCAACGTCGCTTTCGCGCGCTGGCTGGGGGTGAGCGCACGGCGGCTGGAGGGCCTGCCGCTGGCCGCGCTCGATGCCGAAGAAGACCGCCTCGCCACCCTGATCGCGCGCCTGGATGGCGGCGGCGAGCCGCTGTCGGTGCGTCGCAGCCGGCTGCGTGCGCCGGGGGGTGGCGAGCGTTTCGCCGACCTGTTGCTTTCGCGCACGGCGGACGGCCTGCGCATCGAAGTCCATCCGACCGACGAATTCCCCGGCACCGATCCGGCGTCGGCCCTTCCGGCGGCGCTGCATGCCGCGCTCAAGGGGCTGGCACACGAGATCCGCAATCCGCTGGCCGGGCTCAAGGGCGCCGCGCAACTGCTGGCGCGACGGGCGGCGACACGGCTGGACAACGACGACGAGCGCGAACTGATCGGCCTGATCGAAGGCGAAGTCGAACGCCTGACGAGCCTGCTGGAGCGCCTGGTCAACCCGGCGCCGCCGCGCGCCTTCGCTCCGGTCAATATCCACGCCGCGCTCGAGCGCGTGCGCCTGCTCGCCGACGCGCAGGCCGGCTGGGCGGTGAAGATCGAACGCGATTACGATCCCAGCCTGCCGCCGCTGCATGGCGATGCCGATCGCCTCGTGCAGGCCTTGTGGAACCTGGTACGCAACGCACTCGAATCCGGTGCCGGCACCGTGGTGCTGCGCACCCGCGCCGAACACGGCGTGCTGATCGGCACCCAGGCGCATCGGCTGGCGCTGCGGGTGGAGATCGCCGACGACGGCCGCGGCGTCCCCGAGGACCTGGCCGAGCGCATTTTCCTGCCGCTGGTGAGTGGCCGCGCCGAAGGTTCCGGGCTGGGGCTGGCGCTGAGCCAGCAGATCGCGCGCGAACACGGCGGCGCGCTGAGCTATCGCTCGCGACCGGGGCATACGGTGTTTACCTTGCTTTTGCCGGTGGCGGCTGCGGGCGATGAGGCATGAAAAATGTGGATCATTTTCCCTTCGCCCATCGGGAGAAGGTGCCCACAGGGCGGATGCGGGGCCGACACCTGATGGACGCCACCCAGCGATGCCGGCCCCTCACCCCAACCCCTCTTGCGACGGGAGAGGGGCCGTGACGCCATGCATCTGGGTGGTCGACGACGAGGCCAGCGTGCGCTTCGTGCTGGCGCAGGCGCTGCGCGAGGCCGGTTTCGCGGTGCGCGATTTCGATGGCGCGGCGGCGGCGCTGGCGGCGTTGACCGACGAAGCCGCGCCGGCGCTGGTGTTCACCGATATCCGCATGCCCGGCATGGATGGGCTGGGATTTCTGGATGCGCTGAAGGTGCGCAATCCCGATCTGCCGGTGATCGTGATGTCGGCCTGGACGGACATCGCTTCCACCGCCGGCGCCTTCCGCGGCGGCGCCCACGAATTCCTGTCCAAGCCGTTCGACCTCGACGAAGCAGTGGCACTGGCGCGACGGGCGCTGCCGCAGGCGAGCACGCCGTCGCCGTCGACGGGCATGCCACCGGCAGCCGACCACCACGACCTGCTCGGCCAGACCCCGGCGATGCGCGAACTGTTCCGCGCCATCGGCCGCCTCGCGCAGGCGCCGCTGTCGGTGCTGGTCACCGGCGAAACCGGCACCGGCAAAGAAGGCGTGGCGCGCGCCCTGCACCGCGAATCACCACGCGCGAAAGCGCCGTTCATCGCCCTCAATACCGCCGCCATCCCGGCCGAGTTGCTGGAATCGGAATTGTTCGGACACGAGGCCGGCGCGTTCACCGGCGCGGCGCGGCGGCATGTCGGCCGCTTCGAGCAGGCCGACGGCGGCACGCTGTTTCTCGACGAGATCGGCGACATGCCCGCCGCCTTGCAGACGCGGCTGCTGCGGGTGCTGGCCGAAGGCGAGTTCTACCGCGTCGGCGGCCGCGAGCTGATCCGCGTCGACGTGCGCGTGATCGCCGCCACCCATCAGGATCTCGAAGCGCGCGTCGCCGCCGGGCGCTTTCGCGCCGATCTGCTGCATCGCCTCGACGTGGTGCGCTTGCGGCTGCCACCGCTGCGCGAGCGGCGCGAAGACATCGGCCTGCTCGCCAGCCATTTTCTGGCGCGGGCGGCGGCGCGATTTTCTTCGCCGATCAAGAAACTCGCGCCCGAGGCGCTGCGGTTGCTGCAAGCCCATGCATGGCCGGGCAACGTGCGCGAACTGGAAAACCGGTGCTGGCGGCTGGCGGCGCTGGCACCGGACGCGACGATCCGCGCCGCCGACATCGCCGATGCGCTGCGCGCCGAGCCCGACCCCGGCACCGCCGAATCCGGCGATGGCTGGACGATGGCGTTGCGTGCCTGGGCCCGCGCGGCGCTGGCCGATGACCGTGGCGATGTCCACCGCCGCGCCAAGGCCGCTTTCGAACAGGCCTTGCTGCAAGCCGCGCTGGAGCACACCGGCGGCCATCGCCAGCGCGCCGCGCAGGCGCTCGGGCTGGGGCGCAACACGCTCGGCCGCAAACTCGGCCGCAAGCCGCCAGGCGCAGCGCCGGGCTGACCTTGGCGCAGCACCGCCGCCGTTCGCGGACAGCGCGGGCAACCACGCGCCCAATCGGCAAGCGCACTCCATCCCGCGACACCACCGCGCCCCCGGACAGCCACCGATCACCCGCGGCGCGGTAGCATCGCCGCTCGCCCCGCATCCGGCGCCGCCGCGCACCCTGCCCCGAGGAGATCTGCATGCATCGTTCCACCCTGATTTGCGCCGGTCTCGCCGCCCTGCTGCTGGGCGGTTGCGCCGCGCCGCTGCGCGCGTTGACGGGCAAGGAGCCCAAACGCCCGATCCACATCGAACTGGAAGCCGTCGGCGGCAGCCGCGTCAGCGGTGCGCTCGACGTCACCGCCGTGCCCGGCGGCGTGCGCATCCAGGGCCTGATCACCGGCTTGATTCCAGGCAGCCTGCATGGCGTGCACATCCACGAACGCGGCGACTGCACCGCGCCCAACTCGGGCTCGGCCGGCGGCCACTTCAACCCGCGCGGCCGCGACCACGGCGACCCGGCGGCGCTGGTGCACCACGCCGGCGACATCGCCAACCAGTTCGCCGATGCCCAAGGCAACATCCACATGGACGTGACCGAAACCGGCCTGTCGCTCGACAGCGGCCTGAGCGACGACGTGCTCGGCCGTTCGTTGATGGTGCTGGCCGGCCAGGACGACTACACCACCCAGCCCGACGGCGGCGGCGGCGCGGCGATCGCCTGCGGCGTGATTCTCAAGGGCAAGTGAGCCGATGACCGTGGATAGTCCCGCGGCGCGCGTGCGCGACGGCCGTGCGTCCGATGCGCCGTTGCTGGTGCAGTGGATGCTGGCGATGGCGTGGCAGACCGAGCACAAGCGATTGAATGCCGTGGTGCTCGAACGCGGCGTGGCAGCCGTGTTCGAACGACCCGAGCGCGGCCGATATTTCGTCGCCGAATGCGCCGATGCCCACGGTGCGTCGAACGCCGCCGGCATGCTGCTGCTCACCCGCGAGTGGTCCGACTGGCGCTGCGGCGACTGGTGGTGGATCCAGAGCGTCTACGTCGCTCCCGAATTCCGCCGCCGCGGCGTCTATCGCGCCCTGCACGCGCACGTGCGCGCACTGGCGCGCGCCACCCCCGGCGTGTGCGGGTTGCGGTTGTATGTCGAAAAGCAAAACATCGCAGCGCAGACGGCCTACGCGGCGCTGGGGATGGGCGATGCGGGGTATTTCGTGTTCGAGGAGGAGTTTGCAGCGCTTTGATGAAGCGGGTGGGCTGCGATGTGCCGGTGCGTCCGCGTAGAGCGAGCATGCGAGTCAATCGGCCCGAAACACCCAGACCCTGTGATCGAAATCGTAGTCGTAGCTCGTGAATATCGTGAATGTTCCGGCGTAGAGCAGAACCGGTTTGCCTTTGTACAGGCTGTAGCCGAGCATGTAGCGCTTGCGTTCGGGCATGAGTCCAGCGGCCTGTATGTCCGCTGGATAAGACCCGTGAACTGACCTGTAACGTTCGACCGCATGCACGTAAGCATCGCCAGCACGCCGCGCGTCCATCGCCCAGTACGCATGGACACCAAGGATGACCAGAAACGTGGTCAGCCAGAGGCACAAGATGATCCCGCATCGACGGATCGATTCACGTCTGGCGCGAACGATTGCGAGGTTCGCCAACGCCCAGATCGCGACTGGAATGGCGACCAGCCAGAGCATGAAGCCACCACCGGGCATGATCGTAAGCACTGTCGTCAGCAAACAGCCGAGCAATGCACCGACGAAAGGTTTCATCGCGGGCGGCAGCAGGCGATGTCCGACGACCATAATAAGGCCACGCAGCGCCCAGACAGCCGGAATGCTGGCCAATAACCCTACCCATCCCGGAGACACGAATCGGGACAAAGGGTTGAACGCCGCCCACACGATCACGAAACTCGCCAGCAGTACACCGACGTAACGCTTCCAGACCAACGCTGGCTTCGCCGGATCCACAAGCGTTTCGGTCGCGGTCATCGGTCAGCTCTGCATCGAATCACGCAACTCTCCGCCCTGCGGACAATGCACGAACGTCACCGCGATCCCGTGCGCCGCCAGCACCGCCGCGAACTGGCGCTGTCGTGCCTCGAACCGCTCGAAAGCGCGTTCGAGCTTGGCGGCGTCGGTGCCCGCTGAAGGCGGTGCAAAGCCGCCGGCGCGCCAGGCATCGGCGTCGAGCAGGGCGATGCGCACTTCGCCATCGCCGTAACGCGCCAGCGGTTCGGGCGGGGCGTCGAGCCAGGTTTCCTCGTGCGCTGCCAGCAACGCGGTTTCGATCAGCGGCCACAACGGGCCAAGCCCGGCGTGCTCGTATTGCATCGCCATCATCGCCGTCAGATCGTGGACGGTGAGATAGCGCGCATGCTCGATCGGCGCGGCGAAGGCGTCTTGCGCGAACAAGGCGGTGGCGGCGCCGGCCATGCCGCGTTCGAGCAGGATGTGTTCGAACTCGGCGACCACCTCAGCCAGCGCCGGTGCGTCATCGCCGCGGGCGCGCAACAGCAGCGGCAGCAGGCGCATCGCACCCTGTGCGTAGTCGGCGTCGGGCGACGGCACCGCTTCGGGCAGCGCGCCGGCGTGCGCGCCGAAAGCGAGGATGCGGGCACCCCCATCGCCGGCGGCAGCCATCGGCGCGCGCTGCGCCAGCGAGTCGAGCGCGGCGTGCACCGGCCAGCCGGGGCGCAGCAGTTCGATCGAATCGTAGTGCGCGCCGAGCACGGCCAGATCGCAGTGCGCGGCGGCGGGTGCCAGTTTCGCCAGATCCTCGGCGATGCCCGCGGCCAGCCGTGCCGCCTGCGCCGGATCGAGCGCGTCGCGGCCGGCGTGTTCGCCGGGGCGCAATTCCAGCGCGAGGACGAGCAGCAGCTTGCGATCGGTTGCGGGCATGGGCGGTGCGCGTGACGGCGGGCAGGCCGTACTCTATAGCCCGCCGCGTGCGTTTGCTCTAGCGCCATCGGGCACGCTGGCTGCCGCCACCGCCACGGAAGCCGCCGCATGAGTCTTGCCGATCGTCACGCCAGTGCCCGCCCCGTCGCCATCCTCGGCGGCGTGCGCATTCCGTTCTGCCGCAGCAATACCGCCTATGTCGAGGTCGGCAATCTCGGCCTGTCGATCCGCACCCTCGGCGCGCTGGTCGAGCGCTTCGGCCTGCACGACCAGCGCCTGGGCGAAGTGGCGATGGGCGCGGTCATCAAACATTCGTCGGACTGGAACCTTGGCCGCGAGGCGACGCTGTCGTCGGGGCTGTCGCCGTACACGCCGGGCATCACCATGCAGCGCGCCTGCGGCACCAGCCTGGACACCCTCGTCCACATCGCCAACAAGATCGCGCTCGGACAGATCGAGGTCGGCATCGGCGGCGGCTCGGATACCACCTCGGACGTGCCGATCGCCTACGGCACCAAGCTGCGTTCGCGGCTGCTGGCGGCCGCACGCGCGCGCAACACGGGCGGCAAGCTGCGCGCGTTTGCCGGCTTTCGTCTGCGCGAACTCAAGCCGGAATTTCCCGGCGTCGCCGAGCCGCGCACCGGCCAGTCGATGGGCGATCACTGCGAGGCGATGGCCAAGCAATGGCGCATCGCGCGCGAAGATCAGGACGCGCTGGCGCTGGCATCGCACCAAAAAGCTGCCGCCGCCTACGAGCGCGGATTCTTCGCCGATCTGATCGCACCCTTCCGCGGCATCGAGCGCGACAACAATCTGCGCGCCGACAGCACGCTGGAAAAACTCGCCGCGCTCAAGCCGGTGTTCGACAAGACTTCCGGGCAAGGCACGCTGACCGCCGGCAACTCGACGCCGCTGACCGACGGTGCCGCCGCCTGTCTGCTGGCCAGCGAAGATTGGGCGAAGGCGAACGGTCACGAGCCGCTAGCCTACTTGCGCGATGCCGAAGTGGCGGCGGTGGATTTCGTCGCCGGCGACGGCCTGCTGATGGCGCCGACGCTGGCGGTGCCGCGCCTGCTCGAACGCAATGGCCTCACCTTGCAGGATTTCGATTTCTACGAAATCCACGAAGCCTTCGCGGCGCAGGTGCTGTGCACGCTGCGGGCGTGGGAGTCGGATGATTATTGTCGCCAGCAACTCGGTCGCGGCGCACTCGGCCGCATCGATCCGGCGAAGATGAACGTGGTCGGTTCGTCGCTGGCGGTCGGGCATCCGTTCGCCGCCACCGGCGCGCGCATCGTCGCCACCGCGGCGAAGCTGCTCAAGGAAAAAGGCGGCGGTCGCGCGTTGATCTCGATCTGCACCGCCGGCGGCATGGGCGTGGCGGCGATCGTCGAGCGCTGAAGCGGCGCGCCGAACGCACGCCAAAGGGCTGGCAGTGCGTCGCGGCGGGCATTCGAGGGTGCTCGCTTCCCGGCGCCATGCACCGCGCCCGACGCGAACCGCCGCATCAGTCGGAAGTCTACTGCGGCAGGCGCGGCACGCCGTGCTCGTCGCGCTGCTCGCTCACCGCCGCCGCGAAGATCTGCTCGCGCAGGCTGCGCTCCAGCGGCGTCACCGGTTCACCGCGCAGCGCACGCAGGGCGTTGGCGTAACACCGGCTGGCGCCGGCATCGTCGTGGCGGGCGACGTGGACGTGGCCGAGTTGCTCCCACGCCTCGGCGCCGGCGCCTTGGGCGATGGCGCGATGCAGGCAGTCCTCGGCCTTGCCCCATTGCTGCAATTGCCGCGCCAGACGACCGAGCGTCAATGCCAGCGCCGGGCTGTCCGAATGCGCGCCCAGCCATCCTTCGGCGGTTTCCAGCCGCGTCGTCGCGGCGATGTCGCGGGCAGGCCCGAGCAGGCCGTACTGGCGCGCCAGCGTTTCGTCCCACTGGCTTTGCAGGGCGGCGGCGATCGCGTTGGCGGCCGCGTCTTCCATGCCGAGATCGGCGGCGCGACCGGCGTAGGCGGCAACGGTGTCCGGGCTCGATTTCAGCGCTGCCGGCAGGCGCTCCCACAGATCGGCCAGCACGTGCGCATCGGCCGCCTCGGCCAAGGCTTGCGCGCTGGTGGCCGCTTCGAATCGGGCCCACTGTGCCGCCGGCACCACCTGTGCGGCCCTGAGCGCGCCCAGCAGCGGCAGGGCCGTGCCGGCGCGATGGCTGGCGCGCAGCGCCGCCACCCGCAGCAGCTGCGCGCGCGGCGAGGCCGGCGTGGCGCCGGCGACGGCATCGAGCACGGCCAGGGCGTCATCGCTGCGGCCGGCATCCAGCGCCTGTTGCGCGCGCACCAGTGCCACCGATGGCGCGTCGGCCTGCTCGCCGAGCGCGGCCAGATGCGCGGCGCTGGCATCGCCATCGCCACGGGCCTGTGCTGCCTGCGCCGCCGCCAGCCGCGCCGCAGCCCGAAACGGCCCGTGCGCGGCCGCTTTCAGCAACAGTTTTTCGGCACGCGCCCACCGGCCTTCGTGCAAGGCGAGCAGGCCACCGCCCATGCACGCCTGGGTTTGCCGCTGCCGTCGCCGTTGCCACAGTCGGAACGGCAAGCGCAGCAGCGCCAGCAGGCCCGCCAGCGCCGCCAGTGCCAACGACAGCAACACCAGCGCCTTGGAAACGGTAGTGACATAAACGGTATCGCCCAGGCTGACGATGACCTGGCCCTGATCGTTGGCCAATCGTTGCCACGCCAACGCGCCGAGCACGGCCAGCGCCAGACAGATCAGCAAGCTGCGAAAGAGCTTCATCGCGATGGTGCGCCGCGTTTGCCGGCGTGGGTGGCGCCATGCGCCGGCGTCCGCGCGGCGGCGGGCGCCGGCTCGGGCGTTGCCGGCGCTGGCGGCGGTTGCTCCAGGCGCAAGCGGCGCAGCTCGGCCAAGGTGGCGCCGAGCGAGGGAACGGCGATGCGCAAGGGCAGCTCGCGCATCGCATCGAGCTGAGCGCGCTGACGCGCCACCGTCGCCGGCGAATACAGCCGTGGCAGCCAGCCGGCGATGCGGTCCACGGCGGCGTGGAAGGCGTCGGCATCGCGCCGCTCCAGCGCCAGCCGCGCCAGCGTGACTTCCATCTGCACCGCCGTCAGCGCCGCCTCGCGCCGGGTCGGATCGAGCAAGTCACGCGCTTGCGCGTGATGGACTTCGACCATGCTGCCGACGACGCGATCGAACAACGAGGCCGGCTGCACCGCCGTATTGGTGGTATCGACGAACGCCGGTGCGGCCAGGCTGGATTCGAAGGCGTCGAGGCGACTGCCCAGGACGCGCCGTGGATCGGGCGGCAGGGCGCGCAGCGCCGCCATTTCCTGCGCCAGCGGCTGGCGCAGGTTCACCACCGACGGATCGGTCGATCCGGCCAGCACGCCGTCGGCCAGCGCATAGGCGCGCAAGGCGCCATCGACATCGGCGGCCAGTTCGACCTGCTGCTGGCCGATGGTGAGCAGCAGCTCGGCTTCATCCAGCCGCAGCGCCTGCTCGCCCTGACCGCGCGGGCTGGCGATGCGCGCCACCGATTGCTCCAGCAAAGCAGCGCGATCGCCGACGCCCAGCACTTCCTCGCGCAGCACCTGCTGACTGCCGGTGACGTCGCTCAATCGCTGCGCCAGGTCGCGCTGCTCGCGGCGCAGCGCCTTGATCGCCGCGGCCGGATCGCCGACCGGATCGCCGGCATCGGCGCCGTCGCCGGCATCGGCGTTGGCAGGCGTCGCCGACGGTGTTTGCAGCCCCACCCCGCTGCGCCACGCCAAGCCACCGGCGATGGCGATCACGGCCAGCAACAGCAGCCAGATCGGGCCACGCCCGCGCTGGCGGCGCGCAGTCGCGGTGGTTTCGACGGATTGGTTGCCGGACATGGGCAAGACGCATGCGGGACGAAGCGGAATGCTACCGGAAGCCTCGCCGGCGAGCATGCAGGACCAGCGCGTCGAGCAAGGCCCGCGGGGTCGGCGCCGCGGCGAGCGCGACGCTGGCGAAACCGGCCGCCGCGGCAATCTTCGCCAACCGCGCACTGCTGACCACCGCCACGCAGCCCAGCAACCGGGCGCGCGCCGCCTCCGGCAAGGCTGCCAGCACGTTCGCCAGCGCCTCGGCGCTGGTCAGGCACACCGCGCCATCGCCGCGCGCCGCCAGCAGCGCGCGATGATGGCGTGCGGTCAGCCGCGCCGGGCGACGCTCGTAGACCTCGGCGATCGCCAGACGCGCGCCACGCTCGCGCAAACCGGCCGCCAGCAGGCCGCGCCCGCCCGGCGCAGTAACCAGCCCGACCCGCCGGCCGGCAACCACACGCAGCTCGGGCAGATCCAGCAGCGCCTCGCTGTCGGCGCGCGCGGGCAGCACCGCATCGGCACCGCCGGCGCGGCGCAGCGCCGCGGCGGTGGCCGCTCCCAGCGCGAAAGGCCGTGACGTGAGGTGCCGGCGCGCGTTCGCTTCCGTGCGCAGGCGCATGGCAAATCGCGCCGCCGGCGGGCTGGTGAAAATCACCAGCTCGGCAGATAAAGCGCTGTCCAAGGCCGCGCGAGTTGGCGTATCCTCCCGCGCCGCCAGACGCAGGCCGGGCAGCGCGATGCCGGCGGCGCCGAGTCGCCGCGCTGCCTGCAGCAGACGCCGATGCTGGCCGACCGGCCGCAGCGACAGCACGAACCAATTCGACAAAGGCAGGGCAGACGGTGGCATCGACGAGCGCATCGCGACAGCTTCGCACAACCTCGCCACAGGCCGCCCGCGCGGGCGCGGCCGGCGCCGACATCGCCGGCGCGCTGGCGCAACTGGCGGCCCATTGCCGCAAGATGCCGCCGGTGGCGGCGATGGGCGTGCGGCCGCTGGCGTGCGACGGGCGCGTGCTGCGGCTGGCGGCGCCACTGGCGGCGAACGTCAACGACAAAGGCTGCGCCTTCGGCGGCAGCCTGTCCGGGCTGATGACGCTGGCGGCGTGGGGCTGGATCAACCTGCACCTGCAATTGCACGGCGTTGCCGCCGAAATCTACGTCGCCGACAGCCAGGTCAAGTATCTGGCGCCGCTGTACGACGACCTGATCGCCGAGGCCGCGCCGGCCGACGGCGAGGCGTTCGCGCCGTTTCTGGAAACACTCGAACGCCACGGCAAGGCGCGCATCGCGATGCAGGCGCGGGTGCCGATGGCGGCCGGCGGCGAGGCGGCGGTGCTGTCGGGTCGATTCGTCGCGATCCGTCCGATCGGTTAGTCTAGTCCTCGCCGACGCGGCCAGCCGATCGCCGCCGCGCCGGCGATGCCCACGCCTGCGGAGGTTCGATGTCCGTTTCCCGTCGCCAGCGCCCGTCATGGCGCAACGTGCTGTTCACCGGCGCCACCTGCGTGCTGCTGCTCGCCGGCTGCGGCAACATCAAGCCCAATCAGGATCGCGCCCGCGAACTGGTGTTCTACGATTTCGCCGGCGCCATGCGCTGGGGCGATTTCAACAAGGCCTACGACTTCGTCGACCCGAAAACCAAGAGCGAGCACCCGCTGACCGACCTGGAAAAGGAACGCTTCAAGCAGGTCGAGGTGTCCGGATACGAGGTGATGTCGAAGGTGGCCGGCAAGGAAACCGTCGACCAGCAGGTCCGGCTCGACCTGATCAACCGCAACACCCAGGTGCCGCGCAGCGTGGTCTACCACGAGCACTGGCGCTGGGATCCGGTGGCGAAGACGTGGTGGCTGGTCAGCGGCCTGCCGGACATCTCGCCGCAGCAGTGAGCCGGGCCGGACTATAATCGCCGCCCCTGCCGTGGCTGCTTCGATCGTGCCCATCGACCAACTGCAAACCTTCTTCGCCAACCACACCTTGCTGGTGCTCGGGCTGATCGGCGTCACCGTCGCCCTGATCGGCAACGAATTGACGCGCTTCACCCGCGGCTATCGCGCCATCGATCCGCGCCGGCTGACCGACATGATCAACCGCGACGGCGTGCTGGTGGTGGATGTCAGCGCCAGCAACGATTTCGAGAAAGGCCACGTGATCGGCTCGCGCAACGTGGTGATGAGCCAGTTCGATCCGGAGAACAAGGATCTGGCCAAAGTCCGCGAGCTGCCGGTCGCGCTGGTGTGCCGCAACGGCACCACTTCGGCCGGTGCCGCCAAACGCTTGCACAAGGCCGGTTTCAAGCACGTCTTCTGGCTCGACGGCGGCATCGCCGCATGGCAGTCGGCCGACCTGCCGCTCCGGCGCGGGCGCGGCGGATAAAACCCGGCCCCGGTTCGCCCAGCGCCCTTGGCCATGCCGCGTGGCCGCGCGCGAACCGCATCCATTTCCGGCCGGGTGTGGGATAATCCCGCTTCTGGTCACGCGCGACCTGCCGCGTCTTTCCCGCACCAACCACCCCGGAGTCCACATCCATGGCCGAAGAAGCCAGCAACGGCGCCGCCGGCGCCGAAACCGCCCCGCAAGGCCCGCAGTTCATGGTGCACAAGCTGTATCTGAAAAACGTCTCCTACGAAGCCCCCGGCGTGCCGGCGGCGTTCCAGGAGCAAGCCATGCCGCAGCTGCAGCTCAACCTCAACCAGAAGGTGGGCCGTTTCGAGCCGGACATGTACGAAGTCAGCCTCAGCATCACCCTGACCTGCACCATCAACGACAAGACGGCGTATCTGGCCGAAGTCGAGCAGGCCGGCATCTTCGGCCTGATCGGCTTCGACGATGCCAGCCTGGACATGATGCTCGGCAGCCATTGCCCGAACGTGCTGTTCCCGTATGCCCGGCAGGCGCTGGGCGATCTGGTCGCGCATGGCGGCTTCCCGCCGTTCCTGCTGCAGCCGATCAATTTCGAGGCGGTCTACGGCGAGCAGTTGCGCCGGCGCATGGAGCAGGCGCAGCAGCCTGCGGTCGGCAACGCCTGAGCCGCGCTGGCTGGCGATGACTGCCGTCCCGCCACGGCTGGCTGTCATCGGCGCCGGTTCGTGGGGCACCGCATTGGCGGCACTGGCGGCACGCAACGGCGTGCCGACCGTGCTGTGGGGGCGCGATGGCGAGCAGCTCGCGGCGATCGCGCGCACGCATCGCAACCAGCGCTACCTGCCGGACGTGCCGCTGCCGGCCGAATTGCAGGCCAGCAGCGACTTGGCGACGGTGCTGGCCGACGCCGGTCTGGTGCTGCTGGTGGTACCCAGCCACGCCTTCCCCCAGACCCTGCGCGCGATCGCGCCGCTGCGCCCGGCCGGCGCCGGCGTGGCGTGGGCGACCAAGGGCTTCGAGCCCGGCACCGGGCGGTTCTTGCATGAAGTCGCCGCCGACGTGCTCGGTCCGGGCGTGCCGCTGGCGGTGGTCACCGGGCCGTCGTTCGCACGCGAAGTGGCGCAAGGGTTGCCGACCGCGGTCACCGTCCATTCCGACGACGACGCCTTCGCGCGCAAGGTAGCGCGGGTGCTGCACGGCCCCACCTTCCGCGCCTATACCGGCAACGACATCCGCGGCGCCGAACTGGGCGGAGCGATGAAGAACGTGCTGGCGGTGGCCACCGGCGTCGCCGACGGCATGAACCTGGGCCTCAACGCCCGCGCCGGCCTGATCACCCGCGGCCTCAACGAGATGCTGCGCCTGAACGCCGCCCTCGGCGGCCGCGCCGAAACCCTGATGGGCTTGGCCGGCCTGGGCGATCTGGTGCTGACCTGCACCGGCGATCTGTCGCGCAACCGGCGGTTGGGACTGGCGCTTGGTCGCGGGCAATCGATCGCCAACGCGGTGGCGCAGATCGGCCAGGTGGTCGAATCGGTCGACACCGCCGATGAAGTGATGCGCCAAGCCGATCGTTTCGGCATCGAACTGCCGATCGCCGCCCGCGTGCAGCGCGTGCTGCACGGCCAGCTCACCCCGGCCGAGTGCCTGCGGCAACTGCTGGCGCGCGAGCAAAAACCCGAATACTGAGGCGTTGCAGTGCCCGCGCGGGCGCCGTCGCCGCCCTGGACAAGCGCTCCCGATGCCGCCATCGACGCTGCCTCCGGATCTGCTGCAAGCCTACCTGGACACCGAGTACCGGGTATCCGGACCGCCCGCCTTCACGCTGCGGATCGGCCACGCCAGCGCCATCGTGCGTGCCGAGCACGCCCGCCACCAGGTGACCTGCAGCGCCTTCCTGACCGCCTGCAACCCGCACAGCCAGCAGCTCGCCGCGGCCGCCAACGCACGTCGGCAAGCGGTGCTGGCGCGGGTGCTGGCGCGGCGCGGGCTGACGTTCACCGCCGGCATCGGCCAGCACCCCGACAACGGCTGGCCCGGCGAGGCCAGCTACCTCGTGTTCGGACTGGATCTGGATGCCGCGAAACGACTGGCCGCGCAATTGCAGCAATACGCGTTCGTCTGGTGCGGCGCCGATGCCGTCGCCCGCCTGATCGTGCTGCCCTGACCGCTTGTCGCCACCGCCACGACCGGCATTCCCTGCCGGCGGCAGGACGTGTACCGTTGCCACAGCGGTGGCGATGCCGGCCATCGCGTTCGGGCGATGAGGATCCTGCCGCACATGACCGCGTCCACAGCCAACCCGCCGCCAGGCAGCACCGGCCAGACGCCTTACCGCATCCTGCTCGACGAGGTGGGTGCGTTCGTCTACACCACCGACCTTTCCGGCCGCTACACCTACGCCAACCGGCTGGTGCTGGATCTGCTCGGCCCGTCGTTGCAACTGGAGGACGTGCTCGGCAAGAGTTTCACCGATTTCGTCGATATCGGCGAACATGGCGCCGAACTGCGCCAGAGCGACCGCAGCGTGCTCGATGACGGCCAGACCATCGCCCGCGAGGAAACCAATTTCATCCACGCCACCGGCGAGTGGCGCACCTACTGGTCGATCAAGAAACCGCTGCGCGACGCCACCGGCGCCATCACCGGCCTGATCGGCATCTCCCACGACATCACCGCCAAAAAGCGCCTCGAAGACGCCGTGCGCGAGCAAAAGAAATTGCTCGACACCATCCTCGACAACATCGACGCGCTGGTCTACATGAAAGGCGCCGATCGCCGCTTCCTGTACGCCAACCAGCCGGCGGCGCGCGTATTCGGGCAACCGGCCGAACACATCGTCGGCCGCCTCGACAGCGAACTGATGCCGCCGGCCGTCGCCGATCGTTTCTGGGCGCAGGATCAAAAAATTCTCGCCAGCGGCAAGCGCCACGTCAGCGAGGAAACCTTCGTCGACGCCGCCGGTCGCCGTCGCCATTACTGGAGCGTGATCGTGCCTTGGACCAGCCCGGAAGGCTCGCCGGCGCTGATCGGCCTGAGCACCGACATCACCGAACTGCATGCGCTCAAGGAGGAACTGGAACGGCAGGCGCGGGCCGACAGCCTCACCGGCCTGGCCAACCGCCGCCACTTTTTCGAGCGCGCCGCCGCAGAGTTCGCGCGCTGCCGCGAGCATGGCCTGCCGCTGAGCCTGATCGCGATCGACCTGGACCACTTCAAGCAGATCAACGACGTGCACGGGCATCCGATCGGCGACCTGGCGCTGGCGCACTTTGCCGCCTGCTGCCGCAAGGCGGTGCGTGCCACCGACCTGTGCGCCCGCACCGGCGGCGAGGAATTCTGCGTGCTGCTGCCGGAAGTCGGCGGCGACGACGCCTGCGCGACCGCCGAACGCATCCGCACCCTGCCATGCGATCTGCATACCGCCGGCCTGCCGGCGGATCTGCGCCTGACCGCCAGCCTCGGCCTGGTCGGAATGGCCCCCGACGACCACGACTTCGACGCCTTGTTCCGGCGCGCCGATCGCGCGCTGTATGCGGCCAAGGCGCAAGGCCGCAACCGCACCGTCAGGCTGCCGCCGGTGGCGTGAGTTCGACCGTCAGGCAGCGCGGAATTCCGCGAGTCGGCCAACAACGTGCATTCGAACCGAGCGGGCGCAACGTCGACGACATCAACGTCGGCGACATGCACCGGCACGATGGCGTCGTGGATGCCCGGGTGGACGCCGACGCGGCAGATCAGCGGAACCCGCATCTGCAGGGCCCGACGCAGCGCGAGGTTTTCCGGATGCGCCGCGCGTTCGCGCCGGATCGGTGCCGCGGCATTTGCAGGCGATCATTGCCGCATCCGGATCGCGCACACCCGCGCACCTGACTATACCTGTTCCTCAGCCACGTCATTGACCGGCGTTCCCGTTGCAAGGCACTTCCGCGAAGGCGGGAAGCCCTTCGCGGGGATGACGAGTTCGCGCCGCGCGGCACCGCGTCGTGACGATCGCGCCTGGCTGAGAGTCGGGGCCAATCAGGTCCGCGCAAGGCAAACGAGCGCGGTCTGGATGCTCAATGCCGCGCCGTCGCAAGCGAGCGCCGCCGACTCGAAGATGCCCTTTTGCTGGTTCCGGATCGGGATGCGCTCGCCATGCAGAACGATGCCCTCAGCAAGACTCGCGCTCGGGATGCGCCCGCCGAAGCGATCACGAAGTTGACGAACCTCGGCGATGGCGGCAGCGCGAACTACCTCGTCGAAGGACATGGCCGTGACCTCGACATGGCTCGCCATCGATCGATTCCCGCAACCTGCGGGTCGATCTTCGCCGATGATGGCCGCGATTTCCCGTTCCGCGCGGAAAAAGCAGTGCTCTCGACGAACACGATCCGGGCGCCACCCAGTCACCGACCGATCTGGCCCGCTCGCCAGGATTGCAAGCCACGACCACCGCGTTCGCAGGCCGCACGCATCACTGCGGTATACTTGCCGCCCGGGCACGTGCGCTCCACGCAGGAAAGGCGTGCCCGCCGAGATATTGTCCCCCCTGCAAAACGCGCTCGTAGCTCAGCTGGATAGAGTATTGCCCTCCGAAGGCAAGGGTCGTGGGTTCGAATCCCGCCGAGCGCGCCACTGCCTTCCCGGTTCCTGTCGTGCCCTCGGCCGTGCCCGCGGGCATGGGCCGCCGCGCGCGGAATGAGTACATTCAGCCGCCCCGCTGCAGCCTGCGCTGCGCGCCGCCGCACACGCAGGCCAGCGGAGCCATCGGGAATGGAACTTCGCCGCCAATGAACTTGCCGCCCCCGGCGCCGTCTACAATGGAACGTCGCCTGTCCTGCCCTGCCCATGAGCCAACCCCAAGCCAAGCTGCGCGTGCTGCTGATCGAGGATCAGCGGGCGATGGCGGAAAACATCTGGGAATTCCTCGAAATGCAGGGGCAGGTGATGGATCACGCCGGCGATGGCTCGTCCGGGCTGGCGCTGGCGCTGGCCAACGCCTACGACGTGATCGTGCTCGACCTGGGCTTGCCGCGGCTGGATGGCATCGAGGTCTGCCGCCGCTACCGCGCGCAGGGCAAGACGGCGCCGATCCTGATGCTGACCGCGCGCGACCGGCTGGAAGACAAGCTGCTGGGGTTCGAGGCCGGGGCCGACGACTACCTGACCAAACCCTTCGAGCTGCGTGAACTGGCCGCGCGCATCCAGGTACTGCACCGGCGCTTGCAACGGCTGTCGCCGGCGCTGTTGCGCGCCGGCCCGCTGGTGCTGGATCTGGCGTCGCGCAGCGTCACCCGCGATGGGCAGCCGTTGACGGTATCGCCGGCCGGGCTGCGCCTGCTCGCCGCGCTGATGGCCAAGACGCCGAACGTGCTGTTGTACGCCGATCTGGCGCAAGCGTTGTGGGGTGATTCCGATCACGACGCGGCGCGCCTGCACACCCACGTTTCGTTGTTGCGCGCGGCGATCGACCGCGACTTCGAGCAACCGCTGATCCAGACCGTCCACGGCTTCGGGTACCGCATTGCTCCGCCTGCTGCCACGTAAGACCTCCCTGCGCACGCGGGTGATGGTGTATTGCGCCGCCCTCGGCGGCGCGATCGGCGTGTGCCTGGCGTTCGTCTCCGAGAACATCGCCGACCAGTACGAAACCATCCTGATCCGCGAGGAGATGACGGCCGAACTGGACGCGCAGATCGCCCAGCACGGCAACGATGCCGGCGATCAGCATTTGCAGCGCAGCCCGTGGAAGAGCGTCTATCTCGATCGACCCGGGCAAGCGCCGACCTCGCCGGCCTGGACGCATGCGCTGGCCGCGGGCGTCCACGAGGCGCCGGACGACGTGTTCGGCTCCGGCGATCACTTCGTCGGCATCGGCACCGCGCCGGTCGGGCGCATGGTGATCGTCGCCGGCCTGCCCGACTCGCCCGACCGTGAGCGCCGCTTCCTCGAGGAACTGGCGGCCATGATCGCTCTGGGCATCGCGCTGGGCGCGTGGCTGGGCCGGCTGCTCGCCGGTGGCATGCTGGCGCCGGTGCTGCGGCTGTCGCACGAGGTCGAACGCGCCGATCCGGGTGTCGAACTGCACGGCATCGCCGACGACCACCGCCACGACGAAGTCGGCGCGCTGGCCAATGCCTTCCTGCGTTATCAATCGCGCGTGAACGCGGCGATCGAGCGCGAGGTGCTGTTCTCGGTCGATGCCGGGCACGAGCTGCGCACGCCGTTGACCACCTTGCAGGGCGCGCTGGATCTGCTCGATGCGCAGATCGTGCAGGCGCCGGCACGGCGCAAGATCCAGCGCATCCGCCGCAGCGCCGCCGAGATCGGGTTGCTGATCGATGCGCTGCTGCTGGTGACCGTCTCCGACGAGGCCGTCGACCATCCGGCGAGCGTCGTCGAATGGCGCGGCGCGATCGCCTCGGCATTGACCGAATACCAGCCCGAACTCGATCACGCGCAGGTGTGCGTGGGCGTGCGCTGCGCGCCCGACGCCACCATTCATGCCCACCCGCGGCTGCTGGCGACGATGCTGCGCCTGTTGCTGCGGGCGATGGCCAATGGCAGCTTCGGGCAGGATCTGCATATCGACGTCGATGGCGCCGGGCTGCGGCTGGCGGCGGCCGACACCATGCCGGAAGCGGCTCTCGCCGGCAGCGAAGACGTGCCGACGGCGATCGACGTGCAGCGTTCGGATGAGATCGCCGGCCTGGGCATGCTGCGCCGGCTGTGCGAACGCCATCGCTGGCGGCTGGTTCTGGAAGGCGCCGGCAGCGGTTCGGGCTTGCTGCCATTGCGCTTGCTGGCGCCGGCTTGAGCGGCCTGCCGGTGCCCGCGAGCAACGAACGCGTAACCTCGGCGGCAGCGCCGCTTAACGGCGCCGGCCGGATGCTGTGCGCGCCAACGCCCATGTCGACTTCCATCCTGCCCGCATCGAGCACCTCCGATCCGGCGTCTGCGGACGCGGGCCCACGCATGCGTCGGCGTTTGCATCTGGAACGGCTGGAACTGGATGGATCGACCACCGACGATCGCCTGACGAAGGCAGGCAATTGGCTGTCCTGCCGCGATGTCGATCTGCGCGATCTGGCACCCGCGCTGCGCCTGTGGGCGCGCACGCGCACCATCGCGCTGGCGCGCGAACGGCTGCGCGCGATGCCGACGCCGCCCGACCCGGTGGTGACGCTGATCGGCTCGGGCGATTTCCACCATCTGGCGCCGTTGCTGCTCGAGCGCGTGCGCGAGCCGGTGACCTTGGTGCACTTCGACAATCATCCCGATTGGGTGCGACTGGCGCCACGCTGGCATTGCGGCTCATGGATCAACCAGGCGCTGCGCAACGAACGGGTGGCGCGCATCATCACGATCGGCCCGTGCAGCGACGACCTCGCCCATCCGGATCTCAAGGGCGGCAACCTGCCGGCGCTGGCGTCGGGGCGATTGCGCCTGTTCCCGTGGTCGCGCCCGCCTTCGCGGGTGTTGCGCAAGATGGCCGACGGGCCCTCATGGCGCCATGCCGATGGCCACCTGCACTGGCGCAATCTGGCCGACCTGCCGGCGGCGCAGGCACGGGCGTTGATCCTCGAACAGATCGCCACGACCGCGGTCTGGCTGAGCATCGACAAGGACGTGCTGCCCGAAACGGAAACCATCAGCAATTGGGATCAAGGGCGGATGCCGCTGCAGGCGGTGCTCGACTTGATCGGAGCCATCGTCGACCGCCACGAACTGGCCGGCGCCGACATCTGCGGCGAACATTCGCCGCCGCAATTCGACAACCTGCTCAAGCGCTGGGAAGTGCGCCGCGATCAGCCGCGACGGGCCGCGCCGGACGCCGCCGCCCGGGCGCGCAACATCGAGGTCACCTGCCGGCTGCTGGCGACGATTGCCGGGGACGGTGGGCGATGCTGATCTTCGCGCTGCTGCTCGGCTCGGTGCTGTGCGAGGTGTTCGGCCAGGTCAGTTTCAAACTCGGGCTCGGGCAAGGCGATGGCCAAACCCAACCGGGCGCGCGCGGCTTGCTGCGGCAACTGGCGGGCTCGCGCTGGATCGCCGCCGGCGTGGCGGCGTACGCGGTCGAGTTCGTGCTCTGGTTCGCGGCCTTGTCGCAGGCGCCGCTGAGCATGGCGATCGCGTTCGCGGCGCTGGCGTACTGCGGCGTCGTCCTGGCCAGCCACGTCTTCCTCGATGAAGCGGTCGGCTGGCGCGAGTGGCGCGCCACCGGCACCATTGCCGTGGGCGTGGCATTGGTCTGCTGGCCGCAACTGTCATGACGTTTCCCGTACCTCGACGCAACCATCGATGAACCATGTCCAATTCCAGTGAATTCTTTCTCGACGGCGGTGGCGACGGCGTCCTGCTGATCCACGGCCTGACCGGCACCCCCGCCGAAATGCGCTTCGTCGGCAAGGGCCTGCACCGGGCCGGCTACAGCGTGCTGGGCGTGCAACTGGCCGGCCATTGCGGCAGCGAGCAGGATCTGCTGGCCACCGGCTGGCGCGACTGGTATCGCAGCGTCACCGATGCCGCCGATCGCCTGGGCGCGCGGGTGGATCGGATGTTCGTCGGCGGGCTGTCGATGGGCGCGTTGCTCGCACTCAAGCTCGCCGCCGAGCGGCCGCGCCAGGTCGCCGGGCTGGCCCTGTACGGCACCACGTTCGCTTACGACGGCTGGACGATTCCGCGCATCGCCAAACTTTCGTTCCTGCTGCCGCTGGCCACCCGGCTGGGCATCGGGCGCAAGCGCCGGTTCATGGAAAAGCCGCCATACGGCATCAAGAGCGAGCGCGTACGCCAGCGCATCGCCGGCAGCATGCTCGCCGGCGACAGCCAGGCCGCCGGGCTGCCGGGCAACCCGTGGCCGTCGCTGGCCGAGTTCTACCGGTTGTCGGCGCGCGTGCAACGGCAACTCGATCGCGTGCGCTCGCCGTGCCTGGTGGTGCATGCGGCCGACGACGACATCGCCAGCGTGCGCAATGCCCGCCTGGTCGAACGCCGGGTCGGCGCCGAGGTCGAGACGCTGCTGCTGCACGACAGCTACCACATGGTCACGATCGACCAGGAGCACCGCCAGGTGGTCGAGCGCTCGGCCGATTTCTTCGCCCGCTGCGCCAGCGGCCGCGTGTCCGGCCAGCGACCGGCCGTGCGCGACGTTTGACCGGGCCACGATGATCGCCGTCACCGCCAGCACCATCGAGGATTTCACCGCCGCCGAATGGGATCGCCTGTTCCCCGGCGAACTCGAAGGCTGGGCCTACCATCGCGCCAGCGAACGCGCGGCATTGGTCGGCCTGGAGTGGCTGTACGTGGGCGTTCGCGACGGCGGGCAATTGCGCGCGGCGGCGGTGGCATTCATCACCGACTACCCGCTCGCCACCACGCTGGATGGCTCGTTGCGGCGGATGGTGGGCACGCTGGCGCGCGCCGCGCCGGGGCTGCTGCGTCCGCGCATGCTGGCGCTGGGCTCGCCGGTGACCGAAACCTGCCCGCTCGGCTTCGCCGCCGATGCCGATGGCGAAGAGCAGGCGGCGTGCCTTGCGGCGATCCTGGCGGCCTGCGAGCGGCAGGCGCAAAACCGCCGCGCGCAACTGCTGGCGATCAAGGACCTGCCCGACGATCGCGCCGCGACGCTGCACACGGCGCTCACCGCCTGTGGCCTGCGCCAGCAGCCCGGCCAACCCGGCGCCCGCCTGGCGCTGCCGTTTCGCGATCTCGACGGCTATTTCGCCTCGCTCGGTCGCGCCACTCGCCGCGATCTGCGCCGCAAGTGGCGCTCGCGCGAACACCTGCGCATCCAATGGCGGAGCGATCTGGCGGGCATCGACGAGCGCGTGGCGCAACTGTATCGGCAGACGCTGGCACGGGCGCCGATGCGGCTGGAAGAACTCAACCCGGCCTGGTTCGCCAACGTGCTGGCGGCGCTGCCCGGCCGCGCTGCCTGCGTGTGCTACTGGCACGGCGCGGACCTGGTCGCCTTCAACCTCGTGCTGCACGATGGTCGCCGGTTGCTCGACAAGTACATCGGCATGGATTATGCGCGGGCGCGCGAGCTGAACCTGTACTACGTGAGCTGGCTGGAGAACGTCCGCCACGCCATCGAACACGGCCTGCACAGCTGCGACGGCGGTCAGGGCCTGGGTACGGAAAAACTCCGCCTCGGCTGCGTCATGCAGGGCAACGGGCTGTGGTATCGCCATCGCAACCGCCTGCTCGATCGCGGCATGGCGCTGGCCGAACGCGCGCTGGGCCTGCACGATGCGCCGGCCGCGCAGGAGCGCTGCGCGTGACCGCCGCCAGCCCTCGCCTGCGGCTGCTGCTGCCGTGGCTGGCACTGATCTGCGTGGAAGTGCTGACGCAGCTGGCGCTGAAGTTCGCCGGGCAGGCCACCGGCGCCTTCGATTTCAGCGGCGCGGCATTCGCGCGCGCCGTGGGCGATGGCTGGATGTGGCTGGCGGTGGCCTGCTACGTCGCCGGCTTTCTGGCCTGGATGCTGATCCTGCGGCAGATGCGGCTGTCGCACGCCTATCCGGCCAGCGCCATCGTGTTCGTGGCGGTGATGCTCAGCTCGTGGCTGTTCCTGCACGAGGCGATCACCGTCAGGCAATGGATTGGCGCGGCCATCATCGTCGCGGGTATCCTGCAACTTGGCAGCCGCGACCACGCCGCCGGCGTCCCGCCCACGCCCATCCACCCCCCGGAGTGACCCATGGAAAGCACCCAGGACGCGATCTTCGCGATCATCGCCAAGGAAGCGCACATCCCGCTGGAGAAAATCACCCTGCAATCCACGCTCAAGGATCTGGAGATCGACTCGCTGGACATCGTGCAGATCATCTTCGAGCTGGAGGATCGCTTCGGCATCACCCTGCCCGACAAGGATCCGGCGATCGATACCGAGAGCGTCAGCGGGCTGGTCGCGGCAGTCGAGAAGCTGATGGCCGAGAAGAATGCCGCACCGCCGGCAGCAGGCTGAATCGCAAGGGAGCAGAGAATGCGTCGCGTCGCCATCACCGGCATGGGATCGATCAACGCGCTCGGTCACGACGCCGCCTCGTCGTGGGCGGCGATGCGTGAAGGCCGCGCCGGCATCGGCCCGATCGCCAACATCGCCACCGATTTGCTGCAGGTGAAGATCGCCGCCGAGGTGCGCGGTTTCGACCCGGCCGCGCATTTCGAGCCCAAGCGGCTGACCTTCCTCGATCGCGTCAGCCAGTTCGCGCTGGTGGCCGCGCGCGAGGCGGTGGCGCAGTCGGGGCTGGATTTTCGCAGCGGCGGCCGCGGCGAACGCAGCGCCTGCATCATCGGCACCGGCATCGGCGGCGAGAACACCCACGACGAGACTGCCAAGCGCTTCTACGGCGACCGGAAAGCCAACGTGCACCCGCTCACCATCGTCCGCCTGATGGCCAATGCCCCGGCCTGCCAGGTGACGATGGATCTGGGCATCACCGGGCCGTCGTTCGCGGTGGTCAGCGCCTGCGCTTCGGCCAATCATGCGATGGCGCAGGCGTTCGACATGGTGCGCAGCGGCCGCGTCGATTTCGCCGTGACCGGTGGCAGCGAGGCCTGCCTGACGGTGCCTTGCGTGAAGGCGTGGGAAGCGGTGCGCGTCACCGCCGACGACACCTGCCGTCCGTTCTGCAAGCAGCGTCGCGGCATGGTGCTGGGCGAGGGCGCCGGCATTTTCGTGCTGGAAGAATGGGAGCACGCCAAGGCGCGCGGCGCGAACATCCTCGCCGAGTTCGTCGGCGCGGGTTTGTCCGCCGATGCCGCCGACATCGTGCTGCCGTCGGCCGACGGTGCTGCCAAGGCGCTGCGCGGCGCGCTCGCCGATGCGCGCATGGACGCCAGCGAAATCGGTTACATCAATGCCCACGGCACCGGCACGCCGGCCAACGATCCCACCGAAACCCGCGCCATCCGCACCGTGTTCGGCGCGCACGCCGATGCGCTGGCGGTGTCGTCGACCAAATCCATGCACGGCCATGCCCTCGGCGCGGCCGGCGCGATCGAGCTGATCGCCGCGATCGGCGCGTTGCGCGAGGGCGTGCTGCCGCCGACGCTGAACTTCATCGATGCCGACCCGGCCTGCGATCTCGACTATGTTCCCAACGCCGCCCGCGAGAAGCCGCTGCGGGCTGCGTTGAGCAACTCGTTCGCCTTCGGCGGCCTCAACGCCGTGCTCGCCTTGCGGCGGGCCTGAGACAGCGCCATCCCCTTGACGCCGACGGGCGTAACATCGCACGCCGCACGCATGACCCGACCGCCATGAGCACGCCCACCCTGCCACCGATGCCGCCGCATAGTTTCTTCGCGCATTCACGCTGGGACATCATTCCGGCGCTGATGGTGATCGCTCATCTGATTTTCGTGGCGACCTTGTTCTTCGGTTTCCACGCCATCCCGTGGGCGCTGTGGATTCCGCTGGCGCTGGTGTATTCGATCAGCATCTCGTGGAGCATCAACGGCTCCAGCCACAACCTGATCCACAACCCGTTCTTCCGCTGGCCATGGCTCAATCGCCTGTACAGCATCATCCTGTCGCTGACCGACGGTTTTTCGCAGGAGTTCTACCACCACGTCCATCTGCGCCATCACGTCGGCAACATGGATCGGGTCAAGGACGGCACCACCATCGACCCGCTGTCGATCTATCGCCACGGCACGAATGGCGAACCCGAGAGCGTGTGGACGTACACCTTCTACAGCTACTTCCGCGACGACATCGGCGAAGTCTATCGCCGCGTGAAGGAAAAATTCCCCGAGCGCGCGCGCTGGATCCGCATCGAAATCGCGCTCGTCGTCGGTGTCTATCTGGTGTGTGCGGTGTATGACTGGCGCGCGTTCCTGGCGCTGGTGCCGTTCTATTATTTCGGTCACTCGCTGTCGTCGCTCAATGGCTATTACGAGCACTACAAGGGCGACCCGGACACGCCGATCGCGTGGGGCGTGAGCACCCACAACAGGCTCTACAACTGGTTGTGGCTCAACAACGGCTACCACGCCGAGCACCACTACCGGCCGAAACTGCACTGGACGCTGATGCGGCCGTTCCAGCAAGCCATCGCCGCCGAGCAGCAGGCCCGCGGCGTGCACGTGATGAACCACTGCCACGCGCTGGGCTTTCTCGATCGCGCGCCGCCGGCGTACCTGCAGCGGCACGGCGGCTGAAAGCGTGCCGGATCGGCGCCGGATCGCGCATGATGGGCGGTGCGGCCAGGCCCGGACAGCACGTTTGGCGCCGCCTGCCTTTCCTTCCGACGACCACCGGCTCCCATGCACGATTTCCAGCGCCAGTTCCTGCAAGCCGCACTCGCCCGCGATGCCTTGCGCTTCGGCCAGTTCACGCTCAAATCCGGGCGCATCAGCCCCTATTTCTTCAATGCCGGCCGCTTCGACGGCGGCGCGGCGCTGGCGGCGCTCGGGCAGGCCTACGCACACACCCTGCTGGCATCGGGCATCGCGCCGGATGTGCTGTTCGGCCCGGCCTACAAGGGCATCCCACTGGCCACCGCGACCGCCATCGCGCTGGCCGGCCTGGGCCACGACCTGCCGCTGGCCTTCAATCGCAAGGAAGCCAAGGATCACGGCGAGGGCGGCAGCCTGATCGGCGCGTCGCTCCACGGCCAGCGCGTGTTGATCGTCGACGACGTGATCACCGCCGGCACCGCCATCCGCGAAGCCATCGACATCATTCGTGCCGCCGGCGGCACCCCCTGCGGCGTGCTGATCGCCCTCGACCGCCAGGAGCGTGCCGGCGACAGCGCGCTGTCGGCCACCGATGCGGTGCGAGCCGAGTACGGCATCCCGGTACTGGCGATCGCAGGGCTGGCCGAACTGCTGCAATTGGCGGCCGGACAGCCCGAACTGGCCGCGCACCACGAGGCACTTATGGCGTATCGTCGGCAATACGGAACCGCGGCCTGACGCCGCCGATGCCCGGGAGTCGGCCATGTCCACGCTCGTACGCACGCTCACCCTCGCCCTGGCGGCAACGATCGTCGTCGTCGCCCTCCCGCCTGCCCACGGCCAGGACCAACCCACGCCCGGCCAGAAGCTCTATCGCTGGGTCGGCCCCGACGGCAAGGTGCATTACGGCGACGACATCCCGGTCGATGTGCTCAATCAGGCGCACTCCGAGCTCAGCCGCAACAGCGGCCTGACCATCAAGCAAGTCGATCGCCAGCTCACCACCGACGAACGCGCCGCCGCCGAAGCCAAGGCCGCCGCCGACGCGCAGGCGGCGCTGGCATTGCAAAAAGCGCGCGAGAACGATCAGGTGCTGCTCAGCTCCTACCCCACCGAAAAGGATCTGCAGCGCGCCTACGACGATCGCATTTCGATGCAGGTCGAAAACGTCAAAGGCATCCGCATGGGGCTGGACAACCAGCAACAGAGCCTGTCCTCGTTCCTGCACGCCGCATCGGTCAACGAACTGCAGGACAAGCCGGTCGACGCCGGCATGCTGGCGCAGATCGCCAAGCTGCACGAATCCATCCTCTCCCAGTTGCAGGCCCGGCTGCAGGCCGAGGCGCAGATCGCCAGCCTGAAACAGGAAAGCGCCACCACCATGGCCCATTACCGGCAATTGAAATCCGCGATGATGTCGGCCCATGCCGATGGCGGCGCGCCGATGCCGGCACCGCCGCCGCCGACGCCCTCGCCGGGAGGCTGATTCGCCATCTCCGCCACCTTCGGGCTCGGCATCGCCGATCCCGCCGCACCGATTTCAGAACGGCAGCGCCAGGCCGCCCTGCACCGCCAGCAATTGCTCGCGGAATGCATTGTGGATGCGCGCCAGTGCCTCGGGGCTGTCGGCATCGAAGCGCAGCACCAGCACCGGCGTGGTGTTGGACGCACGCACCAGCCCCCAGCCATCGGGCCAGTCGGCACGCACGCCATCGATGGTGGACACCCGCGCGCCGTCGAATTTGGCCTGCTCGCGGAATTTCTCGACGAAACCATGCGCGTCGCCGCCTTCCATCGGCACCTTGAGTTCCGGCGTCGAAAATCCCTTCGGCAGCTCGGCAAAAATCTCGTCGGCAGTTTCCGGGCGCGCGGCGAGGATTTCCAGCAGGCGGGCGGCAGCATAGATGCCGTCGTCGAAACCGTACCAGCGCTCCTTGAAGAAAAAGTGACCGCTCATCTCGCCGGCCAGCTCGGCGCCGGTTTCCTTCATCTTGGCCTTGATCAGCGAATGCCCGGTCTTCCACATCAGCGGGCTGCCGCCGTGGCCGAGGATGTGCCCGGCCAGGTGGCCGGTGCATTTGACGTCGTAGACGATGCAGGCGCCGGGGTTGCGGCTGAGTACGTCTTCGGCGAACAGCATCAGCAGGCGATCGGGGAAGATGATCTCGCCGGCGCGGGTGACCACGCCGAGGCGATCGCCGTCGCCGTCGAACGCCAGGCCGATGTCGGCCTCCAGCCGCTGCACCATCTGGATCGCATCCGCCAGATTCTTCGGCTCGCTCGGATCGGGATGGTGATTGGGGAAGCTGCCGTCGACCTCGCAGAAGATCGGTGCGACCTCGGCGCCGATCGCCTCCAGCACCTCCGGCGCGATCAACCCGGCCACGCCGTTGCCGGCATCGACCACGACCTTGAGCTTGCGTTCGAGCTGGATGTCCTCGGCGATGCGCTGCACGTAATCGGCGTTGATCGTGCGTTGCTGCAAGCCGCCCTGGGTGGTGGACTTGTACAGGCGATCCTCGGCGATGCGCGCATAAAGGTCGGTGATGGCATCCCCGGCGAGGGTGTCGCCGCCGAGCACGATCTTGAAGCCGTTGTAATCGGGCGGGTTGTGGCTGCCGGTGACCGCCACGCACGAGCCGGTGCGCAGATTGAAAGCACCGAAATAGCACACCGGCGTCGCCGCCTGGCCAATGTCGATGACCTCGCGGCCGGCCAGGCGCAAGCCGTCGATCAGGGCGTTGACCATCTCCGGCCCGGAAGTGCGGCCATCGCGGCCGACCACGATGTCGCGCAAGCCCTGCTCTTGCATGACGGTGCCGATCGCCATGCCGATCAGACGGGCGACGCTGGCATCGAGGTTCTTGCCGACTTCGCCGCGGATGTCGTAAGCGCGGAAAATCTCGCGCGAGATCGCCACCGCCGCCGGCTTGGGCGCGGTCTTGACTTCCACCTTCGGCGCCGCGGTCGTCGCGGCTGCTGCCGCTTCGGCCGCAGCCTGCTCGGCCACGGTGAGCTCGGCGCCGGGCTCGCCGCCGGCGCCGGCTTCGGCCAGCCGCGCGCCGAATTTCAGCAAGGCGAAGCCGCCGGCCAGCAGCAGTGCCGCCAGCACGTAGTCGACGATCGGATCGGCCCCGAACAGGCTCGCCGCCGGCTGCGGGCTGGAGGTGCGGATCACGAACCCGCTGTCGCCCACGTCCAGTTGCCGGTTGTCGCCCAGCGAGACCACCGCTCGATCACCGGCCACGGCCACGTCGTATCCATGGAAGCTCAAGGCCACAAAACCGCTGCCGGGGTTGGCGGCGGTGACCGGCGTGCGCGCGTCGTCGATCGGCAGGTCGACCAGTGCCAAGACCTTGGTTTCGCCGCCTTGCTTGACAGCGCCGGCCACCACCAGCCGCGGCTGGCCGTCCACCCGCGCCACCCCGACCCGGCTCACGCCATGGCGCTGGGTGGAATTGAGCACCGCCAGGCGGCCGAAACCGAAACGCTTGGGGTCGGCATAGGCATCCTTGAGATCCGTGGTCAGGAACTTGACCGTCTTGCCGTCGCTCCACTGCCTCTCGAACGCGCGGGTCGCCGCCGGCACGTCGCCGGTGGACACGGCCGCCACCACCGCCGGCGCCGATGCCGCCTGATCGAAGTGGGCGACGATTTCGGTCAGCAGGTTTTGCTCGATCTTCTGCAGGCGCGCGCCTTCGCTGGCGACCGTCGCCTGGGCACGCCCGGCCACGCCCTGATGCCAGCCATCCCAGCCGACGAGGATCGCCAGCAGCACCAGCACCGCCGCGATCGGCAGGCGCAGGCGCCCGAGCGCGGCCTTGATGGCGGCGTCGGTCTTCGGCTTGTCGTGTTCGTCCTTGCCCATCTGCATCCCCCCGGTTGCGATGGCCCTGCCGGAATTTGCCGGCGCCCGTGCGCCCGCGACCGTGCCGCCTCCGCTTCAACGCACGCCAGTATGGCCGAAACCGCCGCTACCGCGGGCGCTGTCGGCAAATTCGTCCACCACCTGCAGCGCCACCCGCGCCACCGGCAGGAACACCAGTTGCGCGATGCGATCGCCCGGGGCGATGGTAAAGGCTGCGCTGCCGCGATTCCATCCGCTCACCAGCAGCGGTCCCTGATAATCGGCATCGATCAGGCCGACGAGGTTGCCGAGCACGAAGCCGTGCTTGTGGCCCAGACCCGAGCGCGGCAGGATCACCGCGCACAGTTGCGGGTCGCCGATGTGGATGGCGATGCCGGTCGGAATCAACTCGGCCTGCCCCGGTGCCAGCGTCAACGGGGCGTCGATCATCGCCCGCAGATCCATCCCGGCCGACGCCACCGTCGCGTAATCGGGCAGCGGGAAATCCCGACCGAGACGCGGATCGAGAATGCGCATCTGCACATCGCGGATCATGCCGGTGCGTCCGCGAGCCCCAGCCGATCGCACAGCAGTCGCAACAGATCGTGGGCGAGCTGCGACTTGGGCGCCGGGCCGAGTTCGGCACTGGCGTGGCCGCCGTCCGATGTACGCCAATACACCGTCAGCGCATTGTCGTCGCGATCGAAACCGCAGCCACCGCCGACATGGTTGGCGGCGATGGCATCGACCCGCTTGCGCTGCAACTTGTCGAGCGCCGACGTCGCCAGCGCCGTCGTCTCGGCGGCGAACCCGATCACCCGCGCCGGCCGCTGCGGATGCGCGGCGACTTCGGCGAGGATGTCGGGCGTGCGCACCAGTTCCAGCGACAGCCCCGAATCGCGGCTGTCGGTCGGCTTCTTGATCTTGTGTTCGGCGCGCTGGGCCGGCATGAAATCGGCGACCGCGGCCGCGCCGATGTACAGATCCTGCGGCAACGCCGCCAGCACAGCGGCATGCATGTCGCGCGCGCTGCGCACGTCGATGCGTCGTACTCCCGGTGGAGTGGCCAGTGAAACCGGGCCGGCGACGAGGGTGACCGCGGCACCCAGCTCGGCGGCGGCGGCGGCGATCGCGAAGCCCATCTTGCCCGAACTGCGATTGCCCAGATAACGCACGGGATCGAGATCCTCGAAGGTCGGGCCGGCGCTGACCAGCACGCGCTGACCCTTCAGCACGCCATCGCCTGCGGGTGTGTTTGCTGCAACCAAGGCGGCAACGATGGCCGCAGGCTCGGCCATCCGCCCCGGCCCGAATTCGCCGCAGGCCTGCGCGCCGGCGTCCGGGCCGACCACCCGCGCGCCGCGCGCGACCAGCGTCGCCACGTTCGCCTGCGTTGCCGGATGCAGCCACATGCGGTGGTTCATCGCCGGCGCCAGCGTCAGCGGTGCCGTCGTGGCCAAGCACAGCGTCGCCAGCAGGTCATCGGCGTGGCCGTGCGCCAGCCGCGCGATGACATCGGCACTGGCCGGCGCGATCAGCACGGCCGTCGCCCAGCGCGCCAATTCGATATGCCCCATCGCCGCCTCGGCCGCCGCATCCCACAGCGAATCGCGCACCGGCCGCCCCGACAACGCCTGAAACGTCGCCGCGCCGACGAAATGCCCGGCCGCCGCCGTCATCACCACCTGCACCTGCGCCCCGGCCTCGCGCAACCGGCGCACCAGCTCGGCCGCCTTGTACGCCGCGATGCCACCGCACACGCCCAGCAAGATGCGCTCGCCCGCCAGAGTCTCGCCCACGTCGGAAACGTCCTACACGATAACCAGTGCCTAGCTTACCCGCGTTTCAGAGGACAGAGGACAGAAGACAGAGGACAGAGGGTGGACAGTAGGCGGACGTGAGTTGTGAGTTGTGAGTTGGGATTTGTGAGTTGCGAGTTGGGAATTGTGAGTTGCGAGTCCCGAGTTGCGAGTTGTGAGTTGCGAGTCCCGAGTCCCGCAACTGACTACTGTCCACTGCCGACCCTTCTGTCTTCTGTCCTCTGTCATCTGTCCTCTGTCCTCCGAAAAATGAAAATCAGCGACTGGCCCCTCGATGAACGTCCGCGCGAACGGCTGCTGGCGCATGGCCCGCAGGCTCTGTCCGATGCCGAGTTGCTGGCGATCTTTCTCGGCTCGGGTTCGCGCGGCATCGACGCCGTCGGCGCGGCGCGGCAGTTGCTGACCCGCCAGGGATCGCTGCGCGAACTGCTGGAAAAATCCACGACCGAACTGCTCGCCGTGCGCGGGCTGGGGCCGGCGCGGGTGTGTGCGCTCAAGGCGGCGCTCGAACTGGGCAGCCGCCACCTCGCAGCGAACCTGGCGCGCGGCGAGGCGCTGACCGACCCGGCCCGCGCCGGCGAATACTTCGCCCGCCGCCTGCGCGGCCTGCCGCACGAAGTCTTCGCCGGCCTGTTCCTCGACAACCGGCATCGCGCGATCGCCTTCGAGGAACTGTTCCGCGGCACCATCGACGGCGCCGAGGTGTATCCGCGCGAGGTGCTCAAACGCTGCCTGGCGCACAACGCGGCGGCCTTGATCGTCGGCCACAACCACCCCTCCGGCAGCAGCGAGCCATCGGCCGCCGATCGCGCCGTCACCTTGCGCCTGCGCGATGCGCTGGCGATGGTCGAGATTCGCCTGCTCGATCACTTCGTGATCGGCGACGGCGCGCCGTGCTCGCTGGCCGCCCGTGGCTGGATCTGATCTGCCGCGAGTGTTTCAGCGACACGACTCTGCGCCGCGGGCCGGCGCCGGCCCCGCGCGCCGACGTTGCCGAATCCACCGTCGCCGCGCATATACTGCCGCCGCGGCACTGCGCCGCCTGCCGGAATGGCGCTCGTCGGCCGTGATCTTCGGGTACTCCAGCCTGTTCGCGCCGGACGACGTCGAGCGCACGCTGCCCGACAGCGGCGCCGCGCGCGCGCTGTTGCACGCACGACGACCGGACATCCTCGCCTTCGTGCAGCGCCGGCAGCAGCGACTGCTGGCGCATTTCGGCGCCGGCCACGATGCGCAGATCGCCCGGGCCGCCGACGCCTTCGCGCTCGGCACCGCCCGTCTGGGCCTGCGCCACGGCCACTTCGGCGGCGACTTCCACGCCTATCACAACGAAGACCACGTGCTGGAGCTGGCACAACGGCGGCTCGCTGCCTGCGAGCGCACGCTCGGCATGGCGGCGCTGACGCTGAGCGACTGGCTGGCGCTGGCGCTGTTCGCCGCCTGTCACGACCTGCGCCAGCGCGAAGCCGGCGACGTGCCCGGCCCGATCGGCGGCAACGAGGCGGCAAGCACCGCCGAAACCTTCCGCATCCTCGACGCCTGCGGCTTCCAGCGCGATCGCGATCGCGGTCTGTACATGGCGCTGGAACTGGCGATCGCCGGCAGCACCTTCAGCCTGTTCGCCCCGGCTGCCGACAATCCGGCGCAGGCCGTCGTCGGCGGCGGCGCGCTGGCGCGGTTCCTGCCCGGCTGGCTCGATCAGGCGGTGCCGGAGTGGCACGGCGACCGGCTGATCGAACATGGCTTGATCCTCGCCCGCATCGCCGCCGACCTGGACACCGCCAACGCCGGCGAGTGCTTCGCCGAACTGGCCGACAGCGCCATCCGCCTGTGCCGTGAACACGAGATGCGGGCCGGTCGCGACCTGCACGCCGCCGTCTCGGCGCCCACGTGCCTGCGTTTTCTCAGCGACGGCCAGGACCGTTTCTTCTTCGAACTGCACCATTTCTGCTCGCGCGAAGGCGAGCGCGTGTTCGGCGCCGGCAAGCTCGCCAATGCCGCGCGCGTGCGCGCCGTCGGCGCGGCGCTGCGGGCGCGCTTTGCAGCGCAGGCGCCGGCCAGCGGCGCGGCGGTGATCGACGCCTATCGCCAACTGGCCGAAGCCTGAGCGGCTGCGGCCCGAGCCACGCGACCTGTGCGCACGAGCGTTTCTTGCCCGTCGCAAGCGGCTACACTATCGCCCGGTTTCAGCCGTCGGATCGCTCCGTGAAAGAACCCCTGTACGCGCTGCTCTCGACCGCGATCGAGGCCTTGCGCGCGGCCGGCAACCTGCCCGCCGACCTCGCCGCTCCCGCCATCGCCCTCGAGCGCACCAAAACACGCGAGCACGGCGATTTCGCCAGCAACGTCGCGATGGCACTGGCGAAAGCCGCGAAAACCAATCCGCGCGCGCTGGCGCAGCAGATCGTCGCCGCCTTGCCGGCCAGCGAGGCGATCACCAAGGTCGAAATCGCCGGGCCGGGCTTCATCAATTTCTTCCTCACCGACGCCGCCTGGCAGGCGGAAGTGGCGCGTGTGCTCGCCGATGGCCAACGCTACGGTCGCAGCGATGCCGGCAAGGGCGTGCGCGCCGGGGTCGAGTACGTCTCGGCCAATCCGACCGGGCCATTGCATGTCGGCCACGGCCGCGCCGCCGCGATCGGCGACACCTTGGCGCGCTTGCTCGCGGCCACCGGCTGGGAGGTGGCACGCGAGTTCTACTACAACGATGCCGGCGCGCAGATCGACAACCTCGCCCGCTCGGTGCAGGCGCGCTGCAAGGGCGTGTTTCCGGGCGATGCGGGCTGGCCCGAAGACGGCTATCGCGGCGATTACATTCTCGACATCGCCCGCAACTATCTGCTCGGCAAACCGGCGCAGGAAGGCTCGGCCGTCGTCTCGGCCAGCCACGACCCGAACGATCTCGATGCCATCCGCCGCTACGCGGTGGCAGCGCTGCGCGCCGAGCAGAATGCCGATCTGGCCGCGTTCGGCGTGTCCTTCGACGTGTTCTTCCTCGAATCGTCGCTGTATGCCGACGGCAAGGTCGAGCAGACCGTGGCCGCGCTCAAGGCCGGTGGCCACACCTACGAGCAAGACGGCGCGCTGTGGTTGCGCAGCACCGACTTCGGCGACGACAAAGACCGGGTGATGCGCAAGTCGGACGGCAGCTACACCTATTTCGTGCCGGATGTCGCCTATCACTACAGCAAGTGGCAGCGCGGCTACGTGCGCGCGATCACCGAGCTCGGTGCCGATCATCACGGCACCCTGGCGCGGGTGAAGGCGGGCTTGCAGGCGCTGGAAAAAGGCATCCCGAAGGACTGGCCGCAATACGTGCTGCACCAGATGGTGACGGTCATGCGCGGCGGCGAGGAAGTGAAGATTTCCAAGCGCGCCGGCAGCTATCTCACCTTGCGCGACCTGATCGAAGAAGCCGGGCGCGATGCGACGCGCTGGTTCCTGGTCGCGCGCAAGCCAGATTCGCAACTGGTGTTCGACATCGACCTGGCGCGCTCGCAGAGCAACGACAACCCGGTCTACTACGTTCAGTACGCACATGCGCGCGTGTGCAGCCTGTTGCGGCAGGCCGGCGAGAAGGGGCTGACCTACGATCAGGGCAACGGCATCGCCCATTTGTCGCGGCTGGATGCGGCAACCGAAGTGGCGTTGATGATCGAAATTTCGCGCTATCCCGAAGTGGTTGCCGCCGCCGCCGCGCAGCTCGAACCGCAGGCGCTGGCGCAATATCTGCGCGAGCTGGCCGCGGCGTTCCACGGCTTCTATCATGCGCAGCCGATCCTGGGCACCGACGATGCCGCGTTGCGCGATGCGCGGCTGGCACTGGCGGTGGCGACGCGGCAGGTGCTGGCAAACGGCTTGGATCTGATGGGCGTGAGCGCCCCCGAGGCGATGTGAGATGGCGGCCAAACGCGGCAAGAAACAGGCGCGACGCAAGGACGAGCCCCGGGTTTCGGGCGTCGTCTGGCTGCTGGCGGGGCTGTTGATCGGCGGCGCGGTGGCGATCGCGCTGTGGCTGAAGAACCCGCAGGCGGTGAACGATCTGCTGCCGCATCCCAACCCGACGGCGAAACCGCGGCTGGCCAGCGCCGATGGCGGCAAGGTGCCGGAAGGCAACCCGCCGGCATCGCCGGCATCGCCGGCATCGGCTTCGTCGGCCGCCGCCGACGGCGCAGCAGCGACGCCGAAGAAGCCCCGCTACGATTTCTACACCCTGTTGCCCGAACGCGAGGTCGTCATTCCCGACGACGAGTTGAGCGCGCAGGTGAAGGCCGAACAATCGGCCAACCTCGCCGCCAAACAGCAGGCGGCGCTGGCGGCCGCCAGCTCGACCGCCAGCACGGCCGGCGCGGCGACGATCGGCAATCCGGCGAGCGCGGCCGGGACGGCTGCCACCGCGGCGGCGACCACCGCGGCGACGACCAACCCGGCAAGCGCCGCCATCGCGGCGAACCCGGCCGGCGCACACGCCGGCAATCCGGCCGCCAGCGCGGCGTCGGCCACGCTCGCACACACCGCCAGCACCGCTACCGCGACGACCGCGACGACCGCGACCACCGCCCCCGCCACCGCGACGGTCAGCGCCAACATCCCGGTGCCGGCCTCGCAGCTCAAATCCGGCCAATACCTGTTGCAGGCCGGGGCGTTTCGCAGCACCAAGCAGGCCGACGACCTGAAGGCGCGCATCGCCATGCTCGGCCTGGTCGGCCGCGTCGAGACCGTGCAGACCCCGGCCGGCGAGATGCATCGCGTGCGCCTGGGCCCGTACACCACGGCCAGCGAACTGGAAGCGGCCAAGGAAAAACTCGGCGGCAGCGGCTTGCCGGCGGTGGCGATCCGGGTGAAGTAACGCGTGCCAGCCACGGCGCCGCACGGCGCTGCCACGACCGGAGGCAACGATGCCCGAACCGCAAGTTCCACGCGTGCAGCTGCGCGAACTGCGCCAGCAGGGCTCGCTGTCCCTGCTCGAAGCGTATCTGGATGCGCACGGCGATCTGGTGCTGGAAGGCTACGACTGCGGCCCCGACGTCGCCGCGCGCCTGGGCGACAGCGATTACGAATACTGGCGGCGGGTGCGCCAACCGCACGTCGCCCGCGTGTTGCTCGAGCTGCTCAAGGATCGTTTCGACAGCGACGTGACGTTCCACCAATGGCTGCAGGCCAAGGGCATCCCCGATGAATTCAGCAGCTGGACCTGAGATGACGAAAACCGCATGGATCACCGGCGCGACGTCCGGCTTTGGCCGCGCCGCTGCGCAACGCTTCGTCGCCGGCGGCTGGAAGGTCATCGCCTGCGGCCGCCGCAGCGATCGCCTCGATGCGCTGCGCGAGGAACTGGGTGCGTCGAACGTTCACACCTGCGCCTTCGACCTCCGCGACGAAGCCGCGCTGAACGGCGCGATCGCCGCGCTGCCGGAAGGCTTTCGCGCCATCGACCTGCTGCTCAACAACGCCGGGCTGGCGCTGGGCACCGCGCCGGCGCAGCAGGCCAGCCTCGACGACTGGCGCACGATGATCGACACCAACGTCACCGCGCTGGTCACGCTGACGCGCGCGTTGCTCCCGGCGTTGATCGCCCGCCGCGGCGGCATCATCAACGTCAGCTCGACCGCCGCCCGCCACCCCTACCCCGGCGGCAACGTCTACGCCGGCAGCAAGGCCTTCGTCAGCCAGTTTTCGCTCAACCTGCGCGCCGACCTGCACGGCACCGGCGTGCGCGTGACCACCCTCGAACCGGGCATGGCGCAAACCGAGTTCACCCTCGTGCGCACGCATGGCGACCAAGCCGCTTCGGACAAGCTCTACGCCGGCATGCAGCCGATCACCGCGCAGGACATCGCCGACACGCTGTGGTGGATCGCCAACCTGCCACCGCATCTGAACGTGAACCGGCTGGAGATGATGCCGACGCGCCAGTCCTTCGCCGGATTCCAGATCCATCGCGACGCCTGAGCGGCGCCGGCGCATTCACGGCGCCGGCAGCGGCAGCGCGTCGGTCTTGTAGATCGCCACATGCGGCACGCCATCGCTGCCGATCCAGCCGCGATACATGCCGCCGGTATTGAACGGAAACGCCACCGCGCCGTCGGCACCCATCGCGATCGCGCCGCCATCGCCGCCGGCCTTGGGGATGACCACGTTGATGACTTCGTTGGCGGCGCGCGCCAGCGGCTCGCCGGCCAGCCGCACGCGGGCGCAGATCTCGTGCGCGGCAGCGACGCGGATGTAGAACTCGCCCCAGCCGGTATTGGACACCGCGCAACGGGTATCGGCCCAGGTGCCGGCACCGATGATCGGCGAGTCGCCGACGCGGCCGTAACGCTTGTTGGTCATGCCGCCAGTGGAGGTTCCGGCCGCCAGATGGCCCTGCGCGTCCAGCGCCAGCGCGCCGACGGTGCCGAAATAGGCGCGCCCCGGCAGCACCAGCGGCACGTTCGCCGCCTGCGCCTTCTTTTCTTCGGCCAGTGCGTCCTGCAATGCCTTCCAGCGCTTGTCGGTGCGGAAATAGGAAGGATCGACGAGGGTGATGCCCTGCTCTTTGGCGAAGATCTCGGCACCGTCGCCGACCATCATCACGTGCCTGGAATGATCCATGATCGCCTGCGCCAGCAGGATCGGATTCTTCACCCGATGCAGCCCCGCCGCCGCGCCGGCCTTGCCGCTGGCACCATCCATGATCGAGGTGTCGAGCTCGTTGCGGCCATCGTGGGTGAACACCGCGCCGCGACCGGCGTTGAAGTGCGGGTCGTCCTCCATCACCGTGATCGCCGCGGTCACCGCAGCGACTGGCGCGGCACCGGCTTGCAGCTTCGCGTAGCCGGCGCGCAGCGCGGTTTCCAGCGCCTTGCGGGTGTCGGCTTCTTCCTGCGCGGTCAGCTCGCCCGGCTCGACGCCGGCGCCGCCGTGGATCACCAGCAGCGGTTCATCCAGCCGCACCAGCACGCCGTCGCGCACCGCATAGCTGTGGTGGGCGGCGGGACGATCGATCGCGCCAGCAGGCAGGTGCAGGGTGGAATCGCGGCCGGCGACGTCGACTTCGAAGCGACCCAGATTCATCGGTGCGTCTTCGACCTGCTGCTGCGCGAAGCCGCCGTGGACGACGAAGGCCCCGGCGCGGGGATCGGTGGCATAGACGCGCGCGCTGCCATCGCCTTCGACCGCCACCGCCGCCGCTTCGTCCACACCCAGCCCCAGCAATGGCTTTCCGGCGAGAGGCTCTGCCTTGGCGACGAACGCCGCCAGCCGGCCCAGACGCCCGCGCTCGTTGAAATGGGTGTCGGTGATGACGCCCTCGAGTTGCGCGAAATGAAGAAATTGCGTCTCGATGGTGACGCCATCGCCGAGCGGATCGGCCAGCGCCTGCGGGCTGGTGATGCTGCCGCCGTCCATCGCCCCGTACAGGTATTCGCCCTGGATCGCCAGGCCGGCGCTGGTGCCGCCGAGCGGCTTGCCGGCGCGCACATGCGCATCGATCGCCGCCGCCAGCGGCGTGCCGCGCCAGTAGCGCACATAGCGGGACTGATCGCCACCGGCGATGAAAATGCCATCGGCGTGGTTGACCGCGGCGAGGATCTTCGGATCGCTGGCGCCATCGCGGTCATGGAAGACGAAGGTTTCGACCGAGGCGATGCCGCCGATCTTGTGGAAGAACTCTTCGCCGATCTCGCCGCCGAGCGAGGCGCGCAACACCACGATATGGCCGTTGCCGGCATGGCGCATGAACCAGCGCATGGCGTCGTCGTTGCGATCGCCACCGCCCATCAGCAACAGCCCCGGCTGCACCGGCGCGGGGGTCTTCGCCGCGGTATCGCCGAGCACGTAGCGATCCACCGATGCGGCCAGCACCGCCGTCGCCGGCAGCCACGCCAGCATCACCGCCAGCACCATCGCGCCGCCGCCAAATCGCTTCATCGTCGCCATTCCCCATCGTCGTGGATGCATTACAGGACGAACGGCGCGGCGATATCCCGCCCGCGCCGCTCGCCGCCTGCGGTATTCTGAATGAATGCCGAACGAACTCGACCGCTGGTTCGTCGAAGAAATCCTCGTCCACGAGGAGGCACTGACGCGCTTTCTGTATCGCCACTGGCCGCAGCGCGATGAACTGCACGACCTGCGCCAGGAGCTGTACGCGCGCGTCTACGAGGCCGCCGGCAAGGCGCTGCCGACGCAGCCCAAGGCGTTCTTGTTCGCCAGCGCACGTCATCTGATGGCCGACCGCATCCGCCGCAGCAAGGTGGTGTCGATCGAGCCGATGGGTGATTTCGAGCACTCGCACGTCTTGGTGGATGAAATATCGCCGGAGCGCTGGTTCAGCGGTCGGCAGGCGCTGCGCCGGCTGTCGGCGGCGCTGGATCGGCTGCCGCGGCGCTGCCGCGAGGTGGTATGGCTGCGGCGGGTGGAGGATCTGTCGCAAAAGGAAGTGGCCGTGCGTCTGGGCATCAGCGAGAAAGTCGTGGAAAAACACATCGCCAAGGGCATGCGCCTGCTCGCCGACGCCCTGTTCGGCGGCGGCGCCGGCGTGCCTGCCGGCGATGCCGATGGCGCCGATGCCCGCGCCACCCGCGGTACCCAGGGCTGAGGCCATGAGCACGCAGTCGCTCGCCATCGAACACACCGCGGCGCAATGGCTGGCGCGGCGCGACGGCAGCGATTGGTCGCCGGCGGCGCAGGCCGAGCTGGAGCGCTGGCTGGATCAATCCAGCCTGCACAAGGTGACATTCCTGCGCTTGCAGGCGGCATGGCAACAGGCCGGCCGGCTGCGCGCGCTGGGCGCCGGGCGAAACGACGGCAAGGCCGCGCCGGAACGCTGGCGACCCGCCGCCGGCGACCGCCGCCACGATTTGCTGCAAGCCCTGCCGCCGGCGCGCCGGTCGCGTCGTCGCCGCCGTGGCCGGTGGGCCGGCTGGGCGGTGGCGATGGCGAGCCTGCTGGTGGTCGGCGCCGTGCTGGTGGGTCGTTTCTGGCGCCCGCCGCCAGCGGTCGACGTCATCACCTACGACAGTGCGATCGGCCAGATCCGCACGCTGGCGCTGGCCGACGGCTCGCAGGTGACCCTCGGCAGCGACAGCCGCATCCAGGTGCGGCTGGCGCCCGATCATCGCGACGTGGCGCTGATGCGCGGCGAGGCCATCTTCGCGGTCGCCAAGGATCGCCGCCGGCCATTCCGGGTCGCCAGTGACGGCTATCGCGCGGTGGCGGTAGGCACCCGCTATTCGGTGCGCCGCGGCGACGCCGGCCTGCGCGTGGTGGTGACCGAAGGCACCGTGCGGCTGGAATCGCCCGCGCGCGGCAACCTCGCCGAGCCGTCGATCCTGCTGCCGGCCGGCAGCGTCGCCCTCGTCCGCGGCAAGGATGTGCTGGTGCGCAGCCTGGCGGTGGCCGACGCGCAGCAACTGCTGCAGTGGCGCGACGGCCTGCTGGTGTTCCGCGACACCACTCTGGCCGATGCCGCCAGCGAATTCAATCGCTACAACGCGCGCAAGCTGGTGATCGCCGATGCCGCCGCCGGCGCCTTGCGGATCGGCGGCAGCTTCCGCTGGGACAACGAGGAAGCCTTCGTCCGCCTGCTCCAGGCCGGCTTCCCGGTGCGCGCACAGGTCCAGCCCGATCGCATCATCGTGCATTCGCGCTGAAGGCAGCTTCCCGCGGGCGGGATTTCCCGGATTCGTTCGTCTGTTTGCCTTGACGGCGCCACTTCGCGCGCTCGAGGGGAAACGCCATGACACCGTCTCGTCCATTGCGCATGCTGCTGCTGGCGCTGGCCTGTTCGACCGCGTTGGCGGCGCAGGCGCAGACCGCCGCCACGATCAACGTCCCGGCCGGCGATCTGGCCGGCGCGCTCGATGCCTACGCGCGCCAGTCCGGCACGCAGCTGGTGTACCGCGCCGACCAACTCAAGGGCGCGCACAGCAACGGCGTCAACGGGCAGGCGGCATCGCCGCAGGCGCTCGACGCCCTGCTCAAGGGCAGCGGCTTTCGCGCCCAGCGCGACGAATCCGGCGCGGTGCTGATCGTCCCGGCCGCCAGCAAGCCGGCCGCGCCCAAGGCGAAGCCCGCGCCGGCCGCCGCCGCGCAAGCGCCCGTGACGATGGCAGCGGTGCAGGTGACCGGCTCGCGCATCCCGCGCTCGAAAGTGGCCGGCCCGGCACCGGTGACGGTGGTGACCGCCGAGCAGATCCAGGCCGCGGGCCTGACCTCGGTGCCCGACTTGCTGCGCTCGCTCAGCCAGAACAGCGGCAGCGTGCAAGGCGAGCAGAACACCACCAGCGCGCAGTCCACGCCCGGCGCGCAGGCGGTCGATCTGCGCGGCCTGGGGCCGAATCACACCCTGGTGCTGATCAACGGCCGCCGCGTCGCCGACTTTCCGCTGCCGCTCGATGGCCGCAGCAATTTCACCGACATCGGCAACATCCCGCTGGGCATGATCGCCCGCGTCGAGATCCTCACCGGCAGCGCCTCGGCGGTATACGGTTCGGACGCGATGGCCGGCGTGATCAACTTCATCCTGAAAAAATCCGCCGACGGCACCACCATCGACTACCGCGTCGGCGATACCACCCGCGGCGGCGGTGTTTCCAACGACGTGACCATCACCACCGGTTTCGATCGCGGTGATTTCACCGGCATCGTCGGGCTGGAGCTGATCGACCAGCAGCCGCTGTGGGGCTTCCAGCGCAACATCCAGGATTCCACCCTCGATGCGCCGACCGCGCGCCGCCAGTTGCCGCGCCTGATCGCGCAGATCTACGACGGGGACGACGACGTCAACCTTCCGCCGGTCGCCGACTGCAAGGGCCTGGCCGGGCTCAACCAGGGCACCACGGTGCTCGCCAACGACCGCTATGGCGAACCGTACTGCGGCTCCGATCGCGCCATCGCCTACCGCACCATCCAGAACCAGCGCCGCGGCGCGACTGCCTACGGCTCGTTCCAGTACCGGTTTTCCGACGACCTGAGCTGGTTCGCCGACGTCCAGCTCGGCCGGCAGACGGTGAAGCTGCTCACCGGCACCAACGGCAACGACGTGGTCAGCGACAACATGGGCTGGGAGTTCACCGATCCGAACTCGACCGACAACTACCGCGACAAGATGTTCTACAACGCCAACACCGGCCACTACGAGATCTGGTCGCGGCAGTTCACGCCCGAGGAAATCGGCGGCCTTGGCAACCGCATGAACGTCACCACCGAGAAAACCTTCGCCATCACCACCGGGCTCAAGGGCGCGTTCGGCGAGAACTGGGACTGGGAACTGGCCTACAACCACTCGCAATACAACGCCGATGTCGGCATGCCGCGCATCAAGGCCGATGCCGCCAACCAGTTCTTCCTCGGCCCGCGCCTGGGTTACGACGCCGACGGCTACGCGATCTATGCGCCCGACCCCAGCCGCCTGTACACGCCGCTGACGCCCGCGCAATTCGCCTCGATCGCGGCGATGTCGACCTTCCGGCCCAAGGCCAGCAACGACAATCTGGGCTTCACCGCCACCTCGGCCGATCTGTTCACCTTGCCGGCCGGCAAGGTCGGCTTCGCCGGCACGCTCGAATTCGGCAGCCAGTCCTATCGCATCAATCCCGATCCGCTGGCGCTCACCGACTGGGCCTATTACGGCCCGCAATACGGCGACGGCCATGGCAGCCGCAACCACTGGGACGCTGCCGGGGAATTGCGGCTGCCGCTGCTGTCGAGCCTGAAAGCAAGCCTGGCCGGCCGTTACGACCAGTACCACTACGCCGACAAGAACCCGGGCAAGTTCACCTGGAGCGCCGGGCTGGAATGGCGCCCGTTCGATACCCTGCTGGTGCGCGGTTCCTACGGCACCGGCTTTCGCGCCCCCGACATGCACTACCTGTACGCCGGCAACGATTACTACCGCACCCGCTACGCCACCGATTACTACCACTGCCGGCTGGCCGATCCGGGCGCCAGCAATGATTTTTGCTACAACGACGGCAGCTGGGACGGCCCCACCTACGATGTCTACACCGGCAACATGAACCTGCAGGCCGAGACCAGCCGATCGATGACCGCCGGCTTCGTGTGGTCGCCGACGAGCAATTTCGACCTCGCCCTGGACTACTACAAGATCCGCGTGATGAACCAGGTGCAGACGCAAGATCGCGACCTGCTGCGCATCACCGAAGCCGACTGCCTGCTCGGCAAGACCGATACCGGCACCCCGGTGGACATCAACTCGCCGTCTTGCGTCGACGCGCTCGCCCGCGTCATTCGCGACGCCAACGGCGACATCGTCAGCGTCCACTTCGCACCGATCAACATCGCCCGCGAACAGACCTCGGGCATCGACATCACCGCCAACTATCGCCTGCAGACGGCGCGCGCCGGCGATTTCCGCTTCACCGGCAATTTCAACTACACGCTCAAGCACACCCGCCAGCAGTTTCCGGGCGACCCGATCGAAAACATGCTGGCGGTGAGCTTCAGCGATACCACCCTGCCGCGCACCAAGGGCAACCTCGGCGTGAACTGGAGCAAGGGCGCGTGGGGCGCCAGCCTGTTCGGCACCTACCTGGGCCGCGTCGCCAACTACGCCAATACCGGGTGGACGCCGGCGACGTGGCGCTTCAACGGCGGCGCCCGTTACGACATCAACGACCACCTGCGGGTGTCGCTGTCGATCGACAACCTGTTCAACAAGATGCCGCCCAAGGATCCGACCTGGGACAAATACCCGTACTACGACACCTCATGGTTCGACAGTGCCGGCCGCACGGTATTCCTGGAGTTCACCTGGAAGATCGGCGGCAAGGCGCTGGATTGAGCCGCCGGATCGCGCGCGCCCCCGGCGTGACGCCGCGATCGGCGCCGCCGCGCGCGGGGCCTGCCGGCTTCGGCGCCGGTCCTCCGTGGCCGGCCTTCGCGACTGCAAAGCGCGCAGCCGCTCAGGCCAGCGTGGCCGCGTCGAGGTAGGTGTAACCGGTCAGGCCTCGTTCGAGTGCTTGCGCCAGTTCGCGTGCGGTCGCCTCTGGCAGGCCGGCCGCCGCGATGCGCTGGCGATACGCCGTGCGCAGATCGTCCGGGCGGTAGCCGACGTAATCGAGCATCACCTCCGAGGTGTCGCCTCGTCGGCTGCGCTCGATGGTGCAGCTTGCGTCTGCCAGGCGCACGTTCACCGCGTCGGTATCGCCGAACAGGTTGTGGATGTCGCCGAGGGTGTCCTGGTAGGCGCCGACCATGAAAAACCCGATGCGGTAGCTCTCGCCGGCGCGCAGGGCGTGCAGCGGCATCGAGCTGTCGAGCGCGCCGTCGTCGACGTACTGGTCGATGCGACCGTCCGAGTCGCAGGTGAGGTCGGCGATCACGCCGCGACGTTGCGGCTCCTCGTGCAGGCGCGCGATCGGCGCGATCGGGAACACCTGATCGATCGCCCAGACATCGGGCACCGATTCGAACACGCTGAAGTTGACGAAATACTTGTCGACCAGACGTTCAGCGAGTTCGTCGAGCACCGCGCGATGGCTCTTCTCCTCGTAGCTCAACCGCGCGCGCACGCCATGGGCGATGGCATAGAACAAATCGTCGCAGCGGGCGCGCTCGGCCAGGCCGATCCGGCCCAGCGCGTACAACGTGGTGCCCTCGGCATGGTGGTGCTGCGCCTCCTGGAACACTTCCAGCGGCGAGCGCTCGGGCAGCTCGGCGTGCAGCTCGCGCAGATGGCGGATGACCACCGCCTCGTCGGCGGCCGCCGGCGGCACCGCGCCTTCCGGTGCGCACTCGACCTCGGACACGTTCGCCACCAGCACCGCGTGGTGGGCGGTCAGCGCACGGCCGGATTCGGTGAGCAGGCGCGGCGGCGGCAGACGATGCTCGACACAGGCCTCGGCCAATGGCTGCACGATGTTGGTCGCGTATTGCTCCAGCCCGTAGTTGATCGAGCAGAAGCTGCGCGAGCGCGTGCCTTCGTAGTCCACGCCGAGGCCGCCGCCGACATCCATGTAGCGGATCGGGCAGCCCAGCGCGCTGACTTCGACGAAATAGCGCGTCGCCTCGCGCATGCCGCTGGCGATGTCGCGCACGTTGGAGATCTGCGAGCCCATGTGGAAGTGCAGCAATTGCAGGCTGTGCATCAGCCCGGCTTTGCGCAGTTGCGCGATCAGATCGAGCAGTTGTCGCGGCGACAGCCCGAACTTGGCCTTGTCGCCGCCGGAGTTCTGCCATTTGCCGGCGCCCAGCGAAGCCAGCCGCATGCGCACGCCCAGGCCCGGCACCACATCGAGCGCCTTCGATTCGGCGATCACATGCGCCAGTTCGGACGGTTTTTCGATGACGATGAACGTCTGCAAGCCGAGCTTGCGCCCGATCAGCGCCAGCCGGATGTATTCGCGATCCTTGTAGCCGTTGCAGACCACCACGCTGCCGGGTTTGGCCAGCGCCAGCACCGCCATCAGCTCCGGCTTCGACCCGGCTTCCAGACCGAAACCTTCGCCGCCCTGCCGCGCCAGTTCGCCAGCCACGCCGAAGTGCTGGTTGACCTTGATCGGGTAGATCGCGGTGTAGCCGCCGGCGTAGTCGAACTCGGCCATCGCGCGCGCGAACGCGCCCTGCAGGCGGCGCAGACGATCGCCGAGGATGTCGGAAAAACGCAGCAACAGCGGCAGTTTCAGGCCGTCGGCCAAGGCACGATCGACCACCTCGGGCAGCACGATCTGCGCGCCGTCGTCGCGCTGCGGTCTGACCACGATGCGCCCCTGCTCATCGACGTCGAAATAACCCTCGCCCCAGTGCGCGATGGCGTAGGTGCGGCGGGCGCGGTCGATGGTCCAATCTGACATGACGTGTTCCTTGGTAACGAAGTCGCGATGCCTTGCGTGGTTCGATCGGCCGCGCGTCCCGAGCCGCGGTTCGACAGGCTCACCACGAACGGGTGCTCACTTGCCACCTTGCTCGCGATTGGCCAGACCCGCCAGCCACGAACTCGCCGCCGCGCCCCGAGCCGTGGTTCGACAGGCTCATCACGAACGGGCGCTTTCGGCCCTGCCCCCGTTCGAGGTGAGCAGGATCGGTCGAGAACGAAGTTCGAGCCACCCTGCTCCCCGTTCGTGGTGAGCAGGATCGGTCGAGAACGAAGTTCGAGCCGATCCGTGTCGAACCACGCCATTGGCGGGCGCGCATTGTAGCGCCGCGCCGCCGGCTGGGCGCGCGGCCACGATCCGCACGGCAGCATCCCTTACAATGCACGCCCCGCCCGCCGGCTGACCGCATGCCATGAATTCGCCCGCCACCTGGTTCCGCGAGGACTTCACCCACACCGGTTCGTCGTTCGGACTGCGCATCGTGCGCAAGCTCGACGAGGTGCAGTCGCCGTTCCAGAAGATCGAGATTTACGAGACCACCGACTGGGGCAACCTGATGGTGATCGACGGTGCGACGATGGTCACCACCCGCGACAATTTCTTCTACCACGAGATGATGGCACACGCGCCACTGTTCACCCATCCCGATCCGCGCGACGTGGTCATCATCGGCGGCGGCGACTGCGGCACCTTGCGCGAGGTGCTCAAACATCCGGGCGTGCGCAGCGCGGTGCAATGCGATATCGACGAACAGGTCACGCGCATGTCCGAGAAATATTTTCCGGAATTGTGCGAATCCAACGCCGACCCGCGCGCGACGGTGATGTTCGACGACGGCATCGCCTTCATGGCGAACGCCAAGCCCGAAAGCATCGACGTGATCGTGGTCGATTCCACCGATCCGGTCGGCCCCGCCGAGGGTTTGTTCAATCGCGCCTTCTACGAGAACTGCCGCAAGGCGCTGCGGCCTGACGGCCTGCTGGTGCAGCAGAGCGAAAGCCCTCTGGCGTTGATGCATTTGATCGTCGACATGCGCGCGGCGATGCGCGCGGCCGGCTTCGTCGACTTCGCCATCCTGCCGTTTCCGCAGCCGTGTTATCCGACCGGCTGGTGGAGCTGCCTGATCGCCAGCAAGCAACCGCGCGACCTCGCATCATTTCGCAAAGCCGATGCCGCTGCGAAAGCCTTCGCGACGAAGTACTACACTGCCGGCATCCATCAAGGCGCACTGGCGACGCCGCCGTTCGTGGCGCAGGCGCTGGCCGACTGACGCGATCCGACGGCGGTCACTGGTCGCGATCGCGCAATCGCTGCATCGCCAAGCGCAGCGCCGCCCACTGCCGCGCAACATTGCGGCACATGCCGCACAGCGCCAGATGCACGCGCAACTTCATCGCTTCGGCGCGACCGAGCGGCAGATCCTCACGCCTGGACAACAACACCGATGCACGGCGACAGGTGATCATCACCACGCCGTCATCGCGGTCGTCGCCGGGCGCGCTCATGCGCCGGCTCCGGCCGGCTTGAAACCACCTTTTTCCAGACAGGCTCGCAACATCATCCGCGCCCGATAGAGCTGCACCCAGACATTGGACGCGGTCAGGCCCAGATCCTTGCACAGCTCGGCGGTGTCGCTGCCGAACACCTCGCGCAGCACGAACACCTGGGCGATCCGTGGCGGCAACTTGTCCATGCAGGCGCGCACCGCCGCCAGGAAGTGGTCCTGCGCGCACAGCTGCTCCGGGTCGGGGATGGCCGAAGGCGCCTGCGCCCAATGCCCGCCACGGTCGAACAACGGCTCGAAATCCTCGTCGTTGCCGGTTGCCAGCGGCTGCTCGCGCCAGCTTCGGCGCAGATGATCGACGATGCGATTTTTCAGGATCGTGGTGAGCCAGGTGCGCAGCGAACTGTGACCGCGAAAACTGCCACGCCGCTCGAACGCCTGGGTGATCGTGTCGGACACCATGTCTTCCGCGAGGTGTTCGTCACGCAATTGCAGGCGCGCGATTTTCAGCAGGTAGGCACGTTGCCCGGCCAGTTGTGCGAAATCCGGTGGCGAGTCCGTGTTCACGCGCCAGCGCCAGTCGCATGGCGCACGCATGCCTGCACGGCCATCTCGAATCGCTTCATGTGGATTTCACAGCGCATCCCCGTCCAGCTCGCCGGTGCGGATGCGCACCACGCGATCGAGCTCGTGGACGAAGATCTTGCCGTCGCCGATCTTGCCGGTGCCGGCGGCGTGCATGATCGCCTCGACCACGCGCTCGGCCATGTCGTCGGTGACCGCCACTTCGAGCTTGATCTTGGGCAGGAAATCGACCACGTACTCGGCACCGCGATACAGTTCGGTGTGGCCCTTCTGGCGGCCGAAACCCTTGACCTCGGTGGCGGTGATACCGTTGACGCCGGCCTCGGACAGCGCCTCGCGCACGTCGTCGAGCTTGAATGGCTTGATGATGGCGGTGACCATTTTCACGGGGGCGCTCCGGGGCATGCGATACCTCGGCAGTGTAGCCGCTGGCCGTGCGCAGGTTGCAATACTCGCCGCCAACGGCAAGCACCGGCGCGGCAGTCAAGGCGGGGCCGCACGGCCGACATGCGGCGTTCATCGTCGTGTAGGAAAATCCCTACACGATCTTCCGCCATCGTCCGATGGCGTCGCCGCCGATCCCCGGCGCAGACTGATCGCACGAAAGCCAAGGGGAATCCCATGCTCGACATCCGCTCCATCGACGAACTCGCCCGCCGCGTGCAGGAAGCCATTCCGCCCGGCTTGCGCGAAGCCGGCGGCGACTTGCACAAGCACATCCGCGTCGGCCTGCAAACCGGGCTGGGCAAGCTCGATCTGGTCACCCGCGAGGAGTTCGACGTGCAGCGCGCGGTGCTGCTGCGCACGCGCGAGAAGGTCGAGCTGCTCGAACGCATGGTCGAACTGCTGGAAGCGCGGCTGGAAGCGTTCACGGGGCCCAATCACTAGTCCGCTGGATGCGCGGGCGTGCGGCTCCGGCCGTGCGAGGCAACGGTGGTACTCGTCGTCCTGATCGCCATGTGCGTGTGCTCGCGCACCGCGTTCGCCGGTCTGCGACCGTTTGACGATTGCCACGGTCGCGCCGCGCACTCATCAACCCCATCAGGAACATCCCATGAGCCTGGCGCTGGTTCACAGCCGCGCCCGCGAGGGCGTGCACGCGCCGGCGGTGCGGGTGGAAGTTCACCTGTCCGGCGGGCTGCCGAGCACCACCATCGTCGGCCTGCCGGAAGCGGCGGTACGCGAGAGCCGCGACCGCGTGCGCGCGGCGATCCAGAATGCGCAGTTCGAATATCCGGCGCGGCGGGTGACGATCAACCTCGCCCCGGCCGACCTGCCCAAGGATGGCGCACGTTTCGATCTGCCGATCGCGCTGGGCATCCTCGCCGCCAATGGCCAGATTCCAATCGAAGCACTGGCACGCTGCGAGTTCCTCGGCGAGCTGGCGCTGACCGGCGAGCTGCGCCAAATCGACGGCGTGTTGCCGGCAGCGATCGCCAGCAAGGAGTCGGGCCGCACCCTGTTCGTGCCGCCCGGCAATGGCGCCGAGGCGGCACTGGTCGCCGATGCCGACGTGCGCGTCGCCCGCACGCTGCTGGAGGTCTGCGCACACCTGACGGGGCGCAAGCAATTGCCGGCAGCGGTCGCGGTCGCGGCCGCGGTGACGACGATGCCCGACGAGCCCGACCTGGCCGACGTGCGCGGGCAGGCGCATGCCCGGCGCGCACTGGAAGTCGCCGCCGCCGGCGGCCACAACCTGCTGCTGATCGGCCCGCCCGGCTGCGGCAAGACCTTGCTGGCCTCGCGCCTGCCCGGCATCCTGCCGCCGATGACCGAAGACGAGGCGCTGGAAACCGCCGCGATCGGCTCGGTCAGCGGTCGCGGTATCGACCTGGCACGCTGGAAGCAACGCCCGTGGCGCGCTCCGCACCACACCGCCAGCGCAGTGGCCCTGGTCGGCGGCGGCGCCGAACCGCGCCCCGGCGAAATCTCGCTCGCCCACCACGGCGTGTTGTTCCTCGACGAACTGGCCGAATGGAATCGCTACACCCTCGACGTGCTGCGTGAACCGATGGAATCGGGCCGCGCGTGCATTTCCCGCGCCGCCCGACAGGCGGAGTTCCCGGCCCGCTTCCAGTTGGTCGCAGCGATGAATCCCTGCCCCTGCGGCTGGGCCGGCGATGCCAGTGGTCGCTGCCGCTGCACCGCCGAGCAGATCGCCCGCTACCGCGCCCGCCTGTCCGGGCCATTGCTCGACCGCATCGATCTGCACGTGATGGTGCCGCGCCTGGGCCACGGCGACCTGCGCCCGGATGCATCGGGCGGAGAACCATCGGCCGCCGTGCGCGCCCGCGTGATCGCTGCGCGTGCGCTGCAGCAACGCCGCGCCGGTGTCACCAACGCCCTGCTCGGGCAACGCCAGACCGAGCGCGAATGCCGCTTGCGCACCAACGATCAGGTCCTGCTCGAACGCGCCATCGACAGCCTGCAGCTATCCGGTCGCGCCACCCACCGCATCCTGCGCGTGGCGCGCACCATCGCCGACCTCGCCGGGATGACCGAGATTGCGACCACCCACCTGACCGAAGCCATCGGCTATCGCCAACTCGACCGCGGTGCGACGCCGGCCGCGGCGTGAGCCGATCCGGCACACCGGCCACGAGCAGCGTCGCAAATGTTGCCAAATCGGCGGCAAGCACGCACGATCGCGAGCGTCGGCGGCGGCGTCACGTCGTGCCCGTCTGCCGCACGTTGCGCTGCCGCGCGATCTCCTTCCTTTTCGAAAGCAGTCGCGATGGCCACCCCCGAACCGACCGCGACTCCCGTGGCCTTCCACGTTCAGGCAACGAGAGCCTTGCGCGAACTGCTCGACGGCTGTCTGCGCGGCATCGGCCAGGTGATGTTCCAGGAACATCGCCGCTCGGGTCTGCTGTTTCTGATCGCGGTGGGATGGACGTCTCCGCTGCATGGTGGCGGTCTGGTCGCCGGCACGCTCGCCGGCACGTTGGCCGCGCAGGCGTTCGGCGCCGAGCGTGCGGCGTTGCGCGCCGGAATCTTCGGGTTCAACGGCGGCTTGGTCGGCGTCGGCTTGCTGTGTTTCCTGCCGGCGACGATCTGGACCTGGCTGCTAGTGCTCCTCGCCGCCACCGCTGCGAGCGTGCTCACGGCGGCACTGCGGCGTGGATTGCGACATCACGACCTGCCCCCGCTTACCGCACCGTTCGTGGTTGCGACCTTGGTTGCGCTGCTGGCGGCGGCGCACTGGGCGCGATGGCCGAGCGACCCATCGCTTGCAGCCGGGACACCCGATGGGGCGAGCAACGCCATCGATGCGACCGGACTGGCGCTTGGCGGTGAAGCAGTGCTCAACGGCCTCGCGCAGGTGTTCTTCCAGAAAGGCCTGGTGGCCGGCGCATTGATCGCCATTGGCCTGCTGGTGGCATCGCTGCGCGCTGGCGCACTGGCCATCAGCGGCTCGGCGCTGGGCATGCTCGCCGGCGCCGCCCTGGGAGCGAGCAAGGCCGACTTGGCCGCGGGCTTGTACGGGTACAACGCGGCGCTGGTCGCCGTCGCGCTGGGCAGCGTATTCGCGGCGCCGGGCAGAGCATGGCTTGGTTACACGGGGCTGGGAGTGTTGCTGACCCCGCTGGCATCGGCAGCCGTCACCTTCGCGTTGACGCCTTGGGGCCTGCCCGCATTGACGCTGCCATTCGTGCTGGTGACGTGGCTGCTGATGCTCGCCGAAAAGGGATTTCGACGATCCTGAGGCGGCCACCGTTCCGCTCGCCCGCACCAATCGATGGCTGACGTCGGCAACGGCCTGCGACGCCCGTTGCGGTGCCATCTCCCGCACCCGCGACGATGACCATGCCGTTACGGGTGACCCGCATGCCGACGACCCGCATGCCGACGCGCGCAATCGATCGCCGCTGATCGGCGATCGCAGCCGGCGGAACCCGCGATCCCGCCCGCGTCCTCAACCCTCCAGCAAACTGCGCAGCATCCACGCGGTCTTTTCATGCACGTCGAGCCGCTGCGTGAGCAGGTCGGCGGTGGGCTGGTCGCTGGCAGCCTCGATCACCGGAAACAGCTTGCGCGCGGTGCGCGCGGCGGCTTCCTGCGCCGCCACGAGATGGCGGACCATGTCATTGGCCGACGGCACGCCCTCGACCTCCGCAATCGTCGCCAACTTGGCGAAGGCGCGATAGGTTCCCGGCGCGGGATAGCCCAGCGCGCGGATGCGCTCGGCGATCGCATCGAGCGCGTTCCACTGCTCGGTGTACTGGTTCATGAACATCAGGTGCAGGCTGTTGAACTGCGGCCCGGTGACGTTCCAGTGGAAGTTGTGGGTCATCAGGTACAGCACGTAGCTGTCGGCGAGAAACACCGACAGCCCGTCGGCGATCTGCTTGCGCTGCTTGTCATCGATGCCGATGTCGATCTTCAACGATGAACGGGCCATGGCGGTTCTCCTCGTGGTAGACCCGGACACCTTAGGCCATCTTCGCGGCGAGCGGAAATCGATCGTTCCGAATTGGCCGATAGCCGGTGTCGATGATGCCAACCGCATCGCGCCTGCGCCAGACCGCGGCGGCGCCATGCCACCCGCGGCGGCTCCGGCGATCACCGTCTCAGCCCATGAGACCCCCTGGTTGCACGCTGTGCACGAGCCCGGAGCCACGCCATGCACAGCAGCGACCACAGCGCCGCATTGCCCGAGCCGGCCGCCGGCATGGCGCCGGCGGCCGGCGTGCGTGCGCGGGTATGGGTCGCGGCGCGGCATCTGTTCGCGCGTGCCGAAGCGCAGGTCCATTGCTGGCTGTGGCTGGTACGCGACGACGGCCGTGTGCACGCGCTGCGGATGGATGCGGCGGTCGCCGGCTGCGACCACGTGCTCGATCGGGTGCTGCGCCTGCTCGACGACGGGCAGACCTTCGGCAAAGACGAATTGCTCGGCCTGATGCTGCCGCTGCCGCACGCGCCGGTGGTGCCGGTGCCACGCTGGTCGGTGTCGTGGGGCCATCCGCTGCAACGGGCGATCCGGCAGTTCGCGTCGGTGCTCGATGACGACGTGCTGGCGGCATTGGGGCAACTGGAAACACCCGGGCCGTTCTTCGGCACGGTTGCCAACTACAACCGCCTGGCGTTGCTGCCGCAGCCCACGCGCCGCCACCGCCTGCAGGCGCTGGCGGAATTCCCGCCGCTGGTGGCGCCGTTGCTGCTGGACGTGCTCGTACGGCCGGACCTGCGCGGCATCGACGAGGACGCCCCGGCGCGGGCGGCTCGCTACGCCGCCGATGCCGATGCAACGGTGCTGCAGGCGATGGATCGCGGCCGCGACCTGATCGGTGCGCTGGCGCACGAACATCGCATCGACCGCGCACTGGTGCGTGCGCCTCTGCTGCGCGAGCCGTGGGCCGGCGGCGGCCTTGCGCCGGAACAGCTGCGCCTGCTGGCGGCGATCCGGCCGCCGGCGCGACCGCGCCAGCGCGCACAGGCCGAAGTGCGGCTGGGCGTGCTTGGCAAGCTGCCCGTGCAGGCGCGCAGCGACGCCGACATCGCCCGCCTCGCGACCGCCTTCGCACACGGCTGGACACGAACCTGGCATGCGCTGGAAGGCCGCTACCCGTCGCTCGCGACAAACCTGCGCGACACCCGCGATTTCCTGCGCGCCGCACTGGAGGAAGCCGGCGCCGCCGACGAGCGCTTGCCGCTGGACCTGTTCACGCTGGCACTGGCCTGGGTGGCGCGGCGCGGCATCGCCTCCCTGCTCGATGCCTCCGCGCGCTGGCACGCGCAGCCGTTGCTACCGATACCTATGCCGATGGGCGCGAATGAGGCCATGGAACTGCCGCGTCTGTTCGGCGAGTTCGCTACGGACGGCAATCGCGCCATCGAATTGACTACCGAGCACGCGCTGATCGCCGAAGGCGCGACGATGCGCCACTGCGTGGGTAGCTATTGGCGTCAATGCGTCGCCACGCCGACCCGCATCGTCCATGTCGCGATGGCAGACGGGCGCGCCGCCACCGCGCAGTTTCAATGGAATGGACAAACCGGCGATCCGCGTTTTCATCTGGGCCAGTTGAGCGGGCCGATGAACACGGCCTGCGCCGCGGACGTGCATGCGTTCGTGCAGGGCTTGCAACAGCACATCAACGCGCCCGCCCGGCAGCAGCCGCGTCGGGATGCCGTGAGTGCAGCCGCCGTGGCGCGCACACTTACGGCCCCGACGACGACCCATCGGCGTCTGCTCGATCGCCGCTCGCGCAGCGAACTGCGGCAAGTGCTCGCATGTGCGTTAAAGCAGTCCGATTGGATCGCGCCGGCCCGCGAACGCTATCGCGGCCCGATCGCCGGCTTCGCCCATGCCGAGGGCCCTTGCCTGCTTGATCGCATTGGCGACGGCGATACGCTCACCCTGCACCGCGAACCGGCCAACCCGAATGATCGCCTCGCCGTGCGCATTGATTGGAACGGCCACAAGCTCGGCTACGTTCCGCGCGCGCACAACACCGCCATCGCCGCCGATCTGGATGCCGGCATTCCGCTGCGCGCCCGCATCGTCTCGGTGCGGCGCGATGGCGACGCGTGGGTACCGGTACAGTGTGGAATTTCGCGGGAAGCAGATGGTGCGTGATCCTTTGGCGGATCACTCGCTCGCGATGGGCAACTAGCGTGCAGAGCGCTTCGCGCACGACGGGAGTTCGCGTCTGAGCCGAGTCCTGGTCAGGCTCGCCACGACGAAAACCAAATGCCGTTCGCCCTGAGCCTGTCGGATGGCAGGCTGGAGCGGACGAAGAGCGTGGCTCGACAGGCTCACCACGAACGGGCTTATCGACCAACCCACATCGAACGGGAGTCTTGTCGCCGTCGCTCCCGCCGATGCGGCGGAGCACCGCCGCATCGGAACGACACCCTTCACGCCACCGCCGCTTCCTCGGCGTGGTCGTGGAACTGCGCTTCTTCGGTCGAGCCTTTCAGGGCGACGGTGGAGGCCTGCGCGCCCTGGATGGTCTGCGTCACCGAATCGAAATAGCCGGTGCCGACTTCGCGCTGGTGCTTGACCGCGGTGAAGCCACGGTCGGCGGCGGCGAATTCGGCTTCCTGCAATTCGACGAAGGCCGACATGCCGTGGCGGGCGTAGCCGTGCGCGAGGTTGAACATCGAGTAGTTGAGCGCGTGGAAACCGGCCAGGGTGATGAACTGGAACTTGTAGCCCATCGCGGCCAGCTGCTTCTGGAAGCTGGCGATGGTGGCGTCGTCTAGGTTCTTCTTCCAGTTGAAGCTCGGCGAGCAGTTGTAGGCCAGCAGCTTGCCCGGGTACTTGGCGTGGATGGCGGCGGCGAACTTGCGCGCGAACTCCAGATCGGGCTTGCCGGTTTCGCACCACACCAGGTCGGCGTAGGGCGCGTAGGCCAGGCCGCGGCTGATGGCTTGATCGAGACCGTTGCGCGTCTTGAAGAAGCCCTCGGCGGTGCGCTCGCCGGTCAGGAAGGGGCGGTCGTTGGCATCGACGTCGGAGGTCAGCAGATCGGCGGCTTCGGCATCCGTGCGGGCGACGATGAGCGTCGGCACGCCGCAGACATCGGCGGCCAGGCGCGCGGCGGTGAGCTTGTCAATCGCCTCGCGGGTGGGCACCAGCACCTTGCCGCCCATGTGGCCGCATTTTTTCACGCTGGCGAGCTGGTCTTCGAAATGCACCGCGGCGGCGCCGGCTTCGATCATCGCCTTCATCAGCTCGAAGGCATTGAGCACGCCGCCGAAACCGGCCTCGGCGTCGGCCACGATCGGCTGCAGCCAGTCGATGTCATCGCGGCCTTCGGCGTGATTGAGCTGGTCGGCGCGCAGAAGGCAGTTGTTGATGCGCTTGACCACCTGCGGCACCGAGTTGGCCGGATACAGGGACTGATCGGGGTACATCTCGCCGGCGAGGTTGGCATCGGCGGCGACCTGCCAGCCCGACAGGTAGATGGCCTTGAGCCCGGCCTTGACCTGCTGCATCGCCTGGTTGCCGGTCAGCGCGCCCAAGGCGTTGACGTAGTCGGAATTGTTCAGCGACTTCCACAGCTTTTCCGCGCCCAGCCGCGCCAGCGAATGCTCGATCGCCACCGTGCCGCGCAGGCGCACCACGTCCTCGGCGGTGTAGGTGCGGGTGACACCCTTCCAGCGGGCGTGGTTGGTCCAGTCGAGCTTGAGCTGTTCGGCGGTGGCGAGAGTTTTCATGGGGTAGCTCCTTGGAAAGTCGACGGTGCGGAACGTGGAAGGTGGTGAAAGTGGAAGGTGGTGAAAGTGGAAGGTGGTGAAAGTGGAAGGTGGTGAAAGTGGAAGGTGGTGAAAGTGGAAGGTGGGATGGCGATCTGGCTCTTGCCCGTCATCCCCGCGAAGGCGGGGATCCACCCGCTGCGGGATGAGTGGATTCCCGCCTTCGCGGGAATGACGAACGCAAGAAAACGGAAGCGTGCCGGCTCAATGCAGCCGCTGGTAGGCCGGCACCGTCAAAAACGGCGCCAGTACCTCGGCATCGGTGAGTTCGTCGAGCAGGGCGATGGCCTCGCCGATGCGGGCGGCGCCGGGCAGGCCGGGGATGGCGGCCAGCTTGCTCGGCAGCGCCAGCATCACCCGGTCGAACAAGGTGAAGTCGACCGGGGTGCCGTCGTCCAGGTGCAGCGGATCGGTGCCGGAGGCCGAGGCGTGCAGCCACGTCCACAACTGGGCGCGGGCGATCTCGGCGGTGGCGGCGTCCTCCATCAGGTGGTAGATCGGCACGCAGCCGTTGCCGTCCAGCCACGCGGCCAGATAGCGCACGCAGACTTCGACGTTGTTCTCGAAGCCACTCGCGCTGATCGACCCCACACTCGGGCGTATCAATTCGGATGCCGTGATCGAAACATCTTCCCGCAAGACATGGTGCTGGTTCGCCATCGGCATGTGCTCGTCGAAGATCGCCTTGGCGATCGGAACCAGCGCCGGATGCGCCACCCAGGTGCCATCGTGGCCGGCCTTGACTTCACGCAGCTTGTCGGCACGAACGCGGCTCAATGCCCGTTCATTGGCGGCAGGATCGCCGGAAATCGGGATCTGCGCCGCCATCCCGCCCATCGCGTGCGCGCCGCGCCGGTGGCAGGTCTTGATCAGCAGCTCGCTGTAGGCCTTGAGGAAGGGCTGGGTCATGGTGACCTGGCCGCGTTCGGGCAGGATGCGGTCGCGGTGCTTCCGGAACTTCTTGAGGTAGGAAAAGATGTAATCCCAGCGCCCGCAGTTCAGGCCGACGATGCGATCGCGCAGGGCGTGCAGGATTTCGTCCATCTCGAACGCCGCCGGCAGGGTCTCGATCAGCACCGTCGCCTTCATCGCCCCGTGCGCCAGGCCGAGCACCTCCTCGATGCGCGACAGCGCGGCTTCCCACAGCGCGGCCTCTTCCATGCACTCCATCTTCGGCAGGTAGAAGAACGGGCCGCGACCCTTGCCGTGCAGGGCGCGGGCGTTGTGGAAGGCGAACAGGCCCAGATCGAACAGGCTGCCCGAGATCGGCACGCCATCGACCAGCAAGTGTTTTTCCGCCAGGTGCCAGCCGCGCGGCCGCACCATCAGCACCGCCTGCTCGGCAAAGGGCTTGAGGGCGTAGTGTTTGTCCCGGCTGCCATCACTGGCGCCGGAGGTGAATTCGAGGGTGCCGGCCACCGCCTCGCACAGCGCCTGCTGGCCGCCGATCAGGTTGGCCCAGGTCGGTGAAGTGGAATCCTCGAAGTCGGCCATGAAGCAGTTGGCGCCGGAATTGAGGGCATTGATGATCATCTTCGGGTCGGTCGGGCCGGTGATCTCGACGCGGCGGTCGGCCAGCACGGCCGGGATCGGCGCTACCGTCCATTCGCCGGCGCGGATGGCGGCGGTGTCGGCGCGAAAGTCGGGCAACTGCTTGCTGTCGAAGCGTGCCTGGCGGGCACGGCGGTCGGCAAGCCGGGCCTGGCGCGCTTCCTCGAAGCGGCGGTGCAGGTCGGCAAGAAATTCCAGCGCCGGTGCGGTCAGGATCGCCGCCTGCGCCGGAACGGGCTCGGCGTGGACGCGCACGCCGGCCGGTGGCGGGTCGAAATCGGCCGCCTCGGGGGCGGAGTCGGTCTGGCGCTGGATCGAATCGGTCATGACGGCCACCTCGCTACGGGGCTTCGACCTTAGATGCGGTGCAGCATGGTTGACAAACGAAATGATTCAATGATTAGTATTCAATTAGTTAATTCATGACTTTCCAGTGACCGGATCGACATCCCGCTTCTACTACAAGGGCGAGCGCCTCAAACCGCTGCGGGCGTTCTGCCAGGTCGCACGGCTGGGCTCGGTGTCGCGCGCGGCCGAGGCACTGTTCATCAGCCAGCCGGCGGTCAGCCTGCAATTGCAGGCGCTGGAGCGCGATTTCGGGGCGCAATTGTTCGAACGGCGCGGCAAGCGCTTCGGCCTGACCCACGCCGGCGAGGCGCTGTACGAGCTGGCGCGACCGCTGGTGGAAGGTCTGGACGGCCTCGAGGCCGACTTCCGAACCCGCCTGAAAGGCATGGCCGCCGGGGCCCTCAACATCGCCGCCGGCACCTCGACCATCCTCTACCTGCTGCCGCCGCTGGTGCAGGCCTACAAGGAACGCCACCCGGAAGTGCAGCTGGTGCTGCACAACGTCACCGGCCAGGACGGCCTGGGCCTGCTGCGCTCCGATGGCGTCGATCTGGCGGTCGGCTCGATGCTCGACGTGCCCAGCGATCTCGACTACGCGCCCACCCACAGCTTCGACCCGATGCTGATCGTGCCACGCGGGCACCCGCTGGCCACCCGCGAACCGTTGCAGCTGGAAGATCTCTCGCCTTACGGCCTGATCCTGCCGCCGCGCCGGCTGACCACCTGGCGGCTGGTCGATCTGGTGTTCCAGCAGCGCCGGGTGCCCTACTCGGTGGCGCTGGAAGTCGGCGGCTGGGAGGTGATCAAGCAATACGTGGCGATGGGGCTGGGCATCTCGATCGTCACCGGCATCTGCCTGACCGACGCCGACCGCGCCCGGCTGGCGGTGCGCAACCTGCGCGAATACTTCCCGCCGCGCAGCTACGGGGTGGTGATCCGCAAGGGCAAGTTCCTCAGCCCGCACGCGCGGGCATTCGTCAACCTCGTCAAGCCGGGGCTGTTCGCACGCGGGGATTACTTCGACGTCGGCCATTCCGAACGCTGACGGCCCGGTCGCCACCTCCCGCATTCACACCGTGCCGCGATTCTTGCCCACCCACGGCTGGTAGAACGCGCGGATGCGCGCCATGTCGGCTTTGCCATCGGCGCTCATGTGCAGCAGCGGGCCGATGCCGATGGTGCGCGCCGGATAGTGGAAATACACGCACAGCACCGGCACTCCGGCCGCACGGGCGACGTGCCAGAAGCCGGATTTCCATTGCTGCACGCGCTTGCGCGTGCCCTCCGGCGCCAGCACGAACCACAGCGCATCGTTTTGCGCGAACTGCCGGGCCACCATCTCCACCACGCCGTGGGCGTGGGCGCGATCGACCGGAATGGCACCGAAGCGACGCAGCAGCCAGCCCAGCGGGCCGTGGAACAGTTCCTGCTTGCCGATCACCAGCACCCGGATGCCCAGCGCCAGCTTCGCCGCCAGCCCCCAGTACGCATCGAGCCACGACGAATGCGGCGCGACGATGATGACCATCTTTTTTTCGGCGGGAAAATCGCCGGCCATCGTCCAGCCGCCCAGGCGCAGGACGGCGCGCCCGAAGCCGCGCGTGAAGGCATTGCCGGTGCGCGGCGCGCAGGCCGGCACGCCGGCGATGCGCGGCTTCATGCGTCGAAATCCTTGCCGGATCGACCGCGACCGCGTTTGATGTCGGCGCGCTGCTTCTTGCCTTCCAGCCGGCGCAGCTTCGACGCCCACGTCGGCTGGGTCGCGATCCGCGGCACCGGCGCCGGCGTCGCCGCCCGCACCAGCGCCACCAGCCGCTGCCGGGCATCGTCGCGATTGCGCTCTTGCGTGCGAAAGCGCTGCGCGTTGATCACCAGCACGCCGTCGGCGGTGATCCGGCGATCGCGGCGGGCGAGCAGGCGCGCACGCACGGCTTCCGGCAACGATGGCGAATGCGCGACATCGAAGCGCAACTCGACCGCGGTGGCGACCTTGTTGACGTTCTGCCCGCCCGGCCCGGTCGAACGCACGAAGCGTTCGCTCAGTTCCTCGTCGGCGATGGCGATGTGGTCGTCGATCACGAGCATTCCATGGCCTCCGCAGTCGTGCGCATGGTACCCGGTCAGGACACGGTGAACGCGGTGGCAACCGGCGGCAACGCCCAGCCGAACAGGCCCAGCGCGCGCTCGAACTGCGCATCCAGCGGTGCCTGCGCGACGACGCGCCGGCCGTCGCGCGGATGCGTGAACGCCAGCGTGTGTGCGTGCAGCAACATCCGCGTCACCCCGCGGGCGCGGAAGATGCGGTTGTGATGGCCATCGCCGTGACTGGTGTCGCCGATCAGATGATGGAATGCGTGCTTGAGATGGCGGCGGATCTGCCGCCAGCGGCCGGTCTGCGGGCGACATTCGAGCAGGGCATAGCGCGAGGTCGGGAAACCGGCAGACGGCTCGGGCAACTCGCCGATGGCCAGCCGTCGCCACGCCGTCAGCGCCGGCTTCTTGATCGGCTTGCCCGGGCCACCGTCGAGCGGGTGATCGATCACGCCCTGCTCGCCCGGCCAGCCGCGACAGACCGCCAGATAGGTTTTTTCCACCTCGCGCGCCATGAATTGCGCGCCGAGCGCTGCCGCCGTCCCGCGATCGAACGCGACCAGCACGCAGCCGCTGGTGGCGCGGTCGAGCCGATGCACCAGCACCGCTTCGCGCGCGAACCGTTCGCGCAGGCGATCGACGAGAAAATCGTCTTCCTCGCGCGCCATCGGGCTGGCATGCGCCATCAGGCCGGCGGGCTTGGCGATGACGGCAAGCATGTCGTCGGCGAACAGCACCGGCAGCGACTCATCGACCGCGCGCAGCGTTACCTCAGCCACAACGTCAGCGCCGGCGCGGCCATGCCATGACGAACGCCGCCAGCGCGCCCAGGCCGGCAAGCCACACCGCCAGCGGCAAGCCCAGCACCTCGCGACCGCCGAGGTGGAAGGCGTACAGCAGCACGCCACCGATCGCCAAGGTCGCGCCGAGCAGGGCGATCACTGTCTGCCGCTGCGCCGCGCGCGAGCTCTCGGCCAGCGCCGCCAGATCGTCGGATTGCATGCGCAGTTGCACCTGCCCGGTCACCGCCTTGCGCAGGTAGTCGTGCAGCATCTGCGGCACGTCGGGCGCGCCCAGCAGCCAGCCCGGCAACTTCTCGCGCAGACGCCGGCGCAGGGCGGTGGCGCTGCGTTCGCGTTGCAGGATGTCGGCCAGCACCGGCTGCGCCACCATCCAGATGTCGAGCCTGGGATCGAGCGTGCGGCCGATGCCTTCGATGTTGAGCAAGGTCTTCTGCAGCAGGATGAGTTGCGGCTGGACGGTGAGCTGGTTGGCGCGCGCCAGCTTGAACAGCTTGAACAGCACCTCGCCGAGCGCGATCTCGGCCAGCGGGCGAGTGAAATACGGCTCGCAGATGGTGCGCACGTCGGCCTCGAGCGCATCCAGCCGCAGCGTCGCCGGCATCCAGCCGGCCTCGACGTGCAACTCGGCGATGCGTCGGTAATTGCGCTCGAAGATGGCGGTGAAATTTTCCGCCAGATAGTAGCGATCGACCTCCGGCAGCGAACCGACGATGCCGAAATCCAGCGCGATGAAACGCGGCTTGCGCGGATCGGCGATGTCGATCCACAGGTTGCCAGGATGTGCATCGGCGTGAAAGAAATTGTCGCGAAACACCTGCGTGTAGAACAGGCGCACACCGGTCGCGGCGAGCTGGCTGCGATCGACGCCGGCGGCATCGAGCGCGGCGATGTCGTCGGCACGCACGCCATGCACGCGTTCCATCGTCAACACCTGCTCGCTGCTGTGGCTCCAGAACACCTCGGGCACGTACAGATCCGGCGAGCCGGCGAAGTTGCGCCGCATCAGGCTGGCGTTGGCGCCTTCGCGTTGCAGATCCATCTCGCCGCGCAGCGAGCGTTCGAGTTCGGCGACGATCTCCTGCGGCCGTGTCATCGCCGGATCGGGGCCGATTTTTTCGGCCAGCCGCGCGAAGCTGCGCAGCAGCGCCAGATCCTGCTCGATGCGCGTCTCGACGCCCGGACGCAACACCTTGACCACCACCTCGCGCCCGTCCGGCAATTGCGCCGCATGCACCTGCGCCACCGAGGCCGAGGCCAGCGGCGTGCGCTCGAAGTGGCGATACAACTCGGTCAGCGGCCGGCCCAGGGCTTGCGCCACGATCACCTCGGCCTGCTCGCCGGGAAACGGCGCGACGCGGTCTTGCAATAGCGCCAGCGCATCGGCGATGTCCGGCGGCAGCAGGTCGCGGCGGGTGGAAAGCACCTGTCCGAACTTGACGAACAGCGGCCCCAGATCCTGCAGGGCCAGCCGCAAGCGCTCGCCGCGCGCCAGCTTCGCGGCGTCGCCGCGCACCGGCACGAACGGCCGCAGCAGCTTGAGCCAGCGCGCCAGCCGGGTTTCGTCGAGCAGGGTGTCGAGGCGATGGCGCAGGACGACGCGCAGGATCTGCACGATGCGCAGGCCGCCTTTCACGTGCGCGTTCCAGCGCCAGCCACCGCCCCCTCGCCGCCCAGCCGCTGGTGCAGGCGCTGACAGCGCGCGTGCAGGCGTTCGACGCGATCGCGCAGGGCATCGACATCGTCGAAGTGGGCATCGAGTTCGGCGCGGCCGACCAGATCGCGTGATTCTTCGGTCAGATAGTCGGCGGCATCGCGGGCCAGCCGTGCAGCGCCGTCACGACCCGCGCGGAAAGCGGCGCGCACGGCGGTGGCGATCTGCACGCCGAGCAGTTCGCCGAACACGTCGGTGAACGGCAGGTTCCAGTCCGGATCGAAACCGCTGGCGAGCTTTTGCAATTGCCGCGCCAGATCGGCATCGCCGGCGATGCGGACTTTGCCGGCGGCATTGGCCGGGCGCAGGAAGGGCAGTTGCGACAGCAAGCCGCCGACGCTGCCGCGCACCGCCAGATCGGCTTCGCGCCCGCCATCGACCGGGCCGACGGCGAGCCGCCCATCACGCACCGCCACTTCCAGCGCCAGCGCCGGAGCCTCGATGGCAAGCTGCATGCGCCGACCTTCCAGCGCAGCGATACCCTCACGGGTATCCGGATCGAGCGCCAGTACCTGGTTGAGCGCGATTTCGATGGCGCGGCCGGCGAGCGGCTTGAGCGCAGCCAATGGCGAGGTCGGGGCAGTCATGGCGGCATTGTAGCTGGCCGGCCGCGCCACTCGCCGAAACCGCTCAGTGCGGCCAATTCGCCAGCCAATCCTGCCGCAGCAGCGCCAGACCTTGGTCGAAACCGATCTTCGGCACATAGCCGAAATCGCGTCGGGCCGCGCCGATGTCGTACCAGTGCGGGGTCGCCAGTTGCTCGGCGAGAAAGCGCGTCATCGGTGGCTCGCCGGGCAGCGGCAGCAATGTCCACGCCGCTTCCATCGCCGCGCCGGCCGCGTAGGCGAGCGCGAACGGCAACGTGCCGCGCACCTGCGGCGCGTCGACCGCGGCGAGCAGGGCGTTGATCGTCTCGCGCAACGTGCGCGGCTCGCCGTTGGAAATGAAATACGCCTTGCCGGCGCAGGCCGCGCCGACCGCCAGATGATCGAAGGCATCGACATGCGCCTGCGCCGCGTTGGCGATGAAGGTGGTGTCGATGCGATTGCCGCCGTCGCCGACGAAGCGCAGCCGGCCGGCGCGCGCGCGCGCGACCAGTCGCGGCAGCAGGTGGTTGTCGCCCGGCCCCCAGATCAGCCGCGGGCGCAGCGCGACGGTCGCCAGATCGGCATCGTTGGCGGCCAGCACCGCTTTCTCGGCAAGCGCCTTGGTGGCCGGGTAGGCGGCATTGAAAGCGGTCGCCGGTGGCGTGTCGATCTCGTTGCCACCGGCCACCGCGCGGCCGCCGTGATGGACGACGCTGGGTGTGGAGGTGTGGACGAGCCGGCCGATGCCATGCGCGCGGCACGCCGCGAGCACGTTGTCGGTGCCGACCACATTGGCCAACCGATAGCTTTCGTAACGCCCCCAGCCGCCGGCCTTGGCGGCGTTGTGGAAGATCGCCTCGATGCCGCGCGCGGCCTCGCGCACCGCCGCCGCATCGGCCAGATCGCCGCGGATCTGGCGCACGCCCAGCGCCGCGAGTGCGGGATGTTCACTGCGGCTGAAGCTGGCGACCTCGTGGCCGCGTTCGATGAGCAAGCGACAGATCGCCTGGCCGAGGAAGCCGCCGCCGCCGGTGACGAGTACTTTCATGCTGCGCTCCCGGGCGATGGCGGCGTTCAGGTGAAGAAGAAACGGCTGACGTGGAAGAACACCGGCGCCGCGAAGCTCACCGAATCGAGCCGGTCGAGCATGCCGCCGTGGCCTTCGATCATCGTGCCCCAATCCTTGGCGCCGAGGCTGCGCTTGGCCGCCGACAGCGCCAGGCCGCCGAGAAAGCCGGCCAGCACCACCAGCGTCGCCATCAGCGCCGCCTGCCACGGGTTGAATGGCGTCAGTGCGTACAGCGCCGCGCCGATGCCGATCGCGCTGGCGCCGCCGCCGAGCAGGCCTTCGACGGTTTTCGACGGGCTGATTCGCGGCGCCACCGGATGCCGGCCCAGCAGCTTGCCGAACACGTACTGCAGCACGTCGGACAATTGCACCACCAGCAGCAGCCAGATCAGCAGCAGCATGTTGCGCTCGCTGCCGCCTGGCAACTTGAGCAGCAACAAGGCCGGCGCGTAACTGATGCAGTAGACGGTGATCAGCACGCCCCACTGGATCTTGGTCACCCGTTCGAGAAAGCCCTCGGTGTCGCCGGAGATCGCCATCAGGATCGGCAGCGAGAGGAATCCGTACACCGGCAGGAAGATCGCGAACAGCCCGTACCAGTCGTCGAAGATCAGCCAGTACTGGATCGGCAGCATGACGTAGAAGCAGGCCACCAGCGGCATGTGATCGCCGGGCCGGGTCGGGGTGAGGGTGACGAATTCGCGCAGGGCGAACACCGAGGCGAGCGCGAACAGCAGCACCGTGGTGGTGGTGCCGAGCAGGAAGCAGGCGGTGAGCACCGCCACCATCACCCACCAGGCGCGGATGCGGGCGTTGAGGTTGTCGATGGTGGCGCTGCCGCCGTGTCCGGCCGCGCGCCGGTGCAGCAGCCAGCCGACGGTCGAGGCGATCACCAGCAAGCCGGCGACGGCACCCATCAGCCACTGGAATTGCTGCTGCGAACTCATGGCGCGGCCTCGTCCGTGGAGTTTTCCGGAGCGCACGCCATGATGGCGGCAACGCCGGTGGGCGGTCGCGCTGGCGCGCGATTGCGTTGGTCTTTCCGGTGCTGGGGGTGGGCGCGCGGATTCATGCCAGGGCGACGATGGCGGCGCGCGCGCGCTCGAGGAATGCCGTCTTGTCCTCCCCGTGCAGGCGCGCCAGCGGCGTGCCGAACCGCACCGCGCAGGTCAGCGGCACCGGCAGCCAGGTGCCCTTTGGCAGCGATCGCCACAAGTTGTCGAGGTACACCGGCACCAGTTCGACGTGCGGGTGGCGCTGCGCCAGATGGTACAGGCCGCTCTTGAACGGCCCCGGCAAGGCCTGCACGCGGCGGGTGCCTTCGGGGAACACGATCAGCGACTGGTGGTCGTGCAAGGCCGCATCCAGCGGCGCCAGCGGATCGACGCTGCGCGACCGTGGCTGGCGATCGATGAACAAGGCATTGAAACCAGACTTCGCCAGCCAGGCACGGGCGCCGCTGCCCCAGTAGTCCCTGGCGGCGACCACCCGCGTCGTCGCGCGCAGCCGCGGCGGCAGCGCACTCCACAGCGCCAGGGTGTCGAAATGGCTGCTGTGGTTGGCGTAGTAGATGCGTTGCGTCGGCGCCGGCCGGCAACCGATCCAGCGCGGCTGCGCGCCCAGCAGCACCCGCGTGGCCGAGGCCAGCAGCGCCGACAGCATCGTCAGCCCACCTGGCGCAGGGCGCGGGCGATGGCGGCAGTGCGCAGGATGCAGGTCAGCGCCGAACCGGCGGCGATCACCACTGCGGCCAGCCATAGCGTCCACGTCACCGCCTCGCCGCGCCCGGCCAGGGCGCAGCCGCTGGCGATCACGCAGGCCGCCGTCAACACCGCCATGCGCTGCGGCTTGGCCAGCGGGCCGCGGAAATCCTGCGCCAGACCAAGGCTGCCGCCGAAAGCGCGGACATAGGCGGTGGCAACCGCCAGCACCGCGCCCAGCCAGCCCAGCCACGGCGCGCCGCAGGCAAAACCCAACGCCACCAGCAACACCACATCGGCGAGGCGGTCGGGCAGTTCGTTCCAGATCTTGCCCACCGCCGAGGCCTTGCCGCCCTCCACCGCGACCATGCCGTCGAGCAGGTTGCAGGCCAGCCGCAACTGCACGCAAACCGCCGCATCGAGCAGGCCCAGCCAGGTCGGCCACCACGCCAGCAAGGCGGCGCCGGCCGCAGCGAAGAACACGCTGAGCAGGGAAATCTGGTCGGGGGTGATCGCCGAGCGCGCCAGCGCCGCCGCCAGCCGGCGCGCCCACCCGGCCTGGCGGGTGGCGAGCGGGCGCCGGTCGGCATCGGGTGCGGTCATGGCGATGCCTCCGCACCGCAACCGGACGGCGCCACTGCCACCGCCACCACGCGCACGCCGCCGTTGCCCTTGCGCAGGGTGAAACGGTGGCCGCCGATCTCGTCGGTGGCAAGGCACACATCGATGCCTTCCGGATGCGCGGAAACCCGGTGATCGCCGAGCATGCCCAGGCCCGCCTCGCCGCCGCCATCGCCACGCACCTGCGCGATGATCGCATCGACCGCGGCAATCGCCACCGCAGTGGCAAGATCATCGGCCGGCCGGCCGCCAAGGCGCCGCGCGAACAAGGCATCGACCTCGTCGAGGCCGCGGACGACGCTTTGTTCGCCGAGCACCTGCAAGCCGCGGGGGTCGGCGCGCACGACCCAGTCCAGCTCGCGCCCGGCGCAGGCGCCGCAGCTCATGAAGGATCGATACTCGCCCTTCTCGCGAACCTTGAGCAGGCCGTCCTCGATGCGCGCGCCGCGGCTGCGGTCGATGGCCTGCGCGTAGGGATGGACGACCAGCAGGCGCGCCGACTGGCCATCCCACTGCCACAGGCTGACTTGCGCGCCGAGGGTGCCGCCAGCCGCCTGCGCCCGCGCCGCGTCGATCCAGAACCGCGCGCGGCCGCTGCCATCGGCGGGCAACAATCCCGTCTCCGGATCCATCGGGCCGGCCGCCACGCCAGCGTCCTGGCGTGCATTGCGTGCCTGCCATGCCGCGAGCACGGCTTCCCGTGCCGGCGCCGGCACGCGCTGCCGGGCAATGTTCCACGCCACCCGGTAATGGCCGTCGCGGCGCGCAAGGATGAAGACATTGCCGAACGGGCCGGGCAAGGCCACCAGCCAGCTGCCCTGCCCCAGCGCCCTGGCCTGCGCCGCGACCGCATCACGGGTTCCTTGCATCTCGCCGAACGCCGCGATCAGCGCGCCGGCGTCGGCCTGCGGATGCGTGTCCAGCCAGGCCGCCATCCATTGTCCGGCCAGCGCCCAATGGCGATCGAGCAACCCCGGCGCTTCCGGTGCCGCGTCCAGCCAGGCCGATTCGACGACGTGCGCCGTCAGCCGGGACGCCACTGCATGGTATTCGGCGGCCAATGCCGAGGAATCGTCTGCGGCGAGTGCCGGCAGCGCCAGCAGGCCACCCAGGGCCAAGATGGCGAGGCGTCGGAAAATCATGTGGCCACTCCTGCGCAAAGGGCGTCCGCGACGGCCAGGGCTCGGCGCACGCGAACCATCCCATCCGGATCGGCTTCGGGGTCGGCCCTGGCAGAAAGACGATCCTCTGCGAACGGCTCCCCGATTCATTGCGCGTTTGTAGCAACTCCACCTCGCCGTTGCCAGACCTGTTTGCGCGCGACCACATCGAGGGCGAAAGTCACCGCTGGCAATGCGGACACCAGACCGTTGCCCGGCCGGCCAGCAAGCGGCCGCGCAGGCGCGTGCCGCAGGTTCGGCAGGGCTCGCCGACCCGGCCGTACACCGCCAGATCACGGACGAAATATCCCGGCGCACCGTCGGGCGCGGTGAAATCGCGCAAGGTGGTGCCGCCATGATCGATGGCGGTGGCCAGCACCTCCCTCGCCGCCGCGGCGAATTGCTGGTAGCGCGCGCGGCTGACCTTGCCGGCAGCGCGCAGCGGGTGGATGCCGGCACGAAACAGCGCCTCGGCGGCGTAGATGTTGCCGATCCCGACCACCACCGCCTGATCCATCACGAAGGCCTTGACCGGCGCGCTGCGGCCACGGCTGCAACGCCAGAGATGATCACCGTCGAAACCATCCGCCAGCGGCTCCGGGCCGAGGTCGGCCAGCAGCGGATGCACGCTGCCGGCAGGCTGCCAGAGCAGGCAGCCGAAACGGCGCGGATCGTGGAAACGCAGCACGCATCCGGAATCAAGCACGAGATCGACGTGATCGTGCGTTCCCGCCGGCGTCGCGGCAGGCAGCACGCGCAAGCTGCCCGACATCCCCAGATGCAGCAGCGCGCTGCCCGTCTGCGCCTGCAAAAGCAGGTATTTGGCGCGACGGTCGACCGCGGTGACGGTCTGCCCCGGCAATTCGTCACGGATCGGCGCCGGAATCGGCCAGCGCAGCGCGCTGCGCCGAAGGACCACGGCGGTGACGCGGCGACCGAGCAAATGCGGGGCCAGGCCGCGGCGGGTGGTCTCGACTTCCGGCAATTCGGGCATCGGCAGGCAGCATCCGTCGGCTCGGCAGGACGCCCAGCATACGCAAGCGACGAACGTCCGCAGGCCGCGGCTTCTGGCCGTGGTGTGCACAATGACCATCGACCGGCACTGGCAAGCGCGACCGGCGCAGTTCATCATGTCCGGCCGTCCAGCGGATACTGCCATGGCACCCGCCATCCCCGCCGCGCTCCACGACTGGCTGACCCAGGGCCTGACCGGCTGGGGCTGGCTCGGCATCAGCGTGTATTTCCTGATCGTCACCCAGCTGACGATCTTCGCGGTCACCTTGTACCTGCATCGCAGCCAGGCCCATCGCGCGGTGGACTTCCATCCCGCGCTGGCACATTTCTTTCGTTTCTGGACGTGGCTGACCACCTCGATGATCACCCGTGAGTGGGCGGCGATCCATCGCAAGCATCACGCTCGCTGCGAGACCGTCGAAGACCCGCACAGCCCGCAGATTCTCGGTATCGGCAAGGTGCTGCGCGAAGGGGCCGAGCTGTACCGCGCGGCACGCGACGATCGCCCGTCGATCGAGAAATACGGCAAGGGCTGCCCGGACGACTGGATCGAGCGTCGCCTGTACGCAGCGCACGCCAACTGGGGCCCGATCCTGATGCTGCTGGTCAACCTCGCCCTGCTCGGCGTGCCCGGCATCGCCGTCTGGGCGGTGCAGATGCTGTGGATACCGGTCTGGGCCGCCGGCGTGGTCAATGGCCTCGGCCATTGGTCGGGCTACCGCAATTTCCAGACCGACGACACTTCGACCAATCTCTCGCCGTGGGGCGTGTGGATCGGCGGCGAGGAACTGCACAACAACCACCACGCCTTCCCGAGTTCGGCCAAGTTCGCCCTGCGCCGCTGGGAATTCGACATCGGCTGGGCGGCGATCCGCAGCCTGCAAACGCTGCGTCTGGCCAAGGTGCTGCGGGTCGCGCCGTCGCTGGATGTGCGCCCCAACATCGCCCTGCCCGACCGCGAGACGCTCAAGGCGCTGCTCGCGCACCGCTTCCAGGCGATGACCGACTACTGGCGTCACGTCACCCTGCCGGCACTGCGCGCCGAAATCGGGCGTGCCGATGGCCAGCCGAAGCTGCCACGCCGCCTGCGCAAGGGCCTGGCCGACGGCGGCCGCTGGCTGGACGCCGCCGCGCGCGAAAAACTCGCCGCCTTCGTCGCCCATCGCCCGCAACTGGCGACACTGATCGAGTTCCGCGCCCGCCTCGCCACCGTACTGGAAGAGCGCTCGACCGATGCCAGCGCCTCGCTGCAACGCCTGCAAGTCTGGTGCGCCGAGGCCGAAGCCACCGGCATTCGCGCCTTGCAGGAATTCTCGGCGCGGATGAAGGGTTATGCGCTGGCGGCGCGCTGAAATCGCCATCACGTTGCTGGCGGCGCTCGCCGGCCCGGCGGCGAGCCAGCCGGCGTCGGTGCGCGAGTACCTGCAACGCATGGATACCGATCACGATGGCCGCGTCTCGCGCAGCGAGTACGTGGCGTGGATGATCCAGACCTTCGACACCCTCGACGCCAATCACGATGGCCTGCTGTCCGGCGATGAACTGCCGCCCGGCGCGCGCCCGATCACCCGCGCCGAGTATCGCCGCAATCTCGAGGCCGCGTTCGCGCGCCAGGACGGCAATCACGACGGCTACCTCGACGCCCGCGAACTGGCGCGACCGCCACGGTAAGGCCTTCGCTTTCCTTCTTCCGCTGCGAGCAGGCGCGATGAAAGCCCCTCTCCCACCGGG
>JAFEFT010000010.1:125503-197232 GCA_018240435.1 Pseudomonadota bacterium
CCACGAGCCGACGGCCCCTCATCCAACGCTTCGCGCCACCCCCGCCTTCGCGGGGGCAGGCTCGTCTCCCGCCGGGAGAAGGGCAAGCCACCTCCCGATGGAAAAGGAAAAGCCAACGCCCGCCGGAGAACAAAGCCCCTCTCCCACCGGGAGAGGGGTTGGGGTGAGGGGCCGCAGCACCCGCCAACGCCACGAGCCGACGGCCCCTCATCCGGCGCTCCGCGCCACCTTCTCCCGATGGGAGAAGGACAAGCCAACGCCCGCCGGAAATGGAAAAGCCAACGCCCGCCGGGAGAACAAAGCCCCTCTCCCACCGGGAGAGCGGTTGGGGTGAGGGGCCGCAGCACCCACCAACGCCACGAGCCGACGGCCTGGATGCGCGCCATTTCGACGCGCTCGTACGGGCCGCAGCACCCGCCAACTCCGTGACGCGACGGCCAGGACCGCCGTCACCGCCTACCGGGTCGTCTGTTCTAGAATCGAACGACCTCGTGCCCGGAGCCGCGCCATGACCGACGTCATCCATTCGGCGTCACCGGAGTTCATCGCCGGTGCCGCGATCAAGGCCGCCGATTACCACCGCGACTACGCGCGCTCGATCGCCGACCCCGACGGTTACTGGCGCGAGGTGGCGAACACGCTGGACTGGTACCGCTTCCCGACCCGAATCCGCGAGGTCAGCTTCGATCCGGCCGATCTGCACATCCGCTGGTTCGCCGATGGCCAGCTCAACGCCAGCGTCAATTGCCTCGACCGTCATCTCGAACAGCGCGGCGACAAGACCGCGCTGCTGTGGGAAGCCGACGATCCAGCCACGCCGGCGCAGCACATCAGCTATCGCCAATTGCACGCGCGCGTGTGCCAGCTCGCCAATGCACTGCGCCATCTCGGCGTACGCAAGGGCGATCGCGTTGCGATCTACCTGCCGATGATTCCCGAATCGGCGGTGGCGATGCTCGCCTGTGCGCGCATCGGCGCGGTGCACACCGTGGTGTTCGGCGGTTTCTCTCCCGACTCGCTGGCCAGCCGTATTTCCGACTGCACACCCAAGCTCGTCATCACCGCCGACGAGGGCCGGCGCGGCGGCAAGACGGTGGCGCTGAAGGCCAATGTCGACGAGGCGCTCAAGCGCGCGGGCACGACCTCGGTGGAAACCGTGCTGGTGGTGCGCCACACCGGCGGCGCGGTGGCGATGCAGATGCCGCGCGACCGCTGGTTCGACGCGGTGGTCGATGGCCAGAGCGCGCACTGCGAACCCGAGCGCATGGACGCCGAGGATCCGCTGTTCATCCTCTACACGTCCGGCAGCACCGGCCAGCCCAAGGGCGTGCTGCACAGCACGGGCGGCTATCTGCTGTTTTCCGCGTTCACGCACCAGTGCGTGTTCGACCTGCGCGAGGACGACGTCTACTGGTGCACCGCCGATGTCGGCTGGGTGACCGGCCACAGTTACATCGTCTACGGGCCGCTGGCCAACGGCGCGACTTCGCTGATGTTCGAAGGCGTGCCGAGCTGGCCGGACTTCTCGCGCTTCTGGCAGATCGTCGATCGCCATCGAGTGAGCATCCTGTACACCGCGCCGACCGCGATTCGCGCCCTGATGCGCGAAGGCGACGGCCCGGTGAAATCCACTTCGCGCGCGTCGCTGCGCCTGCTCGGCAGCGTCGGCGAGCCGATCAACCCGGAAGCCTGGCGCTGGTACTGGGAAGTCGTCGGCGACAAACGCTGCCCGGTCGTCGACACCTGGTGGCAGACCGAGACCGGCGGGATTTTGATCTCGCCGTTGCCCGCGGCGATCCCGCAGAAGCCCGGCTCGGCGACGCTGCCGTTCTTCGGCGTGCAGCCGGCCATCGTCGATGCCGAAGGCCGCGTGCTGGAAGGCGAATGCGAGGGCAACCTGATCCTGCGCGATTCCTGGCCGGGGCAGATGCGCACGGTCTACGGCGACCACCAGCGCTTCGTCGACACCTACTTCAAGACCTATCCGGGCAGCTACTTCACCGGCGACGGCTGCCGCCGCGACGGCGATGGTTATTACTGGATCACCGGCCGCGTCGACGATGTGATCAACGTCAGCGGCCACCGCATCGGCACCGCCGAAGTCGAGAGCGCGCTGGTCGCGCACGCCGACGTGGCGGAGGCGGCGGTGGTGGGTTTTCCGCACGACATCAAGGGCCAGGGCATCTACGCCTACGTCACCCTCAACGCCGGCGTCGAACCCAGCGATGCGCTGCGCAAGCAATTGGTGGCCGAAGTGCGCACGATCATCGGCCCGATCGCCACCCCCGACCACATCCAGTGGGCGCCGGGCCTGCCCAAGACCCGCTCGGGCAAGATCATGCGCCGCATCCTGCGCAAGATCGCCGAGAACGCGCCCGACCAGCTCGGCGACACCTCCACCCTCGCCGACCCGTCGGTAGTCGAGGCGCTGGTGCGCGAGCGCAAGGGTTGAAACCCGGCATACCGACGAGACGGCGATGAGCGACGACACCCTCCGCCACGCAGACGACTGGACCGGCCCGCGCCCGGAAGGGCCGGGTTCGGTGATCGGCCTGTACACCCTGCGCCAGCGCATCGGCGAGGGCGGCTTCGGCGATGTCTGGCAGGCCGAGCAATTCGAGCCGGTGAATCGCAAGGTGGCGCTGAAAATCCTCAAGCAGGGCATGGACACGCGCGAGGTGATCGCGCGCTTCGAGCTCGAGCGCCAGGCGCTGGCGGTGATGGAGCATCCGCACATCGCCCGCGTGTTCGATGCCGGCGCCACCACGGCCGGGCGGCCGTATTTCGTGATGGAGTACGTCGAAGGCGAGCCGATCACGTCCTATTGCGACCACCGCGCCATGGCGCTGGACGATCGCCTGCAGCTGTTCGTGCAGGTCTGCGCCGCCGTCCAGCATGCGCACACCAAGGGCGTGGTCCACCGCGACCTCAAACCCGGCAACGTGCTGGTCGGCGAACACGAAGGCAAGCCCTACGCCAAGGTCATCGACTTCGGCATCGCCAAGGCCGTCAGCGGCGAGCTGAGCGAGCATACCCACGCCACCCGCATGGGCCAGGTGATGGGCACGCCGCGCTACATGAGCCCCGAGCAGGCCAGCGGCAGCGCCGACATCGACACCCGCACCGACGTCTATTCGCTGGGCGTGATCCTCTACGAGCTGCTGACCGGCAGCACGCCGGTCGAACGCAGCCGGATCGAGTCGGCATCCATCGCCGAAACCCAGCGACTGATCTGCGAGGTCGAACCGCCGTCACCCAGCGCCCGCCTGCGCAAGTCGTCCACCACCGGAACCGTCACCGCCGGTTTCCATAACCAGCAAGCGCTGACGCTGGCGCGGCAGGTGCGCGGCGAACTGGACTGGATCGCGATGAAGGCGCTCGACAAGGATCGCTCGCGCCGCTACGAAACCGCCAACGCGCTGGCCGCCGACGTGCAGCGCCATCTCGACGGCCTGCCGGTGCTGGCGGCGCCGCCGAGCCGCGCCTACCGCGCCGGCAAGTTCATCCGTCGGCACACGGTTGGCGTGGCCGCGGCGGCACTGGTGACGATATCGTTGCTGGCCGGCATCGTCGCCTTCGCGTGGCAGGCGAAGATCGCCCGTCAGCAGGAACGGCTGGCGCAGCAGCGCGCCGAGCAGATCGAGCAGATCGCGGACTTCCAGAGCGCCATGCTCGGCAAGATCGATCCCGTTTTGCTTGGCAAGACGCTCACCGACGATGTGCATGCACGCCTGGCACAGGCACTGACGACGGCCCGACTACCCGATGCCGAACGCAAGGCGCAGATCGCCGCATTCACCGCGCAATGGGAACAACTCAACGCTACCGATGTCGCGACCGCGCTGATCGACCAAACCGTACTGACGCCCGCGATCACCCAGATCGATCAGAAATTCGCACGACAACCGCTGGTGGATGCCGCGCTGCGGCAGGCACTGGCGGACAGTTATGCAACGCTGGGGCTGCTCGACAAGGCGATGGCGTTGCAGAAAAAGGCGCTGGCCACACGTCGTCACCTGCTCGGTTCTGCCGCAACCGACACCCTCGCATCGATGCAGACGATGGGAATATTGCTCAATCAGCAGGGCAATTCCGATGCCGCAGAACCGTTGTTCCGCGAACTTCTGGCGACACGACGCAAGCGCCTGGGCGATACCGCCCCCGATACCCTTGCTGCAATGGAAAGTCTAGGCGAAACATTGGACTACGAAGGCAAATTCGCGCAGGCCGAAAGCATGCTGCGGCAAGCCTATGAGCAACGCCGGCGCCTGCTCGGCGCGGACGACAAGGACACCCTGACGTCAATGCAGGCGCTGGGCGGGGTGTATTTGGATCAAGGCAAATCCGAACTCGGGCGAGCGATGTTGGCCGACGCGCTGGCCAGGGGGCGGCGCGTCTGGGGCGAGGACGACCCTCAAACCATGAATGCGATCAACGACCTCGGCGTGGCCTGGATGAGTGCCGGCCAGCCGGCGCGCGCCGAACCGCTCTTTCGCGAAGCCTGGCAGAAGCACCGCACGCTGCAAGGAGAGAACCATCCGGATACCGTGCAAAGTCAGGCCAATCTCGGCGGTATCCTGATGACCGAAGGCAAGGCGAGCGAGGCCGAGCCACTGCTGCGCGATGCCATCGCCCGCTCGCGGCGCGTGCTCGGGGCCGACAACGCCACCACCCTGCTGGCCCTGGCCAGCCTCGGCAAGGTGTTGCTCGATCAGGGCAAGGCCGAGGAGGTGACAGGCCTGCTGGCACCCGCGCTCGCCGATGCGAAAAAGAATCTGGCCGAAGCCTCGCCGCCGCAATTCGGCTTCTTCATGCTGGTGCTGGGCATGGCGCAGGCCAGCCAGCACGACTACGCCGCCGCCGAGGCATCCTTGCTCGGCGCCGACGCCTCCTTCGCGCGTGCCACCGGTCCGCGCTACGGCACCTACCCGAAAATGTGCGTGCGGGCGCTGGCGCAGCTGTATCCGGCCTGGGACAAGGCCGACCCCGGCCACGGCCATGCCGCCAAGGGCAAACACTGGCAGCAATTGCTCGCCACACTCGAAGCGACGTCGGCCACGCCTTCGGCGAAGAAATAGCCGATTCCATCCGGTCCGTGCGATGCTGATTCACCTCGCCTCACGCCGCCCGCCGCGATTGTCTTCGTGACCGACCCCACCCTCCGCCACGACGACACCTGGCAAGGCCCGCGCAGCGAAGGCCCGGGCTCGGTGATCGGCCCGTACACCTTGCTGCGGCTGATCGGCGAGGGCGGCTTCGGCGATGTCTACGAGGCGCAGCAGAGCGAGCCGGTGCAGCGCCGGGTGGCGCTGAAGATCGTCAAACTCGGCATGGACACGCGCGAGGTGATCGCGCGCTTCGATCGCGAGCGGCAGGCGCTGGCGGTGATGGAACATCCGCACATCGCGCAAGTGTTCGATGCCGGTGCCACCGCCGGCGGGCGGCCGTACTTCGTGATGGAGTACGTCGATGGCGTGCCGATCACCGAGTTCTGCGCCGCGCGGGCGCTGACCGTCGATGCGCTGCTGCGCCTGTTCGCGCAAGTGTGCGCGGCCGTGCAGCACGCCCACACCAAGGGTTTGATACATCGCGATCTCAAGCCGAGCAATGTTTTGGTCGGATCGCATGACGGCGAGCCGTTCGCCAAGGTGATCGACTTCGGCATCGCCAAGGCCACCGGCAGCGACAGTCGCGAACGCACGCTCGCCACCGCCTTGCATCAGGTGATGGGCACGCCGCTGTACATGAGCCCCGAGCAGGCGATCGGCAGCCCGGACATCGACACCCGCACCGACATCTACTCGCTGGGCGTGATCTTGTACGAACTGCTCACCGGCACCACGCCGGTCGAGCGCGAGCGCCTGCAAGCGGTGTCGCTGGCGGACACGCAACGCCTGATCCGCGACAGCGAGCCGCCGCGACCGAGCGCGCGGATATTGCAAAACGCCACCACGCTCACCGGCAGCGCGACCTTCCGGCCGGCCGATCCGCGACGCCTTGCGCGCACCATCCGTGGTGATCTCGACTGGATCGTGATGAAGGCGCTGGAGAAGGAGCCAGCGCGCCGTTATCAGAGCGCCGCCGAGTTCGCCGAAGACCTGCGGCGCCATCTCGCTGGCGAAGCGGTGCTGGCAGTGCCGCCTTCCCGCGGTTATCGCCTGCGCAAATTCATCCGCCGCAACAAGGGGGCGGTGATCGCCGCCAGCTTGATCGGCCTGAGCCTGCTCGCCGGCATCGTCGCCTTTGCGTGGCAGGCGCATCTGGCGCAAAAGCGTGCCGACGATCTGGCGCAGGTGACGGCCTTCGATGCCTCGATTTTCGCGCAGATCGACGCCGCCAAGGCCGGCCAGCGACTGGCGGCGGATGTGCGCCAGAAATTCGCGGCCGACTTGCGCCGACAAGGCCTTTCGCGGGCCGAACTCGACCGTCGCCTGGCCGCGTTCGATGCCGATTGGACACATGTCAATGCCACCGATGCGGCGCGCAACGTGATCGACGAAAGCGTGCTGCGCCCGGCGGCGGCATCGATCGATCGACGTTTCGCGCGACAACCGTTGCTGGCCGCGCAACTGCGGCAATCGCTGGCCAGTCGCTATTCCGACATGGGGATGTTCGACGCCGCGCTGCCGTTGGAGATGGCGGCACTGGTCACACGTCGCAGGCTACTGGGAGAAAACAGCCTCGAAACGGCGAAATCGGAATTCGCGGTTGGCACGATCCTTTTGCAGAACGGCGAGCTGACCCGCGCCGAGCCTTTTTTGCTGAGGGCTCTGAAAACCGCCCGCGCCCGTCTCGGCGAGGACAGCGAGGACACGCTGGCGGTGGTCGGCAATCTCGCCCTGGTTTATTCGCGACAGGGTGATCTGGCACGCGCCGAGCCGTATTACCGGCAAGTGCTGGAAGGCCGCCGCCGCGTTCTTGGGCAATACCATCCCGATACCCTGCTGGCCTCGCAGAACCTGGGCTCGTTGCTGCGCGAAGAGGGCAAGTTCGACCAGGCCGAACCATTCTTGCGCGAAGCGGCGGCGGCGCAGGAAAAGGTATCCGGCCCGGATGCCGACAACACCTTGTACGCACTGGGCAATCTCGCCCTGCTGGACTTGGCGCGCGGCCAGTACGCCGGCGCGGAAAAACAAATCGGCATCGTGCTCGATCGCTCCCGCCGCATTCACGGCGAAGATCATCCGACGACTTTGCTGGCCAGCATCATCATGGGCAGCGCGCTGGAGCGGCAAGGCAAACACCAACAGACCCAACGCCTGCTGGCGGGCATCGCGCCGGTGGCGGACAAGGCACTGGTCGGTGGCAACGGCTTCTGGAACGGCATGCTGCATTGGCATCTGGGCCGTGCCCGCACCGCGCTGGGCGAGTACGCGCAAGCCGAAACCGATCTGCTCAAAGCGCGCGAGTTGCTGGCCGTACCGCATGTGGTCGAAGAACCGAACGACCTGCAGGAGTGCACGCGATCGCTGGTGGAGTTGTATGCGGCCTGGGACAAAGCCGAACCGGGCAACGGTTACAGCGCCAAGGCGGCGCAGTGGCAGGCGAAGCTGGATGCGCTGAAAACGGCGGCCACGAAGTGAGCATCGGAAAACCGAAGGCCCGCTTGCGCGGGCCTTCGGGGAGCTAGCTCTTCCAAATGAGCCACGCGAGCTGCGCTTCAACGCAGTTCGCAAGCGCGGCTCATTTGATCTTCGCTTCCTTGTACGGAACGTGCTTGCGAACGACGGGATCGTACTTGCTGATCTCCATCTTGTTCGGCGTGGTCTTCTTGTTCTTGTCGGTGGTGTAGAAATGACCGGTGCCGGCGGTCGAGACGAGGCGGATCTTGTCGCGCTTGGATGCCATGATCGTTCTCCTTAGACCTTCTCGCCGCGAGCGCGCAGTTGCGCGAGGACGGCGTCGATGCCGTTCTTGTCGATCGTGCGCAGGGCGTGCGAGGACACGCGCAGCTTGATCCAGCGGTTCTCGCTGGCGACCCAGAAGCGACGCTCGTGCAGGTTGGGCAGGAAGCGACGGCGGGTATGGTTGTTGGCATGCGAGACGTTGTTGCCGGTCGTCGTGCGCTTGCCAGAGACTTGGCAGATACGTGCCATGGTTCACCTCCGGGTTTCGGTCAGGCTTCCCGTGGCCCGGGAAGCATCGGCCCCGCGCCTCGAAGGACGCGCACGATGCGGGATGCAGCGACCGCCCATACGGCGAACCCGGCATCGTGCAACCGGATCCATCGGGACGGCGAGGCCGTCATCAGGCGAGCCGCGCATTATATTGACATGGCCGCCGATGCGCAATGCGCGCTGAATCGACGCGCGATTGGCTGGACCTGCCATCGTGGCGGCTGCTGTGCTTGCAAGGCGTGTCCGCAAGATGGTCCGGCACGGCTCGCCTCGAACGGTGTTCTCGTCGGTCCGCGCAGCGCGAATGATTGTGTTGCACCCACCCGAACCAAAAACCCGTTCGTGGTGAGCCTTCGACAAGCTCAGGACAGACCTGTCGAACCACGATCAGTCCCTCGCCCGCTCACCCTTCGACAGGCTCAGGGCGAACGGTGGAAGGGCAAAACCCGTTCGTGGTGAGCCTGCCGCACCCACCCGACCAAAACCCCGTTCGTGGTGAGCCCTTCGACAAGCTCAGGACAGGCCTGTCGAACCACACTCGGAGCAATGCGTACAGGCATTGCATCCGACCACACGCATCGAACTGCCTTCTCGTCGGTCCGCACACCACGAACGATCGCCAGGGCACCCGCCCGATCCAGAACCCCGTTCGTGGTGAGCCCTTCGACAAGTTCGGGACAGGCCTGTCGAACCACGATCAGTCCCTCGCCCGCTCACCCTTCGACAGGCTCAGGGCGAACGGTGGAAGGGCAAAACCCGTTCGTGGTGAGCCTGCCGCACCCACCCGACCAAAACCCCGTTCGTGGTGAGCCCTTCGACAAGCTCAGGACAGGCCTGTCGAACCACACTCGGAGCAATGCGTGCAGGCATTGCGTCCGACCCTCGATTCCCGACCTCGCCCGCAACGGCGCCCGGCGGCAACGTTGGCGGCCAGCCGTCGCCGCCATCCAGTGTTCAGGCGCGTGCCGCTCGCCGGCTATGCTGCGCAGGTGAGCGCCAGCCGATTCCCCATCGCCGAACTGCTGCCGGACATCCTTGCCAGCCTCGCCGCGCAGCCGCGGCTGGTGCTGGAAGCGCCGCCGGGCGCTGGCAAGACCACGCAAGTCCCGTTGGCCTTGCTGCCGGCGCCGTGGCTGGCCGGGCAGCGCATCGTCATGCTCGAACCGCGCCGTGTCGCCGCCCGCGCGGCCGCCACTTTCATGGCGCGACAATTGGGTGAAGAAGTCGGGGACACGGTCGGCTATCGCATCCGTTTCGAGAATCGGGTGTCGGCGCGCACGCGCATCGAGGTCGTCACCGAGGGCATCCTGACCCGGATGATCCAGGACGATCCGACCCTGGACGGCATCGGCGCGCTGTTGTTCGACGAGTTCCACGAACGCCATCTCGCCTCTGATCTCGGCCTGGCACTGGCGCTGGACGTGCAGGCGCAATTGCGCCCGGACCTGCGCCTGCTGGTGATGTCGGCCACCCTCGACGGGCAGCGGCTGGCGGAGTTTCTCGATGCGCCGCGCGTGAGTTCGGCGGGCCGCGCCTTTCCGGTCGCCCTCGCGCACTTCCCGGCGCGGCGCGCCCTTCGACAAGCTCAGGGCGATCGGTCTGAGCCGCTGACTGCGCAGGCGCGGCGTGCGATCGACCACGCACTCGCCCAGCACTCCGGCGACGTGCTGGTGTTCCTGCCCGGCCAGCGCGAGATCGCGCAGTTGCAACAGCAATTGTCGGCGCCGTCGCTGCCGTCCGGCGTCGCGGTGCTGCCGCTGCACGGCGACTTGCCGCTCGAAGCGCAGTCGGCGGTGCTGGCACCGCACGCGCCGAACGAGCGCTGCATCGTCCTCGCCACCAACCTCGCCGAATCCTCGGTGACTTTGCCCGGCGTGCGGGTGGTGATCGATACCGGCCTGGCGCGCGAGCCGCGCTTCGATCCCAATTCCGGATTTTCGCGCTTGCAGACGGTGACGATCGCGCAGGCATCGGCCGACCAGCGCGCCGGTCGCGCCGGCCGTGTCGCCTCCGGTTGGGCGTATCGGCTGTGGCCGCAGTCGCAGCGATTGGAATCGCAACGTCGCGCCGAAATCGCCCAGATCGATCTGGCCGGGCTGGCGCTGGAATTGGCAGCGTGGGGCGCGAGCGATCTGCGCTTTGTCGATGCGCCGCCACCCGGCACGCTCGCCGCATCACGCGAACTATTGCGCCGGCTCGGCGCGTTGTCCGATGCGGACGAAACCAGTGCCGACGCCGCCATCACCGCGCAGGGACGACGCATGCTGGCGCTGGGCACGCACCCACGCCTGGCAGCGATGCTGCTGGCACCCAAGCATCCCGGCGAACGCGCGCTCGCCTGCGATCTGGCGGCGCTGATCGAAGCGCGCGATCCGCTGCGCTCGCGCTCGGACGCACTGGCTGAACGCTGGCAGGCGCTGGCGGCGTTTCGCCGCGGCCGCGTCGAAGTCGACGCATCACGCACGGCGCTCGCCGCCATCGATCAAGCGGCGAAGCAATGGCGACGCCGACTCCAGCTCGACGGCACGGCACCCGACGATGTTACCGCGCATGTGCTGGGCGACATCCTGCTGCACGCCTTTCCAGATCGCATCGCCCATCAGTCGCCGCACGACCCGCGCCGCTACCGACTCGGCAACGGCCGCAGCGCGCGCTTGTTCGACGACAGCGCGCTGTACGGCGAGCCGTGGCTGGTGGTGAGCCAATTGCGCGATGAAGGTGCGCGCAGTGTCGGCGCGCCGCGCGAGGCGCTGATCGAACGCGCCGCGCCGCTCGACGAGGCGCGTTTGCGCGCTGACTTCCCCGATCGCTTCGTCGACGTCGACGTCGTGCGCTGGGATGCGAGCAGCCGCGCCCTGCTCGCGCGCCGCGAGCAGCATTTCGACGGCATCGTGCTGTCCTCGCGTCCGGCCGGGCGTATCGATCCGGCGCTGGCCGCGCGCGCTTTGTGCGACGCCGTCGGCGAACTCGGGCTGGCCGCGCTGCCGTGGAGCGAAGCGCTGAGGCAATGGCGTGCGCGCCTGCGCTGCCTGCGCGCGTGGCTGCCCGAGCTTGCATTGCCCGATCTTGCCGATGCGGCATTGCTGGCGTCGCGCCACGAATGGCTGCTGCCCGCGTTGCACGGCAAGACGCGGCTGGACGCGCTCGACGAAGATGAATTCGCCGTCGCGATGAAAGGGCTTTTGGATTGGCAGATGCGCTCGCGCATCGACGCACTCGCGCCGACGCGCATCACCGTGCCGTCCGGAATCGAACGGGCGATCGCCTATGCCTATGACGAGACTGCCGACGCACCGCTGGCACCGGTGCTCGCGGTCAAGCTGCAAGAACTGTTCGGCCTGGCCGACACCCCGCGCATCGCCGATGGCCGTATCGCGCTGACGCTGCACTTGCTCTCGCCGGGTGGCAAGCCGCTGCAAGTCACCCAGGATTTGCGCAGCTTCTGGGATCGCACCTACCCGGAGGTGCGCAAGGAAATGAAAGGCCGCTACCCGCGCCACCCGTGGCCCGACGATCCGTGGACGGCCGTCGCCACCCATCGCGCCAAGCCGCGCGGAACGTGAGGAACCCGAACGCTGCAGTCGTATCCAGCGGCCGTCGATGATCGACCGCGAAGCGCCGCAACGGGAATCGACGGTGAGAACCAATGCTGCCCGGGAGCCGGAGGACGCGCATCGGCGCGCTCGGGACAGCGCTTGCTGGACGCGTGATCGTGACCACGCCTTGACCGAAGTGCATGGCGCCCAGCCCGAAGCCGGCCGTCGCCCTGACCTCGGCCTCGGGATTGGCTCGGCGCTTTTGCGGCAGCCCTTGCCACCACAACCGCTTGACAACGGCTTTCGTAACACCTCGTAATGCATCCTAAGGAGGATTTCGCCTGCGAACCGGGGTGCGGCGGCTTCGTTCCGAAATACGACCACCGACGCGCCTTGCGCGCGGTCATCGAACCAACAGGGGAAAACGCATGAACGTGTCGACCAAGAGCGGCCAGCTCGCGCTGTTGTCGTTGTCCATCCTTTTTGCCATCGATGCCGCCTGCCTGCTGGCTCCGACGCCGGCGCAAGCCGGCCAGAGTGACTGTTCTTCCGGCACGTCGACGGCCACGGGTACCCAAGCTTCCTCCTGCGGCTATTTCAACACCGCCAGCGGCTACCGGAACGGCGCCTTCGGCTTCGGCAACAGCGCCGGCCCGGACTACGCCTACAACGGTAACCATTACTACGCGTTCGAAGCCAACGCCTTCGGCGCGAACAACACGGCCAACGGCACCCACGCCAGCGCGATCGGTACCGGCAATACCGCCGGCCGTGGCTATGTCATCGGCGGTGCAGCCCATTTCACCTACAACGACAGCGCCATCGGCGCCTACAACACCGCCACCGGCGGCGACAGCAGCGCGTTCGGGTACCGCAACAGCGCCATCGGTCGCGGCAGCAGCGCCATCGGCGACCGCAACACGGCCAGTGGCTATCGAAGCAGCGCGATGGGCTTCTACAACACGGCCAGTGGCTATCGAAGCAGCGCGATGGGCTTTTCCAACTTCGCCAGTGGCAACGACAGTGCTGCGCTGGGCTACAACAACAGGGCCGTTGGCTATCGCGGCAGCGCCGTCGGCAGTGGCAATCTGGCCGGAACCGATTTCTTCTACAACGGCAATCACTACTACGCCCGCGGCACGGCGGCGTTGGGCCGCAACAACATCGCGATCGGCAACTACGCTGCCGCGTTCGGCTCCGGCAATACCGCCGGTCGCGGCTACGTCAATGCCGGCACGGTCCGCTTCACCTACGACGACAGTGCCATGGGCGTGAACAACATCGCCACCGGCGGCGACAGCAGCGCGTTCGGGTACCACAACAGCGCCAGCGGTCGCGGCAGCAGCGCGATGGGTGCGAACGACACCGCCAGCGGCGGCGAGGCCAGCGCGCTGGGTTACCACAACAACGCCAGCGGCTATCGCAGCACCGCCGTCGGCGCGCGTAACGCGGCCGCCTACAAGGCGGTGGCCGTGGGTTACTACAACACCGCCACCGGCAATTTCGGCAGCGCGGTCGGCGCTGGCAACACCGCCAGCGGCAGCGCGACGTCGGCCCTGGGCGCGGGCAATCAGGCCGGTGGCAACTACTATCACTACAACACCACGACGCACGCCGGTTCGACCTACCATGCCTCCGACGCCAGTGCCGTGGGCCGTGGCAACCACGCCTACGGCAGCGGCGCCAGCGCCTTCGGTCGCAACAACACCGCCGGCAAGCCCGTCGTCGACGGCAACAGCTACGTCGGCTTCACCTACAACGACAGTGCGTTCGGTGCCTACAACACCGCTACCGGCGGCGCCAGCAGCGCCTTCGGACGCGGCAACCGTGCGACCGGGCGCTACAGCTCGGCCGCGGGCAATTACAACCACGCCTACGGCACCGCCAGCAGCGCGATTGGCAGCGTCAATGTCGCCAGCGGATACGAAGGCAACGCGTTCGGATCACGCAACACTGCCAGCGGCAGCCACGGCACCGCGTTTGGCTTTTACAACACCGCTGCCGGCACCTCGAGTGTCGCGGCCGGCAACAACAACCGCGCCAGTCCCGATTATTCCTACAACGGCAATCATTACTTTGCCGGCGGCACGGTGGCGATGGGCCGTTACGACACCGCTGCCGGCAACTTTGCCTCCGCACTGGGCCAGGGCAATACCGCCGGCAAAGCGTTTTCGCGCAGCGGCAAGGCGTATTTCACCTATTTCGACAGCGCCGTCGGCGCCCGCAATACGGCCACCGGTGGCAACAGCAGTGCGTTTGGCGCTGGCAACTACGCCACCGGCGCTTATGCCAACGCATTCGGCGTCGGCAATACCGCGAGTGGCGACAATTCCAGTGCGTTCGGTGGGCGCAACAGCGCCACCGGTGATCATGACGCCGCGTTCGGTTTCGGCAACGCCGGCAGCGGCACCGACACCACCGCGTTCGGCATCGACAACATCGCCAGCGGCTATCGCGGCAGCGCGTTTGGTTTCGACAATGTCACCAGCGGCAACCGCGGCGTCGCCTTTGGTTACCGCAATGGCGCGCGCGGCGACCAGAGCGTGGCGTTTGGCGTGGTCAACACGGCCAGTCCGGATTATTCCTACAACGGCAACCACTACTTTGCGGCCCGCACGGTGGCGATGGGTCGCTACGACACGGCGGCCGGAACCGACGCCACTGCGATCGGGCAGGGCAATACCGCCGGCAAGGGGTATGCGCGAGCCGGCAGCGTCTATTTCACCAACAACGACAGTGCGGTTGGTTTTTTCAACACCGCAACCGGCAACGACAGCAGTGCGTTCGGCGATCGCAACAACGCCACCGGCTCGCGCAGCAGCGCCTTCGGCTACCAGAACGTGGCCAGCGGCAACGCCGGCAGCGCGTTTGGCTACAACAACACCGCTACTGCGTTGTCGAGCAGTGCGTTCGGTTTCCGCAACACCGCCGGCGCCGTCTATCACTACAACGGTACCGACTACAGCACCCGCGGTGCGATGGCGATCGGCAACGGCAATCACGCGAGTGGCATGTACGCCTCGGCCGTCGGTCAGAACAACTTTGCCGGCCACTACTACGTACGCGGCGGCAAGGCCTATTTCTCGACCGATGACAGCGCGATGGGTTATGCCAACGACGCCATCGGCGGCGGCAGCAGCGCATTCGGTTTCCGCAATTACGTGAGCGGTGTTCACGGCAGCGCGTTCGGTTATCGCAACGCCGCGACCGGCGACTTCAGCAGCGCCGCCGGTTTCCACAACACCGCATCGGGCGACAAGAGCAGCGCATTCGGGTACTACAGCCAAGCCACCGGCGATCGCAGCGTCGCGGTCGGACTGTTGAATCGCGCAAGTGCGCTCGGTGGCGTGGCGGTTGGCAACAACAACTACGCACACGCCATCGCGGCGGTGGCAGTGGGTCATGGCAACGATGCCGGCGGCGCGCGCAGTGCGGCGGTCGGCTCGACCAACACCGCCAGCGGCGCCCGCGCCAGCGCCTTCGGCCTCGGCAACACGGCATCGGGCACGCGCAGCGACGCATTCGGCTATTACAACGCTGCCAACAACCAGCAGGCCAGCGCCTTCGGCTTCCGCAACACCGCCTCGGGTATCGATGCCAGCGCCTTGGGTTATGCCAACGCCGCGTCCGGACGCGATGCCAACGCCATTGGCGCCAGCAACACCGCGTCGGGCTGGAAGGCCAACGCTCTGGGTACCGGCAACGTCGCCAGCGGCAAGGGCAGCCTCGCCGTCGGCACCGGCGCCAGTGCCACCAATCAGGGCAGCGTGGCGATCGGCGGCTGGTTCGACGCCAATCGCAATGGCACCATCGACGCCGGCGAAACAGCCAGCGCCACGGGTTGGAATGCGGTTGCGGTCGGCGATGGCGCCGCGGCAGCAGGCAACAATTCGGTGGCGCTCGGTGCCGGCGCATCGGCCCGTGCCACCAACACGGTGGCGATCGGCGCCGGCTCCATCGCCGACGTCGCCAATACGGTTTCGGTCGGCAGCGTCGGCAATGAGCGACGGATCGTCAACGTCGCCAATGGCATCAACGCGACCGATGCGGTGAACCTGGGCCAGTTGCAGGCCGCCACCCTGGTCGCCCACGCCCAGGTCGCGGCGGCGGTCAGTACCGCCAATGCCGCATTGGCGACGGCCAACGCGGCGATGGTCGACGCCTCGACGGCGTTGACGCAAGCCGGTGCCGGCGGCACCGCCGCGGCCGGGACATTCGACGATGCCGCCGTGCTGGCAGCCGCCAACGCCCACGCCAATGCCGGTGACGCCGCCACGCTGGCGGCAGCCAACGCCCACACCGACACCGCTGCGGCAGCGACGCTGCAAAGCGCCAACAGTTACACCGATACCCGTTTCGCCTCGCTCAGCACCTCGATCGACAACCTGCAGGTGCAGATGGACGACCGTTTCCAGCACACCGACCGCCGCATCAACACCGTCGGTGCGCTGGCCTCGGCGATGAGCATGATCGGGCCGGATGGGCGGATCGCCGGCGAGAACCAGTTCAGCTTCGGCGCCGGTGGCTTCCACGGCCAGGGTGCGTTCGCGATCGGCTTCAGCCGTTTGATCTCGCAGCACGCCTCATTCCGCCTTGGCGCGTCGATCGGCAACGGCGAGAGCATGGCCGGCGTCGGCTTCAACGTCGGCTGGTGAGCGCGCCGACACGGTCGCCGGCGACGGCGACCGTGCGGTCGTACTCGGCGTCATCAGACCCGACGTTCGCGCCACTGTCCCGGCGCGAGCGTATCGAGCCGATGCGCACCGATGGCGATGCGGATCAAACGCAGCGTCGGCAGGCCGACGGCGGCGGTCATCCGCCGCACCTGGCGATTGCGGCCTTCGTGGATCGTCAGTTCGATCCATGCGTCGGGCACGGTCTTGCGAAAGCGCACGGGCGGGTCGCGCGGCCACAGCCACGACGGCGCGCCATCGAGCCGTCGCGCCTGCGCGGGCCGCGTCGGGCCGTCGTTGAGCATCGGGCCGGCGCACAGGGCGGCGATCTGCGCCGGCGTCGGCGCGCCTTCGACCTGCGCCAGATAGGTTTTGCCGGTGGCGTGGCGCGGAGCGGTCAAGCGCGCCGCCAGCGCCCCCTCGTCGGTCAGCAGCAGCAGGCCTTCGGAATCGAAATCCAGCCGGCCGGCGGCGTAGACGTGCGGTGGCAAACCAAACTCGGCGAGCGTGCGCCGCGCGCCGTGGATGGCGGCAGTCGTGTCGCGGGAGACGCGACTCGGCGGGCTGCGATCGGTGAACTGGCACAGCACGCCGTAGGGTTTGTTGAAGGCGATCAGCATGCGCGCTCGTCCGACCGCCGCATCGCCCTCACCGTCACTTCGGTTTGACGAAGCGCAGCGTCATCCGGTCCGATTCGCCGATGGCCTGATACTTGGCCTTGTCGACCGCGCCCAGCGCCAGCGTCGGCGGCAGCGTCCACACGCCGCGCGGCCAGTCTTTCGTATCCTTCGGATTGGCGTTGATCTCGCTTTTCGCCTCCAGCTTGAAGCCGGCGGCGGTGGCGTAGTCGATCACCTGCTGCTCGGTCAGATAGCCCTTGCTGCCATCGGTGGCCGGGCCTGGATTGGCGCGGTGATCGGTCACGCCGAGGATGCCGCCGGGCTTGAGCACGGTGTAGATCGCCTTGAACATCGCCGCCTGGCGGCCGTCCATCACCCAATTGTGGACGTTGCGGAAGGTGAGCACGACATCGACCGATGCCGCCGGCCCCAGCACCGGCGACGCCGGATCGATCGAGCGCACCTGGGTGAGTGCGTACAGATCCGGGCGCATCGCCAACTTGGCTTCGAACTGGTTGTTTTGCTGTTCGGTTCGCTCGCGCGCTGCCGGTTTGACGCTGTCGGGGTCTTCGATGACGCCGAAGTAGTGCCCACGCTGGCGCAGCAAGGGCGCCAGGATCTCGGTGTACCAGCCGCCGCCGGGGGTGATTTCGATCAGGCTCTGGGTCGGTCGCACGCCGAAGAACTGCAAGGTTTCCTTCGGATGGCGGTACTTGTCGCGGGCGGTGTTGGCCGGGCCACGCCAGCTGCCGCCGACGACTGCGTCAAGCGCCGCCGCGTCGGCACTGGAAGGCAGCACCACCGGCGCAGGATCGGCGGCCAGCGCGATCGCCGGCGCGACGAAAAGCACGCCAAGGGCAACCGCGGCGATCGACAACGAAGGCTTCATGGCATCGTCTCCTGAAAACGGCAACGCTAGCATCCAGCGCGATCCGGCGCACGCGCCGCGGTCGCCACGAGCCGAAAAAAGGAAGCCGCCCGAAGGCGGCTTCCACGACGGTTGCATCGGTGCGGGCGCGGAATTACCAGCTCCACTTCAGCCCGAGGTTGAAGCTGTCGATGCGCTGGTTGGAATCGCCGAAGTGGCCGCTGTAGGCGGCAAAGCCGCTGAAGTTGCCACCCAGCTCGGCAGCGATGCCGAGCTGGCCGGTCCAGTAGCTCGAATCGGGCTGGTAGCCGGGCATGCTGAAGGTGCCGTTGAGGCCGACCAGACCCGCGTTGACGTAACGCGGATCGTTGTCGGATTCATGCACATAGGCCACGCGCGCGAACGGGTGGAACGTGCCGCCGAACGCCTTGGAATCGCCGGTCAGCTCCCAGCCGAAGGTCGACAGCGTCGAGTCGCGGCTCTGCCGGCCGAACACCATCGCCGTGCTGTCGTTGCCGTTTTCGGCGAAGCTGCCCACGCGCACGCGCTGGTGCGAGAGGCTGGCGAACGGACCGGTCTTCATGCCATCGCCGAAATGGAACCAGTAGCCGCCGGCCAGCTGCGCACCGACGTGCGAGCCGCCGGCACTGCCGGTTTCGATGCGGGTGGCAGTGCCAAGCACGATCACCCGATCGATGCCGCTGAAGTTGAGCTGACCGACCGAGCCGAGCAGCGAGACGTACCAATCCGGCGAATGCCAGGTCAGCCACGCCGAACCCATCGGCTCGTTGTTCTGGAAGCTGCCGCCATTGGCGAAGGTCGCGCTCTGATGGGCGAAGGTGGTGGCCACGCCGAACGACACCGCGCTGTTGACGTTGTAGTCGGCGCCCATCACCAGGGTGTCGTTGCGGTTGCTCATCTGCGGCGAGGTCATCGTCGCATCGAAGCGCTGGCGGCTGTAATCGAAGCTGGCAAACGTGCGCAGCGTGCCGTCGGCGCGATCGCTCATGTCCGCCTGCATCTGGTCATGGAGGACACGATTTTGGGTATCGAACACCTGCAGCGGCGTTTCGGCCAGCATCGACACGTACGACGGCGCGGCGATTTCCTGGATCACGTACTGCGCCAGGATGGCATGACCACCGCCGGTCGGATGCACGCCATCGGCGAAGAAATAGCTCTGGTCGGTGCCCGGCGCGTAGGTCCAGGGCAACTGCCCGGCCATGCTGGCCGGACCGCAGGCCACCGAACTGGGCGTGCCGCCGACGCCGGGGCCAGTGCTGCAGGCCATGCCAGTGGTATTGGTGAAACCGTAGGCGCTCGGATTGGCCAGCACCTCGTTGACCAGGCCGAACACGTCGACCGGGATGATGCCGGTGCGACCGGCCATGCCCTGATTGAGGGTGGTGTTGTACATCAACGACAGCCCGGTCAGCGACTGCAGCACGCTGGCCGCCGCTTGCTGCGCGGCGGCGGCGGCCTGATCGGGTGTACCACCACCGGCGAGCACGGCGGCGGCGGCGGCCTGACCGGCGGCGGTGGCCTGCGCATGCGCGGCCGGCGTCACCGCGACATTGGGCAGATTGAAGACGATGACGTTGCGCGCACCGGCGGTCTGCAAGGCGTTGATCAGGCCCACTTCGGTTGCCGCGGAAGTGGCCACGCCGGCCAACGCCTGCTGGCCGGTGATCCCCGGCGCCAGGCCGCCCTCGCCACCGCCACCACCGCCAGCGGCCAGCGCGGCGTAGGTGAAGATGTCATTGGCACCGCCCCAGACGGTGTACAAGGCGTTCGCATCGACGTGGCCGCCGGCGACATAACTGCTGATCTGCGTGGCCAGCGAGAACGATCCCGGCGACAGGCCGCAGGTGAAGGTGGCACTGTTGGGCTGCACGCAGGCACCGCCATAGGCATAGTCGGTACCGCCGCTGGAGCCGGGCACATACGGCGAGGTGTTGGTCATGGTGAAACCGAACGCCGCCGCGATGATCTGCACGGCCACCGGATCGGGGTTGGTGGTGAAGCTGAAGCCGGGCGGCAGGCCATTGATGGCCGCCACGTTGCCGGCATCGCTCAGGCTGTCGCCGAAGCTGATGACATTGGAAAACTGCTGCGCTTGCGCGGCGGTGACAGAGCAGATCGCCAAGGCAAGGGCGCTGGCAAGCAGACGGATGCGGGGCATGGAGAACTCCTGCAAGTCGGGGAAAGACGTGTGGCCGGCGCGCGCGGGCGCAGCCGACCCGCCGGCACCTGCCGGCGTAACGCGACCTTAACACAACCCGATGGCCACCGCACTAGCCCGTATGGCGGTTCTTTTGCCCTTGGCGACGGTCGCGTTCGAGGTGCACCAGCAGCAGGGAAATGGCGGCCGGAGTGACCCCGGGAATCCGTTGCGCCTGCCCCACCGTCTGCGGCTGCACCGTGCCGAACTTGGTCATCACTTCTGCCGACAGGCCGCGCACCGTGGCGAAATCGAAGTCCGCGGGAATGCGCGTGTCCTCGTTGCGGCGCTGGCGGGCGATCTCCTCGGCTTGCCGATTCAGATAACCGGCGTATTTCACGCCGATCTCGACCTGCTCGGCGACCGCCGCATCGGCGCAGGGCGGGCCGATGCCATCGACTTGCGTCAGGGCGGCGTAATCGAGTTCGGGCCGCTTGAGCAGGTCCAGCGCCGATGCATCGTGGCCCAGTGTCAGGCCCAGCGTGGTTTCGAGGGCACGCCCGAGCGCATTGCCGGGCGCGGCGTGGATCGCCGCCAGCCGCGCCGTCTCGCGTTCGATCGCCTCGCGCTTGCCCGCGAACGCCTGCCAACGCGTCTCGTCGACGATGCCGAGGCGGCGGCCGGTTGCGGTCAGGCGCAGGTCGGCGTTGTCCTCGCGCAGTTGCAGGCGATATTCGGCGCGCGAGGTGAACATCCGGTACGGCTCCGACGTGCCATGCGTGATCAGATCGTCGATCAGCACGCCGATGTAGGCCTCGTCGCGGCGCGGCGTCCACGGCGCGCGATCCTGCGCCGCCAGCGCGGCATTCAGACCGGCCACCAATCCTTGCGCGGCGGCTTCTTCGTAGCCGGTGGTGCCGTTGATCTGGCCGGCGAAATACAGGCCGGCGACCGCCTTGGTTTCCAGCGACGCCTGCAATCCGCGTGGATCGAAATAGTCGTATTCGATGGCGTAACCGGGGCGGGTGATGTGCGCGCGCTCGAAACCGCGGATGGAGCGCACCAGCTCGACCTGGGCATCGAACGGCAATGAGGTCGAGATGCCGTTGGGATAGATCTCGTTGCTCTCCAGCCCTTCGGGTTCGACGAAGATCTGGTGGCTGGTCTTGTCGGCGAAGCGCACCACCTTGTCCTCGATCGACGGGCAGTAGCGCGGGCCGACGCCTTCGATCGCGCCGGTATACAGCGGCGAACGATCGAGCGCGCCGCGGATGATGGCGTGCGTGTGTTCGGATGTGTGGGTGATCCAGCACGAGACCTGGCGCGGGTGTTCGGCGCGCGAACCCATGAACGAGAACACCGGCGCCGGGTCGTCGCCGGGCTGCTCGGTCATCACCGCGTAGTCGATGCTGCGGCCGTCGATGCGCGGCGGCGTGCCGGTCTTGAGGCGATCGACGACGAAGCGGCCTTCGCGCAGGCGCTGCGCCAGCGCGGTGGAAGGCGGCTCGCCGGCGCGGCCGCCGGCGTAATTCATCTGGCCGACGTGGATCTTGCCGGCGAGGAAGGTGCCGGCGGTGAGCACCACGCAGCGCGCGGCAAAGCGCAGGCCCGATTGCGTGAGTACGCCGGTGACGCGCTCGCCGCCTTCACAGGGTGCGATCAGCAGATCATCGACGGCTTGCTGGAACAGCTGCAGATTGGGCTGGTTCTCCACCGTGCGGCGGATCGCGGCGCGATACAGCGCGCGGTCGGCCTGGCAGCGGGTGGCACGCACCGCCGGGCCCTTGCTGGCGTTCAGCCGCCGCCACTGGATGCCGGCGCGATCGGCGCAGCGCGCCATCGCCCCGCCCATGGCGTCGATCTCGCGCACCAGATGGCCCTTGCCGATGCCACCGATGGCCGGATTGCAGCTCATCGCACCGATGGTTTCGATGGCGTGGGTGAGCAGCAGCGTGCGCGCGCCGGCGCGGGCGGCGGCGAGGGCGGCTTCGGTGCCGGCGTGGCCGCCGCCGACGACGATGACGTCGTATGTCCGGGTTTTTGCGTTCATCGATCTACCTGATGCTTGCGGCGGCCACGGCAATGGACTCGGGAATCGGGAATCGGGAATCGGGAATCGGGAATCGGGAATCGGAACCCGGAACTCGGAACTCGGAACTCGGAACTCGGAACTCGGAACTCGCAACTCGCAAGCCGCGCCGGCCTTCAATGCTTGCCGCTGCCGGGCATCTCCGGTTGCCCGCTGAGCGCGTCGGCCCACGGGAATGCCTGCTGGATGGTGTTGCCTTCCGAGTGCAGGACGACTTTCACCGCATGCGGCGTGAACCCGGCCGGCAACATCACCACGCCGTCGATCTTCTGGAAATAGCGGAACTTGAATGCCTGCGCCGGCGCCTGCGGCTTTTGCAGCAGATCGGCCCATTGCAGGGTTTGCAGCTTGCCGGCGCGGGTGCCGTCGATCTGCAGGCTCATGTCGCCCTCGGTGACCTTGCCGCGATTGAGGTTCTGGGTGAGCGTGGCAGTGTAATGCCAACTGCCGTTGGCGTCGGCGGCCAATTGCACGCTGTGGACGGTCAGGCCACGGCGCTGGCCGTCGGCGCCCACCAGCCGCTCATAGAACGCCACGTCGGCGCGCAGCGCGGAAACCTCCTCGTCGCGCTCGGACAGGCTGTCTTGCAATTCCTGATTGGCGGCGCGGCTGGTCGCATCGGAGCTCTTGAGCACCGCGATCTGCTGGCGCAGGGCATCGAGCTGGCCGAGCTGGCGGCGCAACTGCCCGTTTTGCCGATCCAGCGAGGCCAAGCGCGGAGCCGACCAGCGCACCGCCGCCCAGCCGACCAGCGCCAGGCTGGCAATCCACAGTGCCACCAGCAAGGCGATCCCGCGGCGCAGATGGGCGCCATGCGGTTCAGCGGGGGCAACGGGCGGCTTGGCGTCCATCCGGCCGGTATAACTGCCATGATGGACGAGCGTCAAGCGCGCGTGGCTATACTGGCGATCCGGTCACGCCACGACGATATCCATGCCCGCTGCCACGCCCGACGATCGCCGCGCACGTTGTTGGCGCCGCCGTGATGGCGTTCGCGGGGCCGTGTCGCCCGCGCTTCGCGTTCCGACACCACGAAGCCGACCGGCAGGGCAAGCGTGTCGGCGGTGGGCGGAGGCGCGGTCATGATGCTGTGGCTCAAAGCATTCCATATCGTGTTCGTGGTGGCATGGTTCGCTGGCCTGTTCTATCTGCCGCGCCTGTTCATCTACCATCGCCAGGCCACCGACATCGCCTCGCGGGCACGCTTCGTGACGATGGAACGGCGCCTGCTCGGCATCACCCACATCGGCGCGGCGCTGGCGCTGGGCCTGGGGCTGGCGCTGCTGCTGGAAGCGCCGGTGTTCCTTCATCAGGGCTGGATGCACGCCAAACTCGGCTTTGTCGCGTTGCTGGTCGGTTACCACGGCTGGTGCACGAAACTGACCGCGGACTTTCGCCACGGCCGACCGGTGCCGGGCGATCGCTGGCTGCGCTGGTTCAACGAAGTGCCGGCGATCCTGCTGATCGCCATCGTCTGCCTGGTGGTGGTCAAGCCGTTGTGAGCCAAGCCCGGGCGTTCGCCGGGCGCCAACCGCAGCAGCGCCGCGAACGCTGGCGCATAATCGACCGGACAAGGGGATTCCATGATGACGACCACCGCCTCGTCCCAGCACGACGAATACCGCCAGGCCTTTCTCCGCCATCTGCCCAAGCGATTGGAGTCGATCGAGCAGCGCGTGCAGCGCTACCGCCGCGACGGCTGGAGCGCCGATGGCCTGACCGCGCTCAACGACGACATCCAGCGCCTGGCCGGCGCCAGCGGGCGCTACGATCTGGTCGAAGCCAGCCAGCACCTGCTCACCCTCGAGCAGATGCTGGGCGAACATCAGAGCCACCGCACGCTGCCCACCCCGCAGCAGGCCGATCGCATGCTGGCCTTGACCGCCGCGGTCACCGCCTCGCTCAGCGCCCGCCCGGTGGAGCCGGCGAAGATTGCCAACAGCGAGGTGCCGCCCGCGGCATGGTGGCGTCGATGGACCGGCGATGCACCGGCCGTCCATGCCGCCACCCCCGCGGTCGCCGCCAACGACGCAAGCAAGCTCGGCGGTATCGCCCGCCGCATCTATCTGCTCAGCGACGGCAATGCGTTCGCATCCGAGCTGGCGCAGCACCTGGAAAAGGATGGCTTCGAAGTCGAGCCGGTGGAAACGGTCGCCGAATTGACCGAATTGCTGATGGCGCTGTCGCCGCACCTGGTGCTGGTCGACGCCTCACGCATGCCCGATGTGCTCGCCGTCGGCGGTGCGCGCCGCGAAGCGCAGCAGCGCGGCAGCGGCCAGCGCATCCAGTTGCTGGCGCTGGCAGCCGCAGACAACCTGCAATCGCGTCTGGACGCCCGCCGCGCCGGCGCCGACGCGTTGCTGTTTCCGCCGCAGAACATCCCGGACGTGCTGCGCCAGGTGCACACCTTGCTGGCGCCGGTGGCCGAGGAAAAACTGCGCGTGCTGATCGTCGAGGACGATCGCGCCCAGGGCCTGTTCGCGCAGAGCGTGCTGACCAATGCCGGCATGCAGGCGGTGGTCGAGCAAGAAGCGCTGCACGTGCTGGAGGCGCTTGAAGCGCTGCATCCGGATCTGGTGTTGATGGATCTGCACATGCCCCACGCCAACGGCGTCGAACTGACCGCGCTGATCCGCGAGCACCCGAGCTTCAAGACCACGCCGATCGTGTTCCTGTCCGGCGAGAACGATCCGGACACGCGCTTCGACGCGATCAATGCCGGCGGCGACGATTTCCTCAGCAAGCCGATCCGGCCCAAGCACCTGATCACCGCAGTACAAAACCGCGTCCGTCGCGTGCGCACCCTGCAGCAGCAACAACAGGCCGAAGGCTTGCCGGCCCGCGACGAAGCCACCGGCCTGCACCGCCGCGCCTTCGTCCTGGACCGCGTCAACGAGGCGCTGGGCAACGGGTCGGAGAGCCACGACGCCAAAGGTGGCACCCTGTTCGTCGAGATTGACAATTCCTCGACCTTGCGCGAGCGCCTCGGCCTGGGCGCGCTCGAGCACCTGGTCGTCGCCACCGGACGCGTCGTTCACGACGAACTGCTCGAACTGCACGTGGCCGCACGCATCAATGACACCGCCTTCCTCGTGCTGGCCCTCGATCTGGACGATGCCGGCCTGGACGCCTTGGCCAAACGCATCCGCGACGCCATCGCCACGCACGCCTTCGAGGCGCTCGGCAAACCGATGCGTTTGCGCGCCTCGATCGGCATCTGTCCCTTGCGTTTCGGTTTCGGTGACGCCAGCGCCCTGCTCAACACCGCCGAACGCGCCTGCCGCGATGCCCATGCCAGCGAAAGCGGCATCCACCGCTACGAAGCACCCAAGGCGACCGCGGTCGACGCCGAATCGGCACTGGTCGCGCAATTGCGCGAAGCGATCGAAAACGACGGCTTCGGCCTGATCTACCAACCGATCGTCGCCGTGCAGGCCGACCCGGAAGCGCGCTACCAGACCTTGCTGCGAATGCGCGACGCAACGGGCAAGCTGGTGCCGGCGGCGGTGATCCTGCCGCTGGCCGAGCGCGCCGGCCTGATGATCGACATCGACCGCTGGGTGCTGACGCGCGCCCTGAGCGTACTGGCCCAGCACCACGCCGAGGGCCGCGCGACGCGGCTGTTCGTGCCGCAGGCGTTGACCACGTTTGCCGCGCGCGAGCAGCCGGGCTGGTTGAAAGGCGAACTGGCCGCCAACGAAGCCTCCGGCGGCAACCTCGTGCTGGAGTGCCGCCTCGAGGACGCGCTGCTCAACCCGCCGGCGCTGGCGACGTTCGCCAAGGCGATGCGCGCCGAGGGCATCCGGCTGTGCCTCGGGCAGTATGAACATTCGCCGCAAGCCAGCCGGCTGCTCGAACAGGCGCCGTTCGCGTTCGTGAAATTGGCGCCCAAATACGCCGCCAGCCAGATCGGCCAGGAGCTTCGCGACGAATTGCGGGCGTTCGTCGAGCTGGCGCACGGCATGAGCATTCGCGTCATCGGCCATCGTGTCGAGGACCCGCAGGCGGCGGCGACGCTGTGGATGAGCGGGATCGACTTCATCCAGGGCAACCTCGTGCAGAGTGCGGGCGGCAAGCTCGACTTCGACTTCAACGCCACCATCCTCTGACCCGCCCATGGCGCTGTCCTCGCCGTTGCTGGCCACCTTGCGCTGGATCACGCTGGCCACGATCGCCGGCACCATCGTCGCCGTCGGCATCGATCTGGCCAGCGTGAGCGGCCCCTGGCTGGCGGTCGCTCTGGCGCTGTCGGTGGTGTCGTTCGTGTGCTGCGCCACCGCCCTGCACCTGCTCAACGTCGCCATCGAGAACGCCGGGCGGTCGGCGCGCAAGGCGCGCGACGATGCCGCCGAAGCCACCCATACCGCCGACGAGCAGGCGGCCCGATATGCGTCGATGCGCAACGAGCTGGAGGAATACCGTCGCCTGCAGGAGGAGCTGACCGCCGCCAAGCAGGCCGCCGAAGAGGCGACCCTCGCCAAGAGCGAATTCCTCGCCACCATGAGCCACGAGGTGCGCACGCCGCTCAACGGCATCGTGCCCATGCTCGAACTGCTGCAATCGTCCAAGCTGGCGCTCGACCAGCGCGAGATGCTCAGTACCGCGCTGCAATCGGCGCGGCAGCTGCTGCGCATCGTCGACGACATCCTCGACTACTCCAAGCTCGAAGCGCACAAGCTGCAACTGGAAAGCGTCAGCCTGAACCTGCGCGAGACGCTCGATTCGGTGATCCGCCTGCTCGAACGCCAGGCGCAGGCCAAGGGCCTGCGCCTGACCTTGCACATCGAGGCCGACGTGCGCGCGGTATTCCGCGGCGACCCGGTGCGCATCCGCCAGATCGTCAGCAACCTGGTCAGCAACGCGCTCAAGTTCACCGAACGCGGCACCATCGCCGTGCACGTGGCGCGCCTCAAGGAAACGCGCTCGCACCACCAATTGCGCTTCGAGGTGCGCGATACCGGCGTGGGCATCTCGCCTGAAGCGGCCGGCAAGCTGTTCGCCGCCTTCTCGCAGGCCGATGCCTCGACCACCCGCGTCTATGGCGGTACCGGTCTGGGCCTGGCGATTTGCAAACGCATCGTCGACCTGATGGGCGGTCGCATCGGCGTGGAATCCGAACTCGGGCGCGGCTCGACGTTCTGGTTCGAGATCCCGATGCTCAAGGCCGCCAGCGAGATCGAAGGCCCGCGCACCAGTCTGCAAGGGGCGCGCCTGCTGATCCTCACCTCCGATCCGGCGCTGCACAAGCGCATAAACACCAGCCTGGCGCAAACCGGGGCCAATCCCTCGTTCGTCGAAAATACCCAGGATGCGCTGACGCAGCTGCGCGTCGTGGCGACGTCGTTGACCCGCGGCTTCGACGTGTTCATCGTCGATGCCTCGTCGATTCGCAACACCCTCGTCGCCCTGCATCGCAACCTGGCCGGCATGAGCGAGATGGATCGCCTGCGCGTGCTTTTTCTCGAGTCCAGCGAGCCGGTACCCGACGAAGTGCGCGCCCTGCCCAACACAGTGGTGGTGCAGCGCAGCGTGGTCGAAAACGACCTGCGCCCCAAACTCAACGAGTTGATGGCCGGCGAGTTGGTGAGCACCACCGGCCGCGACTCGCCGGCCAGCGTCAGCGTCAGCAGCGGTTCGGACGGCGATGGCAGCCGCGAGTCCGGTTCGCGCGCACGGCCGGCGCTCGGCGAGACGCCGGCGACAATCCGGGCGCGCCTGCTGCTGGTCGAGGACAACCCGGTCAACTTGCTGGTCGCGCAGCGGTTGATCAGCCTGATCGGGCCACAGGTCGATACCGCTGAAAATGGCCAACAGGCCATCGAAAAGATGACCCGCGGCAATTACGACATCGTCCTGATGGATTGCCAGATGCCGGTGATGGACGGCTACACCGCCACCCGCACCTGGCGCACCTGGGAGGCCGAACATCAGATCAAGCCGTTGCCGATCATTGCCATGACCGCCAACGCGATGGCCGGCGACCGCCAGAAGTGCCTGGACGCCGGCATGGACGACTATCTGTCCAAGCCGGTCGCCCGCGACCAGCTCGAAGCGACCTTGCATCGCTGGCTCGACGGGGCAGCGCGCCAGCGGCGCGCGATCACGCCCGCTGCCGCGAGCCAGTCGCCGGCGGCGCCGCCGCCGTCGCGCGTCGAACCGTTGATCGCGCTGACGCCCGAGGAAATCGCTGAAGCCGGCAAGATGCACGAACTGGCCACCGCCGAATTCGCCGCCGCCCGCAACAAGGCCGAGGTCGATTCGCCGCCCGCGCTCGCCACGACCACGCCAGCTCCGGCGGTCGCGCCGGCGCCGGTGCCACCGGCATCGGCACCCGCGCCGGTGCCGATGACCGCAGCGCCTGCCGCGCCAGTGCCGATGACCGCCGCGCCGGTCGCCGCGCCAGCGTCCGCCGCCGAGCCGCCGCCGGCCGACAGCAGCGACGGCAAGCCCGTTGCCACGCGCACGCTCGCCCCGGCAATCGACGCCGAGATCATCGACGATCTGTGGAGCGCGATGGGCGATTCGTTCCGCGACCTCGTGCAGGTGTTCCTCGAAGATGCGCCCGTGCACCTGTCCCGGCTGGATGCCGCGCTGGCCGCGCACGACCTCGCCGGCTTGGTCGAACCGGCGCACGCGCTCAAGTCCTCCAGCGCCAATCTCGGTGCCCTGCAGATGTCGGCTGCCGCCAAACACGTCGAACACGGCGCCCGCGCCGGCACCCTGACGCAGCCGCACGTGGCGGTGAAGGTGCTGGCATGGGAGTTCAAGCGCGCCGAATCGGAATTGCGCGGCCTGCTCGACTGATCGTCGATGCATCGACTCCGGGCTCAACGCCAGTGGCGACGCTCGATCGTGGCGGCGGCCGCCGATGACGACGGCTGCACGCCCAGGGTGCCGGTCGCGCGCGCCTGCGCCTGCGGCGCCAGGTGCCGCAGCGCCCGTGCGTAGACGCTGCGCTTGAACGTCACCACATGCTCGACCGGGTACCAGAAGTCGACCCAGCGCCAGCGGTCGAACTCCGGCTTCTCGGTGACATCGAGCTTCACGTCCTCGTCGGCCGCGAGCAATTGCAGCAGGAACCAGACCTGCTTCTGGCCGATGCACACCGGCCGCTCGTCGCGGCGGGTGCTGCGATAGGGCAACCGGTAACGAAGCCAGCCCGGGGTGGCGGCGAGCACTTCGACATGCTCGGGCAACAGCCCGGTTTCTTCGCGCAACTCGCGATACATCGCCTCCAGCGGGGTCTCGTCGGTGTTCATCCCGCCCTGCGGGAACTGCCAGCCGTCACGATGCACCCGCCGCGCCCAGAACACCTGGCCATCGCCGCGCATCAGCACGATGCCCACATTGGGGCGATAACCGTCCGGATCGATCACGGCACGGACTCCGGAAAATTCAATGAATCGACTCTGCCACAGCCCGCGATGTCGCCACAAGCGGCTGCCGCCGCACGGCGTCGACGCGAGCGCACACGAAAAAGCCGGCGATCGCTCGCCGGCTTCTTCGCGACGACCCACATCAGAACTTCCAGTTCAACTCCGCATACACGAAGCGGAACGGCAGGTCATAGGTGCCGGCGTCGTAACCGTTCAGCGAGCAGCTCACGCAGGCGGGCGCCGCGCGCTCGAACACGTTGTTGGCGCCCACCGACAGCTTCAGGCCCTTGGCGGTGAAGGCGTTGTCCCAGGACAGCTGGACATCGCTGTACGTCGCCGAACCCAGGCGGTGCCAGCCATCGCCCGTCGGGCAACCTTGTGCCGGCGTCGCCACCGCGTTGCCGCAGGATTCCTTGACCGAAGCGACGTAACGAAGGTTCCAGCTGGCCAGCCAGTCGCCGACCTTCCAGCCCAGTTGCAGGTTGGTCTTCCATGCCGGAATCGAACTGTCGTTGACCTCGATGCCGACGCCACGCTGGGCGACGTTGCCATCCTTGTCGACGGCGCGATAGCCGATCGCATGGGTGGACTGCAACGACGCGCTCGGCTGGCCCCAGGCCGTCGACGGACCAACCCAGTTCACTTTCAGGTCGATGCCGCTGGTGGTGATCTGCCCGAGGTTGGACAGGAAGTCCTTGGGCGGATTGAGCTGGCTGCCCAGGCCGCGGGTGAAGCCCGAGCACACCGCGCCCTGCGCCGAACCGCTGTAACAGGCGTTGAGCAACTGCTGGATGTCCGGCGCCTGGATGGCGTCGTTGATCTTGTAGTGGAAGTAATCGGCCTCGAAATCGAGCTTGCTCGACCACGAGGTGTTCTCCGCGAACGACGGGCTCCACACCGCGCCGATGTTGTAGTTCTTCGACTTCTCCGGCTTGAGCGCAGGATTGCCGCCCGTGAACGTGGTGATCTGCGTGTTGGCCTGCTGGAAACCGTTGGGCACGCCGGCGGCGGCACAGGCGGCGGCGTATTGTGCCGCCGGCGCACCGCTGCCGGTCGCGTTGCACGGATCGACCAAGGTGGCACCGAACTGGGTCAGGCCGTACAGCTCACCGAGATTGGGCGCGCGAAAGCCGGTCGAATAGGTGCCGCGCAGGACGAAATCGTCACTGGGCTTCCACAGGAATCCGGCCTTGCCCGTCACCGTGCTGCCGAAGGTCGAGTAATTCGAATAACGCAGCGCGAAATCGGTGCTGAACGACTTCGCCCACGGCAGACGCAATTCGCCATAGGCTTCATCGACGTTGTAGCTGGCCGAAATCGGCGAGGCGAAGGAGTCCTGCGATTCGCCATCCTGACGCAGCGGGTCGGGGTTGAAATCGCCACCGTAACGGCGGTGCTCGTAGCCGATCGCGAACGCGGCATGGCGATCGCCGCCCATCGCCCACAGGTCGCCTTCGAGGTTGGCGGTGATGATGTCCAGCACCTGCTTGCTCGAATCGTGCTGCGGCGTGCTGATGAAGGCCAGCATGTTCGGCGCGATCGGCGTGCCTTCGCCACCGAACAGGTTCAGCGGCACGCAGTTGGGGATGGTCACCGCCGGGGTGCCGCAGCGCCAGACGCCGCCGGCATCCTGGTACGCCGGACCGAGCGCTTCTTTCATCTTGAGGATGTTGAAGCCGTTGGAGAACAGCTGGTCGGCCTGATTCTCGGAATGGACGAAATCCAGGTTCCAGCTCAAGCCGTTGCCGACATCGAAGGTGCCGTCGAGCCCGAAATTGACGTACCAGGTCTTGACGTCCTGGGTGAACACGCGCGGCCCGAGCTCGATCGGGCGCTTGGTGATGAAGCCCAGATTCGCCACCGGGCAGCCATTGAGCGGATCGGCCACCGCGCACAGGTTGATGCCGAACGGGTTGTACGGGTTGCTGGCGGAAATGGTGATGCCGTCGGCGATGCCGCCGGTGCCGGCGAACGGGCCGACGAAGATCGGCTCGGGCGCGGCCTGATTGGCCGACTCGCGCTGGTTGTACAAGACCTTGCCATGCAACGACACCGAATCGTTGATGTCGTAGGTCATGCTGGCGAAGATCGATTTGCGCTCGCTCGGCGTCAGCAGCAGGTTGTAGGGCGCGAAGTTGAACCGATCGGCGCCGCTGAAATTGTGGTAGGTGCCAGTGCCGCCGGTCGGATTGCCGCCGTTGTAATTGGGCACCGTGGTGCCGTTGTTGAGGGTGATGTCGAACCAGTCGTTGCCGGCGGCATCGCAATAACCGTAAGTGCCCGGCACGAGGATGTTGGGATCGCAGAAGATGTAGCGCCCCTGCGGCGTACCCGAACTGCCCGCGGCCAGGCCTGCGCCAGGCACCGGCATCGACGACTGACCCCACGCCGCCGAACTGATGCCCTTGGACTTGACGTAGGCCGCATTCAAGACGCCACGGAAACGATCGGAACCGCCGCCGATGGTGATGTCGGCTTCTTCGTCGGTGCCGCCGTGGCCATAGCTGCCGTACTTCTCGTGGAACAGCGCGCCTTCGAAATTCTTCTTGGTGATGATGTTGACCACGCCGGCGATGGCGTCCGAACCGTAGATCGCCGAAGCACCGTCTTCCAGCACTTCGATGCGATCGACAATCGCCAGCGGAATGGTGTTGAGATCGGCGCTGCCGCTCACGCCCGAGGCGGACGACTCATTGACCCAGCGCAGGCCGTCGACCAGCACCAGCACGCGATTGGAGCCGAGATTGCGCAAGTCCACCTGCGCCGAACCGGCGCCGATGCCGCCACCGTCGGCCGGGTAACCGAAGTTGCCCGACGAGTTGAACTTGGCGTTGAGCGCCTTGCCGCTGGCGGAAATCTCCTGCAAGAACGCGCCGACCGACGTGGCGCCGCTGCGCTCGAGGGTTTCGTGGGTGATGATTGCGACCGGTGCCGAAGTCACCTTGCCGGTCTGCTTGATGCGCGAACCGGTGACGGTGACGCGGTCGAGGGTCTTGGCCTTGCCGCCATCGGCGGACGGCGCATCCTGCGCCAACGCCGGCAAGGCGGCCGGCAGCAGTGCAGCCACAACAGCCGCGCACAGGCGGCGGCGACGAATCGCGGTCATCGATCGATCTCCCCAGGGTGATTGGACAGCCGGTGCATCCGGCGCCAAGACGCGTTTGTAAACAAAACGTGAAGCCAATGCAAGCGATGAAATGATCTCAGCTGATGCCGCGGACTTGCAGTCCGGCCGCCTATCCGGCTCGATGCCGGCCTGACCCTCATTTCGGTAGCCGGCAAACCCTCGTGGCCGTGCCCTGCGCCCGCCAGAACCGTGCGCCGCTTGGGCTACACTCGCGGCCATGCGCACCCTTCCCCTGCTTGCCTTCGGCCTGTGGCTGGCCGCCGCGCCCAGCGTGGCTGCCGCTGGCACCAACGCCCCTTCCGACGCCGATCTCGCCCTGCCCCGGCAGGCCTTGCAGCTGGCCGAGCAAGGCCAGCTCGACAGCGCCACCGCCAATCGCATCGCCGGCGATCCGCTGGTGCCGTGGATCGACTACGCGACCTTGCATCGCAATCTGGAATCCGTCGATGCCGCCACCGTGCGTGCCTTCCTCGATCGCAATGCCGGCCAGGTCGCGGCGGCGCTGTTGCGCGACGAATGGCTGACCGTGCTGGCGCGCCGTCGCGACTGGAAAACCTTTCGCGCCTTCCGCAGCGACGACGAAAGCGCGAAGCTGGCCTGCGCCGATCTCGCCGCGCGCCTGGATACCGGCGAACCCGATGCGCGCTGGCAGGATCAAGCGTTGGCGCTGTGGCGCAGCGGCAAGGCCCAGCCCGCCGATTGCGACGGCGTGTTCGCGTGGCTGACCGCGCACGGCAAGCTCACGCCCGAGCTGCGCTGGCAGCGCATCGACGCCGCTGCCGAGAACGTCGACACCGGTGTCATGCGCGCCGCCGCCAGCGGCTTGGCCGGCGATCAGCAAGCGCTCGCGCAAGCCTATGCGCGCTTCATCGACAGCCCGAACGACAGCGCCAGCGGTTGGCCGCGCAGCGATCGCAGCCGACGCATGATCGCCATCGGTCTGGCGAAACTGGCGCGACGCGATCCCGGCGGCGCGCAGGCCCGACTGGATCGTTTGCAGCCGACGATGCGCTTGAACGATGCCGATCGTGGCCGCGTGCTCTACAACATCGCGCTGTGGACGGTGGCCTCGTACGCGCCCGGTTCGGCACAGCGGCTGGCGGCGGTGCCGGCATCGGCTTTTGATGCCAAACTGCACGAATGGCAGGTGCGCGAGGCGCTGGCGCGCGGCGACGATGCCACCGCGCTCAAGGCGATCGCGGCGATGGATCCGGATCAACGCAACGATCCGCGCTGGCAGTATTTCGCAGCCCGCCTGCGCGAGCGTGCCGGCGATGGCAAGGCCGCCATCGCGCTCTATCAACAGGCCGCGCGCACCGCGACCTTCCACGGCTTTCTTGCCGCCGATCGCCTGCATCAGCCCTACAACCTGTGCCCGCTGGAGGCCAACGTCGGCCCCAACGAGCGCGCCAAGGTCGCCGCGACGCCGGCGCTGGTGCGCGCCTTCGAGCTCTACCGGATCGGCCGCAACGGCTGGGCGGCGAAGGAATGGAAAGCGGCGCTGGCCGGTTTCGACGATCGCCAGCGCATCGTCGCGGTCGCACTGGCGGGCGACATCGGCTGGTACGACCGCGCCACCTTCACCCTCGGCACCGATGGCAGCGGCAAGCCGGCACCGGACGAACTGCGCCTGTACACGCTGCGCTTCCCGCTCGATCAGGCCAATACCGTGCGTGAGCAGGCGCGCGCCAATGGCCTCGACCCGGCCTGGGTGGCCGCCGAAATCCGCGCCGAGAGCGCGTGGAATCCGCAGGCGCGATCCTCCGCCGATGCGCGCGGGCTGATGCAGTTGCTGCCCTCGGTGGGCCAGCACATGGCGCGCACGCTCGGCCTGCCGTGGCGCGGTGCCGAGTCGCTGTTCGATCCGCGCACCAGCATCGTGCTGGGCAGCGCCTTCCTGCGCCAGATGAGCGATCGCTACGATGGCCGCACCTATCTGGCCATCGGCGCCTACAACGCCGGCGGCGGGCCGGTGTCGCGCTGGCTGGCACAGCGCGGCTCGCTCGATCCGGATTTCTGGATCGAAACCGCCACCTACAAGGAAACCCGCGACTACATCATGCGCGTGCTCGCGTTCTCGGTGATCTACGACTGGCGGCTGGACGGCAAGGCGACGCCGCTGTCGGACCGCATGCTCGGCCGCATCGTGGCGGATGCGAAGAAGCAGCGCTTCGTCTGCACGGCGCCAAACGCGACCCCGACCGGCACGCCGGCATCGGCGGCGGCCGACGATACGCAGTGAACGGCCCGCACCACCTCGCCATCGTCGGCGGCACCGGCTTCGTCGGTCGCGCCTTGGTGGCGCGCCTGCTCGCCGACGGCCACGCGGTACGCGTGGTCAGCCGCAACCGCCATCGCCATGCCGAGCGCTGGCTGACGCCGGGCGCGCGCATCGTCGACTGCGATGAATACGATGCCGCCGCGCTCGCACGCGCGATCGCCGGTTGCGATGTCGCGATCAACCTCGTCGGCATTCTCAACGATCCGCGCCCCGGCGATCGTGCCGGCGCATTCCAGCAGGCGCATGTGCAGCTCACCTGCAACCTGATCGCCGCCTGCGCCAGCGCCGGCATCCACCGCCTGCTGCAGATGAGCGCGCTCAACGCCGGCCGCGGTCGCAGCCATTACCTGCGCACGCGCGGCATCGCCGAAGACGCGGTGAAGGCGTCGGGGCTGGCGTGGACGATCTTCCAGCCGTCGGTGATCTTCGGCCCCGGCGATGGCCTGTTCACCCGCTTCGCGGGGTTGTTGCGGTGGGCGCCGCTGCTGCCGCTGGCGCGCGCCGGCGCCAAGTTCGCGCCGGTACATGTGGGCGATGTCGCCAGCGCGTTCGCGCGCGCGCTGGGCGATCGCGCCAGCATCGGCCAGAGTTACGAATTGTACGGGCCGGAGGTACTCACGCTGGCGCAGATCGTGCGCCTGACCGCAGGCGCGATGGGTCGCCGGCGCTGGGTGATGCCGCTGCCCGACGCGCTCGGCCGGGTGCAGGCACTGGCAATGGATTTCGTGCCCGGCAAGCCGTTTTCCAGCGACAACTACCGCAGCCTGTTGATCGATACCGTCGGCGGCATCGATGGCCTGCACCGGCTCGGCATCACCCCCACCCGCATCGACGCGGTGCTGCCCGACATCCTCGGCCACCACGATGATCGCCCGGCGCGGCTGGATCGCTACCGGGCGCGTTGCTGATGGCGATGCCGTCGTGCCGGTGATGACATGAAAACCTACCTCGTCGGCGGCGCGGTGCGCGACGGCCTGCTCGGCCGCGCGCATGGCGACCGCGATTTCGTGGTGGTCGGCGCGACGCCCGAGCAGATGCTGGCGCAGGGCTTCAAGCCGGTCGGGCGCGACTTCCCGGTGTTCATCCACCCGCGCAGCGGCGAGGAATACGCGCTGGCGCGCACCGAACGCAAATCCGCACGCGGCTATCGCGGTTTCGTCGTCGATGCCGACGCCGCCGTCACGCTGGAGCAGGATCTGGCGCGACGCGATTTCACCATCAATGCCATCGCCCGCGACGACGATGGCAGCCTGATCGACCCGTATCGCGGTGCCGACGACATCGCTGCGCGCGTGCTGCGCCATGTCTCGCCGGCCTTCGTCGAAGACCCGGTGCGGGTGCTGCGGGCGGCGCGCTTCATGGCGCGCTTCGCGCCGCTGGGGTTCGCGGTAGCGGACGAGACGATGGCGCTGATGCGCGCGATGGTCGCCGATGGCGAAGTCGATCATCTGGTGCCCGAGCGGGTGTGGCAGGAGTTGTCGCGTGCGCTCACCGAGCCGCAGCCATCGGCCTTCATCGCCACCTTGCGCGATTGCGGCGCGCTGGCGCGGGTGCTGCCGGAAGTCGATGCGCTGTTCGGCGTGCCGCAGCGGGTGGAGTTCCATCCCGAAGTCGATACCGGCATCCACCAGATGATGGTCAGCGACATGGCGGCGCGACTGGCACCGGGTGATGCGCTGATCGGCTTCGCCGCGCTCACCCACGACCTGGGCAAGGCACTCACGCCCGCACACGTGCTGCCGCGCCACCTCGGTCACGAACTGGCCGGGCTGAAGCCGCTGGCAGCGCTGTGCGATCGCCTGAAGGTGCCGGCCGCGCCGCGCGAACTGGCGGTCGCGGTCTGCCGCGAGCATCTGAACGTGCATCGCATCGCCGAGCTGCGCGATGCCACCGTGCACGATCTGATCGCCCGCTGCGACGGCTTTCGCAAGCCGGCGATCATCGACCACATGGCGACCGTTTGCGAAGCCGACAAGCGCGGCCGGCTGGCGCTGCAGGACAGCACCTATCCGTCGGCGGCGTTGCTGCGCGAATGGCATGCCGCGGCGCTGGCGGTGCACGCGCGCGATGTGCTCGGCGAAGGAATCAGCGGCCCGCAGGTCGGCGAGCGGCTGCGCATGGCACGGATTGCGGCGATCGCAGCCGCGCGCGCACGGCCGGGCGGCGGCTGAAGCTCGGCGGCCGCACCTCAGGGCAGGCGCGCGTCGATCTTCTGCAGCACATCGCGCAACGGCGTCCAGCCCGTCGCCAGGCCGAGGGCGACGCCGATGGCATCGATCAGCGCATCGTAGGCCGACATGCCGCGGTAGCTGGTGAGAAAGCCCTGCGCCAGCTCCATGGCGACGCCCAGGGTGACGCACCACAACGCCGCCGCCAGCCACAGCGCACGGGTGTCGAACAACTGCACGGCCATCGCCGCCAGGCAAAAATAGGCCAGGCCATGATCGAACTTGTCGATCGTCAACGGCCCGGGAATCGGCGGCGAGGGCATCAGCGAGAGCACGATCACGCCGAGGATCATCACCACCCACGCGCCGATCCACAGTCGCGGCCAACGCAGCGGTCGCAGCATCACAGACTCCCGCTGCGGTCGCCGAAGGCGAACGCCGGTTCGAAATCCACCCCGCGCTGGAAGCCCATCGCCTGGAAGCGCTCACCCATCGCCTCGGGCATCGTCAATCGACGCGCTTGATTGACCAGTGCCAGCCGTTCGCGTTCGGGAAGATCCTGCGCGGCCGCCATCGCCTCGCCAAGGCCATTGCCGAGCAGGAAATGCGCCTGACTGGAGTAGCCGGCCAGCGCGAAGCCGATGCCGGTACCGGCCTCGGCCAGCGCCGTGAAATCGACCGAAGCGGTGATGTCCTGCAAGCCCGGCCACAGGAACGGATCGCCGTGGGCATGCTGGCGGTAATGGCACATCAAGGTTCCCTCGTCGCGCTCGGGCGCATAGAACGCGCGGCGCGGATGGCCATAATCGACGAACAACATGGCGCCGCGTTCGAGCGCGCCGGCGATGGCATCGATCCAGTAGGGCAACTGCGGCAACGCTTCGGCATGGTAACCATCCGGCAAACGCGCATCCAGCCCGCGCTGGATGTTGGCCAGCGCCTGCACCAGCAGCGCATCGGCCGGGCGCGTGCGCCATTCGAACCGGCCCGCGTCGTCGATCCCCACGCATTGTTCGACCACCTCGCCGGCGATGATGGCAAAGCGCGTCGCCGGCAGCGCGTCGATCACCTCGTTGGCGAACAGCACGCCCTGCCAGCTGGCGGTGGGCGGATGATCGACCCACTCGACCCGCGCGGCCAGTTCCGGCGACAGGTTGGCGTGCAGCCGCGCCTGCTGGCGCTGACGCAAGTCGGCCGAAGGTTCGAGGATGACATAGCGCGCCGGCAACGCCTCGCGCTCGGCCAGGCGCCGCAGTGCCTGCTCGGCGAAGGCGCCGCTGCCGCCACCGAGCTCGAAGAATTCGGCCACCGCGCCCACCTCGCGCAAAACCGGCGCAACGGCATCGGCGACGCAGTGCGCGAACAGGCTGCCCAGTTCCGGCGCGGTGACGAAATCGCCGTCGGCGCCGAACTTGCGTGCGCCGGCGCTGTAATACCCCAGCCCCGGCGCATACAGCGCCAGCTCCATGTAACGCCAGAACGGCAGCGCGCCGCCGGCCTGCGCGATCGCCTCGCCGATCAACGCCGTCAGGCGCGCGCTGTGTTCCAGCGCAATCGGATCGGGCACGGGCATGGTGTGGATTGCTGGCATCGGCGCGCAGGTCGCTTCCTGAACCGGACATTGAACCACGACCGGCGCCATCGCGGCAGGCCTTGACCGATGAAACCGACGAACCGTGCATCGGCGTACGGACGCGCTACTATCACCCTGCACCATCCACGAACCGGAGAGGTTTCATGCACAAGATGCTGCTGCCCGCCGCTGCCGCCGGCCTGCTCGGCCTGATGGCCAGCGCCAACGCCTTCGCCGAGGATCTGAGCTCGCCGATCGGCACCTGGAAGACGACCGACGACAAGACCGGCAAGGTGAAATCCGAAGTCCAGATCTTCGAGAACAACGGCAAGCTGATGGGCCGGATCGTCGAACTGTTCCGCGAGCCCGGCGAAGACCCCGACCCGGTCTGCGACAAGTGCACCGGCAGCTTGCACAACCACAAGATCAAGGGCCTTGTGATCATGTGGGGTTTCGTCAAAAACGGCGAGCAATGGACCGGCGGGCGCATCTTCGACCCGCAGAAGCCGGGCAACAACGAAGACCCGTACAAGGCCAAGCTGACCCTGACCAATGGCGGCCACACCTTGATCGTGCGCGGCTACCTCGGCTTCTCGTGGATCGGCCGCAGCCAGACTTGGCAACGCGTCGCGGGCAAATGATGGTCGGCGTTGCCGTCGCCGCGGCCGGTCGGCAGCACCGACGGGCCGCGGATGGATGTCGATTCGCGACACATCGGCGCTGCCGCCGCCCAGGCGACGAGGCGGCGGCATGACGGCTGCGCGCCCGGTCGCGCTGATCACCGGTGGCTCGCGCCGCATCGGTGCCGCCATCGCCCGCACCCTGCACGCGGCCGGCTACGATCTGGCGCTGCATCATCGCCGCGACGACGACCGCATGGATGCGTTGCTCGCCGAACTGGAATCGGCGCGCGCCGGCAGCACGCTGGAGCTTCGCGCCGAACTGGCCGACCTCGAGCACCTGCCGTTGATGATCGCCGATGCGGTGATGCGGTATTCCCGCCTCGACGTGCTGGTCAACAACGCCTCGGCATTTTTTCCGACACCCATCGGGCAGGCCACGCCCGAGCAATGGGATGCGATCTTCGCCGCCAATGCGCGCGCGCCGTTTTTCCTCGCGCAGGCGGCGGCGCCGCATCTGCGCGCCAGCGGCGGCTGCATCGTCAACCTGGTGGACATCTATGGCGAGCGGCCGCTGCGCGAGCACCCGATCTACTGCATGGCCAAGGCCGCGCTGATCATGATGACGCGCTCGCTGGCCAAGGATCTGGCGCCGCAGGTGCGCGTCAACGCGATCGCGCCCGGCGCGGTGCTGTGGCCGGAAGCAGGCATCGACGGCGAGCGCCAGCGCAAGCTGGTCGCCAACATCGCCCTGGGCCGCGTCGGCGAGCCGCAGGATGTCGCCGAGGCGGCGCTGTACCTGATCCGCGATGCGCGCTACAGCACCGGCGAAATCCTGCGCGTCGATGGTGGCCGCAGTTTGGCGATCTGAGCGCGCGGCACCGGCACGGGCCGCCATACGCAACCGCATGGCGGCGCGCCGGCGGCGCATCGACGCCTCGCTCATGCGCCGATCACGTCGCAGTCACGGCAAGGCCATCGCATGCTGCTATTCTTGCCGCATGAGTGCACGAAGCGACCAACTGCCGACCACCACCTACATCCCTGCGCGCAAGGGCGCCGCCATCGGCGTGGCCGAGCAGATCGGCAGCACCATCATCGGCCTGCTCTCCGACCTGCCGGACACCCGTGAAGGCGCCAGCCTGGCGCCGGAAGTGCGCGCCCATGCCATCGCCGATGCCGCCGCGCGCAAGGCGGCGCTGGTCGCCGGCACGCTGGCGCTGCCGCCCGGCCCGCTGGGCTGGCTGACGGTGCTGCCGGAGCTGTATGCGATCTGGAAGATCCAGGCGCAGATGGTGTCGGACATCGCCGGCACCTATGGCCGGCGCTGGCAGCTCACCCGCGAGCAGATGCTGTTCTGCCTGTTCCGCCACACCGCCGCGCAGGCATTCCGCGACATCGCCGTGCGCGTCGGCGAGCGCTGGCTGGTGCGTGCGGCCGGCTCGTCGGCGATCCGCGCCGCCTCACGCCGGATCGGCGCTCGCCTGGGCCGGCGCAGCGTCGGCCGCGGCCTCTCGCGCTGGCTGCCGGTAGTCGGCGCGATGGGCGTGGGCGCCTATGCCTGGTACGACACCCGCCAGGTCGCCCGCACCGCCATCGACCTGTTCGCGATCGAATCGGCCGCCGGCCAGGCTTTCGATTTCGACGAAGGCTCGCTGTACGACTGAGCGCGGCAACGACGAATGATCCGCCGGGGCCGGCCAGCGAACCCCGATCCGGGATGCCGTGCCACGTGCCGGCGTCCGACGACCGCCCGCCGGCACCTGCGCGTGGTGCCGGCCCTCAGGCCTTGATCCGGAACGCCTCCTGCAAGGCGCCGTCGTCGAAGCCGGTAGGCGCCTGCCCGGTGCTGGCGAAGCGATACAGCGCCGCCGAATAGATGCCGGCCAGCGCTGCCTGCACCAGCGACAGGCCAAGTATCGCCACGACCGTCAGGGCGCCGAACAGATAGGCCATCGGCACCATGCTGCCGGCGCTGGCGATGGTGAGCACGCCACCGACCAGCGCCACCGCAAAGGTGAGCAGGCCGAACACCACGCCGATGCCGCCGTTGCCGATCAGGTTCTCGCCCCAGTTGCGACGCAGCAGGCTGACGCTTTCCTTGATTGCATCGATCGGGCCGACGTTCTGGACCACCAGCACCGGCACCACCATCGACGTCGCCACCGTCCATGCCGCACCGACCATCGCGATCACGATGCGACCGATGAAACCGGCGCGTTCTTCCAGCGCGCGCAGGATCATGCCGACGGTGGCGGCGATCAGCGCATAGCCAAGGATCGACACGATACGGCTGCGGGCGATGGCCAAGCCATCGGCGAGGGTAGGGTCGCCGCCATCCAGACGGATCATCGCCGCACCCACCAGCGCAGTGTTGAAGAAGAAGATCACCGTGTATTGCACGACGTAGAACAAGAACATCCAGATGTAGAACGGCGCCGGCAACGGCTGATGAGGCTGGAGCTGATGCAGGCTGCCGGTGGCGATCAGCGGCAGCACGAACGTCAACGTCACCAGAATGGTGGCGATCGCCGAAACCAGCGGGAACACCAGCAGTTCCTTGTCCGAGCGCAGCACGGCGGCGCTGGCCTGGATCATTTCCCAACTGCGTGCGAATTTGCCCATGCGCGTGCTCCGGTCGTGCTTGCGGAAAATCCGGGTATTGCGTCCGTTGTCGTCAGCCCATTCCATCCCTGGCCGGCGGCGAGCATCGCGATCACGCGACGACCCGCCGCGACGATCATACCCGCTCGCGCGCCCGGCTCAATCCAGTTGCAGCGCCGCCGCCGGCAACGGCGTGGCGTGTTGCGGATGTTCCATCCACATCTGCGCCAGCGTACGCCCGTCGCCGGGCACCACGACCCCGGGCGCGATCTGCGCCAGCGGTTGCAGCACGAAAGCATGGCGCAGTTCCGGGCGCGGCAACTGCAGGTGCGAAGTGCCTGTGGCGACGATCACGCGATCGTCGAACAGCACGATGTCGATATCCAGCGTGCGCGAAGCAAACCGTGGACCACCACGCACGCGGCCCTGCGCAGCCTCCAGCGCATGCAGCCAGTCGTCCAGCTGCCACGGCGACATCGTCGTGCGCACGATCGCCGCGGCATTGAGGAAATCCGGCCCCGCGAACCCCTCCGCCGGCGTGCGCAGCACCGACGAGAACACCACATCCGCGAATTGCGCACGCAGCGCCGCCGCCGCCTGCCGCAAATGCGGCTCGGCGTCGATATTGCTGCCCAGACTCAAGTACGCAAACATCAATGGGGTCAGGTTCGTTTGACGATTGCGATGGCGACCATTTCGCGTCGGTGCGATGGCGTCGTGGGCTTTGTCAACGGCCGCGTCGACTCTGCCATCAGCGCGCGGCGCGCTCGCGCACGATGACCACCCCGACCGCCTTCGCCCCCCGCACCGCGCCGGGCTTGCTCAGCTTCAGCCGCAACCAGCTCACCGGGAACTCGTCGAGAATGATCTGCGCGCAGCGCTCGGCCAGGGTCTCGACCAGGCCGAATCCCGACTCCGGCACGAAGGCGAGCAGGCGCTTGCTCACCGCCTTGTAGTCCAGCGTGTGGGCGATGTCGTCGCTGGCCGCCGGCACCCGGTTGTCGAAACCCATTTCGATGTCGAACTGCAGCGGCTGGCGGATCTTGCGCTCCCAGTCGTAGATGCCGATCAGGGTGTCGATTTGCAGGCCTTCGATGAAGACGTGGTCCATGGGAGCTGTGAATGGTGATTCGTGAATTGTGAATCGTACAGGCACCGAGGCCACACAATGCATTCAGCCGCGCCGACGCGCACCGCTTCAGGCTTCACGAATCACGAATCACGAATCGTCCTTCACCACTCATGCGTCCCACCGCCGGCAGCGTTGCCATGTCCCAGCGCGGCCGCACCTGCACCTGCGCGTCCTCGTGCAAACCGGCCGCCAGGCGCAGCGCGCCGGCGTAGGCGATCATGGCGCCGTTGTCGGTGCAGAACGCCAGCCGCGGGAAGCGGACGCGGCCACCGCGCCTTGCCGCCTGCTCCTGCAATTGCTCGCGCAGGCGCGCGTTGGCGCCGACGCCGCCGGCGACGATCAGGGTGTCCATGCCCGCCGCGTCGAGTGCGCGTTCGCACTTGATCGCCAGCGTGTCGACGATGGCGTCCTCGAAACCGCGGGCGATGTCGGCGCGGGTGGCAGCGGACTGATCGGACCTCTGCCACGCCAGCAGCACCTGCGTCTTCAGCCCGGAGAAACTGAAATCCAGCCCCGGCCGGTCGGTCATCGGCCGCGCGAACCGGAACACGCCCGCGCGGCCGGTGGTCGCCAGCTTCGCCAGATGCGGGCCGCCCGGATAGGGCAGGCCCATCAGCTTGGCGGTCTTGTCGAAGGCCTCGCCGGCGGCGTCGTCGAGCGTCTCGCCGAGCAGCTCGTAGTCGCCGATCGCGCGCACGGCGACCAGTTGCGAATGCCCGCCCGACACCAGCAGGGCCACGAACGGCGGGCGCAGCTCGGGATCCTCGATCAACGGCGCCAGCAGATGGCCTTCCATGTGGTGGACGCCGATCGCCGGAACGTCCAGCGCCCAGGCCAGCGCGCGACCGACCCCGGCGCCGACCAGCAGCGCGCCGACAAGCCCCGGCCCGGCGGTATAGGCCACCCCGCCCAGATCGCGCACGCCAAGGCCGGCCTCGGCCAGAGTCTGGCGGATCAGCGGCAGCAGCTTGCGGACGTGATCGCGACTGGCAAGCTCCGGCACCACGCCGCCATATTCGGCATGCAGGGCGACCTGGCTGTACAGCGCGTGGGCGCGCAGGCCGGTGGCGAGGTCGTAGACCGCCACCCCGGTCTCGTCGCAGGACGTCTCGATGCCAAGGACAGGGCGACTTGCAGCACAGGTATCCATGCCGGTATCATACGCGGCTCGCCCGTCCGCAAGGACGGTTTTTGGTTACCGGAGTCTCCATGCCGTCCGTCAAAGTCCGCGAAAACGAGCCCTTCGAGTTTGCGCTGCGCCGCTTCAAGCGCACCTGCGAGAAGGCCGGTGTCCTCGCCGAAACCCGCAAGCGCGAGTTTTACGAAAAGCCGACGCAGGAGCGCAAGCGCAAGGCCGCCGCGGCGGTCAAGCGCCAGCTGCGCCGCAGCTCGCGCGACGTCACCAAGCGCCAGCGGCTGTACTGAGTTTGGCGGTCGCGCCCAAGCCGGCACGCGCGAGCGTTGCCGGCTTTTCGCGTTTCTGGAGTTCGTTTTCCGCGCCGCCGCCGATGGTTCGGCGCGGTGGCCGTTCGTGGCGAACCGGGTCTGCCCTGAGCCTGTCGAACCCCATGCCGTCGATCTGATCTGCAGGAGAACGAACATGTCCCTGAAAGCCCGCCTCACCGACGACATGAAAGCCGCGATGAAGTCCGGCGCCAAACAGCGTCTGGGCGTGATCCGGCTGATCAACGCCGCCATCAAGCAGCGCGAGGTCGACGAGCGCATCGTCCTCGACGATGCGCAGGTGCTGGCGGTGCTGGAGAAGATGCTCAAGCAGCGCAAGGATTCGGTGAGCCAGTACGAGGCCGCCGCGCGCGAGGACCTGGCCCAGATCGAGCGCGAGGAGATGCTCGTCATCCAGGCCTACCTGCCGCAGCCGATGTCGGCCGACGAGCTCGCCGCCGAAATCGCCGCCGCGATCACCGCCGCCGGCGCCACCGGGCCGCAGGACATGGGCAAGGTGATGGCCGCGCTCAAGCCGCGCATCGCCGGTCGCGCCGACATGGGCCAGGCCTCGGCATTGGTCAAGCGCGCGCTCGCCGGCTGATGTTCTAAGCTGGCCACATGGCCCGCATCCCCGACGCCTTCATCGACGACCTGCTCGCGCGGACGGACATCGTCGAGCTGATCGGCGCGCGGGTGCCGCTCAAGCGCCAGGGCCGCGAATACTCGGCGCGCTGCCCGTTCCACGACGAGCGCTCGCCCTCGTTCACCGTCTCGCCGACCAAGCAGTTCTACCACTGCTTCGGCTGCGGCGCGCACGGCACCGCGATCAGCTTCCTGATGAATTACGACCGGCTGGAGTTCCTCGACGCGGTCGAGGAGCTGGCCAAGCGCGCCGGCGTCGAGGTGCCCAAGGAAACACGCGCGCGCAATGCCAGCGGCGATGCCGTCGATCTGTACGCCACCCTCGACGCCGCCGCGCAGTACTTCCGGCGCCAGCTCGATGCCACCCCGGCGGCGCAGCAATACCTGCGCCAGCGCGGCGTCGATGCGCAGACCAGCCAGCGCTTCGGCATCGGTTACGCGGCCGATGGCTGGGATGGGCTGAAAAACGCGCTCGGCACCGACGAACGCAAGCTGCGCCTGCTCGAATCCGCCGGCCTGTTCTCGAAGGGCGATACGGGCCGCGTCTACGACAAGTTCCGCAAGCGGATCATGTTCCCGATCCACGACCGCCGCGGTCGCGTGATCGCCTTCGGCGGCCGCGTCACCGACAAGGACGATTCGCCGAAATACCTCAACTCCCCCGAAACCGCACTGTTCCACAAGGGCCGCGAACTCTACGGCCTGTGGCAGGTACGCCAGGCGCACTCGAAGATCGAGCGGCTGATCGTGGTCGAGGGCTACATGGACGTGGTCGCGCTGTTCCAGTACGGCGTGACGCAGGCGGTGGCCACGCTCGGCACCGCAACCACGCCCGACCATGCCGAGCTGCTGTTTCGCAACGCCGCCGACGTGGTGTTCTGCTTCGACGGCGACAAGGCCGGCCGTGGCGCGGCATGGAAGGCGCTGGAAGCCGCCTTGCCGCGGATGCGCGACGGACGGCAGGCGTTCTTCCTGTTTTTGCCCGAGGGCGAGGATCCCGACTCCATCGTGCGCAGCGATGGTGCCGCCGGCTTCGAGGCGCGCCTGCACCATGCCACCCCGTTGTCGGAATTCCTGTTCAACGAGCTCGGCAAGGACGTCAATCTGGCGACCACCGAAGGCAAGGCGCGGCTGGCCGAACGCGCCCGCCCGTTGCTGGCGCAGATCCCCGAGGGCGCCTTCCGCGACCTGATGCATGCGCGCCTGACCGAACTGACCGGCGCCAACGTCGCCGGGGCAGCGCCTGCACGCACCCCAGCCCGTGCCGTCAACGCGGCCCACCGTCCTGCGCAACCCAGCCTCGTGCGCAGCGCAATCACCCTGCTCGTGCAAAATCCCGCGCTGGCGCTCGATGGCGACTGGCCTCCGCTGTTCTCCGCCCTGCGCCAGCCCGGCGTGGACCTGTTGGTGGCGCTGATCGCGCTGGTTCGCGAGCGGCCGCAACTGACCACCGGCGCCCTGCTCGAAGCCATGGCCGAGCGCGAGGAAGCGGCAGCCCTGCAGCGCCTGGCATTGCTCGATCGCCCCGGCGATGCGGCGAGCTGGCTGGTTGAATGGCGCGACGCGCTGGCGCAGCTGCAGCGCCTGACCCTGACCCAGCGCGTCGGCGACCTGCGCGATCGCCAGGCCGAAGCCGGGCTGTCATCGGCGGAGAAGGATGAACTGCGCGAACTGATGCAATGCCTGGCGCGGCGCCACGGCTGAGCTCAGGCCTTGCCCGCCGTCCCGAGCGATCGCGGCTTGCCCTTTCCGGATTGCGAACGCTTGCGTGGCCGCGGCGATCGCTGGCGCAGCGCCGCGGCGAGCGCCAGCCGTGCCCACGGCACCATCGCGTCGGCCGCATCCAGCGCCGCTTCCGGCAACGACCAGTAGCTCATCGCGACCGCGCCGCTGCGGCTGTGGTAGACGAACGGCGACGAACCGGCGGCTGCGAACCGGCTGCGGCTTTCCGCATCGACTTTCAGATAACAGCGGCCGTCAGCGACGATGCCGATGATGACCGCGTCCAGATACAGCCCGCTGCCGCCGAACATCGCCCGCGCGCTGGCCCGACCGAGCGGCGCGAGCAATTCCAGCAGGTGTTCGATGAGTGGATCGCGAAGGCGCATTGGCCGCTCCCGGGGCAAATCTGGGAGACGTCATCCGGACGCCTTCCGTGGCCGGCAGCCACGTCCTGCGAACTGCGGCCACCCTGACAAGCACGAAGCAAGCCGGCCAGGCGGCGACCGGGCGCAGCGGGACGGCGCCACGAACGCGGCCCGTTCGCGATCGCCGGAAATCCCCCCGGCAAACGGACAGCGCATCGCCTTGCGGCCATCACACGATGCCCGATTCCCCGACCGACATTGCCTCAACCGATCCGCTGCCAGCCCATCGTGGCGCCGGCGCTGGACGGCAGCAACCAGTAATCGGCCAGCAGGAACGCGAACAGCGCCATCAGGTAAACGATGGAATAGCGGAACATCGCCATCGCGAACAGCTCGCCCGGCGGCTTGAGCATGCGGACGGCGTAGTACAGGAACACCGCATCGAGCACCAGGGCGCCGCCGAGGTAGAAGCCGCCGCTCATGTGCGTGGCCCACGGCAGCACCGTCACCAAGGTGAGCAGGATGGTGTAGAACAGGATCTGCCAGCGGGTGTACTGCACGCCGTGGGTGACCGGCAGCATCGGCACCATCGCCCGCGCGTAGTCGTCGCGACGGAAGATCGCCAGCGCCCAGAAATGCGGCGGCGTCCATACGAACACGATCAGCACCAGCAGCAGCGCGTAAGGGTGCAACTGGCCGGTGATGGCGACCCAGCCCAGCGCCGGCGGCGCCGCCCCGGCCAGGCCGCCGATGACGATGTTCTGCGGCGTGGCACGCTTGAGGTAGACGGTGTAGATGACGGCATAGCCGATCATCGAGGCGAAGGTCAGCACCGCCGTCAAGGCATTGACCCACAACGCCAGCACCAGCATCGAGGCCGCCGCCAGCACCAGTGCGAAGACCAGCGCCCGCAGCGGGGTGATCTGGCCGACCACGATCGGCCGCCACGAGGTGCGCGTCATCCGCGCGTCGATGCGGGCGTCGAGCAGCTGATTGATCGCCGCCGCCGACGCCGCCGCCAGCCAGATGCCGAAAAACCCGAGCACCGCCGTGTGCAAGGGCGGCAATTGCGGCGTCGGCGGCGGTTGCCCAGGCATCTGTTCGGGGCGCGCCAGCAGCATGCCGATGAAGGCGGTGAACACGATCAACGCCACCACTCGCGGCTTGGTGAGCTGCCAGTACTGGCGAAGCATGGCCGCGCTCATGCCGCACCGCGGTCGAGCACGCTGCCGGGCGTGCGCAGGCGCGCCAGCAGGCTGACCACCACGAACAGCAGCAATGCCGCCCCGGCGTTGTGCGCCACCGCCACCGGCAGCGGCAGCGCGAAGGCGACATTGGCGATGCCGAGCGCGATCTGGGTCAACAGCAGCGTCACCAGCAGGCCGCCCCAGCTGCCCAGCCCCGGCGTGCGCAGCAGGCGCAGGGCGACCGCGAACAGATGGCCGAAGACGATGAAGGCGACGATGCGGTGGGTCATCTGGATCGCCACCCGCGCCGGGTTGTCGAGCACGCCCCCCGAATAATCGATGCCGAAGCCGCGCCAGAGCACGAATGCCTGGCGGAAATCGGTGCCCGGCCACCATTGGTCAAGGCATTTGGGAAACTGCGCTCCGCAGGCCCACGCAGCGTAATTGGAACTGGTCCAGCCACCCAGCGCGATCTGCACCGCCAACAGGCCGAAGCCGACCCACAGCAAGCGCCGCAGCTTGGGCGCACTGGCCAGCTGCAAGCTCGCATCCGGAGTGCTGCGCCATGCCAGCGCCACCAGCAGGGCGAAAGTTGCCAGTCCACCGAGCAGATGTCCCATCACCACGATCGGCATCACCAGCCAGGTCACCGTCCACTGCCCGAGCAGGGCCTGGAACACCACCGTCGCCAGCGTCAGCGCGCCCAGGCGCGCCGAGTCGCCGCCCATCCCCGGCGGCGGCCGCGCGTTCGACCACGCGATCGCGGCGACGATCAGCGCCGCCTCGCCAGCGGCAGCGATCAACCCGGAGAGCGGATGGTTGCCGTGGATGTAGATCGGAATCGAGATCGCCACCAGCACGCTGGCGCCGACCACGGCGGCGATCCCGCAGCGGCGCCGGCGGGCGGCAAGGATGGCCAGGGTGAGCACCAGCACGCCCAGCGTGCCGGCGAGCATGCGATGCACCTGCTCGCGCCATGCCAGTGCATCCTCATACGGGCGATGCGGAAAGGCCTGATCGGCGCGGGCGATCTCGTGGGCTTGTGTCGGCCACGTCGCATGGCCGTAGCAAGTCGGCCAGTCGGGGCAGCTCAGCCCGGCCTGCGACAGCCGCACGAAGGCGCCGAACACGATCACGCCGAAGGCGAATGCCGCCGCCAGCCAGGCCAGCCGATGGAAATGACGATGCGCGCTCATGCCGCCATTTTACCGGCCAGGCGGCGGCGCCCCGCGCACGAAGGTTCGATTCGCGACGAACTCACATGCCACCTTGCGAGGTCAGTCGCTGCAAATCGCGCCGCATCCCGCCCGGATCGAAACCGGGCGCGTAGCGCATGAACAGAAAACCGCTGGGATCGACCAGGTAGACCGGGATCGCCGTCGGCGTCGCCACGTCCGGCAGGCGCGCGGCAAGGCCGGGATCGGCCTGCACCACGATCAGATTGCGAAAACGCGCCGACGGTGCGCTGCCGACCCACAGCACCTGCACGTGATCGGCATTGTTGCCAAGACCGACCCAGATGCGTCGCAGCGTGTCTTCGAGGCGATCGCAGCGGCTGCCGCAGTTCGCCGGCGGCGTCACCAGCAGGCGCCAGACGTGGTCTTCGTGGTTCCAGTGGAAGGCACTGCCGTCGGCACGGGTGAAGCGGACGTTGCGCAGGTCGCGCACGGGCTTGAGCAGTTCACCGTTGTTTTTGGTGTGCGTCGGCTGCCAGTTGCGGTAATACAGCACCAGCGCGGCCACCAGCGGCGCCAGAAAGATCGCCAGGATCAACAGCAGGTACAGGCGTGACCGGGTACGGCCCGGCGGCGCGGCAACGTCCATCAGGCGCGGTTCCGTTGCGTGTCGTCGTGCTCGCGATGCGACTTGTGGCGATCGACGACGATGCTCACCACCGCCAGCGCGATGGCCAGCCCGAACCACTGCACCGCGTAGGCGCGGTGTGCCTCCGGCGGCAGGGTGCCACTGAGGATCTTCAGGTCGCGCTTGTAGCCCACCCGCAACGTCGGGTCGAGGATCAGCACGCGCGGTGCCAGCCCGTTCTTGAGCTTCAATGCGTCGGCGATCTTGTCCGGGTTGACGCGCAGCAGCAGCAGCGAGCCATCCGGCCGTGGCACGATCGTTTCCGGGCCGAGCTTGAGCCCGCCGACCGGCGGCGGCGCCAACAAGCCGCGCAGCTGGGTGATGGCCGGCGGCGCCGGTTCGGCCGGAATGTCGATGTGCGACGGCAGCGCGCGCCAGCCGAGCTCGACGAGGATGGCGCGGCGGGCGCCGTCGGGCTGGAACACGCGATAGATGCGAATGCCGGGCACGCCGTTGCGCACCTGATTGTCCAGGCGCACCGCCGGCAACGGCAGGAAATGGCCGCTGCCCAGCGTCCACTCGTAGGCATCGGCCTCGGTCGCCGGTGCCGGCGCATCGGTCGCGGCATACAGCGCATCGGGCTTGCGGTCGGAAACGATCTGCCGGCTCTGCGCAAGCAGCCGTTCCTTGTAGTGGGCCCGATCGACCTGCCAGATGCCCAGACGCACGAACCCGGCGATGATCGCCAGCGACAGCAACCACAGCAGCAGGCGTCGTCTCACGACCGATCCTCCCGCTGCATCGCGCCCGCTGCGGTCTCGCGCGATAATGCCGGCGCCACGTTCATCGACGGACCTCTCCCATGCTGCAAAAGCTCGTCATCATCGGATTCCTCGTGGTGATCGTCTACAACCTCGCCAGCAGCCTGTACTACATGATGACCGACAAGGGCGAATCCGATCGCATGGTGAAGGCGCTGACCTGGCGGATCGGGCTTTCGATCGTGCTGATCGCCTTGATCGGGCTGGGCATCTGGTCGGGCTGGATCCAGCCGCACGGCGTCGACCACTGAGGCGCGAACGGGCTTCCGAAAGGCGAAGGGCCGGCGATGCCGGCCCTCGCTGACTTGCCTTCAGCGGCGACCTACAACACGTAGACGAAGACGAACAGCCCCAGCCAGACCACGTCGACGAAATGCCAGTACCACGCCACCGCCTCGAAGGCGAAGTGGTGTTCCTTGTTGAAGTGCCCGCTCAGGCAGCGCAGCCAGATGATCGACAGCATGAGCGCGCCAAGGGTGACGTGCAGGCCGTGGAAGCCGGTGAGCATGAAGAAGGTCGAGCCGTAGACGCCGCTGCCCAGGGTCAGGTTCTTTTCGGTGTAAGCCTCGATGTACTCGTGCGCCTGGAAGCCGAGGAAGGTGGCGCCCAGCAACACCGTCAAGCCCAGCCACAGCAGCAACTGGCCGCGCCGGCCGGCGCGCAGCATGTGATGGGCCAGCGTCACGGTCACGCCGGAGGTGAGCAGGATCGCCGTGTTGAGGAACGGGATGCCCCACGGCGTGATGGTCGAGAAGTTGCCGCCGACGTGGCCCGGGCCACCGGTCGGCCACGCCGCCGAATAACCGCTCCACAGGAAGTTGTTGGTCAGCGCACCATGACCCTCGCCGCCCAGCCACGGCACCGAGAAGTTGCGGGCGTAGAACAGGGCGCCGAAGAAGGCGGCGAAGAACATCACCTCGGAGAAGATGAACCACATCATCCCCATGCGGAAGGAGACGTCGACCTGGCGGTTGTAGAGCTTGCGCAGGCTCTCGCGGATGACATCGCCGAACCAGCCGAACAAGGTGGCGATCATCATCACCGCGCCGGTGAGAAACACCGGCCGCCCCCAATCGATGTCGTTGACCCAGTTGGCGGCGCCGAACATGGTGACGAACATCGACACCGAGCCGAAGATCGGCCAGCGCGAGCCGTGTGGCACGAAATAGATGTTGTCGCCGGTGGTCTGCGTCTGCGCCATGGGAGGATCCTGAGTTGCGGCGGTTGCGAATTTGCGGGAAAGGGTCAAGGCTCGCCGCGGGCGGCGACCGCAACGCCATTGTCAGGCACTGCAGGTTTCGCCAGTTTCGCGGTTTCTGCCGGATTGTTGTAGAACGTGTAGGACAACGTGACCGTGCGCACGTCGGCCGGCAAGGCCGGATCGACATAGAACCGGACCGGCATCGTCTTGCTCTCGCCGGCCTGCAGGGCCTGCTGGGTGAAACAGAAACATTCGGTCTTGTTGAAGTAGCGCGAGGCGCTGTCGGGTGCGATCGAGGGCGCGGCATTGCCGACGATGGCGTGATCGGACTCGTTCTTCGCCTGGTAGGTGGCGTCGTAGAGCTGGCCCGGATGCACGCGCATGCTGGTCCGGGTCGGCCGGAAATCCCACAGCAGGTCGGAATGGACGTTGCCGTCGAACTGCACGGTGACCCAGCGGTTTTCGTCGATCCGTGTCCCCGCCACCCGGTTTTGCCCGGCCGGCCCTGGTTGCAGCTTGATGCCCAGCACCTTCTCGCAGGCGATGCGATACAGCGGCACCAGCGAAAACGTGAACACGAAACCGCCGACCAGCACCAGCCCGAGGCGCTTCACCAGTCGCGCGGTGTCGCCCGCCTGCGGCGCCGACGCGGCGGCGGGCGGCGTCTGCCCGGGGTTCGCCTCACGGTGCGGGCCGTCACTGCGATTCACCGGCTCAGCACCGTCTGCGCGATGAAGGCGACATAGATCGCGAAGGCGACCAGCGCCAGGATCGCCACCGTGCGCCGGGCGCGGGCGCGCTGGCGATCAGGATCGAGGTTCGCGGGCGTGTTGGCCATGGGCATTTCAATGCGTCACATCGCCATGCGCCAGATCGCCATCCTTGATCACCGGCGGGGTGGTGAAACTGTGGTGCGGCGGCGGCGAGGACAGCGTCCACTCCAGCCCGCGCGCGCCTTCCCACGCCCGCGCCGGCGCCTTCTCGCCGCCACGGGCGGTGCGCCAGACGATGTAGGCGAACAGCAACTGGCTCAGGCCGAACCCGAAACCGCCGATCGAGGAGATCATGTTCCAGTCGGCGAAGGCGACGTTGTAGTCGGGGATGCGCCGCGGCATGCCGGCCAGGCCGAGGAAGTGCTGCGGGAAGAACAGCACGTTGACGAAGATCGTGCTCAGCCAGAAATGGGTCTTGCCGAGCGTCTCGTTGTACATGTGCCCGGTCCATTTCGGCAGCCAGTAGTAGACCGCCGCCATGATCGCGAACACCGCGCCGGTCACCAGCACGTAGTGGAAGTGGGCGACCACGAAGTAGGTGTCCTGGTACTGGAAGTCGGCCGGCACCACCGCCAGCATCAGCCCGGAAAAACCGCCGATCATGAACAGGATGACGAAAGCGATCGCGAACAGCATCGGCGTTTCGAAGGTCATCGAGCCTTTCCACATGGTCGAGACCCAGTTGAAGATCTTCACGCCGGTGGGAATGGCGATCAGCATCGTCGCGTACATGAAGAACAGCTCACCGCCCAGCGGCATGCCGACGGTGAACATGTGGTGGGCCCAGACGATGAAGCTCAGGAAGGCGATCGAGGCGATCGCGTAGACCATCGCCTGATACCCGAACAGCGGCTTGCGGGCAAAGGTGGGGATGATCTCCGAGACGATCCCGAATGCCGGCAGGATCATGATGTAGACCTCGGGATGGCCGAAGAACCAGAAGATGTGCTGGTACATCACCGGGTCGCCGCCGCCGGCGGCATTGAAGAAGCTGGTGCCGAAATACTTGTCGGTCAGCAGCATGGTCACCGCGCCGGCCAGCACCGGCATCACCGCGATCAGCAGGAAGGCGGTGATCAGCCAGCTCCACACGAACACCGGCATCTTCAGCAAGTCCACGCCGGGGGCGCGCATGTTGAGGATGGTGGCGATGATGTTGATCGCGCCCATGATCGAGCTGATGCCCATCATGTGGATGGCAAACACCACGAAGGCGACGTTGTTGGCGCCCTGGATCGCCAGCGGCGGGTACATCGTCCAGCCACCGGCCGGGCCGCCGCCGCCGATCCCGAACATGCCCAGCACGAACGGCAGCAGCAGGATGGTGAAGGCGAACGGCATGATCCAGAACGACCAGTTGTTCATCCGCGGCAATGCCATGTCCGGCGCGCCGATCATCATCGGCACCATCCAGTTGGCGAGGCCGACGAAGGCCGGCATGACCGCGCCGAAGATCATCACCAGCGCGTGCAAGGTGGTGAGCTGGTTGAAGAACTCGGGCTCGAAGAACTGCAGGCCGGGCTCGAACAGCTCGGCGCGGATCGCCATCGCCATCGAGCCGCCGATGAGGAACATCACCAGCGAGAACACGAGGTACAGCGTGCCGATGTCCTTGTGGTTGGTGGACATGAACCAGCGGTGGAAGAAGCCTTCCTTGTGGCCGTGGTCGTCGTGGTGTTCGGCGGTCTGGGTTGCCATGATCGATGCCTCGAAAAGGAATGCGGCGCGTCGTCAGTGCGCGTTCGGCGCCACCGGAGCGGCCTGTGCGACCGCCGGAAGGGCCGCGGCCGGTGCCGCCTGAGCGGTGTCGGCGGCGCTGCTGGCGGCCTTCTGCTGCGCCAGCCAGGACTGGAATTCGGCCTTCGGCACCGCCTTGACCACGATCGGCATGAAACCGTGGTCGCGGCCGCACAGCTCGGCGCACTGGCCACGGTAGATGCCGGGCTTGTCGATCTTCGTCCAGTTCTCGCCGATGACCCCGGGGATGGCATCCTGCTTCCAGCCGAAATCCGGCACCCACCACGAATGGATGACGTCGTCACCGGTGACCACGAAACGGATCTTGGTATCCACCGGCAGCACCAGCGGATGGTCGACGTCGAGCAGGTAGACGTTGTGCCCGTCCTTGTCGGTGACCTTGGCCGGATTCAGGCCCGAATGCAGGGTGCGGGTGCGATCGCTGGTGCGGTCGAGGCGGCTGAGGAACTGCACGCCCTGGCCGACGTACTCGTAGCGCCACATCCACTGCACGCCGTTGACCTTGACGGTCATCGCCGAATCGCTGGTGTCGTACATCTTGAACAGCGTCTGCGTCGCCGGGATGGTCATGATCACCAGCAGGATGATCGGCACGATCGTCCAGATCACCTCGGCGGTGGTGTTGTGGGTGAACTGTGCCGGCACCGCGCCTTTCGACTTGCGGTGATGGAACATCGACCAGATCATCGCGCCGATCACCAGCACGCCGATCACCGTGCACATGATCAGGGTGAAGTTGTGCAGGTCGTAGATGCGTCGCGAGGTCGCGGTGACGCCAGCGGGAAGATTGAGCTGCCATGGCACCGGATTGGCCTGCGCCATTCCAGCGACGAGCGCGGCCGACAGCGCGGTGGCGATCCGGGAGATGCTGCGAGCTGGTTTCATTCGAACCTGTCCTGATCCTGTCGATACTGATACTGGCCATCGTCCGCGGCCCCGATGGCGCGACCCGATGCCTCCCGCAGCGCCGCCTGCAACCGGTCGGCCAGCAGCTTGCGCTCGTCGGGCGCAAGAAACCCGCCGATCTCCACCTGCCGACCGCGCGAACCGAGCAACACCCGTGGCTCGCTTCCAGCCGACCCGACCGACAACCGCACCCAGCGCGGATTGGCCTCGAACACCGGCCGTTCCGGCTGCGGCGAAAAGTCGGTCGCGTGCGAACGGCACACGCGAACCGTCGTTCCGTCGACGTCGATCGATTCCCGCCGCTCACCCAGACGCCACATCCACCGCAACGCCGCCGCGACGATCAGGCTGTGCAGCAGCGCGAACGCCGGCGCATAGACGTTGCCGAACACCGCGCCCAGCAACGCCACCGCCCACATCGTGCCGCTGAGCACCGCAAACAGCACGCCGACCTGCCGACCGCTGAGCGCACGCCGGGGCCGCAGCACCAGCCGCAGATGCGAATGGCCCGGTGCATCCCGGAACACGTCGATCATCGCCCGGCCACTCCGACGACAACGAAACGCAAGGCGGAATTGTAACGACACAGTAACAGATGGAGCAAGACGCGCCGTTGCGATGCGCCGTTGCGGCCGGCGACAGCGGCGCGCCGGAAGCGCCTCCGATCGTCGGCGGCCGAGGCATCTCGCAGCGGACTTGCCGGCGATTCAGCCGCGATCATGCATGCTGCCGGCACGCCATGCCGCGCCTGCACGCCCATCGAAGGCAAGCCCGATGACCCGCCGCTTCAAGGTCGGCGACCACGTCGGCTGGAACTCGGAAGCCGGCCGCGTCAGTGGCCGCATCCTCGCCGTGCACACCCGGCCGCTGCGCTGGAAGGGCTATCTCCACCATGCCAGCGAGGACGAGCCGCAGTACGAGATCGCCAGCGATCGCAGCGACCACATCGCCCTGCACAAGGGCTCGGCGCTGCACCTGATCCCGCTCTGAGCCGTGGCGGCGCGCCTGCCCATCCACAGCATCGGCCATTCGACCCTGGCGATCGCCGATTTTCTCGACCGCCTGGCCGCCGCCGACATCGGCTGCGTGATCGACGTGCGCGCCCTGCCGGGCTCGCAGCGCTACCCGCAGTTCGATCAGGATGCGCTGCGCGAGACCTTGGCCGGGCATCGCATCGACTATGTCCACTGCCGCGACCTCGGCGGCCGGCGCGGCCGCCAGCCGGGCATCGCCGAGGCGGTCAACGGCGCCTGGGACAACCCCAGCTTCCACCACTATGCCGACTGGGCGTTGCTGGCGCCCTTCGCCGCCGCGCTGGCGGCCGTGCGCGAACGCAGCCAGCACCAGCGCTGCGCCATCATGTGCGCCGAAAGCCTGTGGTGGCGCTGCCATCGGCGGATCATCGCCGATCACCTGCTGGCCGCCGGCGAAGACGTGCGCCACATCATGACGACGAGCATCCAGCCGGCGCGGCTGCACCCGGCGGCGCGCATCGACGGCGCCGGCCGGCTGACCTATCCGCGCCAGCCCGGGCCCATTTGATCGCGGCGGCCGTCGCCGGCTGGCGATTGCGTACGGATATCGTGACAATGCCGGCAACCGCACCGGCACCTGCCCGCCGACCCGTCACCCGGACTTCGGAAGCCGCCATGATCATCGCCATGCTCGGATACGGCCGCTTCGGCCGCGCCTTCGCCGAACGCCTGCAGCAGGTCGGGCACAAGGTGCGCGCCTTCGATCCGCAAACCAAGCCGCCCGGCTCGATGGCGACCGCCTCGGCGGCAGCGGCGATCGACGGCGCGCAATGGGTGGTGCTGGCGATGCCGGTGCCGGCGATGGCCGATGCCCTGGCGGATATCCGAACCCTGCTCGACCCCGAGCAGACGGTGATCGACGTCGGCAGCGTCAAGCAGCAACCCTGCGCACTGATGGGCAAGGTGCTCGGGCGGGTGATCCCGCACCTGGGCACGCATCCACTGTTCGGGCCGCTGAGCATCGCCCGCGGCGATGCACTTCGGGTGGTGCTGTGCCCCAGCGACCGCCATCCGGAGGCGACCGAGCGCGCCCGCGCCCTGTTCGGCTCGATCGGCTGCACCGCGGTGGTGGCCGATGCCGCCGCGCACGACCGGGCGATGGCGAAAACGCACGCGCTGGCCTTCTTCATCGCCCGGGCGATGGTGGAAATGGGCATCGGCGACGATCTGTCGATGGCACCTCCATCATTCCAGGGCCTCGCCGGAATGATCGCCGCCGTGCGCGGCGACGCCGGCCACCTGTTCGCCGCCATCCAGCGCGAAAATCCCTATTCGGAAGCGGCGCGCAAGGAGTTGATCGAACACCTGCAACGCATCGACCAGCGCCTGCGCGAGGGCGACGAGGCGATGCCGATTCCGCCGCCGGCCGCGAAGAAGTAGGTCGCACGCGGCGCCGATGGTCGCCGCGTCGTCGCGCCTGCTAGACTGCCGGCTCCCGCCACGCCCCTTGCCCGACGCCATTTCGGGATCGCCGTGACCGACATCCTGCGAACCGAACTGCCGCCCAGCGGTGATCGTCTGCGCGAAGCCATCACCGCCGCCTGGCTGCGCGACGAGAACGAGCATGTGCGCGAGTTGCTGGCGGCGACGCGGTTCGAGGCCAGCGAGCGCGCTGCCATCGAGCGCACCGCCGTCGATCTGGTCGAGCGCGTGCGCAAGCGCGCCCAGCAGCAGGGCATGATCGAAGCGTTCATGCGCGAGTACGACCTGTCCTCCGAGGAAGGCGTGCTGCTGATGTGCGTGGCCGAGGCGTTGCTGCGCATCCCCGATCAGGCCACCGCCGATCGGCTGATCCGCGACAAGCTCGGCGACGCCGACTGGGAAGCGCATCTGGGCAAGAGCGAGTCGCTGCTGGTCAATGCCTCGAGCTGGGGCCTGATGCTGACCGGGCGGATGGTCGGCCTGGCCGGCGAAACCCGACGCAACGCCATCGGCGCCCTGCGCCGGCTTGTCGGCCGCGCCGGCGAGCCGGTGATCCGGCTGGCGGTGCGCCAGGCGATGCGGATCATGGGCCACCAGTTCGTGATGGGCCGCACCATCGCCGAAGCGCTGGCGCGCAGCCGCAAGGCCGAGGCCGGCTACCGGCATTCGTTCGACATGCTCGGCGAAGGCGCGTTCACCCGCGCCGATTCCGCCCGCTATCTGGACGCCTATCGCAAGGCGATCGCCGCCATCGGTGGCAGCGGCCCGGGTGGCAACTGGATCGGCACCGACGTGTTCGCGGCACCGTCGATCTCGGTCAAGCTCTCGGCCCTGCATCCGCGCTACGAGCACGGCAAGCGCGCGCGGGTGCTGGCCGAATTGACGCCCAAGGTGCTCGATCTGGCGCAATTCGCCAAGGCGCAGGGGATTGGATTCACCATCGACGCGGAAGAATCCGACCGCCTCGAACTGTCGCTGGATGTCATCCTCGGCGCGTTCGAGGATGCCTCGCTGGCCGGCTGGAACGGCTACGGACTGGCGGTGCAGGCCTACCAGAAGCGCGCGCCGTTCGTGCTCGACCGGCTGATCGAATCCGCCCGGCGGCTGGGCCGACGGATGCCGGTGCGGCTGGTCAAGGGCGCGTACTGGGATTCGGAGATCAAGCGCAGCCAGATCGACGGCCTGGCCGGCTATCCGGTGCTCACGCGCAAGCCCAACACCGATGTCAGCTATCTGGCCTGCGCGCGCAAGATGCTCGCCGCCACCGATGCGCTGTACCCGATGTTCGCCACCCACAACGCGCACACGCTGGCGGCGATCCACCACATCGCCCGACAGATCCACGGCGACTGGGGCGGCGGCAAGGTCGCGCCCTACGAATACCAGAAGCTGCACGGCATGGGCGACGACCTCTACCGCGAGGTGGTCGGCAAGGATCGGCTCGACGTCGCCTGCCGCGTCTACGCGCCGGTCGGCTCGCACGAGGATTTGTTGCCGTATCTGGTGCGCCGGCTGCTCGAAAACGGCGCCAATTCCAGCTTCGTCAATCGCATCACCGACGACGCCGTCGCGCCGGCGGCGCTGGTCGCCGATCCGACCGCCGTGGTCGCCGGCTTTTCCGATTGCAAGCATCCCAACATTCCGCTGCCGCGCGACCTGTACGGTGCCGGGAGGATCAATTCGATGGGCATCAACCTCGCCAACGACCACGACCTGCGCGCGCTCGCCGAGCGCATGGCCGCCACCCCGGGGCCGTGGGCGGCCGCGCCGCTGGTGCCGGGAATGGCCAACTCCGGGCAGACGGGCGCTGGCGTCGGCAACGCCGTCACCAGCCCCGCCGACCGCCGGCAGGTGGTGGGCCACTGGCTGAGCGCCGATGCGGCCACGGTCGAACGCGCGCTGGCCAGCGCCAGCGCCGCGCATGCCGATTGGGACGCGGTGCCGGCGGCCGGTCGCGCGAAAATACTCGAACACGCCGCCGACCTGCTCGAAGCACGCATGCCGGAGTTCATGGCACTGTGCACGCGCGAGGCCGGCAAGACGCTCGCCGACGGTGTCGCCGAGGTGCGCGAGGCGGTCGACTTCCTGCGCTATTACGCGCAGCAGGCGCGCGCGCTGCTGGCCGAGCCGGTCAAACTGCCCGGCCCGACCGGCGAGTCCAACGAGTTGTCGCTGCACGGCCGTGGCGTGTTCGTCTGCATCAGCCCGTGGAACTTCCCGCTGGCGATCTTCATCGGCCAGGTCGCCGCCGCGCTGGTCGCCGGCAATACGGTGATCGCCAAGCCCGCCGAGCAGACCAACCTGATCGGCTGTGCGGCGGTGAAGCTGCTGCACGAAGCCGGCGTGCCCGCGGCCGCATTGCAATTCCTGCCGGGCGATGGCGCAACGGTCGGCGCGGCCCTCACTCGTGATCGCCGCGTCGCCGGCGTCGCCTTCACCGGCTCGACCGAAACCGCGCGCGCGATCAACCGCGCGCTCGCCGCGCGCGATGCCGCGATCGCGGTGCTGATCGCCGAAACCGGCGGCCAGAACGCGATGATCGCCGACTCCTCGGCGCTGCCCGAGCAACTGGTCAAGGACGCGATGACTTCGGCATTCGGCTCGGCCGGCCAACGCTGCTCGGCGGCGCGCGTGCTGTTCGTGCAGGAGGACATCGCCGACAAGGTGATCGCCATGCTCGCCGGCGCGATGGACGAACTCGTCGTCGGCGATCCGGCCCTGCTGGCGACCGACATCGGCCCGGTAATCGACGCCGACGCCCTGAAGATGCTCGAAGCCCACGCCATCCGCATGGATCGCGAAGCCAGGCTGATCAAGAAGGTCGCGCTCGGCGACGGCACCGAGCACGGCACCTTCTTCGCGCCGCGCGCCTACGAACTGGTCTCGCTCGACCAGTTGCAGCGCGAGGTATTCGGCCCGGTGCTGCACGTGATCCGCTACCGCGCCGCCGAGTTGGACAAGGTCATCGACGCGATCAATGCCACCGGCTACGGCCTGACCCTGGGCATCCATTCGCGCATCGACGCCACCATCGAGCGCATCAGCGCACGGGTGAAAGCCGGCAACTGCTACGTCAACCGCAACATGATCGGCGCCGTGGTCGGCGTGCAACCCTTCGGCGGCGAAGGCCTGTCCGGCACCGGCCCGAAAGCCGGCGGCCCGCACTACCTGCTGCGTTTCGTCAGCGAACGCACGCGCACGATCAACACCACTGCCGCCGGCGGCAATGCCTCGTTGTTGACGCTGGGGGAATAGCCGCGCCGCAGGTGCGGCGCTGCGCGAGTCCCGAGTCCTGAGTCCTGAGTCCCGAGTCCCGAGTCCCTGAGTCCCTGAGTCCCGCTGGGTTTTCTCCTTCCCCCGCAGGCGGGGGAAGGAACCCTGGCGATCAGTGCGCGGGCGTTTGGCTGAGCTCCGATTCCCAAGTCCCGAGTTCCGAGTTCCGAGTTCCGAGTTCCGAGTTCCGAGTTCCGAGTTCCGAGTTCCGAGTCCCGAGTCCCGAGTCCCGAGTCCCGAGTCCCGAGTCCCGAGTCCCGAGTCCCGCTGGGTTTACTCCTTCCCCCGCTTGCGGGGGAAGGTTGGGATGGGGGGGCGCTTTCCCTGTGACGCAAAGCGAACAGGTGGTCGGTACAGCCCGCCCCCATCCTGCCCTTCCCCCGCGGGCGGGGGAAGGAACTCTGGCGATCAGTGCGCGCGCGTTTGGCTGAGCTCCGATTCCCGAGTCCCGAGTCCCGAGTCCCGCTGGGTTTTCTCCTTCCCCCGCAGGCGGGGGAAGGAACCCTGGCGATCAGTGCGCGGGCGTTTGGCTGAGCCCCGAGTCCCGAGTCCCGAGTCCCGAAAACGAAAAACCCCGCCAAGGCGGGGTTTCTCGTTTTCTGAAATCGACGGAACGGTCAGAACCGGAACGTCGCCGACACACCGAACAGGTTGGCATTGGCGCTGAAGTTGCCGACCAGGGTCGAACCGGTCGCGCTCAGATCGTTCACCGTCGGCGTGCTGATGCCGATGTGGCTGTAGGCCACGTTCCAGCTCACGTTCTCGTTCGGATCCCAACCCAGGCCGACCGAATACAAATTGCGGTCGTTGTCGGGCAGACGCGGATCGCGGAACGCGTTCTGGGTCGGCGTCTGGTCGTGGCCGTAGCCGGCGCGCAGCGTCCACTGCGGGGCGAAGCGCCAGTCCATGCCGATCGCGAACGAGGTCGAGTTGCGCCAGTTGAACAGCTCGGTCGACGGCGGCTGCGCCGGGTTGGCGAACACCGCGGTGAAGGCCTTGAGCGAGCTCCAGTTGGTGCGCTCGATGTCGGCCGACAAGGTGAAGGTGTCGCTGAACTTCTGCGACAGGCTCAGGGTGATCACGCTGGGCGTGCTGACGCTGGTGAAAGCCTGCGTGTTCTGGAAGGCGGTGATGCCCTTGAGCGCGAAGATCGCCTGCACGTTGGTCGGCACGTTGAAGTACGCGTTGCCGTTGATGCTGTGGTTGATCTTCGAGCGGTAATTCAAGCCGATGTTGGTGTTGGACGTCGGACGGAACAGGAAGCCCACGTCCCAACCCCACGAGGTGTCGTTGCCCTTGATGCGGGCAGTGCCATCGGCCGACTGCGGCTGGAACAGCGGGAACGCGGCCGGCGTCAGGATCGCGCCGAAGTCGACCGCATTGGTCAGCTCGGCATCGAAGCGCTGGTAGATCAGGCTGGCGCCCATCGAGAACATGTCGTTGAACTTGTACGAGCCGGCGAAGGTCAGGTCGACCGCCTTCACGTCCGACTTCAGCGCCTGATAGCGGCCCACCCAACCCGGGTCGTACTCGGTGCGCAGACCAAATGGCGCCGTCAACGACGCACCAAAGGCGAAATTGCCGACCGGGATGATGGCGTGGAAGGCCGGAACCGGCGTCGAATCGCCGGCATCGCCGCCATTGCCGCCGGTGAGCGGACGACCAAGGGCATCGACGCCACCGCCGTTGAAATGGCCATGCAGGTCGATCATGGTCAGGTCGGTCTGCACCGTGGTCTTGTCGAACAGCGACATCGCCGCCGGGTTGTTGGAAACCACCGCCGCATCGCCCCAATCGGACGCCGAGCCGGCATGCGAGCGCGCCATCGCCTGCACGCTGTCCTCGCGGATCTGGAAGCCGCTGGCCATCGCCTGGCCGCAGGCCAGCGCCGTCACGACCGCGATCGCCAGCGAGGAAACCATCATGGAAGTGGATTTGCGCATGTCTGAAATCTCTCTAGTGAGTTGTGAATCCGGAAGGGTCGAACCCGCTGGCGCGGCGCCATGGCCTTGGCGGCGCCCCGCTACCCGCATCACCGGCCGCGCACCATACCGCACCGTACACGACCATCGCGCGCATTATGCCTTAACCAATATCTAACATGGAAGGGGTGCCGAGAAATTTTCCCAATGACGCATCCAAGCGACCGCAACCACCGCCCGCCGTGGCGCAGCGGCCGGCCGCGGATGGCACACTCACGCTCTCGCCGGCCCGACCACGCCCGCATCCACCGCCATGTATCTGGATCATTACGGGCTGCGCGAGCCGCCCTTCGCGATCACGCCCGATCCGCGCTTCGTGTTTCTTTCCGAGCGCCATCGCGACGCGCTGGCGCATCTGTTGTTCGGCGTCGGTCAAGGCGGTGGTGGCGGTTTCGTGCAGCTCACCGGCGAGGTCGGCACCGGCAAGACCACGCTCAGCCGGTTGCTGCTCGAACAACTGCCGGACAACGTGCGGGTGGCGCTGGTGCTCAATCCGCTGCTGGCGCCGGTGGAACTGCTGGAAACGATCGGCGAGGAATTGCGCATCGACCTCGCCGGTCGCCACGGCAATCTCAAGGCACTGGTCGATGCGCTCAACGCCCACCTGCTCGCCGCGCACGCCGCCGGCCTGCGCGTGGTGCTGCTGGTCGACGAGGCGCAAAACCTGTCGCCGGCCGCGCTCGAACAAGTGCGCCTGCTGACCAATCTGGAAACGCCGACGCAAAAACTCCTGCAGATCATCCTGCTCGGCCAACCCGAACTGCGCGCGATGCTCGCCCGGCCCGACCTGCGCCAACTCGCGCAGCGCATCACCGCGCGCTATCACCTCGACCCGCTCGATGCGCGCGAGAGCGAAGCGTATCTGCGCCATCGCTGGGCGGTCGCCGGCGGAGGCGCGTTCCCCTTCACCCACGCCGCGGCGCAGCGCCTGCATCGCCACGCCGGCGGCATCCCGCGCCTGCTCAACGTGATCGCCGATCGCGCCTTGCTCGCCGGTTATGCGCGCGGCGAACGCATGATCGACGGCGCTCTGCTCGATCGCGCCGCGCGCGAAGTGCTGCCGGCGTCGGCCGCACCGTGGCGTTGGCTGGGCATCGCCGCGATCGTGCTGGCGGTCATCGGCGTTGTCATTTTCGCGCCGGAACTGGTGCCGCGATGGTCGTCGCGAGCGACGACTGCGCGCCCGCCAGCGGCCATCGCGACGATGCGCACCCGTTCACCGGCGTCGCTGCCGACGGCAACACCCGCAATCGACACCGCGACGATGCACGCGACGACGGCGCCGGCAACGAGGGCCGCATCCGCACTCCCACCCGCGCTCGCCAGCGCCGCCTTCGACCACTGGCTGCGCCGCAGTGACGGCCGCACCGATCCGGCCTGGCGGAGCTTGCTCGCGCTGTGGTCGATCCCGCCCGAGGCCGCGCTCGCCCAAGGTGCGTCGCCGTGTGCAGCAAAGCTCGCCGGCGTACTTTGCGCCAGCGGCAAGCAGCGCTTGAGTCTGCTGGCGCAGTTCGATCGCCCGGCGCTGCTGCGCCTGCGTCAGGACGGTCACGTCGCATGGCTGCTGCTGCGCGCAGTGGGTTCGACGCAGGCGCTGGTGCAAGTCGACGGGCACGACGTGATCGTGCGCCGCGCGGTGCTGGAGTCGGCGCTGGACGGCTATGTGATGATCGCGCGCGTGCCGGTCACGTTGACGCTGCCGATCAAACGCGGCGATGGCGGCGACGGCGTGGTGTGGCTGCGCCGACATTTGCCCACCGCGCCCGCCACCGCAACAACGTATGACGCGGTGCTGATCGATGCCGTGCGCGCGCGCCAGCGCGATTTCGGCCTGCACGCCGACGGCGTGGTCGGCCCGGAAACCGTGCTGGCGCTACTGGCCGGCGAGCGCGATGGCCCGCATCTGCAACGGCTGCCGGAGTAGGCTGCCGCCATGTCGCTGATCCTCGAAGCCCTGCGCAAGTCCGAAGCCGAGCGCCGCCTCGGCCAGGCACCCGACGTGCTGGCACCGATGGTGACGGCAGTCGCGCCGCCGGCACGCCCACGGCGCGGCGTCGGCGTGATCGTCGGCATCACGACAGCGGCGCTGTTGGCCGTCGCTGGCGGCGTCGCGTGGTGGGCCATGCGTCTTGCGCCCAATTGCAGCGAGCCGTCGCAGGCCGCGTGCGCGCCGCCAGCGTCGCCCCCCGTGGCATTGACGACCACCGCGCCCACGCCCGTGTCCGTACCCACGCCTTCGTCAGCGTCAGCGCTGGATTCGGCAACGCCTACGCCTGCGGCGCGCTCGAGCATCACGGCGGCATCACCTGCTCCATCGACGGCAGCGTCGCCTGCCATTGCGCCTGTGCCTGATGCGACGGCGCCAAAGCCACCCGCCATCGTCTCGCCGCGACCGGACAAAAAACCGAACCCGCCGGCCGCGCTCGCCACGGCCACCACGCAAGCCGCGAGCCTGCCTTCGTTCGCCACCGCAGCGCCGCTGCCGACCATGCTGCCGACGCCGCCCCCCACACCGGCGAGCACCGATGCGCCGGCGCTGCTGCCGATCACCTCGCTGCCCGCCAGCGAACGCGACGCGTTGCCGCCGCTGAAGGTGACCATGCACGCCTATTCCGCCGACCCGGCGCGTCGTTTCATGATCGTCGACGGCCAGCGCATCGGCGAAGGCGGCCGCATCGCCGATGGCATCGTGCTGATCCACATTCGTCGCGACGGCGCCGAGATCGACGTGCGCGGTCGCCGCCTGCTGCTGCCCAATCCGTGAACACGCACGCCGGTTCACGGCCCGCTCCACTTCCTGCGTAAACTGCCCGCCATGTCGACCCGCAAGCTCTACAAGATCAGCTTCCTCAGCGCCGGCCGCATCTACGAGCTGTACGCCCGCAAGGTGACCAGCAGCGAGCTGTGGGGCTTCACCGAAGTATCCGAACTCGTCTTCGATGTCGGCGAAGGTCTGGTGATCGACCCGACCGAAGAACGCCTGCGCGACGAATTCGGTGCCAGCAAGCGCCTGCACCTGCCGATGCAATCGATCCTGCGCATCGAAGAAGTCGAGCGCCGCGGCGTCGCCCGTATCCGCGACGCCGCCAGCGGCGAGGCGGTGGTGACGCCGTTTCCGATGCCGACGAAGGCGCGGTAGGGCCGCTTCCAGCATCAACCCTCACCGCACGCCGGCGTCCGTCGCCGCTTTTGCCATCGCCGGGTGCTGCGGCAGTTTCTTCAGCGCCTTGAGCCCTTCGGAAATCGCGTAGTCGTCGGTGAACACCACCGCCGCGCCGCCCTCGTCGCCGGTGGCGCCGTCGGCGCTGTTGGCCAGATGGCCGGGCAGGTCGCGCTCGCGGGTGGCGTCGTCTTCGCGCACCCGCTCGCTGGAATTGGGCCGCAGGATGATGTCGGGGATGATGCCGCGCGCCTGGATCGACTTGCCGCTGGGCGTGTAATAGCGCGCGGTGGTGAGCTTGATCGAGTCACCGTTGTCGAGCGGGATCACCGTCTGCACCGAGCCCTTGCCGAAGGTGCGGGCGCCGACGACCTCGGCGCGGTGGTTGTCCTGCAAGGCGCCGGTGAGCACTTCCGATGCGCTGGCGGTGCCGCCATCGACCAGCACCACCATCGGCGCACCATCGAGCACATCGCCGGGGCTGGCGGTGAACGTGGCGTTGGAATAGCTCAGCCGGCCGCGGGTGGAGACGATCGTGCCGCGATCGAGGAAGGCGTCGGCCGCCTCCACCGCGGCGTTGAGCAGGCCGCCCGGATCGCTGCGCAGATCGAGCACGAGGCCGCGCAGCGGGCCGCGGTTGCTGCGCGCCAATTGCGCGATCTGCGCGCTCATGTCGGCGGCGGTATCGACCTGGAATTCGGCGATGCGCACATAGCCGTAGCCGGGTTCGAGCAGGCGCGAGGACACGCTCTGGATCTTGACCACGCCACGCTTGACGAAAATCGTCATCGCCCCGCTGACGCCATCGCGCAACACGCCGAGCTTGACCGTGCTGCCGGGCGGCCCGCGCAGCCCGCTGGTGGCGGCATCGGCATTGTCGGCATCGACCGGCTTGTCGTCGATGCTGGTGATGACATCGCCGGCGCGCACACCGGCGCGCTGTGCCGGCGAGCCATCGATCGGCGAGATCACCCGCAAGCTGCGATCGGGCAATTGCATCACTTCGATGCCGATGCCCTGATAGGCGCCGGCGGAGTCTTCCTCGAGCTGCTGCGCCTGTTGCTTGTCCAGATACGCACTGTGCGGATCGAGATTGGTGAGCAAGCCGCGCACCGCCGCCTGCATCAGGCGACGGTCGGTGATCGGATCGACATAGGCTTGCTTGACCGCGCGGTAGACGGCGACGTAGCGCTGGATCTCGGCCAGCGGCACATTGCCGTCGCGATCGGCCAAACCGGCCTTTTTCGCGGCCTTGCGCGCCTGTTCGACTTCCTCGGCCGATGCCGGCGCGGTGGCGTCGGCCGGTTTGCTGGCTGCGGCCGGCGCCACTTGCGCCGACGTCGTCGCCGGCATCAGCAATACGGCCAGCGCGGCGGCGGCGAGGAGTCTGCGGATCGATTCGTTCATGTCGTCATCATCGCATTGCCGTGGTGAAAATCCACCGCCGCTCCAGCCGCGTGGGCGATGGCCGGATGCTGTCCAGGGTGCGAATTCGCACGGCGGACATTCAGCGCGCCCGCAGCCACAGGCGCGGATCGACCGCCTTGCCGTTCTGGCGGATCTCGAAATACAACGCGTTGCGGCCCTGGCCACCGGAGCTGCCGACGGTGGCCACCGCCTCGCCGGCGCGCACGACATCGCCGCTGTTTTTCAGCAGCGCATCGTTGTTGGCGTACAGGCTCATCACGCCGTGGCCGTGATCGACGATCAGCAACAACCCGTAGCCCTTGAGCCAATCGGCAAACGCGACGCGGCCATCGGCGACGGCATGCACTTCCTCGCCGGCGCTGCCGGCGATCAGCAGGCCGTGGTTGTCGCCACCGAAACCGGCGAGCACCGGCCCTGCCAGCGGCCACGCGAAATGACCGGGCGTGCCGGTGAACGGCAGCGCGACCGGCGGCGGGCGCGGCGTCACCCCGGCGACCATCGCCGGCGGCGTCGCATGACTGGGCACCACGCTCGCGACCACCGCCTGCGGATGGTGCGTCGACACCGGCGCGACATGCACCGGTCGCGGCGGGGGTGGTGGCGGCAGGGGCGGCGCGCGCTGCATCACCACCGTCAAGCGATTGACGAGATTCCCCAGCGCATCGGCGTCGCGTCCCATCGCCTGCATGCGCGCGGCGCGATCCTTGTAGCCGGCATCGAGATCGGCGAGCAGTTTGCCGCGCTGGGCGCGCTGCGCTTGCACCGCTGCCAGGCGCTGCGCCTGCTGTTGCTGCGCGGCGGTGAGGCTCGCGCGCTGCGCATCGACCTGCTTCGATAGATCGGCCAGCGTCTGCATCTGCGCAGTCAAATCGTGGATGCGACGCAGGCGGTCGACTTCGAGGTAACGGTGGTATTGCAGCGCCCGCGCCAGATCGACGACGCGATCTTGCGCGAGCAGCAGCTTGAGCTGTTCGTCGCCGCCGAGTGCGTAGGCCGAGCGCACCAGCGCCGCCAATTGCGCGCGCTGGCGGGTCAACTTTTTCGCCAGCGCCGATTGTTGTGCCTGCAAATCCGCGAGCTTGCTCTGTTGCGCCGTGATCGCCGCCTGGGTGTCGTGCAGTTCGCGCACCGCCTGCCCAACGCTGCCGTCGGCGGCACGCAGCGCCTTGCTGGCATCGGTGCGGGCGTCGACCGCTTCGCGCTGCTGGCGGGCCAGCGCGTCGAGTTCGCCGCGCAGGTTCTGCAATTGCTCTTCGGCGCGCGCCTTGCCGCTCGCCGCCTGCGCCTTGTCCCTGGCATCGGCCGCGCGCGCCGCCTCGTAACGCAGGGTGGCTTCGGCCTCGCTGCTCGCCGGAGCCGGATCGTGATGCGACGGTGCGGCCAACGCATTGGCGGCCAGGCATGACAGCAACGCCAGCGCTGCGGCTGATCTCACGCGAAGCGGACCAAGGACTGCCCCGTCATCGCTGCCGGCTGCGGCAGACCGAGCAACTGCAGCAAGGTCGGCGCCAGATCGCGCAGCGCCCCGCCCTCACGCAGGCTGGCCTTGCGACCGAAGTACACGCAATCGACCGGGCCGACGGTGTGCGCGGTATGCGGCTGGCCGGTGATCGGATCGCGCATCATCTCCAGGTTGCCGTGATCGGCGGTGACGATCATCTCGCCACCGACCTCCGCCAACGCCGTGCGAATCGCGCCGAGCGCGACATCGACCGCCTCGGCGGCGGCAATCGCCGCCGCCAGCACACCGGTATGCCCGACCATGTCGGGATTGGCGATGTTGCAGACGATGGCGTCGTACTTGCCTGAGCGGATCGCCGCGCACAACTTCACCGTCAACTCGGGCAGGCTCATCTGCGGTTGCAAGTCGTAGGTGGCGACCTTCGGCGATGGAATCAGGATGCGATCTTCGCCGGTGACCGGCGCTTCGACGCCGCCGTTGAAGAAGAACGTGACGTGCGCATATTTTTCGGTTTCGGCGATGCGCAGCTGGGTCAGGCCATGCGCGGCCAGCACGTCGCCGAAGGTGTCGCGCAGGTCGGTCGGCGCGAACGCCACCGGCGCCGGCAGGCTGGCGTCGTACTCGCTCAGGCAGACAAAGCGCGCCAGACGAATCGTGCGCGCACGCGTGAAACCGGCAAAATCCGGACGCACGAAGCAGGCGCTGAGTTCACGGGCACGATCGGCGCGGAAGTTCATGAACACCACCGCATCGCCATCGCGCATCGGCAACGAACCTTCGATCACCGTCGGCTCGACGAACTCGTCGTTTTCGCCGCGCGCGTAGGCCGCGGCCAACGCGCCTTGCGCATCGTTCGCGACGAACGCGGCGCGGGCCTCGGCGATCGCCGCATAGGCCTTTTCGACGCGATCCCAACGCTGGTCTCGATCCATCGCGTAATAGCGCCCGCTGACACTGGCGATGCGGGCATTGCCGGCGTTCGCGCACGCATCTTCCAGCGCACGCAAGCTGGCCTGCGCCGAGCGCGGCGGCGTGTCGCGACCATCGAGAAAGGCATGCACGGCGACCCGTGCCACGCCGCGCCGCTTCGCCAGGTCGATCATCGCGAAGATGTGCGCCTCGTGGCTGTGCACGCCGCCCGGCGAGAGCAGGCCGAACACATGCAAGGTGCCGTCGCCGGCCTTCGCCGCCGCGCATGCCGCGAGCAGCTCGCCGTTGGCGAAGAACGAGCCATCGTCGATCGCCGCGTCGATGCGGGTGAGGTCCTGGTACACGATGCGGCCGGCACCGATGTTCATGTGGCCGACCTCGGAATTGCCCATCTGGCCGTCGGGAAGACCGACGAACTTGCCTTCGGTATGCACCAGCGCATGCGGGTATTGCGCCAGCAGGCCTCGCCAGTTCGGCGCGTTGGCCTGGGCGATGGCGTCGTCGGGGGCGTTGGCTTGCGCGCGATGGCCCCAGCCGTCGAGGATCAACAACAGCACGGGCTTGGGTCGGTGACTTTCGGCACTCACGGACGTACTCGGAATCGGCGCATGGTGGACGCACCCATTGTAGCCGAGCGCTTCGCCGCCCTGCGCCGGATCGACTCGAGCTCGCCATGCCCACAGGTTCCGTCATGCGCATCCTCTCCGTCGGCACCGCCATTGCGATGGCGTTGGTATCGATTTCCGGCTGCGACGCCGGCAACGGGCTCGACAAGGTGAACGGCAGCGTTACCGTTCCGGCCGGCGCCCACGCCAACGAGGCGCACACCGTCAACGGCGCCATCGCCGTCGGTCATGATGCGGTGGTCGGCGCCGTGCACACCGTCAACGGTGCGATCAACCTTCAAGCCAAGGCGCATGCGCAGTCGCTGAAAACGGTCAATGGCAGCGTCCGCATCGACGCCGGCGCCAGCGTTGCCGGCGAAGTGGTCACGGTCAACGGCGGCATCCAGATGGCCGCCGGAAGCACCGTCGACGGACGCATCGTCAACGTCAACGGCGCCATCAGCCTCGATCACGCCACCGTCGGCGGCGGCATCGAGACGGTCAACGGCGATGTAACGATCGGCAGCGGTGCGATCGTGCGCGGCGGATTGACCGTGCGCCGGCCGCAAGGCCTGTTCGGCGGCGCCAATCGCGCACCACGCATCGTCATCGCCGCCGACGCGACGGTGCAAGGAACCTTGCGTTTCGACCGCCCGGTCGACCTGCAGGTCGCCCCCGGCGCCAAGATCGGCCCGATCGTCGGCGCGACGGCCAGCGCCGCATCCGGCAAATAGCCGCGGCCGCCGCTGGCCGCCTGGCGTGAAATATCGGGCCTGCCGGCCTGCAATGACGGTAACCGTCCGCGGCAGTCGCCTTCCCTGGACGCCTACCGCCGGCGGACGGATAAAGACCCTGGCGATGACC
>JAFEFT010000011.1 GCA_018240435.1 Pseudomonadota bacterium
CATCGACCCGGCGTATTTCCGGCTGACCGGCGGCATCGAGCGGTGGCTGTACCGGCTCGTGCGCAAGCACGGCGGCAAGCAGCCTGGTGGCTGGCAATTCGACTTCCGGCACCTGCACAAGAAATCCGGCAGCACGGCGAAGCCCTACGACTTCGCCTGCGACCTGCGCGTACTGGTCGCGCGCCAGTCGCTGCCCGGCTACGTGCTCGGCATCGAGCGGATGCCGGGCAGCGGCATGGAACTGCTGACCTTCCGGCCCGTGCCGGTCACGGCACGGGGATAACTCGGGGAAATCGTGTGGACGGCCTCGTGCTATCGGGCGTGCCGCGTATCGTGCTATCGGGCGTGTCCCTATCGTGCTATCAGGCGTGCGAAATCGCCGGAAAGCCAATAACGGCAAGGGTTTCGGCGGCCTCTAACTCTCCTAACTCAAGAAACCTAACTCTTGGTAAGAGCGCGCCGTTTCGGTGGACAACCACGAAACGGCACGCTCCGGCCGGCCAGCCAACACGGAGGGCCGCGGCATGATCGTCGCGCTGCTCAACCAGAAAGGCGGCGTCGGCAAGACCACGCTTGCCACGCACATCGCCGGCGAGCTGGCAATGCGCGGTCAGCACGTCGTTCTGCTCGATGCCGACCCGCAAGGCTCGGCGCTGGACTGGACGCAGCGGCGTGCACAGCAAGGCTTGCCGCGCTTGTTCAGCGCCGTGGGCCTCGCCCGCGAGACGCTGCACCAGGAAGCGCCGGAGCTGGCCCGCCGCGCCGACCACGTCGTCATCGACGGCCCGCCGCGCATCGCCGCGCTTGCGCGCTCCGCGTTGCTGGCGGCCGAGCGCGTGCTGATTCCCGTGCAGCCCAGCCCCTACGACCTGTGGGCCTCTGCCGAGATGGTCGCGCTGATCCGCGAAGCGCAGGTGTTCCGGCCGGCGCTGCGCGCGGCCTTTGTCGTCAATCGGCGTGTCAGCACCACCATCATCGGTCGCGAGGCACGCGGCGCGCTCGCCGAGCAGCCGCTGCCCGCGCTGCACTCGGAAGTGCATCAGCGCATCGTGTTCGCCGACAGCGTGGCCGCTGGCCGGCTCGCACGCGAGACGGCGCCCGACAGCGCCGCCGCGCGCGAGATCGCCGCGCTGACCGACGAGCTGCTGCGGTGGCCGACATGAACCAGCGCAACGGCAAACGCATCGCCATCGGCGCACGTCCTCCGGCGAACCCGCACGCCGAGGCGTGGGTTCGCCAAGGCGACGCCGACGGCCTCCAGAAAGGCGACCTCTACACCGCACGCCTGACCCTCGACATCACGCCCGCGATGCGCGCCCGCATCAAGGTGTCGGCGTTCACGCAGGGCGTGACCGTCGCCGAGCTGCTGCGCGCGCTGCTGGAACGCGAGTTCCCGGAGAAGACCTCATGAAAGCATCCGCTCTGGCGGCCACGGCTGCGCCGCCGCCGTCGCCCGCGCTGCTCGCCGGCCAGGCCGGTGTCGCGCCGCTGACTCGCGTATCGCTCGCCTACGTTGAGCAGCGTATCGACCTCTACCTGCGCTTCGGCGAGCCGTCGCGCATCGTCCGGCTCGACCGCTGGCGGCGTGTCGCGGTGTTCCTGTCGGGCGCGATGTTCTGCCGCATCCGCTGGCAGGCGAACGACTACGGCACGACCCGCTGGCAGCTCATGGTGATGCAGGCTTGCATGCCGCTGGACGCGGCGCAGCGCATCCCCGGCGTGTTGCCCGGAGCGCGCTTGCTGCTGCACGCCGAGGGCGAACCCGCCGTGCGCGCGGTGCTGGCACAGCTCGACGCCATCGAGGTGCAGGGCATCGCGCCTGCCGACGTGTCGCCCGCGTACTGGCGCACGCTCGGCAACCGGCTCGCTGCACGTCTGCCATTGCCCGCATACACCGCCGAGCGGCACGCCGCCTGGCTGGCAGGGAGGGCGCTGCCATGACGGCCATTTCCCCATCCAGCACCGCACCGCATCCTCGCTCGCGCCGACGCGCTCGCATCGTGCTGGCGGGTCTGTCCGCCTGCGGCTTCGCTGCGCTGGCCTGGGCGTCTTTCGTGTCGCCGCTGCCGCGTTTGACCTACAACCCGTCCGACAGCGTGGCGGTCGGCTGGTATCGCGTCGATCCGCTCGAACATCGCACCGACGCGCTGCCACGTCCGTTGTCCGTGGACAGCATCGTGCTCGTCCCGCTGCCGGCCGCCGCTGCTGCGCTGGCCGCGCAGCGAGGCTACTTGCCGACGCGCGTACCGCTGCTCAAACGCATCGGTGCGGTCGCGCCGCAGCAGGTGTGCATCGTCGGTCGCAGCGTGCGCATCGACGGCGTGCCGGTGGCCGCCGTCTTGCCCGCCGACCGCATGGGGCGGCCGCTGCCATCCTGGCAGCAATGCCGCCGCCTCGAATCGGGCGAGCTGTTCCTGTTGAGCGTGACCAACCCGGCGTCGTTCGACAGCCGCTACTTCGGCCCGATACCCGCATCCGCCGTGCTCGGCGTCGCGCATCCGCTCTGGCTGGAGACACGCCGATGATCGCCGCCGATTCGCTGCGCTTCATCGTGCCATCCGGCGTGTCGGTCCGCTGGCCGTCGCCGTGTCGTAGCGCGTGTCGTGCGAGCGCATCCGCGCCGCACTTCGCGCAACATCCGGCACGGCGTCCCCACGTGCAGGCGTCTTGCCTCGAACGCGCCCGGCCTGTGGCCGTGGCCTCGTTCGCCGGCGCGCTGGCTGCAAGCAGCGCAGCGCCGCCGGGCCGCCGACGCCCGGAGCGACAGCGCAGGGCAAAGGCGGAAGGCAAGATAAAAGGTCGCGGCACATGGCCGCTTGAAAACCGTGTCTGCACATGGGGGTGGCGCGGCACGCGCCGGGGGACGGCAGCGTGCCGCGACGGTGCGCAACGCCGCATCGGCGTTGGCGAAGTCGCGTGCTTCGTCCGCTGGACTGCGACGGCCTTGGATGGAGTCGCACCATGAGCCAGCGCGACGACGACCGTTTCCGCGTTCGACCTGGTGCGCCCAAGCAGCGCGGCGATGCCTTCGTCAACAAGGTGCTGCGGCAGGCCAACAAGGCCGGCGCGAAGCTCGGCAAAGCAGCGGGCAAAGTCGGCCAGCGGCCCGGTTCCCGGCTGGGCCGCGGCCACGTCGCGGCGCGCTTCGCCGGGCGGGGACTTGGGGCGAATGCGCGGCGCGTGACGATCAAGGCCCGGCTGGTGAATCTGGCGCAGGCCGGGCCGCGTTCGACCGCGGCGCACCTGCGCTACATCGAGCGCGAAGGCGTCGATCGCCAGGGCGGGCCGGGCCGTGCCTACGGGCCGACGACCGACGATGCCGACCTCGAAGCGTTCAAAGAGCGCGGCGCCGGTGATCGCCACCAGTTCCGGTTCATCGTCTCGCCGGAGGATGCCGAACAGCTCGACGACCTGCGCACCTATACGCGTCACCTGATGGCGCGCATGGAGGCCGACCTGGGCACGCGGCTGGAATGGGTGGCGGTCGATCACTGGAACACGGACAACCCGCACACGCATGTCGTCCTGCGCGGCAAGGACGACACCGGCAAAGACCTCATCATTTCGCGCGACTACATCGCCGAGGGGATGCGCCGGCGGGCGTCGGAGCTGGCGACCGAATGGCTGGGGCCCCGCACCGAGCTGGAGATGCAGCGCGCCATGCTGCGCGAGGTGGAACAGGAGCGGTGGACGGGACTGGATCGCACCTTGCAGCGCGAGGCCGGCGACGACGGCCTGGTGCGCGTCGAACGCTTCGCCGAACCTCGTCTCCAACGCCAGCGGCAAGTGCTGATCGGCCGCCTGCAACGCTTGCAGCGCATGGGTCTGGCGACCGAGCCGCAGCCCGGAGTGTGGACCATCCAGGCCGAGGCCGAACCGACCTTGCGGGCGATGGGCGAGCGCGGCGACATCATCCGCACCATGCAGCGAGCGATGAGTGGCAAGTCTCGCGAGCTGGCCGTGTTCGAACCGAACAACGACGGCCGCACGCTTGTCGGCCGCGTCGCCGGCAAGGGGCTGGCCGACGAGCTGTACGACAAGGGCTATCTGATCGTCGATGGCACCGACGGCAAGGCGTACTACGTCGCGCTGCCGCCGAGGTCGGAGCTGGAGCAGTACCCGGCCGGTGCCGTGGTGGAAGTGAAAGGCGCGGCCGACGTACGCGCCGCCGACCGCAACATCGCCGCGCTCGTCGTCGATGGCGTGTACCGCGCCGATCATCACCTGGCCGTCGCCCAAGGCCAAGTCACGCCCGACCGCGACCCGCGCGAGGTCGTGGCCGCGCATGTGCGCCGTCTCGAAGCCCTGCGCCGCGCCGGCATCGTGGAGCGCGAGGCCGAAGGCGTCTGGCGCGTCCCCGGCGACCTGGCCGAACGAGGCCGCCAGTACGACGCGCAGCGTCTTGGCGGCGGCGTGGCGGTGGATCTGAAATCGCACCTGCCGATCGAACGGCAGGTGCGCGTGATCGGTGCCACCTGGCTCGACCAGCAGTTGGTCGGCGGTGGCAAGGGGCTGGGCGACTTGGGCTTCGGTGCCGAGATCAAGGACGCGCTGCGCCAGCGCGCCGACTTCCTGGCCGAACAGGGATTAGCCGAGCATCGCGGGCAGCGGGTGATCCTGCCGCGGAACCTGTTGGCGACGTTGCGCGGCCGCGAGCTGGCGAAGGTCGCGCAGGAAATCGCGGCGGAAACTGGCTTGACACATCGGCCGCTAGCCGACGGCGAGCGCGCGGCGGGCATCTACCGCCGCAGCCTCACGCTCGCCAGCGGGCGCTACGCGATGCTCGATGACGGCAAGGGATTCAGTTTGGTGCCGTGGAAGCCGGTAATCGACCAGAGGCTAGGACAGCAGCTTGCCGCGACGGTAAGGGGCAGCAACGTATCTTGGGAGTTCGGTCGGAGTCGCGGACCCTCCATCAATTGAGACAGCGAACACCAGCATGGCGGCGTCCCCTTCGTTGCCGTCGAAGATCGACGCCCCCCGATTGGGATCGAGGAGTCCAGCGCGGCCGAGCGACCAAGCGCACAAGAAGAAAACCGCCTCTTTGAAGAGGCGGCCTTAGGATCGGTACCCGAGATCGGAACCGAGCCGACACGCTTTTAAGGGGCGATGGATTTGCCTTCCATAAGCGATAGAACGCGCTGGTACGACAACATCGGAGATCGGTCGGCAACACGGGCCGGCCCTTTCTTGACGCACAATGAAGATGTATCGGCTAGAGCTTTCCTGACGCCGGACGAATGGTCGCTGCGATATGGGGCAACGTAACCTGGAACTTAGTCATCGCATCGTCAGACGTTACGAGCACCTTGCCTCCATGTGCTTCAACGATTGATTTGACAATGGCAAGCCCCAAGCCGGCTCCCTCTCCTTTACGCTGACGCGAGGGATCGGCGCGATAGAAGCGGTCGAAAAGTCGTGGCAAGACTTCTGGAGGGAGCTTATCGCCAGGATTCTCGACCGTGACGGTGGTGGCGGATACGCCTTGGACCAGTCTCACCGTGACCGATGCGCCCCGTGGCGTATAGCGAATCGCGTTCGACAAGAGATTGCTCAGTGCGCGAAGCAACATTTCTCGGTTTGCTCGAATCGGCGCAGCCCATCCGTGAAGTTGCAACAACACTTCTCGATCTTCCGCCCATGCCTCGAAATACTCGAATATCCCTTTGACCAGTTCCGCCAGATCCACATCCGTTAGATGGAGATTCCGCGGATCGTTCTCCGTCTGAGCGAGGAACAGCATATCGCTGATCATTCGACTCATGCGGTTCAACTCTTCCAGGTTTGAGTAAAGGATTTCACGGTACTCCGCGGTGGACCGGCTTTGCCTAAGCGCCACTTCGGTCTGCGTCGTCAAATTGGTCGTCGGGGTCCGCAATTCGTGGGCGATATCGGCGGAGAAATTCGCCAACCGCGCGAAACCGTCTTCAATCCGTCCCAGCACGTCGTTGAACGAGATGACCAGTTCCTCAAGTTCGATCGGGACGTCCTTGGGATTCAGCCTCATGTCCAGCTTTGACGAGCTAATTTTGCGGATCTCCGCGTTCGTCTTTCGTATCGGAAGATGTCCCCATTGCACCGCGAGCCATGCGACCAGTATCGCGATGCACATGACGATGAAAACCGCCCATATCTGCATCCGTTCGAAACTTTTGAGAAAGACAAGATGTATGCCGATGTCTGCCGCAACGGCTACGAGATAGGCTTTATGGTCGGCATTCGCTTCCACACGAACAACGGCTCCGCGGTAGGACTTCCCGCCCTCCTGCCAGATCTTCAGGTTCCGATTGTCTACATGATCGACAGGTTTGCTGATCGCGACCAGCCGTGACAGGTCCGGACCAATGTCTTCCGCATAAACCGTGTTGCCGTTCGCATCTGCCACGTAGTAATAAACTCCGTGATGTCCTCTCACGGCGCGCTGGAGAGCGGTTTTATCGGCGTCAGAATCCACTTCGCGCAACGCCCGGACGACGGAGTTGAATACGACGTTCAACTCGTCTCCGTCCATTTCTGCAAAGTGCTGTTTGAGGGACTGGTCGCTGACCCAATTGAAGGCCAGGAATACGACCGTCATGGCCACCCCGACGAGCGTGGTCACGCGCAATGCCAGCGACGCAGGACGACGGAAAATGGCGAGTCTAGCCGTCATCGTGAACATCCAACATGTAGCCCATTCCCCGCACGGTCTGGATGAGCTTTGGCTCGAAGTTGTCGTCGATCTTTGCGCGTAGCCGGCGAATGGCAACATCGATCACGTTGGTGTCACTGTCGAAATTCATGTCCCAGATTTGAGAAGCGATCAGGGAACGAGGGAGCACCTCGCCCTGACGCCGCGCCAACAGCTCAAGCAACGCAAACTCCTTGTTCGTCAGATTGATCCTGCGTCCTGCTCTCGTTGCACGCCGGCGCGCCAAATCCAGCTCAAGATTTGCTATCTGGATACGATCATGGTGCATGGGTGCAATGCCCCTGCGCAGCAGGGTGCGTACGCGAGCCAGCAGCTCGGAAAATGCGAACGGCTTGACCAGGTAATCGTCTGCGCCGAGTTCCAAGCCCTGGACACGATCGTCCACGTTGCTGCGCGCAGTGAGAAACAACACTGGGACTTGGCTGCCGGAGGCTCTGATCTCCCGAAGGATTTGCCATCCGTCCATTCCAGACAACATGACGTCCAGAATGACGAGGTTGTAGTGCTCGTTCATGGCCATGTGGTGGCCATCGAGCCCGTTGCGGGCAAGGTCAACGGTAAAGCCGGCTTCGGCCAAGCCTTGGCGGACGTAGTCCGCAGTTTTGTTCTCGTCCTCGACGACCAGCAGCTTCATCGCACACTCACACCAGTTTGTCGTGCTCGCGTCTTCGAACTTCGCAAGTCACGTTGGGATTTTTGTCCATTCGCGTGGAAGCTAGCTTAGCGCTCCTGCCGCCAACATGACGAAAGTATTACATCAATGTAATCATCGCGTCACTGGTTCGACAGCGGCCGCTCCCTACGATTGACCGGTGGTGTTAGACCGCGCCTTTCTGCACCCAGCTTCGCGGCGGACCCACAGCTAAGTCAAAGCGATGACTCTAGAGGAGCCGCATGAAATCCCTTTACCCGCCCCCGATGGACTTGTCGCGGCGTCGTTTCGTCCATGGTCTCGCCCTCGGCGGCACGGTCGCCGCGCTCGGTCTGCTGCGCCCGTCAAAAGCCTGGGCGCTGGCCAGCGCGGGTCAGCCCGCCACCCTGAGCGGGACCGACTTTGCGCTGGATATCGCCGAGACGATGGTCAACTACACCGGCCGGCCACGGGTCGCCACCACGGTCAATGGCGGCATTCCGGGGCCGACCCTGCGCTGGAAGGAAGGCACCACCGTCACGCTGCGGGTGACCAACCGGCTGCGGGTACCCACGTCCATTCACTGGCACGGCATCATCCTGCCCTTCCGCGAGGATGGCGTACCGGGCATCAGCTTCCCCGGCATTGCGCCGGGCGAAACCTTCACCTATCGCTTCCCGGTACGCCAGAGCGGCACCTACTGGTACCACTCACATTCGCGATTCCAGGAACAGACCGGCCTGTACGGTTCGCTGGTGATCGACCCGGCCGGACCGGAGCGCAACCCGAGTGACCGCGACTACGTGGTGATGCTCAACGACTGGAGCGACGCCAGCCCCGAGCACATCTTCGCCACGCTGAAGCGCCAGAGCGATTACTACAACTTCGCGCAGCCCACCGCACCCGAGTTCTTCCGCGACGTACGCGATCGGGGGCTTCGTCAGGCGCTGGCCGAGCGCAAGATGTGGAATCAGATGCGCATGAATCCGACGGATCTCAGCGACGTCTCGGGTTACACCTATACCTACCTGATGAACGGCACCGCCCCGGCGGGCAACTGGACCGGCCTGTTCAAGCCCGGTGAAAAGGTCCGGCTGCGCTTCATTAACGGCTCGGCGATGACGATTTTCGACGTGCGAATTCCCGGCCTGAAGATGACGGTGATTTCCGCCGATGGCCAGGACGTGGCGCCGGTGCCAGTCGACGAGTTCCGCATTTCAGTGGCGGAGACCTACGACGTGCTCGTCGAGCCGCAGGAAGACCGGGCGTTCACGATCTTCGCCCAGTCGATCGACCGCACAGGCTACGCGCGCGGCACGTTGGCGCCGAGAATCGGCATGGAAGCGACCGTGCCGGCAATGGATCCGCGCATGCCCGTGAGCATGGTGGACATGATGGGCGCGATGGCGCAGGGCAGCGCCGGACACGGCGATATGCAAGGGATGTCGGGCATGACCGGGATGCAGGACATGACCGGGATGCAGGACATGCCCGGCATGGACATGAGCGGCATGGCAGCGGCGGCCGCACCGGTGGTGCGCCATGCCCGCACCGAATACCACAATCCCGGCGTCGACATGCACGTCGACATGCCGCGTACCAACCTCGACGATCCGGGCACGGGCTTGCGCGACAACGGCCGCCGCGTGCTCACCTACGCCGACCTGCACACCCTGGGCGGCTCCATCGACAAACGGGAACCCAGCCGCGAGATCGAGTTGCACCTCACCGGCAACATGGAGCGCTACATGTGGTCGTTCGATGGCGTGAAGTTCTCCGACGCCACGCCAGTGCACTTCCGCAGCGGCGAGCGACTGCGCGTGGTGCTGGTCAACGACACCATGATGAACCACCCGATCCACCTGCACGGCATGTGGAGCGAGCTGGAAAGCCCGGACGGTAAATTCCAGGTGCGCAAGCACACCATCAACGTGCAACCCGCGCAGCGCATTACCTACGGAGTGAGCGCCGACAACCTCGGTCGCTGGGCCTATCACTGCCACATGCTGTATCACATGGAAGCGGGCATGTTCCGCGAGGTGGTGGTGTCATGAACATGCCTCGTCGCGACGACCTAATTGTTCCGCATCGTTCGGCGTTGCTGGCCGCGCTGTTGCTGGCATTTCCTCTGGCGGTCATGGCGCAGAGCGCACCGCCTGCGAGCGGTACCTCGTCCACGGATATGAGTTCCATGCCCGGCATGGAACACGGCAGCATGTCCGGCATGACGACGCCCGCAGCCCCGAGCAGCACGGCAAAACCGGCGACGAAAACGCCCGTCAAGAAGGCTAAGAAGAAACCAGTTCCCGCTCCGGCGACCTCCGCTCCCAGCCCCATGAACGGCGCGGATGGTATGGACCACAGCGCCATGCCCGGCATGGATCACGACAGCATGCAGGGCATGCAGAAACCCGCCAACCCGGCTGCATCGACGACAACTACCGGCGACATGTCGGGGATGGATCACGGGTCGATGACCGGCATGAGTCCGGAGGCGATGAAAGGAATGGATCACGCTGGCATGGCCGGCATGGATCATGGTGCGATGTCGCAGAAGGACCAGAGCGGCATGGCCGGCATGGGCGCGATGTCGGGAATGACGATGGGCCCCATGCAAGGTGGCAGCCCGCCCCCTGATGCGCGTAGTCCCGACTATTCCGACGGTGTGGGCTACGGCTCCATGCAGGGCATGGACATGGCCGACAACACGCCGCTGGGCATGTTGCTGATCGACCAGTTGGAGGCTTTCCACGGCCGCGACGCGAATGGTCAAGCCTGGGAAGCCGAAGGCTGGTACGGCAACGACACGAACAAGCTGTGGATTCGTACGGAAGGCGAACGCAGCCGCGGAAAGCTGGACGATGGTGCGCTGGAAGCCTTCTGGAATCACAGCATTGCCACCTATTGGGGCACCCAGCTCGGCGCGCGCCAGGATTTCGGCGAGGGTCCGAAGCGGACATGGGCCGCGTTCGGTGTGCAGGGGTTGGCGCCGTACTGGTTCGAGCTGGAGGCCACCGCTTACGTGGGCGCCGGCGGTCGCACCGCCGCGCGCCTGCGTGCCGAATACGAACTGCTGTTCACCCAGCGGCTGATCCTGCAGCCGGAAGCCGAGATCAACCTGTACGGCAAGGACGACCCGCTACGACGCATCGGCAGTGGCGTGTCCGATGTGCAGTTCGGCCTGCGCCTGCGCTACGAGATCCACCGCCAGTTTGCTCCGTACATCGGCGTGAGCTGGGTCCGCCGTGTCGGCACCACGGCCGACTACGCTCGGCAGGATCACGAACCCGTACTCGACCGGCAGATCGTGGCCGGCGTCCGCTTCTGGTTCTGAGGGATTGACCTATGAAAAAGCACAGCGCATACCTCATCACCGTCGCCGTCACCCTGGGGGTCCTGGCCGTCGGTGCCGGCGCCTTCGTCTATTCCGGCCTCTATAACATCGGCGCGGACGACCATCACACCAGGCCGGTGTTCGCCGTGCTGCAAACCCTGCGGAACCGCTCGATCCACCTGCGCTCGAACGATCTGAGCGTACCCAACCTCGAAGACCCGCAACTGATCCTGAAGGGCGCCGGCCAGTACGCGGCGATGTGCACGGGCTGCCATCTTTCGCCCGGTGTGAACGACTCCGAGCTGCGGGTGGGCATGTACCCGCAGCCTCCCAACCTCTCCAAGGTGCACGTCGATCCGAAGGACGCCTTCTGGGTGATCAAGCACGGCATCAAGATGAGCGCGATGCCGGCGTGGGGCAAGGCCGGCCACGACGACCCGACCATCTGGAGCATGGTGGCCTTTCTGGAGAAGCTGCCCGGCATGACGCCGGCCGAATACAAAGCCATCGTGGCCAAGGCGCCGCCGGATGAAGACATGGATATGGACGACGAGGGCGATCATGCCCACAGTCATGGCGGCCACGCCGACGAGGGCGCTCATGCCGCAGCACCAGACATGCAGGGGATGGACATGTCCGGCGACGCTGATCACAACGATAAAGCGGCAGCAGAGGACGGGCACGGTCACACGGCAGCCGCTGCGCCCGCAGCCGAAGCCCCGCTGTCGCTGGACGGTATGAAACCGAAGGCGGTGCCGGAGGCAGAGGCCGTGGCCAAGGCGTTCCACGAAGCCCTGCAGCACGGCGACCGCGCAGGCGTACTTGCGCTGCTAGCAGCCAACGCCACCATCAGTGAGGGCGGCCGTACCCAGACGCGTGACGACTACGCCAATGGCCACCTCGGCGAGGACATCGCATTCCTGAAGAACGCGAAAATCACGCCTGTCTCGCTCGGTTCCATGCCCATGGGCGGTACCGCGATGGTCGGCAGCGAGAGTGACATCCAGACCACGCTCAAGGGCAAGCCGACCACGTTGCGCAGCCGCGAAGTGCTCAGCCTCCAGAAGGACGGCAAGAACTGGAAGATCGTTTCGATCCAGTGGCAATCCACACCGGTGTCGGGAGAATGATCATGAAGCAATGGCTTTCCCGCGCATTCTCGCGCTCCGGCAAGGTTGGTCGACCTTGATGTATCGCGGTGCTAGCCCCGATGGGAACGGGTGCTGCCGGCGCGCAGAATCTAGGATGCCGACATGCTGATCCAACCGATTGATGTTTTCGTCTATGCGTGGCTCGCAATCGCGGTGCTTTCCGCTGCATACGTCGCATGGGATCAGTTCCGCGGTAATCCCGAACCCACCGTGATGAAGTGGGGCTTCGTGTTGGTGACGCTGTACATGGGGCCGATCGGCTTGCTGCTCTACGTGATGGCGGACAAGGAGCCGACGCCGGGCACGCACGAAGCGTTCGTGCGGCCACTGTGGAAGCAGGGTGTGGGCTCGGCCGTGCACTGTGTCGCCGGCGACGCCACCGGCATCATCTTGGCGGCCGTTGTGGTGTCGCTGATCGGCTTGCCGATGTGGGTCGATCTCATTATCGAATACGCGGCCGGCTTCCTGTTCGGCTTGCTGATTTTCCAGTCGCTGTTCATGCGAAAGATGATGGGCGGTTCGTACGTGGAGAACGTGCGAAAGTCCTTCATGCCTGAGTTCATTTCGATGAACGCGATGATGGCCGGTATGGCACCGGTCATGGTGGTTCTCATGATGGGACGCGATATGCGGGCGATGTGGCCGGGCGAACCGCTGTTCTGGTTCGTGATGTCGCTCGGCGTCACGGCCGGTTACGGGTTGTGCTATCCGGTCAACGTGTGGCTGGTGGCGCGCGGCATGAAGCATGGGCTGATGACGGTACGCCCTCCTGCCAGTGCACGACACGATGAGCCATCTCAGATGTCGCAAGGCGCGTCACACGATCATGGGGCGATGGCCTCGATGGACGCCGGCCACAGGATGATGTCAGCGACCACGGGAAAGGATGACGACAAGCGCGGGGCTCCTTCGGACCACAGCATGCACGGCGGAGATAAGAAGCCGACACGCGCACAGCTGGTGGCGGTCGCTGCCTTCACCGGGCTGATGCTGATCGCGGGCACGACGTTACCCTCAGCCTTCTTCAACATGCGGCTTTCCGCTCACGAAGTCGGCAAGCTGATCATGCCGCCGGGCATGATCACCACGCAGGAGACGCCGGCCGCGACCATGCGCGACATGGCAGCCATCGACCCGCGCGATAGCGTGTACACCGCCGCAGTGGATGCGCAGGGCGATCGCCCGCTGCAACCACGGATCGTTGACGGGGTAAAGGTGTTTCACCTCGATCTCGAAGTGATCCAGTGGAGCATCCTCGCCGATCGACCGGTAAACGCCTACGCGGTCAATCGCCAGGTGCCCGGTCCGCGCATCGAACTTGAACAAGGCGATCACGTTCGTTTCGTAGTCACCAACCACTTGCCCGAATCGACCACGCTGCATTGGCATGGACTGATTGTGCCCAACACGATGGACGGTCCGGCCGTGGTCACGCAGAAGCCGATCGCGCCCGGCGCCACCTTCACGTACGACTATGTGGTCGCGCAGGTGGGCACCTACTTTTATCACTCGCACGATCACCCGGATCGCCAGCAGAGCCTCGGCCTATATGGTGCACTGATCGTGCACCCCACCCATAACCCGGACAACCTCAAGCGTCTCGCCGCATTGAATCTGCCATCCGAAGAGGCAACGGCTGCGGCTGATCCAGCGAAAGAAGTGAAAGCCGATCACGAGTACACCCTCTTGCTGCAGGAATGGCTCGTGCGTGACGGCATCACTTATCCGGCAATGAACATGGAAGGTGGTCTGCCCAACTATTTCACGATCAACGGCAAGGCTTATCCGTCCACCGACACGGTAAAGATGCGCCTCGGCGAAACGATCAAGATACGTTTCGTCGGTAGCAACACCAATTTCGTGCACCCGATGCATATTCATGGTGGCCCGTTCACCGTGGTCGCCCGCGATGGGGTGGATCTGCCGCCGGATGCCCAGTTCCAGGCCGACACCGTGAATGTCGGCCCCGGCCAGCGGTACGACGTCATCTGGACCGCGCGCAAGCCAGGTCGCTGGCTGGTGCACTGCCATATCCCGCATCACACGACCAACAACAACCAAGAACAGCAAGGCGGAGGCGGATTGATGATGGTGCTCGACGTGCTTGACGCCAACGGCCGCTCGCTGCCGCTGCCTGCACTGTAGGATCACGAAGATGGGTACGCCCGAACGCTACGATGTAGTGTTGCTCGGCTGCGATGGCCCGATACTGGTCTTTGCGAGCCATGGGCCGCGAGGACGAGCGCACGCCGCACATCGGTTGCGCCGCGCTGTCCGTTTGACTTGGATCAATGACGCACCCGACGGGAATGCACTATCGTGACTCGGGCATGAAACGCGCATTCCGCCCTCGTACTCGTCGCCGCCTGTCGTGGCTGGTGGCCTTGCTGTTGTTATGGCAGCAAGTAGCGATGGCAGCCTACGCGTGTGGGGCCGTGCCGGCAGCGGTTGGCGCGGCCGCGGCGGCGGCGCACACGTCTGCAATGGCGAGGATGGGCGACGGCTGCGAGGGTATGGCAGCGCCGGCGGCCGATCCGCTCTGTCGCCCACGCTGCCAGCCCGACCATGCCACGCAGGCGGACATGCGCACCGCCTCGGTACCGTTCAGCACGCTGGCCATGTTGCCACCGGAAGTGCTGTCCATAGCCATCGTGGCGTTGCCGTCGGAGCGAAGCCTGATTCGACGCAACCGCTTCTGCGCGCCGCCACTCGTACCCCCCCGATTGTTGTTCTGCTCACTCCTCATTTGATCTGACGCGTCGCGGCATCCACCGACGGGCGCCATGCCGCACGGCACGGCGCGAATTGCAGATCAACGGAGTGTTCACCCATGTTGTCCATTCATTTCGTCCGTCACCCGAGGGTGACGGCCTTGGCTTTGTTCGTGTGGGGAGCGGCAGCTGCGATCGCGCAGGCCGCCGAACCACCGCTGACGCTGGAGGCGGCAGTGCGGCAGGGCTTGGCGCGGGCGCCGCAAATAGAGGCGCGCGCCAGCGACACCGCGGCTGCGCACGAGGAAGCCGTGCGGGCTGGCCGGTTGCCGGATCCCACCCTGAAGTTCGGGCTTTCCAACTTTCCCGTCACCGAACCGGGCGCATTCAGCTTGCGATCGGACGGAATGACCATGCGCACCATCGGCGTGACGCAGGCGATCCCATCGCGTGCAGCGCGCACGGCCGAGCGGTCGCTGGCCACCGCGCAGGTAGACGCGGCGGAGGCCGAGCGCGTGGCCGTCGAGCAAAACGTGCGCGAACGCATCGCCGATACGTGGATCGACGTGTGGGCGATCGAGCAGCGACGTGGACTGCTGCTCGACCTGCACGACGAGGCGGCGCTGGCTGTACGGATCACACAAGCGCGCCTGCGCGGCGGCGAAGGCAGCGCCGTCGATGCGCTGGCGGCGCAAGCCGAACTCGCTGCGCTGGACAATCGACTGGAAGCGACCGACGCCGATCTGGCGGCTGCGCAAGCCGGCCTGCAACGATGGCTGGGGGTGCCGCCCGGCGTGCTTGCCGCGACGCAGGACTTCAGCCGGCTGCCGGTCACCGCCGATCGCCTGGTGTCCAGCGTCGATCAACAGGCGCCGCTTCAAGCGTGGGCCGCGCGTGAGCAACTCGCGCAGGCGGCGCTTGACCAGGCTCGCGCAGCGAAACACCCAGACTGGAGCGTGAGTGCCAGCTACGGCAAGCGCGCCCCTGGCATGTCGGACATGGTGATGCTGGAGGTAGGCGTCAGCCTGCCGCTGTTCACGCACGACCGGCAAGACCGCGGCATCAGCGCCCGCCAGGCGCAACGCGACGCCGTGCAAGCCGATCACGAAGACGCGCGCCGCGCCCAGCGCGAAGCGGTGACGCGGGCGATTGCCAGCTGGCAAGGCTGGGATGGGCAGATCGAGCGCTACCAGCAAACCCTGCTGCCGCTCGCGCGCGACCGCGCGCGAACCGCGCTGGCCGGCTACCGCGCCGGAAGTTCGCTGCAACCGTGGCTGGATGCACGCCGCGCCGAGATCGAGCTGCGCCTGAACTACGCTGACGCGCTGGCATCACGCGCACGGTTGTGGGCCTCGCTTGCCTACCTGTTTCCTGCGGAGGTGACGCCATGAAGCGTCCGTTGATCATCTTTGCCGCCGTCATCGCGGCCGCCGTATTGCTCGTGCTCGGCTATTTCGGTGGCCGTCGTCAGGCCACCACCGCGCCCATGACGGCCCATCCGTCGGCGCCTGTGTCGGCGGCTGCCCGCAAGGTGCTGTACTGGTACGACCCGATGGTGCCGGAACAACATTTCGACAAGCCGGGCCTGTCGCCGATGGGCATGGAAATGGTGCCGAAGTATGCCGATGCCGCGACGGACCCGAGCGTGGTGCGCATCGATCCCGCCGTCGTGCAGAATCTGGGCGTGCGCATCGCGCCGGTCGAACGCCGGGTGCTGTCCGCAGTGGTGAAAGTCCCCGGCACCGTAGCGTGGAACTCCCGCGAGACGGTCACGGTCAGCGCCCGCGTCGATGCGGTGGTCAGCAAACTGCGGGTACGTGCGCCGTACACGCAAGTGTCGGAGGGCGAATCACTGGCTGAGCTGCTGGCGCCCCAATGGAGCAGCGCGCTGGCCGAGTACGACGCGCTGCAGGGCGCACAGTCAGCCGATGCGCAATCTCTGCGCGCCGCCGCGCGCGAGCGGCTACAGGTGCTGGGCCTGGATTCCGCGGACATCCGCGCAGCACGCGGCGGTGCGGGAGCGGCGATCACGCTGCATGCGCCTCGGAGGGGCGTTGTCACCACGCTGGATGTGCGCGAGGGACAGCGGGTGAGCGCCGGGCAAACGCTGATGACGTTGAGCGACTTGGCTACGGTCTGGGTCGAAGCGGCGCTGCCACAGGCGGTCGCAGGCGCCGTGCGCGGCGGTACATCCGTCACCGTCACGGCCGACGCACTGCCCGGTCAGGAGTTTCACGGCCGCGTTGAGGCGCTTTTGCCGGATGTCGATAACGTCACGCGGACTCAGCGAGCGCGCATCGTACTCGCAAACCCGGATGGCCGGCTGAGTCCGGGCATGTTCGTTGTCGTGCAACTGCGTCCGGCCGATGGCGAGGCGCTGCCAGTGGTGCCCGACGACGCACTGATCGCAACCGGCCAGCAGACGCGGGTGATCGTGGTGGAAGCAGACGGCCATTTCCGCCCGCTCGCCGTGCGCACGGGTCGATCGGCTGATGGCTTCACGGAGATTTTGACCGGCCTCCACGGTGGCGAGAAGGTCGTCGTGTCGGGCCAGTTCCTGATCGATTCGGAGGCCAGTCTGTCCGGCGCGCTGGAACGCTTGGGTGACGAACGAGGATCGCCGGTACCGGCCTCAAGCGACGTGGATCACGCCACGTCCCGTCCCGCGCATCCGGGAGATCACCCATGATCGCCGCCATCATCCGCGCGGCGATCGCGAACCGCGTTTTCGTACTGCTGGCCGCGCTGGCGCTCGCCGCGGTCGGCGTGTTCTCGGTCGTGCGCACGCCGCTGGACGCTTTGCCGGACTTATCCGATACCCAAGTAATCATCCGCACCAGTTGGGCCGGGCAATCGCCGCAGGTGGTGGAGGATCAGGTCACCTATCCGCTGGCCACCACGATGCTGTCGGTGCCTGGCGCCCGCACAGTGCGTGCGTACTCGTTCTTCGGCGATTCTTACGTCTATGTGCTGTTCGACAACAGCACGGATTTGTACTGGGCCCGCTCGCGCGTGCTGGAGTACCTGAGCCAGGTGCGCGACCGCCTGCCGGCCGGGGTCAACCCGTCGCTGGGGCCCGATGCCACCGGTTTGGGTTGGATTTACGAATACGCCCTGGTCGATCGTACCGGCCAGCACGATCTCGGCGAGTTGCGTGCGCTGCAGGACTGGTTCCTACGCTACCAACTGAAGACCGTTCCGGACGTGGCCGAGGTGGCCAGCCTGGGCGGCATGGAGCGCGCCTGGCAGATCGTGCCGGATCCGCAGGCGCTGGCCGCACGCGGCATCACGATTGCACAACTGGTGGATGCGGTGCGCGCGGCCAATGGTGCCAGCGGCGGCTCGGTGGTCGAGCAAGGCGAGGCGGAGCTGATGGTGCGCAGTGAAGGCTACCTGCGCAGCCGCACGGACTTCGAGAATGTACCCGTCACCACCGGTGCAAACGGCGTACCGGTGCTGTTGCGCGAGGTCGCCACGGTACAGCGTGGGCCGAGCTTCCGGCGCGGCGTCGCCGAACTGGACGGCCAGGGTGAAGTGGCCGGCGGCATCGTCGTGCTGCGCTCGGGCAAGAACGCGAAGGCCGCGATCGAGGCGGTCAAGGCGAGATTCACCGAACTTAAGCGCAGCCTGCCGGCCGGCGTCGAGATCGTGCCGACTTACGACCGCTCACAGTTGATCGACGCAGCGGTGGAGAACCTTTGGGACAAGCTGCTGGAAGAGTTCCTGGTGGTCGCGTTGGTCTGCCTGCTGTTCCTCGGCCACCTGCGCTCGGCGCTGGTGGCGGTGGTCAGCCTGCCGCTGGGCGTGCTCGCCGCCTTCATCGCGCTGCACCTGCAGGGCGTGACCGCGAACCTGATGTCGCTCGGCGGCATCGCCATCGCGATCGGTGCGATGGTCGACGCCGCAGTGGTGATGATCGAGAACGCGCACAAACATCTGGAGCACTGGCGCGACGCGCACGGCGGCGACGAACCGCGGGGCCAGGTGCGCTGGTCGCTGCTCGCCGAGGCTGCGGCAGAAGTGGGTCCTGCGCTGTTCGTCAGCCTGCTGATCATCGCACTGTCCTTCATCCCGGTGTTTGCGCTGACCGGGCAGGAGGGCAAGTTGTTCAAGCCGTTGGCGTTCACCAAGACCTACGCGATGGCGGCAGCGGCCGGGCTGGCGGTGACACTGGTGCCGGTGCTGATGGGCTACCTGATCCGCGGGCGCATCCGGCCCGAGCACGCCAACCCGCTCAACCGCGGCCTGATCGCTTTGTACCGGCCGATCCTGGAAGCGGTGCTGCGTTATCCGAAGACGACTCTTACGCTGGCCGGACTGTTGCTGCTTACCGCACTGCTGCCTATTAGCCGGCTCGGCAGCGAGTTCATGCCTGCGATGGACGAGGGCACGTTGCTGTACATGCCTACCGCGCTGCCGGGCCTGTCCTCGGGCAAGGCCGCGCAACTGTTGCAGCTCACCGATCGCATGATCAAGACCGTGCCTGAGGTCGAGCATGTGTTCGGCAAGGCCGGCCGTGCCGACACGGCCACCGATCCAGCACCGATAGAGATGTTCGAAACCACGATCACGTTCAAGCCGAAAGCGCAGTGGCGTCCCGGCATGACGATGGACAAGCTCAAGATGGAGCTGAATCAAGCGGTGCACGTGCCGGGTCTGACCAACCTGTTCGTGCCGCCGTTGCGCAACCGAATTGACATGCTGGCCACCGGAATCAAGAGCCCGATCGGGATCAAGGTGCTAGGCAGCGACGTGGCTAGCCTGCAAGCGGTGGCCGACCGGATCGAGGCGGTCGCGCGTAACGTACCCGGTGTGGGCTCGGCGATTGCCGAACGCGCCGCCAGCGGACGCTACATCGACGTGCGAGTCCGCCGCGCCGAAGCGGCTCGCTACGGACTGAGCCAGCAGCAGGTGCAGCAGCTGGTGGCGACGGTGGTTGGCGGCGACCCGATCGACCAGGTGGTCGCGGGGCGCGAGCGCTATCCGATCGTACTGCGCTATCCACGCGCGGCGCGCGACTCGCTGGCCGCGCTGGCGCAGTTGCCGATCGTCGCAGCAAACGGCGCGCAGCTGACGCTGGGCCAAGTAGCCGATATTGAGGTCGTCGGCGGGCCGCCGATGCTGAAGAGCGAGAACGGTCAACTGGCAACCTATGTCTACGTCGATACCGCCGGCCGAGACCTCGGTGCGGTGGTGGCCGATCTACAGCGGACCGTGGCCCGCGAGGTGCGCCTGCCGCCAGGCGTCACGCTGTCGTGGTCGGGTCAGTTTGAGTATCTGGCGCAGGCAATGCAGCGACTGACCTTGGTGGTGCCGGTCGTATTGTTGATCGTGTTGGTATTGATCTACGTCGTGTTTCGTCGAGCCAGCGAGGCAATGCTGATCATGGCCAGCGTGCCACTGGCGCTGGTGGGCGGACTGTGGCTGATCTGGCTGCTCGGCCATGCGGTGTCGGTGGCGACGATGATCGGCTTCATCGCGCTGGCCGGGGTCGCCGCCGAATTCGGCGTCGTGATGATGCTGTACCTGCGCCACGCGTGGGATCGCCGGATGGCCACCGATCCGCACGCGGGCTTGGCCGAACTGGACGAGGCGATCCGCGAAGGTGCGGTGCAGCGGGTCCGGCCGAAGGCCATGACCGTCGCCGTCATCCTGGCCGGTCTGCTGCCAATCCTGCTCGGCCACGGGGCCGGTTCGGAAGTGATGCAGCGCATCGCTGCGCCGATGGTCGGCGGCATGCTTACCGCGCCCCTGCTGTCCATGCTCGTGCTGCCCGCAGCGTTCCAGCTTCTGATGCGGCACCGGCTGCACAGGGCCAAGCAGTCGAGCCCGAAGCCCAGTGCCTATCGGGAGCAGTCCTGACGCGATCGCGCCCGTAAAGCCCTGACGTTCGGCGGCGTGACTACGCCTACGTATCAGGATCGCCGGCCGGCGCGCCCAATTGAATGACATAACGATTACAGAAAGGTAACGGGGAGGTCATTCGCCCGACAGCAGCCGCTACCTACAGTTTCCCGATGACGAATTTCATTGGGACCGGCATTTCTGGCATTCGGCTGCCGCCTCTATCTGCCGGCCATCGCTTGGCCGGCGGCTGGGCGTAGGCATTGGTCCATCCAAAAGGTTGGGAGCATCCCTATGAACCACCCTGGCAAGCCATCGAAACACGCTCATTCGCAAGAGGGTGTGCCCCTGAGTGCTGCAGCCCTCGGGACACCTGGGAGCCACAGCCCTGATGGCGGCGTGCCCGTACAAGGCGATGGCCTGCCTCAATCCGATTCCGCATTGCCGACTGATACGACGCGGCGTGACCCGGTTTGTGGCATGACGGTTACTGCACAGTCGGCGCACCGATCCATTCATCGCGGACACACGCACCTCTTTTGCAGCGCGGGCTGCAAGCGCAAGTTCGACGCCGATCCAGCACGGTACGTCAGCGACATTTCTAGCACCGCCGGAAACGACACCCTCACTCACAGCTGCCATCAATCCAGTCCAACCGCTCAACAGCCATCGGTCGTGGCACCTGGGACGGTCTATACCTGCCCGATGCATCCCGAGATCCGCCAGGATCATCCGGGCACCTGCCCCAAATGCGGCATGACCCTAGAGCCGCTACTGCCCGAACTCGACGACGATAACCCGGAGCTACGCGACTTTTCACGGCGCTTTTGGTGGACGCTGCCCCTGACGCTGGTGGTCCTGGCCTTGGCAATGCTGGGCGAGCGCCTGCATCTCATGGACATGACGGTGCAGAGCTGGGTCGAGCTGGTGCTGTCGTTGCCGATCGTTCTGTGGGCCGGATGGCCATTCTTCGCGCGCGGGTGGCTGTCCGTAATCAATCGCAGTCCGAACATGTGGACACTCATCGGCCTCGGCACGGGCGCGGCTTTCATCTACAGCGTGGTCGCAACGGTCGCGCCGGAGGTGTTTCCGAAGTCCTTCATGTCCATGGGTCGCGTGGGCGTTTATTTCGAGGCCGCAGCCGTCATCATTTCGCTCACCCTGCTGGGCCAAGTGTTGGAACTCAAAGCCCGCTCGCAGACCTCCGCCGCAATCAAGTCCTTGCTTGGGCTCGCCCCGAAGACTGCGCGCCGCATCCGCGCTGACGGTGGCGAGGAGGACATACCGCTTAGCCATGTCCACGTCGGCGACCTGCTGCGCATTCGGCCAGGTGAGAAAGTCCCCGTCGATGGAGTGGTCTTCGAGGGCACCAGCTCGGTGGACGAATCCATGCTGACGGGCGAGCCGCTGCCAGTCAGCAAGCGCGAAGGAGACAAGGTCATCGGGGCGACGCTCAACACCCATGGTTCGCTTGTCATGCGGTCGGAGCGGATCGGATCGGAAACCGTGTTGTCGCAGATCGTCCAGATGGTTGCGCAGGCCCAGCGCTCCAAGGCGCCGATGCAGCGCATGGCGGACATCGTTGCCGGATACTTCGTGGCGACTGTCGTTGCTATTGCCATCACAACTTTCTTCGTCTGGGGATTTTTCGGGCCACAACCCTCTTGGGTTTACGGACTGATCAATGCCGTAGCTGTGTTGATCATTGCCTGCCCCTGCGCGCTAGGACTCGCGACACCCATGTCGATCATGGTCGCAACCGGCCGTGCCGCAACACAGGGTGTTCTTTTCCGCGACGCGGCGGCTATTGAGAATCTTCGCAAGGTTGACACGCTGGTTATCGACAAAACCGGCACGTTGACCGAAGGGCGGCCCGTCTTTAACTGCGTGATACCGGCCGCCGGCTTCGCAGCCGAGGAGGTGCTGCGCCTTGCTGCCAGCCTCGATCAAGGCAGTGAGCATCCGCTGGCTGAAGCCATCGTGCAGGCCGCACGTGCCCAAGGCTTGACTCTCGTCAAGCCTCAGACCTTCGAGTCGGGTTCCGGCCTGGGCGTGCGTGGCAACGTGGAACACCAGCAACTGGCGCTAGGCAATACGGTGTTGATGGAGCAAGTGGGCGTGTCGGTCGCACCGCTTGTTCCGCAGGCCGAGACGCTTCGCACCGAGGGCGCCAGTGTCATGTACTTGGCCGTAGACGGCCAGCTCGCCGGCCTGCTTTCGGTGTCCGATCCGGTCAAGGCCAGCACGCCCGAAGCTCTTGCTGCGCTAAAGGCAGCGGGCCTGCGCGTCATCATGGCGACTGGCGATGGCAAGACCACCGCCAAGGCGGTAGGTGCGCGGCTCGACATCGACGACGTGCATGGCGAGGTCAAGCCGGCAGACAAACTCTTGCTGATCGAACGCCTTCAGAAAGAAGGTCGCATCGTCGCCATGGCCGGCGACGGCATCAATGATGCGCCGGCTCTCGCCAAGGCGGACGTCGGTATCGCGATGGGCACTGGGACCGACGTGGCGATGAACAGCGCGCAAGTGACGCTCGTCAAGGGCGATCTGCGCGGGATCGTCGTTGCGCGTGCGCTCTCCGTGAGCACGGTACGCAACATGAAGCAAAACCTCGTGTTCGCGTTCTTCTACAACGCGCTGGGCATCCCTATCGCTGCCGGTGTTTTGTATCCGGTCACGGGCTGGTTGTTGTCGCCTTTGATCGCCGCATTGGCGATGAGCCTGAGTTCGGCTTCGGTCGTCGGCAACGCGCTTCGGCTGCGGCGCGACAGGCCGTGAAAAATCATCCCTTCGCCTAAACAGAGGAGTTCCGCATTGAAGTCGCACATCGCAAATCGAAGCTAAATCGCCGTCAGGTTTTGTATTGGCCCACCACACTCACTCAGCAGTTCAAGTCACGCAAAGGAGCCACCATGTCCATGCCACGTTTCATATCCAAAGTCGCCGTATTCCTCAGTGCAGCACTGCTCGCCACGGCAGCATTTGCCCATCCCAAGCTGCTTTCCTCGACGCCAGCGGACAAGTCCGAAGTTGCCGCGCCGTCGAACATTGAGCTGAAGTTCTCCGAAACTCTCGTTACGAAGCTCTCTGCCGCGAGTCTCGTCATGACAAGCATGCCTGGCATGGCCGATCACGGACCCATGAAGGTCAGTGTGAACGTGTCGGGCGCCAGCGATGGAAAGACCATGGTCATCACGCCGGCGCAACCGTTGCAGCCAGGTGCCTATCGCGTGGAGTGGCGCGCCGTCTCGTCGGACACTCATACGATCACCGGCAACTTCACTTTCCAGGTGAAATGAACCGGTGGTCGATGACTGGCTGAATATCGCATTGCGCTTCGCGCTCTATGCGAACATGGCGACGCCGTTCGGCGTCGCCGCGTTCGGCGTCTACGCCTTGCACGGAAGCGAGCGATCTTCACCGATCGCGCGCCGCTTTCGAGCCGTGATCGGGTGCGCGGCCGCCATCAGCATCGTGTTGTCGCTATTGAGCATGGCCGTTCTGGCCAAGACCATGTCTGGCGCGCAGAGCTATGGTGAATTGTCGAGCGACATCTTCAGCATGATGCTGACGGGTACCCACATGGGTGTCGCTTGGATAGTGCGCATATTTGCCTTGGCGGCTTGCGTCGTGCTTGCTACGACGAAGCGGAACATGACTTCCCGCTTCGTCGGACTAACCACTGCAAGCGGTATAGCTCTCGCCACGCTCGCGTGGTCGGGACACGGGGCGATGGACGACGGTGTGCGCGGCTACATGCATCTCACAGCGGACATCGCTCATTTATGGGCGGCCGGTACTTGGTCCGGGGCGTTGCTCGCTTTCTTGATGCTTTCTGCTATCAAGCCGGACGACACTCGCAGTTCGATCGAAATCCTGAGCAGAACGTCGAACGGATTTGCTCGAATCGGAACTGTGATCGTCGCAACGCTGACGCTTAGCGGTGCCGTCAACTACGTGCTGATCGCGGGTACCACCCTTGGCGGCTGTTCGAGTGGTGGTTCCTCTACGACGGCTATGCCCCGCGCATCTTCGACAAGGGCGGCGCCATTGCGGGCGGCAGTGGCCTGGTCGCGGTGCTGGTCGCCATCGCCATGTCGGTATGGCGCTCGCGGCAGTCGAAGCTGGTCACGACCTACGGCTCGGCACGCTGGGCCGAAGCTGCCGACATTCGCAAGGCCGGTCTCGACAAGCCCGTCGGCGTGTTCCTCGGCCTGCATCGCGGCCAATACCTGCGGCACGAAGGCCCGGAACACGTCCTGACCTTCGCGCCGACGCGCTCCGGCAAAGGCGTCGGCCTGGTGGTGCCCACGCTGTTGAGCTGGCCGGCGTCCGCCGTCATCCACGACATCAAGGGCGAGAACTGGCAGATCACGGCCGGCTGGCGTTCGCGTTTCTCGCACTGCCTGCTGTTCAACCCGACCGATCCGAAGTCGGCCGCGTACAACCCGCTGCTGGAGGTCCGGCGTGGCGCGCATGAAGTGCGCGACGTACAGAACATCGCGGACATCCTGGTCGATCCCGAAGGCGCGCTCGAACGCCGCAATCATTGGGAGAAGACTTCGCACGCGCTGCTGGTCGGCGCCATCTTGCACGTGCTGTATGCGGGCGAAGACAAGACGCTGCGCGGTGTCGCCAATTTCCTCTCCGATCCCGCGTGCCCGTTCGAGCTGACGCTGCACCGGATGATGACGACGCGGCATCTCGGCGACGTGCCGCATCCCGTCGTCGCGTCCGCGGCGCGCGAGGTGTTGAACAAGTCAGACAACGAGCGGTCAGGCGTGCTGTCCACGGCCATGTCGTTCCTCGGCCTGTACCGCGACCCCACGGTGGCCGAAGTCACCTCGCGCTGCGACTGGCGCATCGCCGACCTCATCGCATCCGAACACCCCGTCTCGCTGTACCTGGTCGTGCCGCCTTCGGACATCAGCCGCACGAAGCCGCTGGTGCGCCTGATCCTCAACCAGATCGGCCGACGCCTCACCGAATCGCTCGACGGCAGCGACGGCATCACGCGCCGTCACAAGCTGCTGCTGATGCTCGACGAGTTCCCAGCGCTGGGCCGGCTTGACTTCTTCGAGACGGCGCTGGCGTTCATGGCCGGCTACGGCATCCGCAGCTTCCTCATCGCGCAGTCGCTCAACCAGATCGACAAAGCCTACGGCCAGAACCATTCCATCCTCGACAACTGCCATGTGCGCGTGACGTTCGCCACCAACGACGAACGTACCGCCAAGCGCATCTCCGAAACGCTCGGCACCGCAACCGAACTGCGCGCGCAGCGCAACTACGCCGGCCACCGGCTCGCGCCGTGGCTCGGACACCTGATGGTGTCTCGCCAGGAAACGGCACGCCCCCTCTTGACGCCCGGTGAAGTGATGCAGCTACCACCGGACGACGCCGTGGTGATGGTTTCCAGCGTCGCGCCGATCAGGGCCAAGAAGCTGCGCTACTACGCCGACGCGAATTTCAGGCGCCGCGTGTTGCGTCCGCCCACGCTCGCTGCCGGGAGCTATGCCGACGCACCGCCCATACGGCCCGACGACTGGAGCGCACTGGCGGTCCCCGCTGTTCCTGCTGCGCCCGCCGCTGCGAGCCTGCTGGACGACGACATCGGCACTTCCGATGACGGCGGCCCGCGCCGGCAGCCGGAGCTGTCCGAAGCCGCCGCCTACAGCCCCGAAGAACAGCCGGCGGACAACGATCTGGCGCTGCTCGATGACGACGATCTTCCGTTGCCGCTTCCCCGCCAACTCGATCCGGCCATGCAGCGCACAGCCCGGCTGGCGTCCCTCGACCAACACGACGGGATCGAGCTATGAGCCAGTACCGACTCAACCTGTTCATTCCGCACGAGCACGCCAAGCGGCTCGATGAGTTGGCCGCGAAGAAGGGCGTGTCCAAGTCCTCCATCGTCGCGGCGGCACTCGCGTCCTGGCTCTCGCCCGACGCGGGCGACCAGCGCGAGGCCGCCATCGCCAAGCGGCTCGACCGGCTGACCCGCCAGTTCGAGAAGCTGGAGCGCGACCAAAACATCGAGATCGAAACGCTGGCGCTGTTCGTCCGCTACTTCCTGACGGTGAGCACGCCGGTTCCCGAAGCCCACCAGGAGGCCGCCCGCGCGCAGGGCAAAGCTCGCTTCCAGCAGTTCGTCGAACAGCTCGGCCGCCACCTGATGCGCGGACGCAGCTTGGTGCGCGACGTGGTGGAGGAACTGAACCCCGACACCGCACGACTGGATGACGCGGCGGCATTGGCCGAAGCGCAGGAGCGTTCCTCATGAGCGCGCAACCGCAGTCCTTCGCCACCACGTCGCTCGACCGGCGCATCCGCATGTTGCGCACGGCGATGGGACCGCTGATCGCCGCCGCGCTCGAAGACCCGGACGTGGTGGAAATCATGCTCAACCCCGACCGCACACTATGGGTGGATCGCCTATCGTCGGGCCGCGCACCGATGGGCGCGGAGCTGTCCGAGGAAGACGGCGAACGCATCATCCGCCTGGTCGCGGCGCACGTCGGCGCAGAAGTGCATCGCGGCCAGCCACTGTTGACGGCCGAGCTGCCGGAAACCGGCGAGCGCTTCGAGGGCATCCTGCCGCCGGCCGCGCCGGGTCCGGCCTTCGCGCTGCGCAAGCGTGCGGTCGGCGTGATTCCGCTGGATCGCTACATCACCGACGGGATGATGACCGTCGAACAGGCCGCGTTCCTGCGCGTCGCTGTACGCGATCGGCAGAACATCCTCATCGCCGGCGGCACCAGTACCGGCAAGACCACGCTCGCCAATGCCTTGCTCGCGGAGATTGCAGCCACCGGCGACCGCGTGCTGGTACTCGAAGACACGGTGGAGCTGCAATGCGCGGCGCGCGACCACGTACCGCTGCGCACGCGCGCCGGCGTCGTGTCGATGACCGAGCTGGTGCGCGCCACGATGCGCCTGCGCCCCGACCGCGTGATCGTCGGCGAAGTGCGCGGCGGCGAGGCGCTGGATCTCATCAAGGTGTGGGGCACCGGCCATCCCGGCGGCATCGCCACGATCCACGCCGGTTCCGCGCTCGGCGCACTGCTGCGCCTGGAGCAACTGATTCTCGAAGTGGCCGTGAACCCGCCGCGTGCGCTCGTCGCCGAGGCCGTCAACGTCGTCATCCACATCGCTGGCCGCGGCCAGCGGCGTCGCATCGAGAGCATCGCCCGCGTCGTCGGCTTCGACCGCGGCGGCTATCGCCTGGCGGATGCGCTGGAGCCGTCGCCTCCCGAACTGCCGCTGTCTTCCTCGTCCCCTAACCACCCTGGAGAACTGTCATGACGCAGACACATGCCCCTGATTTCCGCTTTTCCGTAAATCCGGTTTCCATCCCCACACGCCTGCGCCGCCTGATCGGGCCGGCGCACCACGGCCTGTTGTCGGCAGCCGTCATGCTGATGACGGCCGGCACAGCGCAGGCTGCCGGTTCCTCGATGCCCTGGGAGGGGCCGCTGCAATCCATCCTCGAATCCATCCAAGGGCCGGTCGCGCGCATCGTCGCGGTCATCATCATCATCGCCACCGGCCTCGCACTGGCCTTCGGCGACACGTCGGGCGGCTTCCGCAAGCTCATCCAGATCGTGTTCGGCCTGTCCATCGCGTTCGCGGCGTCGAGCTTCTTCCTGTCGTTCTTCAGCTTCTCCGGCGGCGCCGTCGTATGAGCGCGGCCAGCGACTTGCCGGGCTTCGAGGTGCCGCTGCATCGCTCGTTGACCGAGCCGATCCTGCTGGGCGGCGCGCCGCGCACCGTGGCGATCGCCAACGGCACGCTCGCCGCTGCCGTGGGCTTGGGCCTGCAGCTCTGGATTCCCGGCGTCGTGCTCTGGATCGTCGGCCATTCGCTGGCCGTGTGGGGAGCGCGCGTCGATCCGCAGTTCATGCAGGTGTTCGCCAAACACCTCAAGCACAAGCCGCTGCTGGACGTGTGACGGGAGAACGCGATGCTCAACCTCGCCGAATATCGCCAGCGTCCGGCCCTGCTCGCCGACTGGCTGCCGTGGGCGGGCCTCGTTGCGCCCGGCGTCGTGCTCAACAAGGACGGCAGTTTCCAACGCACGGCCCGATTCCGCGGCCCCGACCTCGATAGCGCAACCCAAGGCGAGCTGATCGCCACCACCGCACGCCTGAACAACGCGCTGCGTAGGCTCGGCGCCGGCTGGGCGCTGTTCGTCGAAGCCGAACGACGGCCGGCGGCGGACTATCCGCACTCGGATTTTCCCGAGCCGCTGTCGTGGCTGGTGGACGAAGAACGCCGTGCGACCTTCGAGGAAGCCGGCAATCACTTCGAGAGCCGCTATCACCTCACGCTGCAATACTTGCCGCCGGAGGAATCTCGCGCCCGCGCGGCCAAGCTGCTGTACGAGAACACGCCGACCGCCGGCGTTGACTGGCGCGAACGCCTGACCGCGTTTATTGCGGAAACCGGACGCATCTTCGATTTGCTCGATGGCGTTATGCCGGAGATCGACTGGCTCGATGACGCCGAAACGCTGACCTACCTGCACGCAACCGTCTCGACACGGCGCTACCGCATCGGCGTACCGGCGGTGCCGTTCCACCTCGATGCGCTGCTGGCCGACATGCCGCTGATCGGCGGCCTTGCGCCGATGTTGGGCGATGCGTACCTGCGAGTCGTGACCGTGCGCGGCTTTCCGACCTCGACCTGGCCGGGGATTCTGGACGACCTCAACCGGCTCGGCTTCGCGTACCGCTGGAGCACGCGCTTCCTCTGCATGGACAAGGCCGAGGCCGAAAAAGAACTCGGCCGGCTGCGGCGCCAGTGGTTCGCCAAGCGCAAGAACGTCCTCGCCTTGCTGCGCGAAACGATCTTCCAGCAGGAAAGCCCGCTGGTCGATACCGACGCGAGCAACAAGGCGGCCGACGCGGACGCCGCGATGCAGGAGCTGGGCAGCGATCAAGTTGCCTTCGGCTTTGTCACCGCCACCGTGACGGTGCTCGATGACGATGCCGACACGGCCGACGAGAAGCTGCGCATGGTGGAGCGCGTCATCCAGGGCCGGGGCTTCGTCACCATTCCCGAGACCCTCAATTCGGTGGAGGCGTGGCTGTCGTCGATCCCTGGCAGCGCCTATGCCAACGTGCGCCAGCCCATCGTTTCGACACTGAACTTGGCACATCTGATGCCGGTGTCGGCAGTGTGGGCCGGGCCGGAGAAGAACGACCACCTCGACGGTCCGCCACTGATCGTCACCCGAACCGAAGGCGCGACGCCGTTCCGGCTCGTGACCCACATCGGCGACGTGGGCCACACGCTGATCGCTGGCCCGACCGGCATGGGTAAGTCCGTCCTGCTCGCCACGCTGGCGATGCAGTTCCGGCGTTATCCCGGCTCGCGCATCTTCGCCTTCGACATGGGTCGCTCGATGCGGGCCACGGCGCTGGGCCTGGGCGGCGAGTATTACGACCTCGGTGCGGATGGCGCGATCGCGTTCCAGCCGCTCGCGCGCATCGACCAGGAGGGCTATCGCACCTGGGCCGCCGAATGGGTCGAAGGCCGCCTGACGCACGAAGGCGTCGCGGTCGGCCCCGACGAGAAGGCGGCCATCTGGTCGGCGCTCGGCAGTCTCGCCGGTGCGCCGCTCGAACAACGCACGCTCACGGGCCTGTCGGTACTGCTGCAATCGAACGCGCTGCGCCAGGCGCTTGCGCCGTATGTGCTCGGTGGCGCGCACGGCAAGCTGCTCGACGCCGACCACGACCGGCTCGGCATGGCCGACGTGCAGTGCTTCGAGATGGAAGAACTGATGCACAGCAAGGCCGCGGTGCTGGCCGTGCTGGGTTATCTGTTCGCGCGCTTCGAGGCGCGTTTCGACGGTGCGCCGACGCTGTTGATCCTCGACGAATCCTGGCTGTTCCTCGATGACCCGGTGTTCGCGGCGCGCATCCGCCAGTGGCTCAAGACGCTGCGCAAGAAGAACGTCAGCGTCATCTTCGCCACGCAGTCGCTCGCCGACATCAAGGATTCGAGCATCGCGCCGGCGATCATCGAGAGTTGCGCCGGCCGCATCTTCCTGCCGAACCCGCAGGCGACCGAGCCGCAGATTCGCGCGATCTACGAAGGCTTCGGCCTCAACAGCCGACAGATCGAGATCGTCGCCACCGCGGAGCCCAAGCGCGACTACTACTACCAATCCCGCGCAGGCAATCGCCTGTTCGACCTCGACCTGGGGCCGGTCGCGCTCGCGTTCGCCGGCGCCTCGACGCCCCAAGACCAGCGCGCCATTGACCGCGTGCTGAACGACGCTGGAGCACCGGGCTTCGCCGGCGCCTGGCTGCGCCACCGCGGCCTCGATTGGGCGGCCGACCTGCTGCCGTCCGCGCCATCCGCCGCGTCCTTCCTTGCTTCACAACCACAGGAGATTTCGCTATGAAGATTCGCCTTCTCGCCCTTGCTGTTGCTGCGTTCATCGGCGTTATGCCCGCTGCGCACGCGCAATGGGTCGTCGTCGATCCGACCAATCTCGTGCAGAACACGCTGACGGCCGTTCGCACGCTGGAGCAGATCAACAACCAAGTCCGGCAACTCCAGAACCAGGCGCAGTCGCTGATCAATCAGGCGCGCAATTTGGAGAGCCTGCCGTTCAACGTGGTCAGCCAGTTGCGCACGAACCTGGCGACCACTCAGCAGCTCATTGCGCAGGCGCAAGGGCTCGCGTTCCAGGTGCAGAACATGGATCAGCAGTTCGCGCGCCTGTACCCCGAGCAGTACGCCGCGACCGTGAGCGGCAATCAGATGTATCAGGACGCGCATCAGCGATGGCAGAACACGCTCGAAGGCTTGCAGACCGCGATGCGGATGCAAGCACAGGTCTCGCAGAACGTGACCGAGGACGAGAGCGTGCTGACCGATCTTGTCGGTCGGAGTCAGTCGGCCACCGGCGCTCTGCAGGCGATGCAAGCAACTAACCAGCTTCTCGCCTTGCAGGCGAAGCAGTCCATCCAGGGTCAGCAGCTCCAACTCACGCAAGGACGCGCCGTGTCGCTGGAACTCGCGCGCCAGGCCGCCGCCGTCGAACGTGGCCGCGAGGTGACGCAACGCTTTCTCGGCACCGGCACGGCGTACACGCCGCAGCCAGTGAACTTCTACGGCAACTGATCGGCACGGCCATGAAACGCGCGTCCGTCCTGTTCGCCTTCGCGTGCCTGCTGGCCGGCTGCGATCGGCCGCTGGCGCTTTCGGTCGATGCACTGGCCGCCGATCCGGTACAGCTGCATGCGCTGCGCACGCAGTGCCGCAGCGGCGAACACGACGGCGCGTTCTGCGCGCGTGTGAACCAAGCGGACCTACGCCGGTTCCTCTCAGGGCAGTCCGGACCCGACGAATACCAAACGCTGGCGGACCTGCCTTCTATCCCGGCCAGCTTCGACGGCCCCGATGTGCCGACGGAGGAACGGCCATGAACGATGTTTCGATCATTGACCACTTCCTCAACGTCTTCTCGACTTACATCGACTCTGGCTTCGGCCTGCTGCGCGGCGAAGTCGCGTTCCTGACTGCGACGCTGGTGGCGATCGACATGACGCTCGCTGGGCTGTATTGGGCGCTCGGCCACGCGACCGGCCAAGGCGAAGACGTGATGGCGAAGCTCATCCGCAAAGTGCTCTATGTCGGCGCCTTCGCCTACATCATCGGCAACTTCAACCTGCTGGCCGGCATCGTGTTCCGCTCGTTCGCGGGCCTCGGACTGACGGCCACCGGCTCGGCCGTGAGTATGGAGACGTTCCTGCAACCGGGACATCTCGCCAAGACCGGCATCGACGCCGGTATGCCGATCCTCGAACAGATCAGCGAGATGGCCGGCTTTCCCGAGGTGTTCATCAACATCACGCCCATCGTCGTGATGTTCCTCGCCTGGCTGACCGTCATCGTCTGCTTCTTCGTGCTGGCGGTGCAACTTTTCATCACGCTGATCGAGTTCAAGCTGACCACGCTCGCCGGCTTCGTGTTGGTGCCGTTCGCACTCTGGAACAAGACCGCGTTCCTCGCCGAAAAGGTACTCGGCAACGTGGTGTCGTCTGGCGTCAAGGTACTGGTGCTGGCCGTCATCGTCGGCATCGGAACGGGATTGTTCGCCGAGTTCCCGGTAACGCCCGACGAGCCTTCCATCGACCATGCGCTGGTCGTGATGCTGGCCTCACTCGCCATGCTCGCGCTCGGCATCTTTGGGCCAGGCATCGCCACCGGACTGATTTCCGGCGGGCCTCAGCTCGGGGCCGGTGCGATGGCTGGCGCGGCATTGGGCGCGGCGGGAACCGCCGTCGCGATCGGTGCTGCCGCCACCGGCGTCGGTGGCGCCGTCGCCGCCGGCGCTCGTATGGCGCCCGCAGCCGCTGGCGCCATCGGCAGCGGAGCGCGTGCCGCTGCTTCGACCGCCACTAGCGCGCGGTCGGCGTTCCAAGCTGGCTCCGCGGCGGCGGGCGGTGGCTTCAAGGGTGCTGCCGCGGGGATGGGCAATGTCGCCAGAGCTGGCGCACAGGCCGCTGGGCAGAAAGTCGCCGCCGGCGCACGCGCGTTTGGCGAGCGGGTTGCCGGTGCATTCCGTGGTGGGGATGGCACGGCCGCTGGTGCGTCTGCCCAAACCGGCGCATCCGAAGCTGGCCCGTCCTCCGCCGATCAAAAGCAACCCGCCTGGGCCAAGCGTCTGCATCGCCGCCAGCAGATCGCGCATGCCGCCACCACCGCTGCGCATACGCTGCGCGGCGGTGACGGCGGCGGCTCGGCGCAAGGCCCACGCCTGGGCGATTCCGATTCTTAAGGAGAACGAGCCATGCGATTCAAGCGACCGCAGGTGCGCTACGCCGACACGCCGCAGCCTGCCACCCCGTACCAAGCCGCCGCGCAGGCGTGGGACGAGCGCATCGGCTCGGCGCGCGTGCAGGCGAAGAACTGGCGGCTGATGGCCTTCGGCTGCCTCGTGCTCGCGCTGCTGATGGCGGGCGGCCTAGTCTGGCGTTCGGCGCAGTCCATCGTCACGCCCTACGTGGTGGAGGTGGACAAGACCGGCCAGGTACGCGCTGTCGGCGAAGCCGCCACGCCGTACCGGCCGGCCGATGCGCAGATCGCCTACCACCTCGCGCACTTCATCACGTTGGTTCGTTCGCTTTCCATCGACCCGATCGTGGTGCGGCAGAACTGGCTCGACGCCTACGACTACACCACCGACAAGGGCGCAGTCGTGCTCAACGACTACGCCAGCAAGAACGATCCCTTCGCCCGCGTCGGCAAGGAGTCGGTGACGGTGCAGATCACGAGCGTCACGCGCGCCAGCGACGCGTCGTTCAACGTGCGCTGGACGGAGCAGCGGTTCGTCAACGGCGCGCCGGCAGGCACCGAGCGCTGGAACGCCGTGGTGTCCATCGTCTTGCAAACCCCGCGCACCGAGCAGCGGCTGCGCAAGAACCCACTGGGTATCTACGTCAACGGCCTGTCGTGGAGCCGCGAGCTGGATGCGTCCGAAGGAGCCAAGCCATGAACCCGTCTTTCCGCTTTTACGCTTCCGTGCTGACCTTGGCGGCCCTGGCGGGCTGCGCC
>JAFEFT010000012.1 GCA_018240435.1 Pseudomonadota bacterium
CCGGTGGGAGAGGGGCTTTCACCCATCTCCAGGCTCCCTCCCCCGCTTGCCAACCCCTCTCCCGGTGGGAGAGGGGCTTTCACCCATCTCCAGGCTCCCTCCCCCGCTTGCGGGGGAGGGCTGGGGTGGGGGCAACGGCTGCCGAAAGCACCCCCATCCCGACCTTCCCCCGCAAGCGGGGGAAGGAGTCGCATTCCTGCGTTCCGGAGTCTTGCAGACACGCAGGGGTGACCAACGAGCCCTGTTCGCCTCAGTCGTGAGCATTGCCGGTTGCGTGAGAATCGTGTGCAGATGCCGGCATCGCCATCGGTGCGCCGTGATCGCCGTCATCGCCGTCCATGTCCTCGTCCGCTGGTGCCTTGGCGACGATGGCTTGGTACTGCGCCGGAGTGAGGTCGGGCAGCTTGTGCACGAAGGCGACCATGCTCCAGATCGTGTCGTCGTCGTGGCTGCCGCCCCAGGCCGGCATCGCGCTCATCTTGACGCCGTGCTTGATCACCCAGAAGGCATCGCGCGGATCGAGCCTGACCCGGGCCAGTTCCGGTGGCTGCGGATACAGGCCGGGGCGGATTTCCGAATCCTTCATGCCCGGCGCGAGGTGGCAGCCGCTGCACATCGCCGCGTAATGGCCGGCACCGACGAGGACGCGCTGTTCGTCGTCGAGGTTGGGTGGTTGCAGATTTTGCGAACGCGCGCGAATCGAATGATCGCGCAGTATCGTCACCGCCGATTGCACCGGCTGCCAATGCGGGGCGTCGGCGCCGATGTCGTAGATGCCGGACCAGACGAATCCGGCCAACAAGGCAGCCGCGACCACGACAGCAAGCGTCATCGCGAGCAGATATTTGCGGGCTGCGCAGGGCATGGCGACTTCCTCAGAACCAGATCCGCAAGCCGGCGACGAGACGCGTGTCACCCGCGCTCTCGCCAGCGGCGCGGGCGATGTCGGCGGTGCGACCGAAGCGACGTTCGTGTTCGATGCCCAGATACGGCGCGAACTGGCGGCTGATCTCGTAGCGCAGGCGCAGTCCAGCGGCCATCGTCGCAAGGCCGTTGCCGATGCCGCGGCGTGGATCGTCGCGACCGTACAGGTTCATCTCGATGCGCGGTTGCAGGAACACGCGACCGCTCAGCGGCAGTTCGTACTCGCTTTCGATCCGCGCCGCGGTTTGCCCGCCGCGGCCGAGGTAGGCCGTCGCAGACAGCTCGATCTTGTACGGCATTTTGCCCTGCACGCCGATCGCCACGAAATCCTGGCTCTGGCCTGCGCCGAAGTCGTGCCGCCAGCCGGCGACGACATCCCACCACGTCGCCACGCTGTGTCCATACAGGACTTCCAGATCGGCGCTTTCGTTGCGGCCAGCGCGGCGCTCGCCTTCGCTGCGCAGCCACAGCCGATCCAGGTCGCCGCCGATCCACGCGGAGGCGGTCCAGCTCAGGCCGTCGCCGTGATCGCCATGCACCGCTTCGAGGCGATCGAGCAACACGTGGCTGTTCACATCGTGCCCGTGCATCGGCGGCATCGACACCGGCGGGAAGGCGGCGGCGATGTCGGTCGCGGTTGGCGGCGGCAGTGGTGCACTCACGACAGGCGGCGCGGGCGGCATTGCACCCATGTCGTGATCCATCGGCATGGCGTTGTTGTCGTCAGCCATCTCCATCGTGCTCATGGCGTGCGGCATCGGCGCGGGCTTGCCATCGCTTGCCGGCGGCGCGGCATGCTGCGCATGCAATGGCGTTGCGGCGTGACGCGATTGGGCCGCGCGCGCTGCGGTGGCAGATGCCGGCGCCGTGGTCGCCGATCGAGGTGGCGCCGGTCTGGATCTGGATGCGGGCCTGGCCTGCGGATGCGCCGGCATCGGCATTTGCATCGGCATGCTCATCGGAATGTCCGTGCTGCTGCTGGACGCCGGCGCAGCGGCGGCGCTCGCGGTCGCGATGATCGATGCCAATGCGAGCGCGAGCAGCGGTGAGCGCAGCGCATTCACGCGCGCACCTCCACCGTCCGCATCATGCCCGCTTCCATGTGATACAGCAGATGGCAGTGATACGCCCAGCGGCCGAGTGCATCGGCGCGGACGCGATAACTGCGGCGCGTGCCGGGGGGCATGTCGACGGTGTGCTTGCGCAAATGGAACGCGCCGTGTTCGTCTTCCAGATCGCTCCACAGGCCGTGCAGGTGGATCGGGTGCGACATCATGGTGTCGTTGACCAGCACGATGCGCAGCCGCTCGCCGTAGTTGAACCGCAGCGGGCGGGCATCGGCGAACTTCACGCCATCGAACGACCACGCGAATTTTTCCATGTGGCCGGTCAGGTGCAGTTCGATCGTGCGGCCCGGCTCGCGGCCATCGGGATCGGCGAACGCACTGCGCAGTCGTGCGTAGCTGAGCACGTCGCGACCGTTGTCGCGCAGGCCGACGCCGGGGTCGTCGAGGCGCGCGCTCGGTGCCATCGCTTGCATGTCGACCAGCGGATTGCCGTGCTCGCTGGCGGGATGCGTCACCATGGCCCCCATGCCGGCCATGTCTTCCATGCCCGGCATCGCCGCCATGTCGTGACCCGATGCGGCGTTGTCGTGATCGGCGCTGCCGTGATCCATCCCGCCCATGCCCATGTCGGCCATGCCCAGCAGCGGGCGCGGATCGAGCGGCGGGATCGGCGCGCGCAGTCCTTCGCGCACTGCCAGCGTGCCGCTGATGCAGCCGGTACGGCCGCTGTCTTGCGCGAAAATCGTGAACGCATCCGCGCCGCTCGGCTGCACGATCACGTCGAAGGTTTCGGCGGTGGCGATGCGCAGTTCATCCACGCTCAGCGGATGCACGTACTGGCCATCGACGGCGACCACGGTCAGCTTCAAGCCGGGAATGCGCACGTCGAAATACGTCATCGACGACCCATTGATCAGGCGCAGGCGCACCTTTTCGCCGGGACGGAAAATGGCCGTCCAGTGGTCGGCCGAGGTGTGGCCGTTGAGCAGGTAGGTGTAGGTATTGGCGTTGACATCGGACAGATCGGTCGGCGTCATCCGCATCCGGCCCCACATGCCGCGGTCGGCGAGCGTGGTGGCAAGGCCGTCCTTGCGCACGTCGCGCAGAAAGTCGCCGGCGGTGCGCTGGTGACGGTTGTCGTAGTCGGACATTTTTTTGGGTCTTCGTGAACTCG
>JAFEFT010000013.1 GCA_018240435.1 Pseudomonadota bacterium
TCCTGCGCACACTGTCAAAGATCATGGCCTCGCAAGACCAACCCCGTCACCAGGGCGCTGCGCGTTTCGCGTCAGCGAGCCGCACACTATACAGCCTTCCGGAAAAACGTCAACACCTTCATCACCTGCGCCATGCACTCCCCGAAACGACACATCCGCAACACCCGCGCCAGCGTCGGTCGACCGCCTTGACAGCGGCAACCGGCTGGCCGAAGGTCATCACTGCCCATCGACCGGATCACCCATGCGCCATGTCACTTGCACTTTCGTCGTCGCCCTCGCGCTTGCGCCGCTGCTGGGCATGATCGCTGTCGCTCAGGCTCAGGGCGGCGAAGATGCCTATTCGATCACGCCCATGGCGTCGTCGTGGGTTCAGCTCGGCGGCCATCGCTTCAGCGTCGAAATCGCGCAGACCGACGCCCAGCGCGCGCGCGGATTGATGTTCCGCGACCACATGGACGCCGGCCACGGCATGTTGTTCATCCACGACGGGCAGCGCCCGCTCGCGTACTGGATGAAGAACACGCACATCGCCCTGGACATCTTCTATTTCGATGCCAACCGGCATCTGGTGTCCGTGGCGAAGAACACGCCGGCCTGCGATCTTGGCAACATGTGTCCGCCCTATCGCAGCGAGGGCCCGGCCAAGTACGTGCTCGAACTCAACGCCGGTATCGCCGATCGTCTGCACACGAAGAAGGGCGACACGCTGAGCTTCGGCCCGGGCATTCCCGCTGCACCGGCACCCACCAGCCCGCCTTGAGCGGATACCTTGAGCGGACACGTCAACAGCCCCATATGAGCGGCATGACCGATCACACTGCCACCGCCCGCACCGAGCTGCCGACGTGGGATTCACTGGCGGCGATGGACGACGATGCGCTGCCGCTGCTCGGCACCGCGCTGCTGATTGCCCGTGACGAATACCCGGATCTTCGCCCCGAACCCTACGACGCGCTGCTGCACGGTTACGTGGCCGCATTGCGCGAGCCGGTGACGACGCAGGAATCGGTGCCGGCGAAGATGGCGGTGGTCAATCGTTACCTGTTCGACGAAGTCGGGTTCGACGGCGATCGCGAGACCTTCAGCGACCCGCGCAACAGCTATCTCAACGACGTCTTCGACCGCAAACTCGGCATTCCGCTGTCGCTGGCGCTGGTGCAGATGGAGATCGCCCGACGGCTCGACCTGCCTCTCGATGGCGTGTCGTTCCCGGGCCACTTTCTCGTGCGCCTGCCGGTCGACGACGGCATCCTGGTGATGGATCCGTTCAACAAAGGCCGCTCGCTCAGCGCCGACGAATTGCGCGAGCGCGCCAGCGCGCATTGCGGCGGCCAGTCGCCCGACGACGCCGAACTGCTGCACATCCTCGCGCCGGCATCGCATCGCACGATCCTGCTGCGCATGCTGCGCAATCTGAAGACGCTCTACGTCGAGCGCAACGACTGGGAACGCGTGGCGCGTTCGGCCGATCGCTTGCTGAAGCTCGCCCCGAACATGGGCGAGGAAGTGCGCGATCGCGGCCTGGCCTACCTCAAACTCGGCCACATCGAAGGCGCGCGCGAGGACTTGAGCCGCTACCTGCAAGTGCTGCCGGAAGCGTCCGATGTCGACACCGTGCACTCGCTGCTGGTCGAGGCGACCGGGCAGGCCAAGCGCCTGCATTGATCGCGCCACGGCTGCGCCATGGCGCCGCCATCGCGATCAAGCGACCGGCATCATCTCGAAGTCGTCCTTGGTGACGCCGCAGTCCGGGCAGCACCAGGTTTCGGGCACGTCTTCCCAGCGCGTGCCCGGCGCGATGCCTTCTTCCGGCAGGCCCTGCTCTTCGTCGTAGATGAACCCGCACACCACGCACATCCATGTGCGATAGGCCGTGCTGGCCGGCGCGGGAACGGAAGCGGAAACGCTCATGTCAGTGGCTTCACATGCGAAACTATCCACTGGATTTTCGCATTTTGCAGCGACGGGGGGAAGCGATCATGCACAAGCAACCGCTGCGACGAGGCCTGTACGCGATCACCCCCGAAGAACCGGACACCCGCCGTCTGCTCGCGCGCGTCGGCGCCGTGCTCGAACAGGGCATCGCCCTGTTGCAATACCGCAGCAAGGGCGGTGATGCCACGTTGCGAACCGAGCAGGCGCTGGGCCTGAAGCTGATCTGCCTGCCCTACGACGTGCCGCTGATCGTCAACGACGACATCGCGCTGGCGCGAGCCATCCAGGCCGATGGCGTGCATCTGGGTGCAGGTGACGGACAGGTCGCCGCCGCGCGCGAGGAACTGGGCGATCGCGCGATCATCGGTGTCACCTGCCATGCCGATCTCGAGCGCGCCCGCGCGGCAAAAGTCCAGGGTGCGGATTACCTCGCGTTCGGCGCCTTCCATCCCAGCCCGAGCAAGCCCGACGCCACCCTCGCCGACCCTTCGGTTCTGCGCGAAGCGAAGGCGCTGGGCTTGCCGCTGGCCGCCATCGGCGGCATCGCGCCGAAGCATGTAAACACGTTGCGCGATGCTGGCGCTGATCTGATCGCGGTGATTTCCGGGCTGTGGTCCGCCCGCGATCCATCGCAAGCCGCGCGCGCCTACATCGACGCCTTCGGATCCGAGGATTGAGCTTCATGACGAGCAACCACGAACTCTTCCAACGCGCCACGCAGTTGCTTCCCGGCGGCGTCAATTCGCCGGTGCGCGCCTTCCGCTCGGTCGGCGGCGAACCCTTCTTCGCGCAGCGCGCGCAAGGCGCGTATCTGTGGGACGTCGAAGGCAAGCGCTACATCGATTACGTCGGCTCGTGGGGGCCGATGATCGCCGGCCACGCGCATCCGCAGGTGCTCGACGCGGTGGCGAAGGTGATGCGCGATGGCCTGTCGTTCGGCGTGCCCAACCCGCTGGAAGTGACGATGGCCGAAACCATCGCGCGCCTCGTGCCATCGGTCGAGATGGTGCGCATGGTCAACTCCGGCACCGAGGCGACGTTGTCGGCGATCCGCCTCGCGCGCGGCGCGACCGGGCGCGCGCGCATCGTCAAGTTCGAGGGCTGCTACCACGGCCACGGCGACTCGTTTCTCGTGAAGGCCGGCTCGGGCGCGCTCACCTTCGGCCTGCCCGATTCGCCCGGCGTGCCCAAGGCGCTGGCCGATCTCACGCTCACCCTGCCCTACAACGATTTCGACGCAGCGAGTGCATTGTTCGATGCCGTCGGCGGCGACATCGCCGCGCTCATCATCGAACCCGTCGTCGGCAACGCGAATTGCATTCCGCCGCGCGACGGCTATCTGCACCACCTGCGCGAGCTGTGCACGCGGCATGGCGCGGTGCTGATCTTCGACGAGGTGATGACCGGCTTTCGCGTCGCCCTCGGCGGCGCGCAGGCGCTGTACGGCGTGACGCCCGACCTCACCACCTTCGGCAAGATCATTGGCGGCGGCATGCCGGTCGGCGCTTATGGTGGCCGCCGCGATTTGATGCAGCAGATCGCGCCTTGCGGCCCGATCTACCAGGCCGGCACGCTGTCCGGCAATCCAGTGGCGATGGCGGCGGGGCTGGCGACGTTGGAGCTGATCCAGCAACCCGGCTTCCACGACGAACTGGGTCGCAAGACCCGCCTGCTCACCGACGGCCTGCGCGCGATGGCGATCGAGGCCGGCGTACCGCTTTCGACCAACCGCGTCTGCGGCATGTTCGGCTTGTTCTTCACCGACGTCGAGGCGGACAGCTACGCCAAGGCAGCCGCCTGCGACGTGGCGATGTTCCGCCGCTTCTTCCACGCCATGCTCGCGCGCGGCGTGTATCTGGCACCGTCGGCGTTCGAAGCCGGCTTCATTTCATCGGCCCACAGCGAGGACGACATCGCGGCGACACTGCAAGCGGCGCGGGAGAGTTTTGCCGAGTGCGCAGGTAACGGATGAGCCGATTCAATCGAGAAACAGGTCGGTCAACAACGGCTGCGATGGATCGACCGCGTAACTGGAAAAATCCGTCGTGCCGCGTTCGCGCAGGATGTCCTCGTCGATCACGAATCGCCCGCACACTTCGCGCGATGGCGTGGTCAGGATCGCGTGCGCGGCATCGGCGAGGATCGCCGGCGTGCGGCACTGCGCGGGCGACACGCCGGGGATCATGTTGATCGCGTCGGTGGCGATCACCGTGCGCGGCCACAGCGCGTTGACGGCCACGCCGCGCGGGCCGAACTCGGCGGCGAGGCCGAGGGTGACGAAACTCATGCCCATCTTCGCCAGCGTGTAACCGGTGTGCTGGCCCCACCATTTCGGATCGAGCGATGGCGGCGGTGCCAAGGTGAGGATGTGCGGATTGGCCGCGTGCAACAGATGCGGCAAGCAGGCTTGCGAACACAGGAAGGTGCCGCGCGCGTTGACCTGCTGCATCAGGTCGAAACGCTTGATCGGCGTGTCCAGCGTGCCGCGCAGCCAGATCGCGCTGGCATTGTTGACGAGGATGTCGATGCCGCCGAAGGTCGCCACGGTTTGCGCGACCGCGGCGCGCACCTGATCCTCTTCACGGATGTCGCACTGGATGGCGAGCGCGCGACCGCCGGTTTCCTCGATGGCCTTGGCGGCGGTGTGGATCGTGCCCGGCAGCTTCGGATTCGGCACGCTCGACTTGGCGGCGACGACGACGTTGGCGCCATCGCGCGCGGCGCGCAAGCCGATCGCCAAACCGATGCCGCGTGAAGCGCCGGTGATGAACAAGGTCTTGCCGCGCAGGTCGGTCATGGCGTGCTCCGGTTCGGGATCAGGCCGTCAGTGTAGGCCAACGCGGCCGCGATCCACTTTCACCATCGTCCGCATTCGCGTACACGATGGTGCCATTCGAATGCGTCGCCGCCGATCAGCCCTGCAACGCCGCCAGAAAGCGCCGCGGCGCGTCTTCGAAGCCGCCGTTGGACATGAACACGACGTGGTCGCCATCACGGGTCGATTGCAAGAGTTGCGCGATCAATTCATCCACCGTCGGCGTCGCCACGCCCTGCCCGCGCAAGCCGGCGATCACCTTGCCGGCGTCCCACGGCAACTCGGCGCGACGCAGGAACACGACGGCATCGGCATCGGCCAGCGAGGGCGCGATCTGCTCGGCATGCGCGCCCAGTCGCATCGAATTGCTGCGCGGCTCCATCGCCGCGACGATGCGCGCGCCGCCGACCTTGGCGCGCAGTCCCGCGAGCGTGGTGGCGATCGCGGTCGGGTGATGCGCAAAGTCGTCGTAGACGGTGATGCCGCGCGCGCTGCCGAGCACTTCCAGCCGCCGCTTGACGCTGCGGAACGTGGCCAGTGCCGTGACCGCCTGCGCCGGTTCGACACCGACGGCATGCGCGGCCGCAATCGCCGCCAGCGCATTCATCACGTTGTGCGCGCCGAGCAGGCTCCAGTCGACAATGCCAACTTCGCTGCCGCGATGGCGCACCGCGAAGCGCGAGCCATCGGCCACGAGCAGGCGTGGCGTCCACTCGCAATCGCCACTCATCGCGAAGCGCTCGACCGGCGTCCAGCAGCCCATCGCCAGCACTTCCGCCAGGCGCGCATCCTCACCGTTGACGATGAGCTTTCCGTTGCCCGGAACCGTGCGCACCAAGTGATGAAACTGGCGCTGGATCGCGGCGATGTCAGGGAAGATATCGGCGTGGTCGTATTCCAGATTATTGAGAATCGCCACCCGCGGCCGGTAGTGGACGAACTTGCTGCGCTTGTCGAAGAACGCGGTGTCGTATTCGTCCGCCTCGACGACGAACTCCGCACCGACGCCGCGACGCGCCGAGACGCCGAAGTTCTCCGGCACGCCGCCCACCAGAAAGCCCGGCTCGCGACCGGCGGATTCGAGGATCCACGCCAGCATCGAGGTGGTGGTGGTCTTGCCGTGGGTGCCGGCCACCGCCAGCGTGGTGCGCCCCGGCAGCACCTGCTCGGCCAGCCACTGCGCGCCGGAGGTGTAGGCGATGCCGGCATCGAGTACGTGTTCAACCGCCGGGTTGCCGCGCGAGAGCGCATTGCCGACCACCACGACATCGGTATCGGCGGCGATGTTCGCTGCCGAATAGCCTTGTGCCAGCGCAATGCCAAGGGCTTCGAGCTGGGTGGACATCGGCGGGTAAATGTTGGCGTCGCTGCCGGCGACCGCGTGGCCGAGTTCGCGCGCCAGCGCCGCCACGCCGCCCATGAAAGTGCCGGCGATGCCGAGGATGTGGAGTTTCAAGGGGAAAGCCTGCTGATTCGGGAGCGGCCCGAATTATGCGGGCATCCAGAGGACGGATGACAGAGGTCAGAAGGCGGTCAGCACACCGAGGCGATTCCCGATTCCCGATTCCCGATTCCCGATTCCCGAATCAAGCGTACCGGCTATCCAGCGCCTCGACGACCCGCGCGAAGACCTCTTCCAGTGCGCCAACGCCATCGACGGCGGTGAGCTTTTGCTGGTGGCGGTAGTAGTCGATCACCGGCGCGGTCTGTTCTTCGTAAACCTGCAGGCGCTTGCGCACCGATTCCGGGTTGTCGTCGGCGCGGCCTTCGGCCAAAGCGCGGCCGGCGAGGCGGGCGATCAGCAGTTCGGCATCGACATCGAGCTGGATGGCGCGTTCGACCGGCTGCCCGAGGCGGGCCAGCAGGGCGTCGAGGGCGCTGCACTGGGCGAGGTTGCGCGGGTAGCCGTCGAGGATGTAGCCCGGCCCGGTGTCGCCGCGCGACAGGCGTTCTTCGAGGATCGACAGCACGATCTCGTCGGACACCAGTTGCCCGGAATCCATCACCGCCTTCGCCTGCAGGCCCAGCGGCGTACCGGCTTTTACTGCGGCGCGCAGCAATTCGCCGGTGGAGATGTGCGGCACGCCGTAGTGATCGCGCAAAAGCGCGGCCTGGGTGCCCTTGCCGGAGCCCGGCGCGCCGAGTAGTACCAGTCGCATCGTCGAAATTCCCGAAAGAAAGCATCGTCGGACGAGGCCGATGGTGCGCCCGGGTTGCTACACTCGGGCCGCACCACGACATCGCGGACGATGCGGACTGCGTTCACGCTACCCGCAGGCAGCCGCGCAAGTCAAATCAAAGCCGCGGAAGGATCACGCCATGAGCCACGGCAATCTGCTGTACGCGCAATCGGGCGGCGTGACCGCCGTCATCAACGCCACCGCCTCGGCGGTGATCCACACCGCCCGCTCGCACCGGATCAAGGTGCTGGCCGCGCGCAACGGCATCCTTGGCGCGCTGCGCGAGGATCTGATCGACACCTCGCACGAAACCGCCGCCGCCATCCGCGCGCTGGCGCACACGCCGGGCGGCGCGTTCGGATCGTGCCGCTACAAGCTCAAGGCACCGGAGGTCGACCGCGCACCTTACGAGCGGCTGATCGCGGTGTTTCGTGCCCACGATATCCGCTGGTTCCTCTACAACGGCGGCAACGATTCGGCCGATACCGCGCTCAAGCTGTCGGCGATCGCCACCGAGTTCGGCTACCCGCTGAGTTGCATCGGGGTGCCGAAAACGGTCGACAACGATCTGGTCGTCACCGACTGCTGCCCCGGCTTCGCCTCGGCGGCGAAATACACGGCGGTGTCGGTGCGCGAGGCGGCGCTGGACGTGGCGGCGATGGCCGACACCTCGACCAAGGTGTTCATCTACGAGGCGATGGGGCGCCACGCCGGCTGGCTGGCGGCAGCGGCCGGCATGGCCGGGCACGGGCCGGACGAGGCGCCGCACCTGATTCTGTTTCCCGAACGCGCGTTCGATGAAGCGGACTTCCTGGCGCGGGTGCAGGCCACCGTCGCGCGGGTCGGCTGGTGCCTCGTGGTGGCCTCCGAAGGCGTGCGCGGGCCGGACGGGCGTTTTCTCGCCGAAGCCGGCACCGTCGATGCCTTCGGCCATGCCCAGCTCGGCGGCGTCGCTCCGCATCTGGCGCAGGTCGTCAAGGACCAGCTCGGCTTCAAGGTGCACTGGACGGTGCCCGATTATTTGCAGCGCTCGGCGCGCCATCTCGCCTCGGCGACCGACCTCAAGCACGCGCTCGCCGTCGGCCGCGCCGCCGTGCAGTACGCGCTGGCCGGCCGCAACGCCGTGATGCCGGTGATCCGCCGCATCCGCGACGTGCCGTATCACTGGAAGATCGTGCCGGCGCCGCTGGCCGATCTGGCCAATCACGAAAAGAAGCTGCCGGAGGATTTCATCCGCGACGACGGCCACGGCATCAGCGCCGTCGCCCGCCGTTACTTCGCGCCGCTGCTGCGTGGGCAGGCACCGCCGCCGTATCGGCGCGACGGCATCCCGGCTTACGTCACCCTCAAGAACCGGCCGCTGGCGAAGACGCTGCCGGCGTGGCCGGGCTGAGCTTCGGGGCGGTCTTGCAGGCGGCCGACCATGCCAGTTTGGCCGTGAACATCGGCACAGCGGCGGCGGCCTGCGGCTTGTCCAGATACAGCCGCGCCCGGCCCTGCGCATCGAGCGCCGGCGGCGCCGTCGTCCCTGCCTTGCGCCAGATTTCCACGGTCGCCACGCAGGCCGGCTGATCGGCGCGCGGCACCTCGATGCGATCGTTGAGCAGCCAGTGCCCGGCCAGCGACGGCGGCGGCTGCAGGCGCGCCGCATCGACATAGGCCGCGCGCCGTACGCACGGATCGCGCGGCAACACCTCGATGCGATATGGCTCGACCGGGTCACCGGTATACAGGCCCTCGATCAGCACGCAGGCCTCGGGGATGCTGCGCAGCGAATGCAGCATGCCGATCGCCTGCGGCGTCGTGCTGCCCGGCGGCCGGGCAATTTCCGGCGCGGGCGCGGCGACGGCGACCGTCGCCGCGGTGCAGGCCAACAGGGCGAACAACGTCCGGATGGGGAACATTTCACCGTTTCCATGAGGCTGGGATCGACAGGTTGCCACAACCCCACGTGGCCGCGGCAACGACCACTCACCCGCGCCCATGCACGGTTCAGCGTTTGCGGAGAATTCCTTTGCGATCATCATGATATGCTGAGCGGCCCAGCGCCTGCGCACGCGCATCACCCGCCATCCCATTTCCACCTGCTCATCCGGAGAATCCTCGATGCAACATCGCGCAACGATCGTATTGGCGTCCGCTCTCGCCCTCGCCCTGTCGGCGCCTGCATTCGCTGGCGGCGGCGTCGAAAACCAGCGCGGCTCGAGCAAGAGCGCCGACATCCCGCATTGCGGCCATGTGCTGGGCACGATCGCGCTGGTCGACGGCGATGGCCGCGGCTGGTCGGCGTACGGCCTGAGCGCGCCTTCGACGTTGCTCAAGACCTTCGTCAACCGTTCGGGCTGCTTCAAGCTGGTCAATCGTGGCGCCGGCATGGAAGCGATCCAGCGCGAGCAGGCGCTGGCCGGCGGCGGTGAGCTGCAACGCGGCTCCAACGTGGGCAAGGGCCAGATCAAGACCGCCGACTGGCTGTTGGTGGCCGATGTCGCCGGACAAAACCAGAACTCCGGTGGCAGCGCCGTCGGTGGTCTGGTCGGCGGCTTGGTCGGCGGTCGCGTCGGCGCGCTGGCGGCCGGTATCCGCACCAGCAAGGTGGAAGCGCAGACGGTGCTTTCGCTGGTCAACACCCGCACCTCGGAAGAGGAATACAACATCGAGGGCTTCGCCAAGAAGACCGACCTGTCGTTCGGCGGCGGCGGCTTCCTCGGCTGGGGCGGCGCCGGCGGCGGCGCCTACGAAAACACCGATGTCGGCAAGGTGGTCGGCCTGGCCTTCCTCGATGCCTATCGCCAGCTCGTCACCCAGATGGGCGGCATGAATGCCAACGAGGTGGCGGCGGCGCCACGGCAGGCGTTCGTTACGCGCGTGGCGGTGGAGATGCACCGCTCGCCAGCGGTCGCCTCGGCGCCGGTTCGTCGCCTCGACCCGGGCATGATGGTCTACCCGACCGGCGGCAAGCAGGACATGTGGTGGGAAGTCGAGGACGAGAACGGCAATACCGGCTGGATCCTCAACGACAAGCTCGAACCCAAGCGGTAACCCCGCTGCCATGCCCGTGCACGAGGCCGCCGATTCGGGCGGCCTCGTCGTTTGCGGATGCGCTTGCGCCCGGGTTTGGTCCTGGAATGGCACCGCGTCGCCGAATTTGTCATACTTTCACGGTTCAGCCGCCTTCCGGGGCCGGCTGACAGGGTCTGGCCGTGCCGCAATGTACTCGGCATCGGCACGGCCAACCATCGGCAAATCCATCCTGCGGTTCCATCTTTGACTGACCTTTCGTCGGGGGAGTGCGTTCATGCTTGAGCAGTACGGTTTGTGGCTGGCGCTGGGGTGCGCGGCCTTGGCCATCGTCTATGGCTTGGTTTCGGCAAAGTGGATCACCGCCCAGCCGGCCGGCAACGAACGCATGCAGCAGATCGCCGCAGCGATCCAGGAAGGCGCGCAGGCCTACCTCAACCGCCAGTACATGACGATCGCCATCGCCGGCGTCGTGCTCTTCCTCGTCATCGGCCTGACCAAGCTCGGCTGGCCGACGGCCATTGGTTTCGCGGTCGGCGCGATCCTCTCGGGCGCCGCCGGCTACATCGGCATGAACGTCTCGGTCCGCGCCAACGTGCGCACCGCCGAGGCCGCCCGCCGTGGCATGGGCCCGGCGATGGACGTCGCCTTTCGCGGCGGCGCCATCACCGGCATGCTGGTGGTGGGCTTGGGCCTGCTCGGCGTCGCCGGCTACTACTACGCGCTCGGCAAGATGGGCCTGAGCGGTGAGGATCAACTGCATCCGCTGGTCGGGCTGGCGTTCGGCTCATCGCTGATCTCGATCTTCGCGCGCCTGGGCGGCGGCATCTTCACCAAGGGCGCCGACGTCGGTGCCGATCTGGTCGGCAAGGTCGAAGCCGGCATCCCGGAAGACGATCCGCGCAACCCGGCGGTGATCGCCGACAACGTCGGCGACAACGTCGGCGACTGCGCCGGCATGGCGGCCGACCTGTTCGAGACCTACGCGGTGACGGTGGTGGCGACCATGCTGCTCGGCGGCCTGCTCGGCGACAAGGTCGGCGGCAACGCCGCGCTGCTGCCGCTGGTGCTCGGCGGCGTGTCGATCGTGGCCTCGATCATTGGCACCTTGTTCGTGAAAGTCGGCGCCGGCGGCTCGATCATGGGCGCGCTCTACCGCGGCGTGATCGTCTCGGCGGTGCTCGCCGCGGTGGCGTTCTACCCGATCACCACGATGCTGATGAAGGACTCGCCGCTCGGCGCGATGCCGCTGTTCTACTGCACCCTGATCGGCCTGGCGCTGACCGGCGTGATCGTGTGGATCACCGAGTACTACACCGGCACCCAGTACAACCCGGTCAAGCACATCGCCGCCGCATCCACCACCGGCCACGGCACCAACATCATCGCCGGCTTGGGCATCTCGATGAAGGCCACCGCGCTGCCGGTGGTGATGATCTGTGCCGCGATCTGGGGCACCTATGCACTGGCCGGCCTGTACGGCATCGCTATCGCCGCCACCGCCATGCTGTCGATGGCCGGCATGATCGTCGCGCTCGACGCCTACGGCCCGATCACCGACAACGCCGGCGGCATCGCCGAGATGTCGGAGCTGCCCAAGGACGTGCGCAACGTCACCGACCCGCTCGACGCCGTCGGCAACACCACCAAGGCGGTGACCAAGGGCTACGCGATCGGTTCGGCCGCACTGGCCGCGCTCGTCCTGTTCGCCGACTACACCAGCAACCTCGACAAGCACTTCGGCACGAGCACCCAGTTCGACCTGTCGAACCACTACGTGATCATCGGCTTGCTGATCGGTGGCCTGATCCCCTACCTGTTCGGCGCGATGGCGATGGAAGCAGTCGGCCGCGCCGCCGGTGCGGTCGTCGTCGAAGTGCGTCGCCAGTTCCAGACCATCGCCGGCATCATGGAAGGCACCGGCAAGCCGCAGTACGACAAGGCGGTGGACATGCTGACCCGCGCCGCGATCAAGGAAATGATCGTGCCCTCGCTGTTGCCGGTGCTGGTGCCGGTGCTGGTCGCGTTCGGCATCAAGGCGCTGGCCGGCAGCCCGCAGGCCGGCGCGCAGGCGCTGGGCGGCGTGCTGATCGGCACCATCGTCACCGGCCTGTTCGTGGCGATCTCGATGACCACCGGCGGCGGCGCCTGGGACAATGCCAAGAAGTACATCGAGGACGGCCACCACGGCGGCAAGGGTTCCGAGGCCCACAAGGCCGCGGTCACCGGCGACACCGTCGGCGACCCGTACAAGGACACCGCCGGCCCGGCGGTGAACCCCCTCATCAAGATCATCAACATCGTCGCCTTGTTGCTGGTTCCGTTGCTGTAAGCAAGGCGACGCCCGCACGGCACCATCGCCCCTCTCCGGCTTGCGGGAGGGGGGAGCGGGCGAGAGAGCGGAACGTGGCAGGCGGGTGACGCGTGACCGTCACCCGATCCACTCATTGCCTGACGGCCAGCCCCGCCTCGTGCGGGGCTGTTCGTTTTCGGCCCCGTCCACCCGGCGCGCCGATCGGTTCGCCGCGCAGGCAGCGACCGTGTACGCCATCCAGCGTGTCACCACTATCGCCCGCCCACCACGATCGCCTGCCACCTGCGGTTCACGGCGGGGCGATGGCGACGACGGCATCACCAAGCCCGCGCGCGACGATCGCGATGCCGCCGCCGCACGCCCGCCAGCCATCGTGGCGCAGGTGGCGCGCAATTCGAAGTGGCTCGCCGCAGGGCGCGGCCGACACCCCTGGGTGCCAGCGGGACCACCGCGGCAACAAGACTCTACCGACGCGAGTGGGCCGGGCGGCTCGGCGTCTGCGCGCAAAGACTGAATGGTTCACAGCCACTCGGCGGCCGCGGGATGCCGCGCCATGCCGACATGCCGGCAGCGTCGACGCGCACGATGGCATCGACTCGCAGACCGTGCGCGAAAGTCGGCAGCAATGGTGGTGGATCGCTCACCGAGCCAGCCGGCGCCTCATCGCCAACGGCACGCGCCACGGCTGCCCGGCATCGCATCCACCGGGCAAGCACAGCCGGCAGCACGGCCGGCGTCATCACCGGCGCTTACGCGACTGCTTTCCCGTCGGATACGCCATCAAGTTGTCGGCATCACCGCCGGCATCACCACCGGCGTTTACAACCGGCGTTTACAACCGATCGTCGGCGATCCTGACCGGGAAGCGCTTGCGCAGCGCGTCGATGTAATTGCGCACTTCCAGCCCACCGCGCGCCTGTGCCGCAAATTGCTTGCGGTAGTTCTCGCGGGTGGCCGCATCCATCGCCGACGGATCGCCATCGACGACGCGGGTGAGCTCGATCAAGGCGTAATGATCGGGCGCCAGATCGGCCACCGCCAACGGCAGCGGCTTGCCATCGCGCGGGCGCGGCATGCGGAACACGGCATCGATGACATCCTTCGATGGCATCGGCTGATTGCGCTCGACGGCGACCAGCGTCTGCACGCCGGTACCGACCGACGCCGCCAGCGCTTCCAGCTTCTCGCCCTTGCGCGCGCGCTCCAGCATCGCGTCGGCAACCATCTTCGCAGCCTTGGCGCGCTTGTCGGCCTGGATGTCGGCAATCACGCGGTCGCGCACCTGCGCCAGCGGCAATGTCTTCACCGGCTGATGCTCGGCGACGCGGATGACCACCATGTGCTGGTGATCCTTGCGGTCGAGGTCGATTTCATCGCTGTTCTCGCCGCTGTCGATCAGCGCGGCGGAGAACGCCGCCTTGATCACCGCCGGATTGGCAGCGATCCCCGGCCCGCCGGCACGGGTGAACAGCGGCGTCTTCTGCACCGTCATCCCGAGTTCCTTGGCGGCCGACGCCAGCGTGGTCGGATCCTTGAGGGTGAGATCGACCAGCTTGCCGGAACGATCGGAAAAATCCTTTTCGCGCGCTTCCTTGGTGGCATCGGCCAGCAATTGCGCGCGCACCTGCTCGAACGGAATGCGGTTGCCGGCGCGAACCTGGCGCAACAAGATGACGTGCCAGCCCTCGGCCGTGCGCACCGGATCGCTGACCTGCCCGGGCTTGAGCGCAAACAGGGCGGTTGCGAACGCTTTCTGGTCGATCGCCTTCTCGGACAGCCAGCCCAGATCGCCACCGACGTTCTTCGAACCGACGTCGTCGGATTCGGCCTTGGCCATCGCCGCGAAATCGGCGCCGGCGGCGCGCGCCTTCGCCGCGACTGCCGCGGCTCGGGCCTGCACCGCCTTTTCCTGCGCCGGCGTGGCATTGGCCGGCACGTTGAACAAGATGTGCGAGGCCAGCCGTTGCTCGGGCTCGACGTAACGATCCTTCTGATCGTCGTAGCGCTGGTGCAAGGTGGCGTCGTCGATCGCCGGCGGCGCCGGCAACGTCGCCGCGTCGAGCTCCAGGTATTCGATCGCGACCTGTTCCTGGGTGCGGTAGTCGGCGCCATGCGCCTTGTACCACGCGGCGATCGCGGCATCGTCCGGCGCCGGGCCATCGACCGGCACCGGCAGCGCGACGTAGCGCAGATCGCGCTTCTGGCCACCCAGACGCAGCGCGTCGTCGATCTCCTTGGCCGAGGCGATGCCGGAGAAGGTGATCTCGCGGGCCAGCGCCTGCACCAGCAGGTCCTCGCGCCGGGTAGCCTCGTACTGCGCCACCGTCATCGGCGGGTTGAGCAGCGGCAAGGTCTGCTGGTAGCGCTGGGCGTCGAACTTGCCGTCGACCTGGAACATCGGATCGGAATTGATCGCATCGAACAGCTGCCGGCTGGAGACGGCCATGCCGTCGGCCTGCGCGGCCGCCAGCAGCAGATCGCGCATGACCATCATGTCGACGACCTTGCGCTTGTTGTCGAGGCTGTCGAAGGTCGCCTGATCGAAACGATCGCCCAGCCGCTGGCGTTCGTTCTGGCGCTCGACTTCCAACCGACGGCGGAACTCGTCGGCCGAAATATCCTTGTACTTGGCGCCGACCGAGGTCCCGAACCAACCCGGCGCGAGCGTGATGCGCGCCACGTAGGTGTCGGTGCGACTGGCGAAGTAGTCGTTGATGCCCCACAGCCCGAACAGGACGATGAGCGGCCCGATGATGAGACCGGCGAACCAGCCGGTACTGGCTTTGCGGATTTTTTCCAGCATGCTCGTGCGACTCTCGACAAAAGCGCCCGCAGGGCCCAAAAAAACAAGGGCGCCCATCGGCGCCCCTGGTGAAGATGGCGGAGTGGACGGGACTCGAACCCGCGACCTCCGGCGTGACAGGCCAGCATTCTAACCGACTGAACTACCACTCCGCGTTTGCAACGATTCCAGCAATGCCTGCCGCACTGGCAACGTGCGTCGGACATCCATCGGGCGATCGACGAACTCCTGCGGAATGCTCCGCACGCGACGCCTGCTGGTGGGTGCTGAGGGTTTCGAACCCCCGACCCTCGCCTTGTAAGGGCGACGCTCTACCGCTGAGCTAAGCACCCGTGGGGCGATGGCCGAGAGCCGGCCAGCAAGGCCGGCTCCGTTCGATCGAAACCGCAGCTGCTTAGTTTACGGCATCCTTCAGCGCCTTGCCAGCCTTGAAGGCCGGATTCTTCGACGCCTTGATCTTGATCGTCTGGCCGGTACGCGGATTGCGGCCGGTGCGCGCGGCGCGCTTGCGGATCGCGAACGTGCCGAAGCCGACGAGGGTCACGCTGTCGCCTTTCTTCAGGGCCTTGGTGATCGTCTCCACCATCGCGTCGACGGCACGGCCGGCATCGACCTTGGACAACTCGGAACGTTCCGCAACCGAAGCGATGAAATCAGCCTTGTTCATTGAATACTCCTGGGGGGGCAATTGGGCCAGCGATACGTTCAATCCGGGCGTGCCATCATCCCCTGCACGCCCGATCGACCTGGGCCGCTGCGCGTGCCATGCGGCGGACGCTGCGGTCGCTGCGATTTATACCAGTCGCACCGATGCCGTGCAACACGCAAACGCTAGGTTTTACGCGGCTTCCAGCGCGGCCGACGGAGGCGTCGGCCGTTCCGCAAGTCATCGCCGATTCAGTGTGCGCGCGGCGCATCGGCCGCCGCCGGCCCGGCTTCCGCCTCGCCAGCGACGACATGCACGCCGGCTTCGGCGGCCTTGGGCACCAGCGGATGCTCCAGCGCGATGTCGAGCACTTCGTCGATCCAGCGCACCGGAATGATCTTCATGCCCTGGGTGACGTTGCGCGGAATGTCGGCCAGATCCTTGCGATTGTCCTCGGGGATGATGACGGTGTGGATGCCGCCACGCAACGCCGCCAGCAGTTTCTCCTTCAAGCCACCGATCGGCAGCACGCGGCCGCGCAAGGTGATCTCGCCGGTCATCGCCACGTCGGCGCGTACCGGCACTTCCGACAGCGCCGACACCAGCGCGGTCGCCATCGCGATACCGGCGCTCGGGCCGTCCTTCGGCGTTGCGCCTTCGGGCACGTGCAGGTGGAAGTCGAGCTTGTGGTGGAAATCGCGGTCGAGGCCCAGTGATTCGGCGCGCGCGCGCACCACCGAATGCGCCGCCTTCACCGACTCCTGCATCACCTCGCCGAGCTTGCCGGTGAGGATCATCGCGCCCTTGCCGGGCACCAGCGAGGCTTCGATCTGCAACAAGTCGCCGCCGACTTCCGTCCATGCCAGCCCGGTGACGAGACCGACTTCGTTGTGCTCCTCGGCGCGCCCGAAATCGAAGCGACGCACGCCCAGATAGTGCTCCAGGTTCTTCGGCGTGATCTGCCGCGGCGCCGGTTTTTTCTTCGCTTTCGGCGGGCCTTCCAGGGCGATTTCCTTGACCGCCTTGCGGCAGATCTTGGAGATCTCGCGTTCGAGATTGCGCACGCCCGATTCGCGCGTGTAATAGCGCACGATGTCGCGCAACGCGCCTTCGCTGATCTTGATCTCCTCGGCCTTCAGGCCATTGCCCTTGATCTGCTTGGGCAACAGATAACGGCTGGCGATGTGCAGCTTTTCTTCCTCGGTGTAGCCGGGGATGCGGATGACCTCCATGCGATCGAGCAAGGGGCCGGGGATGTTGAGCGAGTTGGCGGTGGCGATCCACATCACCTCGGACAGGTCGAAATCGACTTCGAGGTAGTGGTCGTTGAAGGCGTGGTTCTGCTCCGGGTCGAGCACCTCGAGCAGCGCCGAGGACGGATCGCCGCGAAAGTCCATCGACATCTTGTCGATCTCGTCGAGCACGAACAGCGGATTGCGCGAGCCGGCCTTGGACAGGTTCTGCAGGATGCGACCCGGCATCGAGCCGATGTAGGTGCGGCGATGGCCGCGAATCTCGGCCTCGTCGCGCACGCCGCCGAGCGACATGCGCACGAACTTGCGGTTGGTCGCCTTGGCGATCGACTGCCCGAGCGAGGTCTTGCCCACGCCCGGTGGCCCGACCAGGCACAAGATCGCGCCTTTCATCTGCTTCACCCGGCTCTGCACGGCGAGGTATTCGAGGATGCGCTCCTTGACCTTCTCCAGCCCGTAGTGATCGGCGTCGAGCACGCTGGTGGCGGCCTTGAGATCCTTGCGCACCTTGCTGCGCTTCTTCCACGGCAGCCCGACCATCCAGTCGAGATAATTGCGCACGACGGTGGATTCGGCCGACATCGGCGACATCTGCTTGAGCTTGTTGAGCTCGGCCTTCGCCTTGGTCTCGACGACCTTGGGCATGCCGGCGGCGGCGATCTTGCGCGCCATTTCCTCGATTTCGTTGGGCGCCTCGTCGGCCTCGCCGAGCTCTTTCTGGATCGCCTTCATCTGCTCGTTGAGGTAGTACTCGCGCTGGCTCTTTTCCATCTGCGACTTGACCCGGCCGCGGATGCGCTTTTCGAGCTGCTGCACGTCGATCTCGCCTTCGACGTAGCCGATCAGCAATTCCAGCCGGGTGGCGATGTCGAGCGTCTCCAGCAATTTCTGCTTCTCGGCCACGCGCACGCCGATGTGGGCGGCGATGGTGTCGGCCAGGCGCCCCGGATCGCTGATGCCGTTGATCGTGGCCAGCAATTCGGGCGGCAATTTGCGGTTGGTCTTGAGGTACTGCTCGAATTGCGTGATCAACGCGCGGGTGGTGACTTCGATCTCCCGCGGGTGCGCGGGCGGCACCGGCGCGATCACTTCGGCCTGCGCGGTCAGCACGCCGTCGCGCTCGCCGCTGGCCTGCATCCGCACGCGCGCGCCGCCCTCGACCAGCACCTTGATGGTGCCGTCTGGCAGTTTGAGCAGCTGCAGCACGGTGGCCAGAGTGCCGACCTCGTACAGATCCTTCTTCGTCGGCTCGTCGATATCGGGGCTCTTTTGCGCGAACAGCAGGATCTGCTTGTCGGCTTCCATCGCCATCTCCAGCGCACGCACCGAGCGATCGCGGCCGACGAACAGCGGGATCACCATGTGCGGATAGACGACGACATCGCGCAGCGGCAGCACCGGCAGGTCGACGTGTTGAGGGGTGGCGGTCATCGCGAACTCCTGGGGACGGCGGCGGCGTCCATGGGGCGGTTATGGGGTTTGCCGCGCAGGCTTGCAAGCGGCGCCCGCCGGGGATTCCCGCGCAGGCAAGCGCCGCAATGCAAATCAATCACTTGCAGACCAACCGGCCGGCGAGTGGCGGCCACGGGGCGCGCCGTGGCGCGCGACCTGGCGCGAATTTGCGTGCAACGCAGGCGGGCGGCGGCGGCCGACGCCTTCGCGCCGGCATCCAGCCGCTGCCGGGCGATCACTCCGACGCAGCGCGCTGTGGAGCCGGCGGGTTGGAGTAGATCAGGAATGGCTCGGTCTGGTTGTCGATCACCGATTCGTCGACCACCACCTTGCTGACGTTTTCCAGCGACGGCAGATCGAACATGGTGTCCAGCAGCACCGACTCGAGGATGGTGCGCAACCCACGCGCGCCGGTCTTGCGCTTGAGTGCCTTGCGGGCGACCGCTGCCAGCGCCTCGGGCCGCAGCTCCAGATCCACGCCTTCCATGTCGAACAGCTTCTTGAATTGCTTGCTCAGCGCGTTCTTGGGCTGGGTGAGGATCTTCACCAGCGCCGCCTCGTCGAGTTCTTCGAGGGTGGCGACCACCGGCAGGCGACCGACGAACTCGGGAATCAATCCGAACTTGATCAGATCTTCCGGCTCGACATCGGCGAGCAAGCGGCCGACCTCGGCTTTTTTCGACTTGCTCTTGACCTTGGCGCCAAAGCCAATGCCGCCGGCATCGGTGCTGCGCTGCTGGATGATTTTCTCCAGCCCGGCGAACGCGCCGCCGACGATGAACAGGATGTTTTTGGTATCGACCTGCAAAAACTCCTGCTGCGGGTGCTTGCGCCCGCCCTGCGGCGGCACGCTGGCGATGGTGCCTTCGATCAGCTTGAGCAACGCCTGCTGCACGCCCTCGCCCGATACGTCGCGGGTGATCGAGGGGTTCTCGGACTTGCGCGAGATCTTGTCGATCTCGTCGATGTAGACGATGCCGGTCTGCGCTTTCTCGACGTCGTAGTCGCACTTTTGCAGCAGCTTCTGGATGATGTTTTCGACGTCTTCACCCACGTAACCGGCCTCGGTCAGCGTGGTCGCATCGGCGATCGTGAACGGCACGTTGAGCAGGCGCGCCAGCGTCTCGGCCAGCAGCGTTTTGCCCGAGCCGGTCGGGCCGACCAGCAGGATGTTCGACTTCGACAATTCGACGTCTTCGCCCTTGCCGCGGCTCTCGATGCGCTTGTAGTGGTTGTAGACGGCCACCGAAAGCGTCTTTTTTGCGCGCTGCTGGCCGACCACGTACTGGTCGAGCACGTCCATGATCTCGCGCGGTTTGGGCAGGTGGCTGCCGGCCGCCTGCGCCTTTTCTTCGAGTTCTTCGCGGATGATGTCGTTGCACAGCTCGACGCATTCGTCGCAGATGAACACCGATGGGCCGGCGATCAGCTTGCGCACTTCGTGCTGGCTCTTGCCGCAGAACGAACAGTAAAGAATTTTGCCGCTCTCGCTGGATCGGCCGCTGCGGTCGTCGCTCATGTATCCCGTTCTCCGTGACGGAGGGCGTTTTCAGAATAGCACAGCCCGCGCCGGCGACCGACGCGGGAATCGTGATGGGTGGCGGCTTTCGGCGCCGCCACGCGGCTCAGGACGCCTGCACCGTTTCGTCGGCGCGGCGCTCGATGACCTGGTCGATCAGGCCGTAGACGCGAGCTTCCTCGGCGCTCTTGAAATTGTCGCGTTCGGTGTCGCGGGCAATGGTTTCCACCGACTGCCCGGTGTGCGTGGCGAGGATCGAATTGAGCTTGTCCTTCAACGACAGGATCTCGCGGGCGTGGATCTCGATGTCGGTGGCCTGGCCCTGGAAACCGCCCAGCGGCTGGTGGATCATCACCCGCGAATTGGGCAGCGCGTAGCGCTTGCCGTGGGCGCCGGCCGCCAGCAGCAGCGAGCCCATGCTGGCCGCCTGGCCGACGCAGATCGTGCTGACTTCGGGCTTGATGAACTGCATGGTGTCGTAAATCGCCATGCCGGCGGTGACGATGCCGCCTGGCGAGTTGATGTACAGGCTGATGTCCTTCTCGGGATTATCGGCTTCGAGGAACAACAACTGCGCGACGATCACGTTGGCCATGTAGTCGTCGATCGGGCCTACGCAGAAGATCACGCGCTCCTTGAGCAGGCGCGAATAGATGTCGTAGGCGCGCTCGCCACGGCTGGTCTGTTCGACCACCATCGGCACGAGGTTGAGGTTCTTGGTCGGGATCATCGGCAGCTCCGTTGACTCGCAGGGGTGGGCACGCACCTCAGATGGCACCGGGGGCGCCTGAATTCAACGCCCCGCGATACTTGCCGCAGGGCGCGGCCTCAACCGCGCTGCTGCATGGCGTCGGCAAAGCTCAGGTGATGTTCACTCGCATGCGCCTGCTCGGCAACCCAATCGATCACCTGCTCTTCCATCACCCGGCCTTGCAACTCCTGCAACATGCGCGGGTTGTTGCGGTACAGGTCGATGACCTGCTTGGGGTCTTCGTAGGTCGATGCGATCAGCCGCATCGTCTCGTTGACGCGCGCCTGGTCCAGACGCAGGTTGTTCTGCCGCGAGATCTCGTTGATCAGCAGCACCGTGGCCACCCGCTGCCGCGCCGCCGGCAGGAACCCTTCGTACGGGACGTTGACATCGGTCTGGCCGTTGTCGCGGGCCTGGATCTCGGCGGCACGCGCTTGCGCCCGCGCCTCGGCTTCAATCAGACGCGCCGGCAATTCGACGTGCGCGAACTGCGCGAGCAGCTTCTCCAGAACTTCGGCGCGCAGGCGCGCCATCAGCGCACCCTTGAGCTCGCGCTCGAGGTTGGCGCGCACTTCGCCGCGGAACTCGTCGACCTCGCCGCTGCGCACCCCGAAGGTGCGGATGAACTCGGCGTCCAGCGCCGGCAGGTAGGGCTCGGACACGCGCAGCACGCGGGTTTCGATGCGCGCACTCTTGCCGGCCAGCGCCGCATCGGCCCAGTCGGCCGGATAGGTGGTGTCGACGACGAGCTCGGCATCGGCGGACTGGCCGACCAAGCGCAACTCCAGCTCGTTGTCGAGCATGCCCGAACCGAGCACGGTGCCGGCGCGATCGGCGCCTTCGGCCGGACGGCGCTCACCGTCGACATGAGTCACCATCTCGACCATCACCAGATCGCCGGCCTGCGCCGGGCGCTCGACCGGCTTCCAGGTACGCCGCTGCGTGCGCAAGGTCTCGATCATGTTGTCGACGTCGGCGTCGAGCACTTCGGACGTTGCACGCACGATCGGCAGGCTGGCGACGTCGATGCTGCCGAAATCAGGCACCACCTCGAAGGTGGCGACGAAGCCGAGCTGGCCTTCGCCGGCCTCGGACGGCTCGATTTGCGGCGACCCGGCCGGGCGCAGGTTTTCCTTGCGCACCGCCTCATCGAAGCTCTCGCGCACCAGATCGCCAAACACCTCGTTGCGCACCTGCGCGCCATAGCGTTGCTCGATGATCTTGTGCGGCACCTTGCCGGGACGGAAACCCTTGATGCGCACCGAACGGGCGATTTCGCCCAGGCGCGAGCCGGTGATGGCGTTGAAGCGATCGACCGGCAGGCTGACGGTGACGCGGCGCTCGAGGTTGCTGATGTTCTCGACCGAAACTTGCATGTGAACTCCTGTGGGCGCACGCCTGTCGGCAGGCGCGCGTTGCGGTGGATCGGGGATTCACGTGGCCGGCCGCGCTGGTGCGAAAGGAGAGACTCGAACTCTCACGGGTTGCCCCACTGGAACCTAAATCCAGCGCGTCTACCAGTTTCGCCACTTTCGCGATTGCCGCGTGTGGCTGCCGAGTGCGGGGGGAGAGATTGGTGGGCCGTGTAGGATTCGAACCTACGACCTATTGATTAAGAGTCAACTGCTCTACCAACTGAGCTAACGGCCCATCTCTTCCCGCTGCTGCGGGCAGCGGACGCGACATTATGCCGCATCCGGCAACTGGGGTGGAAGACGGGATTTGAACCCGCGACCCCCGGAATCACAATCCGGTGCTCTAACCAACTGAGCTACATCCACCACTGACTGATGACAGAGGACAGAGGACAGAGGGTGGACTGTCGTCAGTAGTCGGTGGACTGACCGCGCTCCGACGGTACCGCCTCTCGCCTCTACTGCTGACGGTTCACTGTCTACTGTCGAGCAATCTGTCTTCCGTCTTCTGTCCTCTGTCTTCTGTCCTCTGCAAGGCTGGCGCGCCCGGCAGGGATCGAACCTGCAACCACCGGCTTAGAAGGCCGGTGCTCTATCCATTGAGCTACGGGCGCCTGAACCGGAATTGTGCAACCAACTTGAACTGCCTGCCTATCGGTCGATCCATCCATGGAGCGCCATCCGGTCGGCATCCTGCCTCCCCCGAATCCGCCGCGCGACAGTCCACCGGACTGTCGCAAGCGCTGCGGATTCGACCACCGGCTTGGAAGGCCGGTGCTGTATCCATTGAGCTACGGGCGCCTGAACCGGGATTGTGCAACCAACTTGAACTGCCTGCCCATCTGCCGATCCATCCATGGAGCGTCATCCGGTCGGCATCCTGCCTCCCCCGAATCCGCGGTGCGACAGTCCACCGGACTGTCGCAAGCGCTGCGGATTCGACCACCGGCTTGGAAGGCCGGTGCTCAATCCGTCGAGCTGCGGGCGCCTGCGCGGATGATACCGGCGACGGTGCAGCCCACCCATCCCATCGCGCCTCCACGCGGCGGACCACGCGGCGGCGGACTGGTCGGGGTAGAGGGATTCGAACCCCCGACATCCTGCTCCCAAAGCAGGCGCGCTACCAGACTGCGCTATACCCCGCATTCGACCGCTGCGCGCGGATCGCGCATCGCCAGCGGGTGCCCGGAAACCGATGGTCTGATTTCCAGACGACGAAGGGTGCCGCAGCACCCTTCGCCTGGTAAATGGCGCGCCCGGAGAGATTCGAACTCCCGACCACCAAGTTCGTAGCCTGGTGCTCTATCCAGCTGAGCTACGGGCGCGTGGAACGGGAAATTATGGGCCGTGTCCGCCGATGCGTCAATGCCCGTTCGACGGCAGTCCGCTCACGAGCGGTTTACGGCGCGAAGCGTAGCCGGTATCCTGCGCGTCCGGCCCATCGCCCCGCGATGCGCAGCCGGTCACGGAGAGATGCCCGAGAGGCCGAAGGGGCTCCCCTGCTAAGGGAGTATGCGGTCAAAAGCTGCATCGAGGGTTCGAATCCCTCTCTCTCCGCCAGTTGCACGAAAGGCCCCGCGAGGGGCCTTTTGCTTGTGCTCGCGACGCACGCCCCAGACGCGACGACGCTCGCTGGCCGCCATCGCGCTGGCGCAGGGCGCGCCTGCGCGCCAGATTGCACGTGAGTCAGCCCTCGCCGGAGCCCGGCCCACCCTCGCCTTCGATCGGTGCCGCGGTTGCCGCGCCCGGCTCATCCTTGTGGATACGCTGGAAAATTTCTTCGCGATGCACGGCGACATCCTTGGGTGCGGTGATGCCGATGCGCACCTGATTGCCCTTCACGCCGAGCACGGTCACCGTCACCGCGTCGCCGATCATCAGGGTTTCTCCCACCCTTCGCGTCAAGATCAACATCGCTCGCTCCTTCCCCGGCATCCATCCGGGGTGTTGCGCCAGACTGGCAGGGCGGTTGCCACTGCGACCTGAACACGGATTCGATGGTATCGGTCGCGCGCCGGGCGCGCAATGAACGAAGGTCACGGTTTGCGCAGGGGTCGTCGCATCGACCTGCACCGTCGGCGATGGGCCGCGTGGTCGCCTGCAACGGCGTGCGGCAAGGTCCGTCAGGTGCCCTGACCGGCCTGCGGATGCATCGGCAAGCCGCCGTGGCTGGTGCCCATCGCCAGTTGCAGGCTCTGCGCGATCATCCCGGCGCGTTGGCGGAACAAGTCGGCGGCATCGGGCGGACACACCTCGCCGGCGGTCTGCGAGAACAGCTCCAGCCAACGTTGGAAATGCGGCGTGCGCAGGGCCAGCGGGGCGTGCCGGGCGACCGGGTTGCCGCGATAGCGGCGGCTGCCCAGCAGCACCGACGACCAGAAATCGGTCATCTTCAGCAGATGCGGTTCCCAGTCGCTGATGACGCGCTCGAAGATCGGCCCCAGCACCGCGTCCTGGCGGATCTTGCCGTAGAAGGTGCGCACCTGCCGGTCGATCAGGTCTTCGGTGATGCCGACGCGGGCGCCGGGGGCGAGGGTCGGCGAAACGGATTCGTTCATGGCGTGAGTTCAGGAAGCAGCTGGAACCGGGCAGCCATTCGAGTCGCAGCCGGCAGGCGCGGCCGCACCGGATTGGCTCGCGCGACGCGGCTCGCCCAGCAAGGTGCCGATGATGCTGCCAACGGCCAGATCGTCGGCCTGCCCGAATTTCTGGTATCGCCGCATGCCGTCGCGATCGACCACGATCAGCGTCGGCGTGCCTTGCATCTGGTAGGCGCTCATCGTCGCCGGCAGACGGCCATCCTGGCGGTCGATGCCGAGCGGGAAGCTCAGCCGGTATTCGTGCGCGAACGCTTCCAGCGCCGCGCGCGTGCCCTGCACCTCGTGGTGCTCGAACACGGTGTGCAGGCCGATCACCGCCACCTGCTCGGCCGGAAAGAATTGCGCGATCCGCTGCGCCTGCGGCAGGCCGTGGGCGACGCAGCCCGGGCACAGCATCTGGAAGGCCTCGATGACCAGGATGCGCCCGCGGAAATCGCCGATGTCCAGCGGCTGGGGGGTATTGATCCAGTCGCTGACTTGCAGCGGGGGTGCAGGTCGCAGGTTCACGGTTCAACCGGTGCCGGCGCGGCGTGTGCCGCGATGCGCCAATGATAGCGCCGGCACGGGAACGATCCGCCCCTGCGCGTCGACGCGTTCGACGGCATCGGCGGAACGCTGTGTCCTCAAGCCGATGCGCGCTGCGCCACCCAGCCGCGCACGCCATCGAGCGCCGCGATCAGCGCCGGGCCGTCGCTGCCGCCACCTTGCGCCAGATCGGGCCGGCCACCGCCCTTGCCGCCGATCTGTTGGGCGACATGACCCAGCAGGTCGCCGGCCTTGATCTTGCCCAGCGCCTTGCCGTGCACGCCGGCGATCAGGGTGGCGCGACCCTCGGCGACCGAAGCCAGCACGATCACCGCATCGCCGAGTTGCTGCTTGAGCTGGTCCACGCTGTCGCGCAGCGCCTTGGCATCGACGCCTTCCAGGCGCGCCGCGACCAGCTTGAAGTCGCCCACGGTCTGCGCCGACGCCGCGAGGTCACTGGCCGCGCCGGCGTTGGCTTTGGCCTTGATCTGTTCGAGCTCGCGCTCGGTCTTCTTCTGGCGCTCGAGGAGCTGCCGGAGTTTTTCCTCGGCATCGCCGACGTTGCCGCCGAGCAGGCGCGCGATCTGCGCCAGCCGCTGTTCTTCGTGCGCGATGTGGTCGAGCGCGCCCTGCCCCGTCACCGCCTCGATGCGGCGCACGCCGGCGGCGACGCCGCCTTCGGACAGCAGCTTGAACACGCCGATGTCGCCGGTGCGGTGCACGTGGGTGCCGCCGCACAGCTCGGTCGAGAACTCGCCCATCTTCAGCACGCGCACGCGCTCGCCGTACTTCTCGCCGAACAGCGCCATCGCGCCGAAGTCGATGGCCTCCTGCATGCCCATCTGATGGACTTCGGCCTCGGCGTTGCCGCGGATCTGCGCGTTGACCATCGTCTCGATCGTCGCGAGCTGCTCGTGCGTGACCGCCTGGAAGTGCGCGAAGTCGAAGCGCAGGCGGTCGGGCGCGACCAGCGAGCCTTTCTGGGTGACGTGCTCGCCGAGCACCTTGCGCAGCGCCGCGTGCAGCAGGTGGGTGGCCGAGTGGTTGAGGACGATGGCCTGGCGGCGCGCGGCATCGACCCGCGCATCGACCGCGTCGCCGGCCTGCAGCGGCTGCGCGCCGTGCCAGCGGCCGGCGTGGCCGAAGAACACGCCGCCCATCTTGATCGTGTCGGCGACGTCGAAACGGCCGTTGCCGCTTTCCAGCGTGCCGGTGTCGCCGGTTTGTCCGCCGGATTCGGCGTAGAACGGCGTGCGCTCCAGAATCACCAATCCTTCTTCGCCTTCGACCAGACGCTCGACCTGACGGCCGTCGCGAACGATGCCGACGACCTTGCAGCCTTGCGCAGAAATCGCCTCGTAGCCGAGGAAGACGGTGGGCGCGAGCTGGCTGGCCAGCTCGGCCGGCATCAATCCCTTGGCCTCGAACTTGCCCGCCGCGCGGGCGCGTTCGCGCTGGGCTTCCATCGCCTGCTCGAAGCCGGCCATGTCCACCAACAGGCCACGCTCGCGCGCGATGTCGGCGGTGAGATCGACCGGGAAGCCGTAGGTGTCGTAGAGGCGGAAAGCGTCGGCGCCCGGGATCGTGCCGCTCGCTTTCGCGGCAACGTCGTCGAACACGCGCATGCCGTTTTCCAGCGTCTCGCCGAAGCGGTGTTCCTCGGCGCGCAACGCCTCTTCGACGAAGTGCTGTTTGGCCGCCAGCTCGGGATAGGCTTTGCCCATTTCCTCGACCAGCGGCTGCACTATCTTCCAGAAGAACTCGCCGCGCACGCCGAGCATCCAGCCGTGGCGCAGGGCGCGGCGGATGATGCGGCGCAGGACGTAGCCACGGCCTTCGTTCGACGGCAGCACGCCATCGACGATCAGGAACGAGCAGGCGCGGATGTGATCGGCGATCACCCGCAGCGACTTGTTGGCCAGATCCTTGGTTGCGGTGAGCGTGCCGGCGACGCGGATCAGGTGCGCGAACAGGTCGATCTCGTAGTTCGAATGGACGTGCTGCAGCACCGCGGCGAGGCGCTCCAGGCCCATGCCGGTGTCCACGCACGGCGCCGGCAGCTTCGAGAGCGTGCCATCGGGGGCGCGGTCGAACTGCATGAACACCAGGTTCCAGATCTCGATGTAGCGATCGCCGTCTTCCTCGGGCGATCCCGGCGGGCCACCGGCGATGTGGTCGCCGTGGTCGTAGAAGATCTCGGTGCACGGCCCGCACGGCCCGGTATCGGCCATCTGCCAGAAGTTGTCGGAGGCAAACGGCGCGCCCTTGTTGTCGCCGATGCGGACGATGCGCTCGGCCGGCACACCGACTTCCTTGCGCCAGATGTCGTACGCCTCGTCGTCGGTGTGATAGACGGTGACCCACAACCGCTCGGCCGGCAGGCCATAGACCTGCGTCAGCAATTCCCACGCCCAGACGATCGCCTCGCGTTTGAAGTAATCGCCGAACGACCAGTTGCCCAGCATTTCGAAAAAGGTGTGGTGGCGCGCGGTGTAGCCAACCGAATCCAGATCGTTGTGCTTGCCGCCCGCGCGCAGGCAGCGCTGCACATCGGCCGCGCGCACATACGGCAGCTTCTCGCTGCCGAGGAAGACGTTCTTGAACTGCACCATCCCGGAGTTGGTGAACAGCAGGGTCGGGTCGCTGGCCGGCACCAGCGAACTGGACGGCACGATGGCGTGGCCCTTGTCGCGGAAGAAGTCGAGGAAACGGGCGCGGATCTGGCTGGTGCTGAAGATCGGACTGGCGGGGAGATCGCTGGCGGTCATGGCTGGGGCTGGGCGAGAAACGGAGCGGGCCGCGACGGTTTGCCGGAAGGCCACCGCCACGGGCGAATCGGGTGCAGCCGCCAAGGGTAACAGGTCGCGAGAGAGCTTGAGGTCGAATGCGCCGGAATGCACCGGACATGGCATGCCTGTGCTGTCCGGCGAGCGACTCGGGAGTCTGCCGTCAGCGTTCAACTTGGAGTGAGTTAGGCACGAGCGAAACGCCTTTCGCCACGGCGTTTCGCAGTATCGATCCGGGCCGTCAGGCCGGCTTCACCTCGACCGGCAGCCCCGCCTTCAGCGTGGCCGCCAGTTGCTGGAAAGTCTCCGGAAACGGCGTGTGTTTGCGCCAGATGAGCGCAATGGCGCGTTCCGGGCTGGGCCGCTTGAAGGGGCGACAGACCACGCCCTTGTTGCTCGAACGCGACCCGGCGTTCACCGCCAGCGCGGGAAGCAAGGTGATGCCCAGCCCCATGCCGACCATCTGGCGCAGGGTTTCCAGGCTGGTGGCGCGCACTTCCTCGCGCAAAGTGCTCGCGCGGGTGTTGCAGAAGTCGAGCGCCTGATCGCGCAGGCAATGACCTTCATCCAGCAGCAGCAACTTTTCGCCCTCCAGATCAGATGCCTGCAAGGTCTTGCGCGCCGCCAGCCGGTGGTCGGCCGGCAGCGCGGCGTAGAACGGCTCCCGGAACAGCGGCGCGAATTTGATCTTCTCGTCGACTACCGGCAACGCGAGCAAGGCGGCGTCGAGATCGCCCTCCAGCAGGTGCGCGACGATCTGCGGCGTCGTCTCTTCGCGCAACAAGGTGCGCAGGCTCGGATGCCGCTTGCGCACCAGCGCCAGTGCGCCCGGCAGGTAGTACGGCCCCAGGGTCGGGATGATGCCCAGATGGATGGTGCGCGCCATCGGGTCGCGGTTGTGGCCGGCGATGGCGCGAATGCGCTCGGCCTCGGCAAGGATGTTGCGCGCCGCAGCGAGAACCTCGCGCCCCATCGGCGTCGGGGTGACCCGTTTGAGGCTGCGATCGAACAGGATCAGACCCAACCCGTCCTCGAGCTTCCGCAGCTGGGTGGACAACGTGGACTGGGTGACGAAACAGGCTTCGGCCGCCTTGCCGAAGTGCCCGCTGTCGGCCAACGCGACGATGTAGCGCAGTTCTTGAAGAGTCATGCGTACCCGTTCGATTTCATCAATCGATTCATACTACACAATTCATTAGACACACGACGCTGCGCGACCTTCAATGCAAGGGCTCCGAAGTGGAGCACACCTGCGCGAGGAAACGACCATGCCCGACAACAAATGCCCCTTTCATGCGAACGCCGGCAGCGGCCCTTCGAACAACGACTGGTGGCCGAACCGCTTGCGGCTGGATTTGCTGCGGCAACACTCTTCCAGATCCGATCCGATGGGCCCCGGATTCGACTACCGCAAGGAATTCGCCAGCCTCGACCTGGCGGCCGTGAAGAATGACCTCACGGCCTTGATGACCGATTCGCAGGACTGGTGGCCCGCCGACTACGGCCACTACGGGCCGCTGATGGTGCGCATGGCCTGGCACGCCGCCGGCACCTACCGCATCGGCGACGGCCGGGGCGGCGCCGGCCACGGCCAGCAGCGCTTCGCCCCGCTCAACAGCTGGCCGGACAACGTCGGCCTCGACAAGGCGCGCCGGCTGCTGTGGCCGATCAAGAAGAAGTACGGCAGGAAGCTGTCCTGGGGCGATCTGATGGTCCTCGCCGGCAACGTCGCGATGGAATCCATGGGCTTCAAGACCTTCGGCTTCGGCGGCGGCCGCGAGGACCAGTGGGAACCGGACAACTCCGCTTACTGGGGGTCCGAATCCACTTGGCTTGCGGAAGACAAGCGTTACGAGGCCGGCAAGCGCGACCTCGCCAATCCGCTGGCCGCGGTGCAGATGGGCCTGATCTACGTCAACCCGGAAGGCCCGGGCGGCAAGTCCGACCCGCTCGCGTCCGCCAACGACGTGCGCGTGACCTTCGCACGCATGGCGATGAACGAAGAGGAGACCGTGGCGCTCACCGCCGGTGGGCATACCTTCGGCAAGGCGCACGGCGCCGGCCCTGCGAGTACGGTCGGACCGGTGCCGGAAGCAGCCCCGATCGAGCAGATGGGCCTGGGCTGGAAGTCCCGCCATCGCAGCGGCATCGGTGGCGATCAGATCGGCAGCGGCCTGGAAGGATCCTGGACGCCGACCCCGAACAAGTGGGATCCGCGCAGCTACTTCAAGACCCTGCTCGAAAACGAGTGGGAGCAGACCACGACGCCGGCCGGCGCCCATCAATGGACGCCCAAGGTCTTGAACGAAGGCAGCACGGCGCCGGATGCTCACGATGCCTCGAAGCGGGTCCCGGTGATGATGACCGATGCCGACATGGCGATCCGCGAAGATCTCTCGTTGCGCAAGTACGCGCAGCACTTCTACGAGCACCCGGACGAGTTCGCCGACGCCTACGCGCGCGCCTGGTTCAAGCTGACCCATCGCGACATGGGGCCGAAGGCGCGATACCTGGGGCCGGAAGTGCCGGCCGAGGACCTGATCTGGCAGGATCCGCTGCCCGCCGCCAAGTATCGCTCGATCGGCGATCGCGAGGTGTCGGCGATCAAGTCCCGCATCCTCAACTCCGGCCTTTCCATCTCGCAGCTGGTCAGCACCGCCTGGGCATCGGCGTCCACCTTCCGCGGCAGCGACATGCGCGGCGGCGCCAATGGCGCGCGTCTCCGACTGGCGCCGCAGAAGGATTGGGAAGTCAACCGACCCGCGGATCTGGCCCAGGTGTTGCAGACGCTGGAATCCATCCAGAAGGAGTTCGAATCGGCGCAGTTCAACGGCAAGGGCGTGTCTCTGGCCGACCTGATCGTGCTGGGCGGATGCGCAGCGATCGAAGCGGCGGCGGACAAGGCCGGCGTGACCGTGAAGGTGCCGTTTGCTGCGGGCAGAACCGACGCCACCCAAGCGCAGACCGACGTCGAATCGTTCGCCGTGCTAGAACCGCTGGCTGACGGCTTCCGCAACTACACCCGCAAGGGGGTCGAAGCCCACGCCCCGGAACTGCTGGTTGACAAGGCGCAGTTGCTGACCCTGACTGCCCCGGAAATGACGGTGCTGATTGGCGGGATGCGTGTGCTGGGCACCAATGCCGACGGCAGCCAGCACGGCGCGCTCACCCAGCAGCCTGGGGCCCTGAGCAACGACTTTTTCATCAACCTGCTCGACATGGGAACGGAGTGGAAGGCGACGAACAGCGCTGCGGAAATCTTCGAGGGCCGTGACCGCAAGACGGGTGAGGTGAAGTGGACGGCCACGCGCGCCGACTTGATTTTCGGCGCCAACGCCGAGCTGCGTGCCCTGTGCGAGGTGTACGGGAGCGAGGATGGCAGGATGAAGTTCGTGCACGACTTCGTCGCGGCCTGGAACAAAGTGATGACCCTGGATCGTTTCGACCTGGCATGATCCAAAGCAGAACCGTGCGTGACGATGCGAACGCGTCGAGCTCGTTCACGCAAGCGGCAGGTTCGACAGCGGTGCGCTGTCGAACCTGCTCAAGGTCGCCCGCTGGCAGAAGATTGGATGATCCCGGGCGGCAGCACTGGCGCTCACGGCAACATCGCCCGTGGCCCGCCCTCTTCAGCCCCTACTCCGCATCGCAATCGCTTTGCGGCAGCGGCCGAACGACGGCAAACGCCAGCGATCGCTCGAAGCCGCGCCGCAAGAGCAGATCGATGGCCTTGCGACGCTGGCGGGGGTCGCGCAGGGCTTGCGGCGTGAAGCGGCGGGCGAGCAGTGCGCGTGCCCGTTCGTTCCAGTCGGCTTGGCTGGCGAGCAGTGCCTCATCGGTGGATTGGGCATCGATGCCGTGCGTGGCCAACTCGGCGCGGATGCGCGCCGGCCCGTAGCCCGCGGCGGCGCGCGCGCGGGCAAGGCTCTCGGCGAAACGGGCATCGTCTTGCCAGCCGGCCTGGGTCAACTGGTCGATGGCGATCGCCGCATCATCTTTCTCGACCCCGCGTGCGGCGAGCTTGCGGGTGAGTTCCTTGCGCGAGTGCTCGCGGCGGACGAGCAGGCCGAGGGCGCGCTGGGTAGGCGTCGGCTCGCGATGGTGGCGGCCATTGCGCCTGTTCGCATCGTCGGGCGTTTCGTGGATGTCCACCACGAAGTCTTCGAAAACCTGCCCCATGACGACCCTCCGCCCGGGTTGATGATGTCAGCGCCCGCACTGCCCGAGCGGGCGCGCCGTCACGCCTTGGCTCACACCTCGGCACCCTCGTCGTTCTCCGCTCGCGAGGCCTCCTGCGGCACGAACTTCTCGCGCAGTGCGGCTTCGAGCTTGGCGGCGGCCTTGGGGTTGTCCTTGAGGTATTGGCGGGCGTTCTCCTTGCCCTGGCCGATGCGCTCGCCGTCGTAGCCGTACCAGGCGCCGGACTTTTCGACCAGCTTGGCCTCCACGCCCATGTCGATCAGCTCGCCTTCGCGGCTGATGCCCTCGCCGTAGAGGATCTCGGTGATGACCTGCTTGAACGGCGGCGCCATCTTGTTCTTCACGACCTTGATGCGGGTCTGGTTGCCGATGATCTCCTCGCCCTTCTTGACGCTGCCGATGCGGCGGATGTCCAGGCGCACCGAGGCGTAGAACTTCAGGGCGTTGCCGCCGGTGGTGGTCTCCGGGCTCTGGCCGGGCATCATGATGCCGATCTTCATGCGCAGCTGGTTGATGAAGATCACCAGGCAGTTGCTGCGCTTGATGTTGCCGGTGAGCTTGCGCAGGGCCTGGCTCATCAGGCGTGCCTGCAGGCCGGGGAGCTGGTCGCCCATCTCGCCTTCGATCTCGGCCTTGGGCGTGAGCGCGGCGACCGAGTCGACCACCACCAGATCGACCGCACTCGAGCGCACCAGCATGTCGGCGATCTCCAGCGCCTGCTCGCCGGTGTCGGGCTGCGACACCAGCAGGTCATCGACGTTGACGCCGAGCTTGGCGGCATAGGTGGGATCGAGCGCGTGCTCGGCGTCGATGAAGGCGGCGGTGCCGCCGGCCTTCTGGCATTGGGCGATGGCTTGCAGGGTCAGGGTGGTCTTGCCGGAGGATTCCGGGCCGTAGATCTCGACCACGCGGCCTTTCGGCAGGCCGCCGATGCCCAGCGCGATGTCGAGCATCAGCGAGCCAGTGCCGATCACCTCGGCGGCTTCGGCGACCTTGTCGCCCATGCGCATCACGGTGCCCTTGCCGAATTGCTTTTCGATCTGGCTCAGGGCTGCGGCCAGTGCGCGCTTGCGGTTGTCGTCCATGGTGTCGTCCTCGGGTTCGTGTGGGGTGTGGAGGCAGTGTGCAGGGCGTCTGTCTCAAAAGCTGAGACGGGTGGAAGCGGGTTCATGGTGCCGACGCGTTGGCATCGCGGCTATCGGCAACGCACCCGATGCGATGTAGGAAAACGCCGATATCGACGCAGCGGCGATCACGGACGCGGCGCCGGGCAGCATCGCACTCACCGCGACGGCCGCGCGGTGTTGGGCCGCACCAGCCCGCAATAAAGGCCTTCAATGGCAAAGTCGTCGTCGGGCTGGATGACGATCGGCGCGTAGTCGGGATTGCGCGGCAGCAGGCGGATGGCGTCCTTGCCGATCTTGAGCAGCTTGACGGTGATCTCCTCGCCGATGCGGGCGACCACGATCTGTCCCGACAGCGCGTCGCGGGTGCGGTGGACGCCGATCAGGTCGCCTTCGAAGATGCCTTCCTCGCGCATTGAATCGCCCTGCACGCGCAGCACGTAATCGGGCGCGGGCGCGAACAGCACGCGATCGAGCAGGATGTAGTCGTCCGAGCCGATGTCGGCACCGATCGGCAGGCCGGCGGCGACGCGCCCGAGCAGCGGTACCCGCAGCAGGTGGTCGTCGTTGAATACGGCGGCATTGGCCGATGGGAAATCGATTCGCGCCTGCGCCGGTTTGGGCGCCTGCAGGATACGGATGCCGCGGGCACGGCCGGGTACGCGCTCGATCGCGCCGGCTGCTTCCAACGCTTCGAGGTGGTATTGCGCCGCGCGCACGCCCTTGAAGCCGAACGCGCGGGCGATTTCCGTCTGCGACGGCGGCATGCCCTCGGCCTCGATGCGCTCGGCGATCAGGGCGAGGATGGCGGCTTGGGTGTCGGTGATTGGCATGGTTAGTAGCAATACTACTAACCTTCGCCGCTGTCAACAAGAACCATTGCTGCAGGAGTCCAGATGCAACCCCCGCAACCCCGCCGCCACCGCCTGCCGCCGCACCGCATCGCGCTCGCCAGCGAAGCGGAACCTCTCCGCCCGCACCTCCCCGTCGCGCTGCTGCCACGCAATCCACACCGTGCCGACCGGTTTGTCGGCGCTGCCGCCGCCGGGGCCGGCGATGCCGGTGACCGCCACCGCGACATCGGCGCCGATGCGATCGAGCACGCCGGCGACCATCTCGACCGCACACTCGCGGCTGACGGCACCGTGTTCGGCCAGCGTGTCGATGCGCACGCCGAGCAACCCCTGCTTGACTGCATTGCGGTACGCGACGACGCCACCGACGAACCATTCAGAGCTGCCTGCCACGTCGGTGATCGACTTCGCGATCCAGCCGCCGGTGCAACTCTCGGCGGTGGCCAGCTTCCAGCCGCGGGCCAGCAACGCCGCACCGACGCTCCCGGCCAGCGCCTTCAGCGCGGCATCGTCGTCGGTGGGGGCGGCCCGGGTCATGGCGCGCTCAGGCGCAGCGACGGCCGCCACGGCGGCGCGGCGACCCGCAATACAGCCCGTGCAGGGTTTCGATGATGCGCTGCGCCGGGCCTTCGGGCAGCGAGTAATACACGCTCTGGGCGTCGCGGCGGGCGCTCACCAGGCCATCGCCGCGCAGCACCGCCAGATGCTGCGACAGCGCCGACTGGCTCAATTCGAGGCGGGCGTTGAGCTCGCCGACGTTGTGCTCGCCCTCGACCAGCATGCACAGGATCATCAGCCGCTTGTCGTTGGCCAGCGCCTTGAGCAGGCGCGAGGCCTCGCCGGCGTGTTCGCTCATTTGCGCCAGATCGAGGCGGCGGGCAGCGGGACGACGCGGCATCGGGTCCAGGCAACATGACGGTGCCAGGACGGTAGCACGCGCCCGGCACGCCTGACCAGCCGAGGCCGATGCCGAGGCCACCGTGGTTCGGGCGGGCTTGTTTTTCATATTCGTTGATGCTAATATAAGAATCGTCTGAAGTAAATAGCAGCCGGCCGCCAGCCTCGCCGACCAACGAAACCACATCACCCACCCAGGAGAACCCCATGAGCCTCGAACGCGCCGTGATGGCCTTTGCCGGAACGATGGTCCTGGTCAGCCTCGCGCTGACGTACTTCCTCTCGCCGTGGTGGATGCTGCTGACCGCCTTCGTCGGCGTGAACCTGATCCAGTCCAGCTTCACCGGTTTCTGCCCGGCGGCGATGGCGATGCGGGCGCTGGGCGTCGGCCGCGGCGCCACCCCCGGTTGCAGCTTCCGCTGACCGCGCGGAGCCTGCCGATGCGTCGCACCCTCGCCCCGACCCTCCTCGCCTGTGTCCTCGCCTGTGCCCTCGCCCTGACCGGCTGCGGCCAGCGCGGCCCGGCGCCCGCATCGCCGTCGCCGCCGTCGTTGGCCTCGTTCATCGCGCACGTCGATCGCAGCGGCCCGGCGCGATCGTGGGATGGCACCGTGCAAGCGGTGCAGCAGGCGGACGTGGCGGCGCAGACCAGCGGCCGGGTGCTGGCGGTCGACGTCGACGTCGGCAGCCGCGTCGCCGCCGGGCAGGTGCTGGTGCGGCTGACGGCGGTCGAGCAGCAATCCGGCCAGAACGTCGCCCGGGCGCAGCTGCAGGCGGCACAGGCGGCCGCGGCCGAGGCGCAGGCGAGTTACGCCCGCTATCAGGCACTAGCGCAACGGCAGTTGGTCTCGCGCCTGCAGATGGATCAGATCCGCGCCCGCCGCGATGCCGCGGTGGCGGCGCGCAATGCGGCGCAGGCGCAGCTGGCCAGCGCCGGCGAGCAGGCCGGCTACACGCTGGTGCGGGCGCCGTTTGCCGGCATCGTGCAGGCGCGTTCGGTGGATACCGGCGAAGCGGTCGCACCCGGTCGCGTGCTGGTTTCGCTGTATGCACCCGGCGCGCTGCGCGTGCAGGCACAGGTGCCTGAATCCGACGCCGCGGCATTGCGGCAACTCGACACGGTGAGCGTGCGCCTGGCCGACGGTCGCAGCGTCGACGCCCGTTCGCTGACGGTGTTCCCGGCCGCCGATCCCGATACCCACAGCGTTGGCGTGCGCGCCGAACTGCCGGCACTGACCCCGGCACCCGCACCCGGAACCAGCGCACGACTGCAGGCCGGCGCTGGCACCGGCGCGGCCGCGCTGTGGCTGCCGCGGCAGGCGCTCGTGCAGCGTGGCGAGGTGAGCGCAGTCTATGTGCTCGCCGACGGCTGGCCGCAGTTGCGCCAGATCCGCACCGGCGATGGCGACGGCGCGCGCGTGCAGGTGCTGGCCGGGCTGCGTGAGGGCGAGCGCGTCGCCAGCGACCCGAGCGCCGCGCTGCAAGTGCTGGTGCAGCGCCGGCAGCGAGCGGGCGGCGACCATGACTGAACCCCGCCTGGGCCTCTCCGGCCGCATCGCCGCCGCCTTCCAGAGCAACCCGCTGACGCCGATCCTGGCGCTGCTGGCGCTGCTGCTCGGGCTGATCGCGGTGGTCGTCACCCCGCGCGAGGAAGAGCCGCAGATCGACGTGACCATGGCCAACGTCTTCGTGCCCTGGCCGGGCGCCAGCGCGCGCGACATCGAGCAGATGGTCGCCACCCCGCTGGAACAGAAACTGGCCGAGATCCAGGGCGTCAAGCACGTCTATTCGGTCAGCCGCCCGGGCATGGCGGTGCTGACCGTCGAGTTCACCGTCGGCGTGCCGCGGCAGACGGCGGTGGTGCGCCTGTACAACCAGGTCTATTCGAATCAGGACTGGGTGCCGGCCGGCGCCGGCATCGGACCGCCGCTGGTCAAGCCCAAAGGCATCGACGACGTGCCGGTGATGAGCCTGACGCTGTGGACCGACGATGCCGCGCGCAGCGCCACCGATCTGGCCGCCGTCGCCCATGCGCTGGAAACCGAGCTCAAGCGCATCCCCGGCACGCGCGACATCTACAGCATCGGCGCCCCCGAACGGGTGGTCGCGGTGACCCTCGACCCGGCCCGGCTGGCGGCGTTCAATCTCACCGTCGGCGATCTGACGCAGGCGTTGCAGGCCGCCAACGTGGTGCGTCAGGCCGGCGAACGCGTCGACGGCAATCGCACCGTGCCGCTCACCGCCGGCACCTTCCTGGCCAATGCCGACGACGTCGCCGATCTGGTGATCGGCCTGCACGACGGCAAGCCGGTACGCCTGCTCGACGTCGCCCGCGTGCGCGCCGGCGCCGACCTGCCGTCGAGCTATGTCTGGATCGCCACCCCGCCCGGCCGGCCGGGGCCGGAATCCGGCAACGCCCCGGCGGTGACCATCGCCATCGCCAAGAAGGCCGGCAGCAACGCCGCCGACATCACCCAGGCGGTGTCGCGGCGGCTGGCGCAACTGCAAGGGCAGATCATCCCCGCCGGCGTGCATGTCACGGTCACCCGCGACTACGGCCGCACCGCCACCGACAAGGCGCTCAAGCTGATCGAGAAACTGGTGTTCGCCACCGCCTCGGTGGTGCTGCTGGTGCTGCTCGCCCTCGGCCGCCGCGAGGCGATCGTGGTGGGCACGGCGGTGGTGCTGACGCTGGCGCTGACCTTGTTCGCCTCCACCGCGATGGGCTTCACCCTCAACCGGGTGTCGCTGTTCGCGCTGATCTTCTCGATCGGCATCCTCGTCGACGACGCCATCGTCATCGTCGAGAACATCCACCGCCACCTGCAACGCGGCGATTGCAGCCTGCGCGAGGCGATCCCGGCGGCGGTGGACGAAGTCGGCGGGCCGACCATCCTGGCCACCTTCACGGTGATCGCCGCGCTGCTGCCGATGGCTTTCGTGACCGGCCTGATGGGGCCATACATGCGGCCGATCCCGATCAATGCCTCGGCCGGCATGCTGCTGTCGCTGGCGGTGGCGATGGTGGTCACGCCGTGGCTGTCGCTCAAGCTGCTGGGGCGCCACGCACCGCCGCCGAAGGGGCCGCCAGCGGCCGACGCGGCAACGACGACCGCGGTGCCAGCCACAGCGGCGCCCGATTCGGCGCCACCAGCCGCCGAGGCCTGCGCGGTGCCGCCGCCGACCCGCCTGCAACACCTGTTCGAGCGCGTGCTGCGGCCCTTCCTCGACCCCCGGCGCGGCGGCCGCCGCCGGCTCGGCTTGTTCGCCGGCATGGTGCTGCTGGTGCTGCTGGCCGCCGGCTTGGTGGTCGGCGGCGCGGTGGTGCTGAAGATGCTGCCGTTCGACAACAAATCCGAGCTGCAGATCGTGCTCGACATGCCCGAAGGCAGCACCCTGGAAGACACCAACGCCGTGCTCGCGCAAATGGCGCAGCGCATCGAGCGCGTGCCCGAGGTGCTCGACATCGAAGGCTATGCCGGCACCTCGGCGCCGATCAATTTCAACGGCCTGGTGCGGCAGTACTTCCTGCGCAGCGGCAGCAACGTCGGCGACCTGCAGGTCAACCTCGTCGACAAACACCTGCGCTCGCGGCAGAGCCACCAGATCGCGCGCGCCTTGCGCCCCGAGCTGGCCGCGATCGCCCGCCAGCACGGCGCCTGGCTGAAGGTGGTGGAGGTGCCGCCCGGGCCGCCGGTGCTGGCGCCGCTGGTGGCCGAGATCTACGGCCCCGACTACGACCGCAGCCGCGCGATCGCCCGCGATCTGGTGCAGCGCTTCGCGCACACGCCGGACGTGGTCGATGTCGGCACCAGCGTCGAAGCCGACGCGCCGCGGCAGGTGCTGGCGGTCGATCGCGACCGCGCCGCCGCGCTGGGGGTGTCGCAGTCGGCGATCAGCGATGTCCTTGCCGCCGCCATGCAAGGGCTGGACGTCACTTACGTCCACGATAGCCAGGCCAAGTATCCGCGGCCGATCCGCCTGCGCCTGCCGGCCGCCGGCCAGGCCTCGCTCGACCGCCTGCTGGCGCTGCGCGTGCGCGGCGGCAGCGGCCAGCTGGTGCCGCTGTCGGAGCTGGTGCGGGTGCAGCCGGCGCACTGGGACGACGCCATCTGGCACAAGGACCTGCTGCCGGTGGTGTACGTCACCGGCGACGACGCCGGCCATCGCGACAGCCCGCTGTACGGCATGTTCGACCTGGTCGGGCAACTCGACCGCCACCGCGTCGCCGGCGAACCGCTGGCGCAGACCTTCATCGCCCAGCCGGCGGACACCGCCCGCTTCGCGGTCAAATGGGATGGCGAGTGGCAGATCACCTACGAGACCTTCCGCGACATGGGCATCGCCTACGCTGCCGGCATGCTGCTGATCTACCTGCTGGTGGTGGCGCAGTTCCGCAGCTACCTGGTACCGCTGGTGATCATGGCGCCGATCCCGCTGACCGCGATCGGGGTGATGCCGGGCCACGCCCTGCTCGGCGCGCAGTTCACCGCCACCTCGATGATCGGCATGATCGCGCTGGCCGGCATCATCGTGCGCAATTCCATCCTGCTGGTCGACTTCATCCGCCTCGCCGTCGCCGCCGGGCATCGGCTCGAAGACGCGGTGGTGGAGGCCTGCGCGGTGCGCGCCAAGCCCATCGTGCTGACCGGCGTGGCGGCGATGCTCGGCGCCCTGTTCATCCTCGACGACCCGATCTTCAACGGCCTGGCGATCGCCTTGATTTTCGGCATCCTCGTCAGCACCTTGCTCACCTTGCTGGTGATTCCGCTGCTCTATTACACGCTGGCGCGCCGCGACCTGGCGAGCGCCAGCCCATCGCAGGTGTGACATGGACGAAACCACGCTGATCGCATGCCCGCGCTGCAACGCCATCAACCGCATCGCCAGCGCCCGCCTCGGTGACGGCCCGGCCTGCGGCAAATGCCATGCCGGCTTGTTCGACGGCCATCCGGTGACGCTCGACGAGGCCGCATTCCATGCCCACGGCGAACGCGCCGAACTGCCGCTGCTGGTGGACTTCTGGGCAACGTGGTGCGCGCCGTGCCGGATGATGGCGCCGCAGTTCGCGGCCGCCGCCGCGCAACTCGAACCGCGGCTGCGGCTGGGCAAGCTCGACACCGACGCCCAGCCGGCGCTGGCCGCGCGCTTTGCCATCCGCTCGATTCCGACGCTGGTGCTGCTGCAGCGCGGCCGCGAACTGGCGCGCCAGTCGGGCGCGATGCAGGCGGCCGACATCGTCCGCTGGGCACGGCAATACGCCTGAGCGCGGGCGGTGAAGCGCTTACCGCGAGCGCTTGGACGAACGCGGGCCGACCGGCCGGAGCACGATCGGCCTTGGTCATCCGGCGCCGGCGCGCGAAGTGTTGGTCGCCCGCCTCAGCTCACACCGGTGGTGTGCCCTAGTTGATTCAACGGCAGCCGCAGGTAGGCGATGCCGTTGCCGTCGGCCTCCGGCAGCCGCCCGCCACGGATATTGACCTGCAACGCCGGCAGCAACAGCCGCGGCACCGGCAAGCGGGCATCGCGCGCCTGCCGCAGGGCCACGAACGCCGCTTCGCTGGCGGCGCCGGCGACGTGCACGTTCGCTGCCTGCGCCGCGACCGACGTCTGCGCCTGCTCGCCGCGTGAGGCCGGCGGATAGTCGTGGCACAGGAACAGCCGCGTCGCTTCCGGCAGCGCGAGAATCCGGCGGATCGATGCGTACAACTGCGCCGCATCGCCGCCCGGGAAATCGCAACGTGCGCTGCCCACATCCGGCGCGAACAGGGTGTCGCCGATGAAGGCGGCATCACCGATCAGGTAGGTCAGGCTGTCGCGGGTATGCCCGGGCGTGGCCATCGCCCGTGCCTGCAGCGCGCCGATGGCGATCACCTCGCCGTCGTCGAGCAGGCGGTCGAACTGGCTGCCATCGGCGACGAACTCGGCGCCCCATCCGAACAGCGCCTTGAAGGTGCGCTGCACGTCGACGATGCCGCGCCCGATCGCCAGCTTCGCACCCAGCGCATCGCGCAGATACGCGCCGGCGCTGAGGTGGTCGGCGTGGGCGTGGGTTTCCAGGATCCACTCCACGCGCAGCCTGTGCGCGCGCACGAACGCGAGCACCGCGTCGGCCGATCGCGTCGCGGTGCGTGCGGCCGCCGCGTCGTAATCCAGCACCGGATCGACGATCGCCGCCACGCTGCCGTCGCCGTCGTGGACGACGTAAGTGAAAGTGCCGGTGTCGGGATGGAAGAAGGCTTCGACGGCGGGAGATGGAATATTCACGACCGGTGGCTTCCTGTGATGGATCGACCAGGCTTGCACGAATACGCAACGTTCGCCGATGAAATGCCCATCGCTGCATGCTGCCACGCCCGCCCGCGCCTGTCGCGGGCGTCCGCCGACCGCTTGCGGCACAATGCGCATCCGCAGCATGGTCAGGATCGAAACCCACCGTGGCAACCCAGCAGCGCGGCGACACCGCCGCCGCCGGCGTCGACAAGGCCGCCGAACACACCCCGCTGATGAAGCAGTACTTCGCCGCCAAGGCGGAGCATCCGGATGTGCTGATGTTCTTCCGCATGGGCGATTTCTACGAGCTGTTTTACGACGACGCGCGCAAGGCGGCGAAGCTGCTCGACATCACCTTGACGCAGCGCGGCGCATCGGCGGGTGCGCCGATCCCGATGGCGGGCGTGCCCGTCCATGCCTGTGAAGGGTATCTGGCGCGGCTGGTGGCGCTGGGCGAGTCGGTGGCGATCTGCGAGCAGATCGGCGATCCGGCGCTGGCGAAGGGTTTGGTCGAACGCAAGGTGGTGCGCATCGTCACCCCGGGCACCGTCACCGACGAGGCCTTGCTGGAAGATCGCCGCGACGTGCTGCTGCTGGCGGTCTGCCGCGGCGCGAAGGGCCATCGCTTCGGGCTGGCCTGGGCCGATCTGGCCGGTGGTCGCTTTCGCGTCAACGAAGTCGCCGATGACGACGCGCTGCTGGCCGAACTGGCGCGGCTGGAACCGGCCGAGGTGCTGCTTCCCGACGAGGAGGGCTGGCCGGCGGCAGTGCTGGCGCGAGCCGGCCTGCGCCGGCGCGCGCCGTGGCTGTTCGATCCGCCGTCGGGCCGGCGCAAGTTGCTGGACCATTTCGCCGTGCAGGGGCTGGATGCGTTTGGCATCGACACGCTGCCGCTGGCGATCGGCGCCGCCGGCGCATTGCTGGGCTACGTCGAGGAAACGCAGCGCCAGCGGCTGGCGCATCTGGACGCGATCGCGGTGGAATCCGGCGACGACTCGCTGGCGATGAATGCGGCCACCCGTCGCCATCTGGAACTCGACAGCCGCTTCGACGGGCGCAACGAGCACACCTTGCTGGGCGTGCTCGACACCACCATCACGCCGATGGGCGGGCGGCTGTTGCGCCGCTGGCTGCATCGGCCATTGCGCGATCGCGACGTGCTCGCCAAGCGCCATCATGCCGTCGCCGCCGTGGTCCAGGCGCGCACCGGCGAGACGTTGCGCGAACGGCTGCGCGCGCTGGGCGACGTCGAGCGCATCCTCACCCGCGTCGCGCTGCGCTCGGCGCGACCGCGCGACCTGTCCACGCTGCGCGATGCGCTGGCGCTGCTGCCGGCGATCGCCGCCGATCTGGCGCTGCTCGATTCGCCGCGCATCGACGCCCTGCGCGAGGAACTGGCCGGTGCCCACGCCGACTCCGGCAGCGCCTGCGCCGACCTGCTCGGGCGCGCGATCGCCGCGCAGCCGCCGCTGCGCCTGCTCGATGGCGGCGTGATCGCCAACGGCTTCGATACCGATCTCGACCAATTGCGCCGGCTGTCCAGCCATGCCGACGATTTCCTCGTCGAACTGGAAGCGCGCGAGCGCGCCGCCACCGGCATCGCGACCTTGAAGGTCGGCTACAACCGCGTGCACGGTTATTACATCGAGATCAGCAAGGGCCAGGCCGAACGCGCGCCAGTGCACTACACGCGCCGGCAGACGCTCACCGGCGCCGAGCGCTACATCACCGAGGAGCTCAAGTCCTTCGAGGACAAGGTGCTGTCGGCACGCGAACGCGCCCTCGCCCGCGAACGGCTGTTGTACGACAGCGTGCTCGATCGCCTGCACGAGCACCTGTCGCCGCTGCGCCGGATCGCCGATGCGCTGTCGGAGATCGACGTGCTCGCCGCCTTCGCCGAACGGGCACTGGCGCTGGATTGGAGCGCGCCGGAACTGGTCGAGGTGCCGGGCATCCGAATCGAACGCGGCCGCCATCCGGTGGTCGAAGCGGTGCGCAACGAACCGTTCGAACCCAACGACATCGACCTGCACGATTCGCGCCGGCTGCTGGTCATCACCGGCCCGAACATGGGCGGCAAGAGCACCTACATGCGCCAGGTCGCGCTGATCGTGCTGCTGGCCCACATCGGCAGTTTCGTGCCGGCGGCCGCGGCGCGGATCGGCCCGATCGACCGCATCCTCACCCGTATCGGCGCCGGCGACGACCTCGCCCGCGGGCAATCGACCTTCATGGTCGAGATGACCGAGACCAGCTACATCCTGCGCCACGCCAACGAGCATTCGCTGGTGTTGATGGACGAGATCGGCCGCGGCACGTCCACCTACGACGGTCTGGCGCTGGCCGAGGCCTGCGCCCGCCAGCTCGCCGCCGGCAACCGCTGCTTCGCCCTGTTCGCCACGCATTATTTCGAGTTGACCGCGCTGGCCGAAGCCGGCAGCGGCATCGCCAACGTCCATCTCGATGCGGTCGAGCACGGCCACGGGCTGGTGTTCATGCACGCCGTCAAGGACGGCCCGGCGGATCGCAGTTACGGCCTGCAGGTGGCGGCGCTGGCCGGTCTGCCCAAGCCGGTGCTGCAGCGTGCGCGCAAGCGTCTGGCGGAACTGGAACGGCACCAGCGCAGCGAATCGGCGCAGGTCACGGCGCCGGCGCTGGACGTGCCGCAGCAGATGGGCCTGTTCGCGCCCAGTTCGGCGGCGCTGGACGCCCTGGCGGCAATCGACCCGGACGAGCTGACCCCGCGCCAGGCACTGGAAGCGCTGTACCGCTTGCAGGCATTGCACCGGCAGAGCGCCACCTGACCCAGACGGCCTCGCCGCGAAGATCGAGCCCGGAAGGTGATGCCCGACCACCCGGGCTGCGCAAGGCCGCAGGTCATCGACGCCATCGCACGGTCTTGCGTGCGTCGCATGCGGCCGCGATCGATGGGTTGCGCTGGGCGCAGCCCATCACCCCGCCCCGCAAAACCCAAAACCGCTCGGAGCCGCCATTAAGGCAACCCATCCTGCGCGGCGCCCCCACCTCACATCGCATCGATGTCGCCGAGGGCACGAAGCAACCGCCGGGCGCGCTTGTCGGGCTTGCTCTCGGGTGGGCGGTAACCGGTCGCTTCGGCGCGTCGCTGCGCACGCGCCAGCTCGCGCGCCTGCCTGGAGGCGTCGCCTTCGTGGTACAGCGCTTGCGCCACCGGCGCCGGGCCGCGCTGCACGGACAGCGCCCGGACTTCGACCTGGAAGATCTCCTCGCCGCGCACGATGCGCAACTGCGCGCCCACGCGCACCGCCGCCGCCGGCTTGCGCGGCTGGCCATCGACCGCCACCCGGCCGGCCACCACCGCCTGCCTGGCCACGGCCCGGGTCTTGAAGAAACGTGCCGCCCACAGCCAGGCATCGAGGCGGACTTCAGCGGTGGCAGGCGCGATGTCGCTCATCGGCGGGTCGCTGTGTCGATGCCGGCAGCGGCCGTTGCGGCACCAGGCTCAACGGCTTGCACGCGGCCCGGAAAGCACAACGGCCGCATGCGCGGCCGTTTGCATCCATCCATGCAGGACGGCCTTATTCGGCAGCCGACTCGGCGGCAGCCTTGGCCGCGGCGGCCTTGGCCTTGGCGGCGGCATTGCCGGCCAGATCCTCGCGGATGCGCGCGGCCTTGCCCTCGAGATCGCGCAGGTAATACAGCTTGCTCGAACGCACGCGACCGCGGCGCTTGACCTCGACCGAATCGATGCTCGAACTATGCGACTGGAACACGCGCTCGACGCCGAAGCCGTGCGAGATCTTGCGCACCGTGAAGGCCGAATTCAGACCCCGGTTGCGCTTGGCAATCACCACGCCCTCGTAAGCCTGCACGCGCTCGCGATTGCCTTCCTTGACCTTGACGTTGACGACGACGGTGTCGCCGGGCCCGAAGTCGGGCAGCTGGCGCTGCATCTGCGCAGCTTCGAATTCCTGGATGAGCTTGTTCATGGCACGGATACCGTTCGAGGGTTGCGGGCTTCCCACCCGCAGGAAGCTGCGCAGTATAGCGAACGACGTGCGGTTTTGCATAGCCTGCCTGTGCCTGAGCCTGAATTGCGTGGAGGGGCCGATTCAGCGATCCAGCCGCTGCCGCGCGCAGGCCAGCACTGCCGGCTGCCTGGCGATCGACGCCGGCCCTGCTCAATCGCCATCGCCCGCGGCAGACGGTTGCGCCAGCGCCGCCAGCCAGTCGCGCCGATAGCTTGCAAGCAAGGAACGGTCGGCCTCGTCCAGGCTCATCCGCGCCAGCAGGTCCGGGCGCCGCAGCCACGTCCTCCCCAGCGATTGTTGCCGCCGCCAGCGGGCGATCGCGGCGTGGTCGCCCGACAGCAGCACCGCGGGAACGCCAGCCGTCCCCGCGGATTCCGATCGGGTGTAATGCGGGCAATCGAGCAGGCCATCCTCGAACGAATCCTGACGCGCCGAATCGGCATCGTTGAGCGCGCCCTCCTGCAGGCGGCCGATGGCGTCGATCAGCACCGCCGCGCCCAACTCGCCGCCGGACAGGACGTAATCGCCAATCGAAATTTCCTCGTCCACTTCGTGCGCGATCAGGCGCTCGTCGATGCCCTCGTAACGTCCGCACAGCAGCAACAGCCGTGGCAATGCCGCCAGCCGGCGCACCGTCGCCTGGGTCAGCCGCTCGCCTTGCGGACTCAGATGGATCACCGGCGCCGTCACTCCGGCGGCGCGCGCGGCAGCCAGACATGCGCGCAGCGGCTCGATCATCATCAGCATGCCCGGCCCGCCACCGAACGGGCGCTCATCGACGCGGCGATAGTTGCCGCTGGCGTAATCGCGCGGATTCCAGCACCGGATGTCGATCAGGCCACGCTCGCGCGCCCGCCCGACCACGCCGATGCGCGCGCTGTGGTCGATGAAGTCGGGAAACAGGGTGAGGACGTCCAGGCGCATGGGTCGATCCGGATGAGCAGCCGCAAATCATGGACCATTGCAGCACGGCGGCAAGGCCTTGCCCCGGTCCCGGCAAGCAGGAGAAGACAACCGGCATCGGCGCTGCGCGCCGTCCATGCCGCGCCGCCGCACCCTCTTTACCAGCGCAGTTGGCGCGCCGCCACAAGGTTCTGTACTCTGTCCTCTGTCCTCTGTCCTCTGTCCTCTGTCCTCTGTCCTCTGTCCTCTGTCCTCTGTCCTCTGTCCTCTGTCCTCTGTCCTCTGTCCTCAGAACTCCGGATCCCAATCCACCACGATGCGGCGGCTGTCGAAATCCACCGAGACCAGGTGTGGCTGCACGAACGGCAGCAATCGCTCGCGCTCGCCGCGAACCACCATCACATGGTTGGCGCCGGTATCGAACAGATGATCGACCTTGCCGAAGGCCAGGCCTTCCAGATTGACCACATCCAGCCCTTCCAGATCGACCCAGTAGTATTCGCCGGGCCTGGGCGGCGGCAAGGCGCTGCGCGGCACGGAAATCTCGTAGCCGGCCCAGTTCTGGGCGGCATCGCGATCGCTCACGCCGGGAATGGTCGCGACCACCGCATCGCCGTGGCAACGCCCGCGCACGCCGGCCAGCCGCGAGGTATCGGGCGCGCGCACCAGTGTCCACGGTTGGTAGCGGAAAATGGCATCGAGCGGATCGGTCCACGATTCGATGCGCAGTTCGCCGCGCACACCGAACGCGCCGGTGATGCGGCCGAGCGCGACCGTGCGCGCGCCGGCGCCATCGGCGGCACTGGCGATGGGCCCGCCTGCACCGGCGGCCGGTTCGATCGGGGGCGTCTTCGCCGCGCTCATCGGCGCGCACGCCGGCTTGCACGACGGCACGCGCGCGCCGTGCCAAGGCTGGACCGCGCGTCCGGCGCGGCCCGCATGGATCAGGCCGCGGCCTTGGTGGCAGTGGCTTCCTTGAGCAGCAAGGCGACCTTGTCGCTGAGCTGCGCGCCATGATCGACCCAGTGCTGGACACGGGCCAGATCGAGTTCGAGGCGCTTGTCGTTGCCGCTGGCGATCGGGTTGAAGTAGCCCAGGCGCTCCAGCGAACGGCCATCGCGCTTGTTGCGATGGTCGGTGGCGACGATGTGGTAGAACGGACGCTTCTTGGCGCCGCCGCGGGAAAGACGGATCTTGACCATGGTGATTCTCGTTGGGGTTGTCGCACCGACCGGCATCGACGCACGGCGGCAAGCTGTTCAGAATAGCAGATGCTGGCGAAGAACTCCAAGGCCAGCCCGGCGCGACCATCCGTCATGGATGCGTCGCCGCGCAATTCCTGCCGTCGCGGCGATTACTGCGCCGGCGGCCCGAAACCCTGGAAGCCGCCCGGCCCGCCCTTGCCCATCACGCCCTTGAGCTGGCGCATGATGCCGCGGGCACCGAACATCGACAGCTTGGTCATCATCTTTTCCATCTGCATGTGCTGCTTCATCAGCCGGTTGACGTCCTGCACCGAGGTGCCGGAGCCGCGGGCGATGCGGGCACGGCGCTGGCCATTGATCAAGTCCGGATGCCGGCGCTCTTTTTTCGTCATCGAATTGATGATGGCGATCATCCGCGGCACTTCCTTGCCGGAGATCTGGCCCTTGACCGCATCGGGCACGCTGGCAAGGCCGGGCAGCTTGTCCATCAAGGCGCCGACGCCACCCATGTTCTGCATCTGTTCGAGCTGATCGCGCATGTCCGAGAAGTCGAACTTCTTGCCCTTGGCGACTTTCTCGGCGAGCTTTTGCGCCTTGTCCTTGTCGACCTTCTGCTCGACCTGCTCGACCAGCGAGAGCACGTCGCCCATGTCGAGGATGCGGCCAGCGGCGCGATCGGGGTGGAAGACGTCGAGGCCCTCGGGCTTTTCGCCGACGCCGATGAACTTGATCGGCTTGCCGGTGATGTAGCGCACCGACAGCGCCGCGCCGCCGCGGGCATCACCGTCGGTCTTGGTGAGCACCACGCCGGTCAGCGGCAGCGCATCGTGAAAGGCCTTGGCGGTGGTGGCGGCATCCTGACCGGTCATCGAGTCGACCACGAACAGCGTCTCGACCGGATGGATGGCGGCGTGCAACTGCTTGATCTCGTCCATCATCGCCGCATCGATGGCGAGGCGACCGGCGGTATCGACGATCAGCACGTCGGCAAAACTCTTGCGCGCATCGTCGATCGCCGACTGCACGATGGCGATGGGTTTCTGGCTGGCGTCGGAGGGGTGGAACAGCGCCCCGACCTGGCCGGCCAGGGTTTCGAGTTGGGCGATCGCGGCCGGACGATAGATGTCGGCGGAGACCACCATCACCTTCTTCTTGCGCCGCTCCTTGAGGTGCTTGGCGAGCTTGGCGACGGTCGTCGTCTTGCCCGCACCCTGCAGGCCCGCCATCAGGATGATCGCCGGCGCCGGCACGTTGAGTTGCAAGTCCGACGCCGCCGAACCCATCACCGCCGCCAGTTCGTCGCGCACCACTTTCACCAGCGCCTGCCCCGGCGTGAGCGACTTCAGCACTTCGTGCCCGATGGCACGCACCTTGATGCGCTCGATCAGCGCTTTCACCACCGGCAGCGCGACGTCGGCCTCCAGCAGCGCCACCCGCACCTCGCGCAGGGCGTCGCGGATGTTGTCTTCGGTCAGCCGACCCTTGCCGCGCAGGCGATTGATGGTGTCGGAAAGGCGCTGGGTCAACGACTCGAACATGGCCGTGGGATGCTGCGGAAGGAAGGGCGCGGATTATAGCGCATGGGCCCGAGAGCCAAGGCCGGACGGCGACTCGCGCGCCCGTTGCGAGCAAGGGTTCGGGTACGCCCGAAGGTGCCGCTCGTGGAGTTGGCGGGTGCTGCGACCCCTCACCCCAACCCCTCTCCCGATGGGAGAGGGGCTTTGATCCCTGTTTGCGGGCGAAAGAGGGCATGAACGCCCTCACACACCACTCACCAACAGTCCACCGTTCACCGACTGCCTTCTGTCCTCCGTCCTCTGTCCTCCTCCTCTGTCCTCTGTCCTCTGTCCTCTGTTCTCTGTCATCTGTCATCTGTCCTCTGTCCTCTGTCCCCTGCCCCCTCCAGCGTTCCCACCCGCGCGCGTGATCTGCCAAACTTCGGCGATGACCGCGTTGCTCCTGCTCGCCGCACTTGCCTACGTGACCGCCGCCGCCACCGGCGCGCTGTGGATGGCGGCCGACGCCGGCAATCGGCCGCGACCGGGCTTGCGGGTGGCCAGCATCGCCGCCGGCCTGCTGGCGGTGATCGCCCATGCCGCATTGCACGTGCTGGCATGGATCGCCAGCGGCGGGCCCGACATGCATTTTTTCGCCGCCCTCTCGCTGGTGACTCTCGGCATGTCGGCGCTCACCGCCACGGTCGCGTGGCGACAACGATTGCAGGCGCTGGGCGTGGTCGTCTACCCGTTGAGCGCGATCATGCTCACGCTGTACCATTTCTTCGGCCACCTGCACGCCGAAGAGCTCGACTGGCGCTTGTTGTTGCATGCCTGGCTGGCGCTGCTGGCCTACGCCACGTTGTCGCTGGCGGCGCTGCTGGCACTGGCGCTGGCGGCGCAGGAGCGCGCGCTGCGCACGCGGCAGATCCGCGGCTGGCTGCGCGTGCTGCCACCGCTGACGCAGATGGAATTGCTGCTGTTTCGCTGCATCGGCGCCGGCTTTGCCGTACTCACACTCACGCTGGTCACCGGATTGCTGTTCGTGCACGACCTGCTCGGCCAGCATCTGTGGCACAAGACCGTGCTGTCGGTGCTGTCGTGGCTGGTGTTCGGCTGGCTGCTTCTGGGTCGATGGCGTTGGGGCTGGCGCGGTCCGCGCGCGGTGAAGCTCACGCTGCTGGCGATGGCGCTGCTGGCACTGGCCTTCTTCGGCAGCAAGTACGTGCTGGAAGTGGTCTTGCATCGCCACGAGACGATGTGATCGGCGACGGCGGGCAAGCCACGGCAGCGGCGCACGCCGCAGCGAGCGATCCGACCGTCGCATCGATCAGCGCGAACCGTGTGCCGCCGCCGACATCGCCGCCAGCTCGCCGGCACTGAATCCAGCCGCCGCCCGTGCGTCGAGGTTCAGCGGCCCGCGCACCGCGCCGCGCGCGTGCAACGCCAGCAGCCGGCGGAATTCGCCTTCCGGCTCGACGCCATCGCGCTGACAGCACCAGCGGAACCAGCGCGAACCGGCGGCGACGTGCGCCACTTCCTCGCGCAAGATCACTTCCAGAATCGCCGCCGTGGCTTCGTCGCCGACCTCGCGCAGGCGCACGATCATGCCCGGCGTCACATCCAGCCCGCGCGCTTCGAGCACGCGCGGTACCAGCGCCATCCGCTCGCGGCAACAGCCGGCAGTCTTCACCGCCATTTCCCACAGGCCGTCGTGGGCGTCGAAATCGCCGTAGTCATGGCCGTATTCGCGCAGGCGTGCGCGCAGCATCGTGAAGTGACGCGCTTCATCGGCAGCGACGCCGATCCAGTCGGCGTAAAAATCGCGCGGCAGGTCGCGGAAGCGGTACACCGCATCCCACGCCAGATTGATCGCGTTGAACTCGATATGGGCGATGGCATGGACGAACGCGGCGCGCCCATCGACCGTGCCGAGGCCGCGCTGGGCGACGGCGCGCGGATGCACCAGCCGCGGGCGTTCGGGGCGGCCGGGAGTGCCAATGGGATTGGGCGGTGCGTGGTCATCGAATGACAGCTCGCCGCGCGCGAAGGCTTCGGCGGCGGCGAATGTGCGCGTCAGCTTGACGTGCGGATCAACCGCATCCAGGCACTCGCTCGCGGCATCGGATACGGATCTCTTCAAGGCGTTTGCTCGTCATTCCCGCGCAGGCGGGAATCGCTCATGGGCTCTTGCGAATGGCGCCGCGTCCAACAGCGAAAGGCGCGAGCGATTCCCGCCTGCGCGGGAATGACGGCAACCGGGGCATCGCCGGGGCCCGCCTACCCCGCCACCCGTCGCTTCTTCTTCGCCTCGTCCGAGCGCAACTGCGTCAGCCGTTCGAAATAGCCCGGTTCGATGCCGGTCACGTACTGCCCGCTGAAACACGACGAATCGAACTTGCGACCAGGGAATTTCGGCCCGGCGACGGCCGCTTCCAGATCGGCCAGATCCTGATAGATCAGCCAGTCGCAGCCGAGCAATTGTTCGATCTCCTTCTCGCTGCGACCATGCGCGACCAATTCCTGCGACGACGGCATGTCGATGCCGTAGACATTGGGATAGCGCACCGGCGGCGCGGCGGAAGCGAAGTAGACCTTGCGCGCACCGGCCTCCCGCGCCATCTGCACGATCTGCTGCGAGGTGGTGCCACGCACGATCGAATCGTCGACCAGCAGCACCACCCGGTTGCGGAACTCCAGCGGGATCGCGTTGAGCTTGCGGCGCACCGATTTCACCCGCTCGCCTTGGCCTGGCATGATGAAGGTGCGGCCGACGTAGCGATTCTTGATGAATCCCTCGCGGTATTTCACGCCGAGCGTGTTGGCGATTTCCAATGCGGCATCGCGCGAGGTATCGGGGATCGGGATGACGGTGTCGATATCGTGATCGGGCCGCTCGCGCAGGATCTTCTGCGCCAGGGTCACGCCCATGCGCATGCGCGCCTTGTGCACCGAGATTTCCTCGATCATCGAATCCGGGCGCGCGAAATAGACGTATTCGAATATGCACGGCGCGCTCGCCTGCGGCGGCGCGCAGACTTGCGTGTGCAACTGCCCGCGTGCGGTCACCACCACGCATTCGCCAGCGCCCACATCGCGCAGGCGCACGAAACCGAGCACGTCCAGCGCCACCGATTCGGAGGCCACCGCATACTCGACGCCGGCCGCACCATCGCGCTTGCCCAGCACCAGCGGGCGGATGCCGTGCGGATCGCGGAACGCGACCAATCCCAACCCCTGCACCGTCGCGACCACCGCGAAGCCACCGCGGGCGCGGCGATTGACGCCTTCGACCGCCTTGAACACGGCCTCGGGCGTCAGCGCTGGCTGCATCTGCAATTCGTGCGCGAACACGTTGAGCAGCACTTCCGAATCGGACTCGGTGTTGACGTTGCGCCGATCCTGCTCGAACACCTCGCGGCGCAGTGCCTCGGTGTTGATCAGGTTGCCGTTGTGCGCCAGCGCGATGCCGTAAGGAGAGTTGACATAGAACGGCTGCGCCTCGTCGGAGCCCTCGCTGCCGGCGGTCGGATAGCGGCAATGGCCGATGCCGACGCGCCCGCTCAGCAGGCGCATCGACGCCGCGTCGAAGACATCCTTCACCAGCCCGTTGCCCTTGTGCACGCGGATCTTGCCGCCGTCGGAAGTGGCGATGCCGGCGGCATCCTGGCCACGGTGCTGCAGCATCGCCAGGCCGTCGTACAAGGAGGCGGCGACTTCAGAGGTACCGACGATTCCGATGATGCCGCACATGGCGCTGGTTCCCGTGCAAGGTGGTGGTGGCCGGGCGCTGCGCGATCAGTCCGATGCGCGGCGTTGCGACTTGGCGCGACGCGCCGGGCGGGCCTTTTTCTTCGGCGCGGATTTTACCCCTTCGCGACCCGAGGCCGTACTCGGAACCGTGGCCGGCGATGCCGGCGCCGGCACCGGATGGTCGCCGCTCGAAGCCGAGGCCGGCGCATCGACGACCGCCGACGCCGTCGCCGCGCCGTCACCGACCAATGACGACAGCGCTTGCGCGCCCATCGCCTGCACCACCTTCTGCCGACCCTGTTCGACGACCTCGGCAAAGCTCAGGTGCGCCGACGCTGCCTCCGGCAGCCAGTGCGCCATCGCCTCGGCGCCAGACTGATACAGCGGGATCAGCGGCGAAGCGCGCCATTGCGGCTGCTGCGGCAGCGCCGTCCAGCCCAGCACCAGCACCAGCACGCAACCGAGCACGACGCCGCGGGCAAGGCCATAGACGAAACCAAAAAAGCTGTCGACGCCGCCCAGCCCGAGCGAACGCACGGTGCGCGCCACGATCCAGCTCACCACGCTGCCGGCGACCATCGCCGCGATGAACACCAGCGCATAGGCCAGCAGCAGGCGCCCGGCGGCATCGGCGATCTGCGGCTGCAACCACTGCGCGACCTCGGCGCCGTAGATGAAGGCCAGCCAGAAGGCGGCGATCCACACCACCATCGACAGCACTTCGGCGACGAATCCGCGCAGCGCGCCGAACAGCGCCGACAGCGCCAGCACGACCAGCAAGATCCAGTCGACCGAACTCATCGGCATCGGCCGGGACGCGCGCCCTGCGGGCGCCGGCGCTCAGGACGATGCGGCATCGACGGAGCGCGGGGAGCGTTTCATGGATAGGTCACGACGATGCCGTCCAGACGCACTTTCGCCTTCAGCTCGCCCTGCAGGCGGCTGGCGCCGTCACGGTCCGCCACCGGCCCGACCCGCAGCCGCCAGCGCACGCCGCTTTCGGTCTGCACCTTTTCGCTGTAGGCGACGAAGCCGGCGGCGCGCAGCTTGTCGCGCATCGCATCGGCCTGTGCCTGGGCGCCATAGGCGCCGATCTGGATGGCGTAACCATGCGCCGCAGCGGCCGGCGACGGCTTTTCGCTGGACGGCGGTGCCGCGACCACCGGCGTCTTGCCGGAGGCCGCCGGCGATGCATGGGGCGACGGCGGCGCAGCCGTGGCGGGCGCCGGCGCTTTCGGCGAACTCGCCACCCCCTCCGGCGCCGGCGTGGCGGCATCGAGGGCGACCACGTTGGCCGGCATGTCCGAACGCAACTGCTGCGCGCGAAGCCGCGCCGCCTCGGCGTCGCCGCGCTGCTGGAACGGGCCGATGCGCACGCGCTGCGCCGGCTTGCCCGCCATCGTCACCGTTTCGGAATAGGCCGGAATCTGCCTGGCCTTGAGCGAGTTCACCAATGCCTGCGCGTTGGCGGCGTTGGCATAGGTACCGAGGCTGACGACATAACGACCGCCGGCATTGGCGGCGGGAATCGGTGGCGGCTCGGGCAAGGCCGCAGGCGAAGCCGGGCTGGCGGCCGCCGCCACGATGCCGGCGGGCGACGCCGCGGGCGGCGGTGCCTTTCCGGACGCGGGCACGACCGGCACCGCTGCGGGGGAGGCCGGCGAAGCGATCACCGAAGGGCTGGCGGCGGGGGTCGGCGCGGCCGGGCTGGCCGGGGAAGCCATCGGGCTGGCCACCGAGATGGCCATCGGGCTGGCTGCCGGGCTGGCATTCATGCCCACCACCCCGCCGGCCGGCACGTTCGGCGGCGGCGTCACCAGCGGCAGCTCCTTGGTCTGGAAGTTGCCTGCCGGCGCCGCCGGCGCCTTCAGCGGCACCTTCGACACCGACGCATTGGGATCGTTGCCGACGATCAGCATCGGCAGGAAGATGATCGCCAGTGCCGAAATCACTGCCGCGCCGATCAACCGGTGTTTCAGGGCAGGTTCCATGCGACGACTCGACGACGGCGGGATGGGCGATTATAGCCATCGCCGTCGCTGCCAACCCGACCGGCTCGCCTCAATCGGCCACCAGTGCGCGCAGGGCATCGGCGACGGTGTGGAACGACCCGAACACCACGACGCGATCGCCCGGCCCGGCCTGCGCGCGCGCCTGCGCGAGCGCGACGGCGACGCCATCGACGACATCGACATCCGCGCCGGCCAGCACCGGCGCCAACCGTCGCGCCAGCGCCTGCGCGCTCAGGCCACGCGGAGTGTCGGCCAGCCCGCACAGCCACCAATGCGCGACATGCCCGCGCAGCGGGCCGACGATGCCATCCAGATCCTTGTCCGCAAGCGCACTGAACACCGCCAGGGTTTTGCCGGCACCCGGATTTTCCGCCAGCCACTGCGCCAGCTGGCGCGCCGCCTGCGGGTTGTGGGCGACGTCGAGCATCACCGGTACACCATCGGTGCGCACGGTTTGCAAACGTCCGCGCACGTTCGCAGCGCACACGCCGGCAACGATCGCCGCATCGTCGATAGGAAGATCCAGCGCGCGCAGCGCGGCGATGGCAGCGGCGGCATTGGCGCGTTGCGCCGGCGCCGCCAGCGCCGGTTGCGGCAACTCGATTTCGTAACCGACCTCACGCCAGCGCCAACGGTCGCCGAGTTCGTCGATCAGATAATCGCAACCGGCGCGGATCGCCACCGCGCCGATGGCGTAGGCATGGCGCAACACGCTCGCCGGCGGATCGAATTCGGCCAGCACGACGGGCTTGCCGGCACGCATGATGCCGGCCTTCTCCAAGCCGATCGTCTCGCGGTCGGCGCCGAGCAGCACCTGATGATCCAGATCGACGCTGGTGATGATCGCCACGTCGGCATCGACGATGTTCACTGCATCCAGCCGCCCGCCCAGCCCGACCTCCAGAATCGCCAGATCCAGCCCGGCGCGGGCGAACAGCCACAAGGCGGCGAGCGTGCCGTATTCGAAATAGGTCAATGGAATTGGCACCGACTCACCCGTTCGTGGTGAACCTGTCGAACCATCATCCGTTCGCAACACAAAATCCGTTCGTGGTGAGCCTGTCGAACCATGAACGGATTCCCGCGTTGCCATCACCTCATCCGTTCGTGGTGATCCTGGCCTGCCCTGAGCTTGTCGAAGGGAGCCATGCACGATGCTTCCCGTGCGCGCCGCTTCGATGGCCTCGAACGCTTCGATCAACGCCGCATCGTCGCCATCGCCGCCGTCGATCCGCACCCGCTCGTTGTAGGCCAGCAGATGCGGCGAGGTATAGGCCCCGACGCGCAGCCCCGCCGCGCGCGCGATCGCTTCGACGAACGCCACCGTCGAGCCCTTGCCATTGGTGCCGCCGACGGTGATGACATGCCGCGCCGGCCGCGTCAGCCCGAGCCGATCGGCGATCGTGCGCACCCGATCCAGGCCGAGCGCGATCGCGTCCGGATGCTGGCGTTGCTGGTAGGCGAGCCATTGTTCGAGCGTCATGCGCCACCGCCTGCGGGTACGCCGGCGGGGACGGGGTGTTCGCGGCGCGGCTGCGCAGGATAGCCCAGCACGCCCCTGGCGTGTCCGTACCGGCTCCGCGCTGGCGTTGTACACTGCACCGTGAACCGGGGAATCGCCATGCCACGCCAAGCCGTTGCGAGATCGGCCGCCCTGCTCGTGGCCGTGACCACCGCCCTCGCCGCCCATCCGGCGCCGGCGCAGCAGTCGGGCACCGCCGCGCTTGCTGCGCAACTCGATCAGGTCTGCGCCAGCGCCGCGGTCGGCTCGGCGCTGGCATCACGCTGCGCCACCATCCTCGCCAGCCCGGATCCGAACGCGCGCCTGATCGCCGCCGACCACAACGATCTCGAAGAACTGCCCGGCGCCGGCCGCGCCGCCGCCAAGGACCAATGGCCGTCGCGGCAGGAAGTCGACACCTTGCTGACGCCGAAGCTGGCCCTGTTCTTCAGCGTCGACCACGACCGCGCGGCTCGTCGCGACGACGCGATCGAAGCGGCGTTCGATGCCGATTCGACCACCTTCACGGCAGGTCTCGACTGGCATCCGGCTACACGCTGGCAGCTGGGGCTGACCCTGAACCGGTCGCATGAAAACCAGCAATTCCGCGGTTCGGCGGGGCGGACGCAAGCCGATGCCACTGGCCTGATCGCGGTCACCAGCGTCGATCTCGACGATCATTTCAGCCTCAACGGCTACTTCGGCAAATTCCGCGGTTCGCAGGACATCCGCCGCGTCGTCAGCTTCGTCGACAACAGCACGCCGATCGCCGAGACGGCATCGCCCGATCTCGATCGCACGCTCGGCGGCATCGGTCTGGATGCCAACTTCGCGCGCGGCTCGCTGACGTGGCTGGGTTCACTGGGCTTCGATGGCGCCAGCACCACCATCGACGGCTACACCGAGACCGGCGGCTCGGGCTTCGACTTGATCGTGCCGCAACGGGTGGTGAGCACCCGCCGCGGCCGCTTCGAACTGGGGTTGTCGGACGCGGTTTCGACGGGCTGGGGCGTCTGGCAGCCGCAACTTCGCGTCGGCCTGATCCACGAGTTCGGCAACGATGCGCGAACGCTGGGCGTGCGTTTCGTCGACGACACCAACGGCACCGTGGTGCGTTTCGACACCGGCGCCCCGGATCGCGACTGGGCGCAGGCGACGCTGTCGTCCACCTTCGTGCTGCCGCACGGCAATTCAGGCTTCATCACCATCGGCCGCGAATTCGGCCACAGCACCTCGACCGCGACGACCTTCGCCATCGGCTGGCGGGTCGAACTGTAATCGCGCCGCGGATACCCGACGGGCGGCCACCGGGCCGCCCATCGCCTCACTGCAGCGCGGCTGGATCGGCGATCAGCCGAGGCGATCGCGCAGCAAGCCCAGCAATTCCAGCGCCTGCGGCGTGCGCACCGGCTGGCCATCGTTGCCGACTGCATCGATGCGGCTGGACGCGCCATTCGGGCTCACCCGCAACAGCACGCTGGTGCCCTTGAACTGCACCTCGTAGCTGCCCAGCAGCTGCGAGCGCTGGCCCACCGTGACATCGCCGATGTGGTCGAGCGCCTTGCCGAGGCGTTCCCAGCTGCTCGCCGGGGTATCGGCCAGATTGATGGCCGGACCACCGGCGGCGGCCTGCGCGGCGGCACCGCCGACCGACGGCACCTGCATGGTCGGATCGGTCGCCGGGGTATCCAGATCCGGCGGCACTTCCAGCGGCCGGTTCTCGCGCGCTTTCGAATAGTCGACGTTGTGCGCGCGCGGCAGGAAGCGCAGGCTGCCATCGGGACGATGGAACATGCTGCAACCGGAGGTGGCGAGCAAGGCCACGGCGAACGCCGCGGCCAGCGACACACGCAGGAAATGGTTCGAGGACATCGGGTTCTCCGGAAGACGATCAGGCGGCAAGATGGGGTTGTGCGGGCGCAGCCAATGCCGCGGCTTCGAGACTGGCGCAAGCGGTGGCCATCGTCGCTGCCGTGCGCGCATGTTGCGGCGACAGCGGCAACAGCGGCAAACGCAGGCCGGTGCCGATGCCGGTCGCCGCCAGCAGCGCCTTGACCGGAATCGGGTTGGGTTCGACGGCGAGGAAGGCCAGCAGTTCCGGCAAGCCCGCCTCGATCGCCGCGGTGCCGGCGCGATCGCCGCCGCGAGCGGCATCGCACAGGCGCCGGAAGGTGCGCGGAATCACGTTCGATGCCACCGAAATCACGCCGTCGGCGCCGTCCAGCATCGCGGCCGCCGCCGTCGGATCGTCGCCGCTGAGGACAGTGAAGCGCTCGTCCTTGAGGCCGACCAGATCGCGCATCCGCGCCGGCTCGGCGCGCGCTTCCTTGATGCCGACGATCTGCGGGTGCACGCGCAATTGCGCCACCGTCTCGGGCAGCAGGTCGCTGCCGGTGCGGCTGGGCACGTTGTAGAGCACCACCGGCAGGCCGCCCTGCTCGGCGACGTGGGCGAAATGCACCAGCAGGCCGGCCTGGGTCGGGCGCACATAGGGTGGCGTCACCACCAGCGCCGCGTTGGCCCCGCACGCTTGCGCGCGCCGCGTCTGCGCTACCGTCCTGGCAGTGCTCTGCATGCCGGTGCCGGCCAGCACCGGCACGCGACCGCCGACATGCGTCACCGCCACGCTCAGCAGTTGTTCGAATTCGCCATCGTCCAGCGCCGCGGCTTCACCGGTCGACCCGGCGACCACCAAGGCCTGGGTGCCAGCCGCCAGCTGCGCGTCCAGCAGGCGCTTCCACGCCGCCAGGTCGACATCGCCGGCGGCGGTGAACGGCGTGGCGAGGGCGGTGATGGAACCTTCGATGCGCAAAAGCGGCTTCCAGCGTGCGGACAATCGGGCAATGGTACCGGGCAAGGGCGCGGCAAGTCCATGCCGGGCGGTGAAAGCGCCACGCCCCCGTGACCGACGTACGCCGCCCGATTCACGGTCGATTCACGACTTGCGGGCCCCTCGCCGGCGCCAGTATGCTGGCGCCGTGTGGTCGGGAAACGGCCCGTCGCCATCCCGCCCCTTCGCTGTCGCCAGATGCCATGCCTTCCGCTCGCCGCCCCGGACCGACCTTGACCCGCGAACCGTCCAGCCGTCCTGCCGCGAACGAAAACCACCTGCTGATCAATGCCAGCGCTGCGCACCCCGATTCGCCCCTGCTCGCCTTGAGCCGGCGCATCGCCGAGAGCGGCTGCAACCTCGCCGATGCGCGCCTGTCCACGGTCGGCCACGACGTGTCGGTGACGGCGCTGGCAGTCGGTTCGTGGGACGCCGTGGCCAAGCTCGAGGCGATGCTGGCACGCCTTGAGCGCGAGGAAAAAAACATCAAACTGATGTGGAACCGCACCTCGCCCAAGCCGCTGCAGACCAACCTGTTGCCCTACATCGTCGAGGTGGTGGCGGCCGACAAGCCGGGCATCCTGTTCCAGCTCGCCGATTTCTTCGACCGCCTCGGCATCAGCATCGAGAACCTGTCGTGCTCGCGCTACCGCGCCATGCAGACCGGCGCCGAGATGTTCACCGCGCAAGTCACCATCGGCGTGCCCAGCAACATGCACATCGCCGGCCTGCGCGACGACTTCCTCGAGTTCTGCGATCACCTGAACCTCGATGCGATCATGGACCCGATGAAGTTCTGACCGATCGAGAACCGCGATGCCCGACATCGGCGACCGCATCCCCGAGACCGCATTCACCCTGCAAACGGGCGCCAGCGCCCGCCTTGCCGACCATGCCGGGCGCTGGCTGGTGCTGTATTTCTATCCGAAGGACAGCACCCCCGGCTGCACCGTCGAAGGCAACGATTTCAACGCCCTGCTGGCGAATTTCAAACGTGCAGGCGCGACCGTGCTGGGCGTGTCGCGCGACTCGGTGAAGTCGCACCAGAACTTCTGCACGAAACAGGGCTTCAAGTTCGATCTGGTCAGCGATGGCGACGAGGCGCTGTGCCGTGCCTTCGACGTGATCCACGAGAAGAACATGTACGGCAAGAAGGTGCTCGGCATCGTCCGCAGCACCTTCCTGATCGACCCGGCGGGCCGCATCGCCGACCTCTGGCGGCCGGTGAAAGTGCAAGGCCACGCCGCGGCGGTGCTGGCCTCGTTGCAGCAGCTGCGCAAGGCCAAGCCCTAGCGTGCACCGCGCGCCGGCGTCCTCCCGCCCGACCGCGCGCGGCGCCCTGTGCGCCGCCGCCTGCGTCGCGATTGCCGGCACGCATGCACCCTTGCCGATTTTCCTGACGAACCCGAAAAGGCCCACGCCGTGACTCCCAACGACAAGCGCATCTTCGTGCTCGACACCAACGTGCTGATGCACGACCCGACCGCGTTGTTCAAGTTCGAAGAGCACGACGTGTTCTTGCCGATGATGGTGATCGAGGAACTCGACGCGGCCAAGAAGGGCAATTCCGAAGTCAGCCGCAACGCGCGCCAGGTCAGCCGCTTCATCAACGAGCTGATCGAAGGCAACCGCAACGGCGGCATCGAGGGCGGCCTGCCGCTGACTCATCCCAAGGCGCTGCAACTGAAGGTCAACGCCAACGTCGGGCGCCTGTATTTCCAGGTCGACGGCGGCGAAGCGAAGAAAAAGGCCGCCGCGGCCAGCCTGCCCGGCGCCGCCAAGACCCATCTGGCCGACAACCAGATCATCGCCGCAGTGATGGAATTGCGCGCCGCCCGCCCGGACGAGCCGGTCGTGCTGGTGTCCAAAGACATCAACATGCGAATCAAGGCCTCGATCGCCGGCATCACCGCCGAGGATTACGAAAACGATCGCGCGCTCGACGATTTCAACCTGCTGTTCACCGGCGCCGCCGAATTGCCGGCCGACTTCTGGGAACGCCACGACACCGACTTGCGCAGCTGGCCGGAGAAAGGCCGCACCTGGTACGAGGTGAAGAAACGCGACGACGAAAACTGGCACCCGAACCAGTTCCTCTATCTGCCCGGCGAGGAGGACGTCGAGCTGTGCGTGGCCAAGGCCGAGGGCGACAAGGCGACGCTGCGCATCGTCGACGACTTCCGCCATGCGCAGCGCTCGGTGTGGGGCATCACCGCGCGCAACCGCGAGCAGAACTTCGCGCTCAATGCGCTGATGGATCCGGAGATCGATTTCGTCACCCTGCTCGGCACCGCCGGCACCGGCAAGACCCTGCTCGCGCTCGCCGCGGGCCTGGCGCAAACCATGGACCAGCAGCGCTATCGCGAGATCATCATGACCCGCGCCACGGTCAGCGTCGGCGAGGACATCGGCTTTTTGCCCGGCACCGAAGAAGAAAAGATGACGCCGTGGATGGGCGCACTGACCGACAACCTCGAAGTGCTCACCCGCACTCCGGCCGAGAACGGCGCCTGGGGCCGCGCCGCGACCAACGACCTGCTCGCCTCGCGGATCAAGATCCGCTCGCTCAACTTCATGCGCGGGCGCACCTTCCTCAACCGCTGGCTGATCCTCGACGAGGCGCAGAACCTCACCCCGAAGCAGATGAAGACGCTGATCACCCGCGCCGGCCCGGGCACCAAGATCGTCTGCCTGGGCAACGTCGAGCAGATCGACACGCCGTATCTGACCGAAACCACCTCCGGCCTGACTTACGCCGTGGACCGTTTCAAGGACTGGGCACACAGCGCGCACATCACCTTGCGCCGCGGCGAGCGCTCGCGGCTGGCCGACTATGCGTCGGAGGTGCTGTAGGGGTCGCGACGCCGGACTCGCCACTCGCGGCTCGGCGTTCTGGATCCCGGGCTGGGATCGCGGAAGCCGACTGTCGGGAAAGATATCCCTGTACACTTGAAGTTGATGTATTTGCAATCATGATTGCGATCTTGCAAATGCATATTCCCATCTGCGATGCTGGCGCCGGTCACTTTCCCCTGGCATTTCCCGATGATTTCCTCGGCCCAGATGCGCGCTGCGCGCGCTTTGCTCGGCATCGACCAGCGCGAGTTGGCGCGCCTGGCCGGGGTGTCGCTGCCCACCGTGCAGCGAATGGAAGCCAGCAACGGCGTGGTGCGTGGCGTGGTCGGCACGCTCACCAAGGTGGTGAATGCACTGGAAGCCGCCGGAATCGAGCTGATCGGCAATGACCAGGCCAGCCAGGGCCGCGGCCGCGGAGTACGGCTGAAGGATTCGCCATGAGCATCGACCCGGCAACCGTCGCGACGCACGCACACCGCCTGATCGCACCGCTTCGAACGACAGCACTTCGCGCCCACCACGAGGGCGCGCGCAACGGTTGACGATGGCCGCCGAACTGCTGCCGGCGGCGCTATGGGTGGCCTGTGGCTGGATCGGGATCGGCCTGGCCGGGTTGTTGCGCCCGCGCGATCTGGTCTTCACCGGCCGCGTGCTGTTCACGCTGGGCATGCTCGGCGGGCTGGCGCTGCTGGTGATCGGGGTGCTCGCGCTGGATGCGCCGGCGCAGTCGCTGGTGCTGCCGCTGGGCCTGCCCGACCTGCCCTTCCACCTGCGCCTGGATCCGCTGGCGGCGGTGTTCCTGGCGCTGATCGGCGGCGCCTCGGCCGGCATCTCGGCGTATTCGGCCGGCTATTTCCGCGCCGGCGAGGGCGCTGCGCCAGGCCTGCTGTGCCTGCAGTACCACGTCTTCCTCGCCAGCATGACGCTGGTGGTGCTGGCCGACGATGCCTATGGCTTCATGGTCGCCTGGGAGACGATGGCGCTGGCCTCGTACTTCCTCGTCACCACCCAGCACCGGGTGCCGGAGATCCGCAGCGCGGGCTTCCTGTACCTGCTGCTGGCGCACGTGGGCGCGATCGCGATCCTGCTGTGCTTCGGCGTGCTCCAGGGTGGCTCGTGGCAGTTCACATTCGAGTCCATGCGTGCCGCCTCGCTGGCGCCCTGGCAGGCCGGCGCGGCGTTTGCGCTGGCGGTGTTCGGCTTCGGCGCCAAGGCCGGCCTGCTGCCGCTGCACGTGTGGCTGCCCGAAGCGCACCCGGCCGCGCCCTCGCCGGTGTCGGCGCTGATGAGCGGGGTGATGATCAAGATCGCGGTCTATGGCCTGATCCGGGTCTGCTTCGACCTGCTGCACCTGCACCCCTGGGGCTGGGGCGCCGTGCTGCTGGCGCTGGGCGCCCTCACCGCGCTGTTCGGCGCGGTGTTCGCGGCGGTGCAGACCGACATGAAGCGGCTGCTGGCGTATTCGTCGATCGAGAACATCGGCATCATCCTGTCCGGGGTCGGGCTGGCGCTGCTGTTCGCCGGCCTGCACATGCCGGTCCCGGCAGCGCTGGCGATGACCGCCACCTTGTACCACTGCCTCAACCATGCGCTGTTCAAGAGCTTGTTGTTCCTGGCCACCGGCTCGGTGCTGCACGCCACCGGCGAGCGCAACCTGGGCAAGCTCGGCGGGCTGATCCACCGCATGCCCTGGGTGGCCTGGCTGGCGCTGATTGGCACCCTCGCCACCGCCGGCCTGCCGCCACTCAACGGCTTCGTCTCCGAATGGCTGCTGCTGCAGGCCTACCTGTACACGCCGGCATTGCCACACACGATCATCAACATGCTCGCCCCGCTGGGCGCGGCGGCATTCGCGCTGACGGTGGCGCTGGCCGCCTACGTGATGGTGAAGTTCTACGGGGTGATCTTCCTCGGCCGGCCACGCGAGGCCAGGCTGGCGCAGGCGCACGATGCCGGCTGGCTGGAGCGGCTGGGCCTGGCCTGGCTGGCGCTGGGCTGCATCGCGCTGGGACTGGCGCCGGTGTGGGTTCTGCGCGTGCTCGACGGGGTCGAGCGGATGCTGTTCGGCGCCAGCGTCGCCAACCCGTCCGGGCATGGCTGGCTGCTCGCGCCGATCGCCGCCGCGCGCGCCTCCTACGGAGCGCCGGCGTTCGCGCTGGGCATCGCCCTGGCCTGCGCGGCAACCTTTGCGGTGGTGCGTCTGCTCTATCACGGGCGCGTCCGCCGCGGCGATGCGTGGGATTGCGGCTTCGCTGCGCAGAGCGCGCGCATGCAGGACACTGCCGAGGGCTTCGGGCAGCCGATCCGGCGGGTGTTCCGGCCGTTCTTCCAGATCCGGCGACTGCAACCCGATCCGTCCGATCCGGCGCCACGCTACGAGCTGCAACTGGCCGATCCGAGCTGGAACTGGCTGTACCTGCCGATCACCGCCGGCGTGCAGGCACTGGCGCGATGGGTCGGCTTCCTGCAGAGCGGACGAATCGCGATCTACCTGCTGTACAGCTTCCTGACCCTGCTCGCCCTGCTGGTGTTCGTGCTGTGAACCTGCCTGCCCTGTCGTCGAACCTGCTCGATGCGGCACTGTCCATCGCCGCGGCGCCGCTGCTTGCCGGCTGGGTCGAGGTGTGCCGCGCGCGCTTGCAGAACCGCCGCGGCGCCGGCGTCCTGCAGCCGTACCGCACCATCCGCAAGCTGCTGCACAAGGACGTGGTGCTTGCGCACGGCGCCTCGCCGCTGTTCCGCGCCTCGCCCTATGTGCAGTTCGCGGCGATGGTGCTGGCGGCGGCGATCATCCCGACCTTCGGCGCGCAGGCACCGCTGGGGATCGCCGCCGACACCATCGCCCTGGTCGGGGTGTTCGCGATCGCGCGGGTGCTGGCAGCGCTGGCGGCGATGGACATCGGCACCGCGTTCGGCAGCCTCGGCGCGCGCCGCGAAATGCTGATCGGCTTCCTGTCCGAGCCGGCGCTGCTGATGGTGCTGTTCACCGCCTCAATGATCTCGGCCAGCACCCAGCTGACGAACATCGTCGGCGAATTGGGGCACGCGCGCCTGGCCATCTATCCCAGCCTGGCCTTCGCCGCCACCGCCTTCGTGATGGTGCTGCTGGCCGAAAACGCGCGCATCCCGATCGACAACCCGGCCACCCACCTCGAACTGACCATGATCCACGAAGCCATGGTGCTGGAGTACTCGGCCCGCCACCTGGCGCTGATCGAATGGGCCAGCGCGCTCAAGCTGTTCAACTACATGGCCATCGGCATCGCCCTGTTCCTGCCTTGGGGCCTGGCCGGGCCGGAGGCGGGACTGGCCGCGGCCGCCGGCGCCTGGCTGCTGGCCGTGGCCAAGCTCGCCGCCGCCGGCGCCGGGCTGGCGCTGATCGAGACGCTCAGCGCCAAGCTGCGCATCTTCCGCGCCCCCGAGTTCCTCGCCACCGCCTTCCTGCTGGCGGTGCTCGGCCTGCTGGTCCACCTGCTGCTGGAAGCCTGAGCCATGCCCAGCTACGCCTCCCAGCTGATCAACCTGTGCGCGGCGCTGATGCTGCTGACCTCGTTCGCGATGATTTCGCAGCGGCGCATCCGCTCTCTGGTCAACCTGTACGCGCTGCAGGGCCTGGCGCTGACGGTGTCCATCGCCATCGTCGCCGCTGCTTCCGGACAGCACCACCTGTATTTTTCGGCGGCGCTGTCGGGCGTGCTCAAGGTGCTGGCGCTGCCGTGGATCCTGCACCGGCTGATCGCACGCCTGGACGTGCGCTGGGACCCGGAACCGCTGATCAACATCCCGACCACGATGCTGGTCGGCATCGTGCTGGTGGTGTTCGCCTTCGGTCTGGCGCAGCCAGTCGCGCAGCTGGCCACCACCATCGCCCGCGGCACCCTCGGCATCGCCCTGGCGGTGGTCCTGCTGGCGTTCCTGATGATGATCACCCGCACCAAGGCGATCTCGCAGGTGATCGGCTTCCTGGCGATGGAGAACGGCCTGTTCTTCGCCGCCACCAGCGCCACCTACGGCATGCCGATGGTGGTGGAACTGGGCGTGGCGCTGGACCTGCTGGTCGGCATGGTGGTGCTGGGCGTGTTCTTCTTCCAGATCCGCGAGCAGTTCGACAGCCTCGACCTGCTGCACATGGAAAAACTCAAGGAGGAGGACTGAGCATGGAGCTATGGCTGCTGCTCGCCTGCCCCCTGATCGGCAGCCTGCTGCTGGGCGTGATCGGCGCGCGGCGGTGGGCGCCGGAGGTCAACGCCGCCATCAGCCTGGCAACGTTCCTGGCCAGCGTCGCGCTGAGCATGCAGGTGATCGCGCACGGCCGGCTGCTGGCCGGCCACGAGCAGTTCCTGGTCGATCCGTTCAACGTGTTCCTGGTCGCGCTGACCGCCTTCGTCGGCCTGACCACTGCCCTGTTTTCGCGTCCGTACATGCGCATCGAGATGCAGCGCGGACACATGAACCCGGCGCGGCTGCGGCTGTACCACAGCATGTACCAGCTGTTCGTGTTCACCATGCTGCTGGCGCTGCTGACCAACAACCTGGGCCTGCTGTGGGTCGCGATGGAGGCGGCCACGCTCTCGACCGTGCTGCTGGTCGCGCTGTACCGCACCCCGGCCAGTCTGGAGGCGGCATGGAAGTATTTCATCCTGTGCGGGGTGGGCATCGCCCAGGCCCTGTTCGGCACCATCCTGCTGTACTTCGCGGCCGAAAAGGTGCTTGGCGCGCACGGCAGCACGGCGCTGCTTTGGACCCACCTGGACGCGGTCAAGGGCCAGCTCGAACCGACCGTGCTGGCGCTGGCCTTCGTGTTCCTGCTGGTCGGCTACGGCACCAAGGTCGGCCTGGCGCCACTGCACAACTGGTTGCCCGACGCCCACGCCGAAGGCCCCACGCCGATCTCGGCGGTGCTCTCGGGACTGCTGCTCAATGTCGCCCTGTACGCGGTGGTGCGCTGCAAGGTGCTGGTCGATGGCGCCGTCCACAGCGGCCTGGCCAGTTCGCTGATGATGGGCTTCGGCCTGCTCTCGGTGCTGCTGGCGACGTTGTTCCTGTTTCGCCAGAAGGACATCAAGCGCCTGTTCGGCTATTCCTCGATCGAGCACATGGGCATCGTCACCTTCGCTTTCGGAATGGGCGGACCGATCGCCAACTTCGCCGCGCTGCTGCACATGACCGTGCATTCGCTGACCAAGTCGGCGATCTTCTTCACCGTCGGTCACGCCACCCAGAAAGCCGGCAGCCAGTCGATGGACGCCATCCGCGGCCTGATCGGAGTCAGCCCGACGATCGGCTGGGGAATGATGCTCGGTACTCTGGCGATCCTCGGGATGCCGCCGTTCGGGGTATTCGCCAGCGAGTTCTTGATCCTCACCACGGCGATGCGCGAGCATCCGTGGGCGACGCTGCCGCTGCTGTTCGCGCTGGCGATCGCCTTCGCGGCAATCTTCGGTCGGGTGCAGGCGATGGTGTTCGGCAGCAGCAACCTCCAGCGCCTGCCGCACTCGCCGGCGCTGCTGCCGGTGTTCGCACACATGGCGCTGGTGTTGTGCCTGGGCCTGTACATCCCGCCGGTCCTGGCCACCTGGTACCGGCTCGCAGCGGCGCTGATCGGATGAACGCGCATCCCTTCGCCACCCTGCCCGGCCTTGCGACCCTGCCTGGCGCCCTGCGCGCCCGCCACGGCACGGCGCACCGCGAGCACCTGCCGCAGCTGTGCCAGGCGGTGGCCGACGCCGGCGGCCACCTGCTCGCCCTGTGGGGCAGCGACGAGCGCGATCGTGGCAAAGGCTTCACCCTGTCTCTGGCCTTGCACGACGGCGCCGACCTGGTGGTGGTGGAGGCCGCGCTGGATGCCGAAGACCCGCACCACCCCGACCTGTCCGCCATCCTGCCGGCCGCCGCGCGCATGCAGCGCGCCAACTGCGACCTCACCGGCATCCGCGCCGACGGCGGCGATCCGCGCGGCTGGCTGGATCACGGTCACTGGTCGGGATCGGCCTTCCCGCTGCGCCGGCTGCCCGAAGCAATGCCGGCAGCGACGGCAGATCCGGCCGACTATGCCTTCGTGCGCGTGGCCGGCAGCGGCGTGCACGAGATCGCCGTCGGGCCGGTCCATGCCGGGGTGATCGAGCCGGGGCATTTCCGCTTTTCGGTGGTCGGCGAGAAGCTGCTGCGGCTGGAGGAGCGCCTGGGCTACACCCACAAGGGCATCGAGCGCCGCTTCCAGGACTTGACGCTGGCGCAGGGCGCGCCCCTGGCCGCGCGCATCTGTGGCGATTCGACCATCGCCTTTGCCTGGGCCTGGGCGATGGCGGTCGAAGCGCTCACCGGCACCGCGCCGCCGCCGCGCGCGCTGGCCCTGCGCGCCCTCCTGCTGGAGCGCGAACGCCTGGCCAACCACCTCGGCGACCTGGGTGCGCTGGGCAACGACGGCGGCTTCGCCTTCGGACTGAGCCAGTTCATGCGCCTCAAGGAAGATCTGCTGCGCAGCAACGCCGCCGCGTTCGGTGCCCGCTACCTGCTCGACGCCCTCGCGCCCGGCGGCACCCGCGTCGACCTGAGCGAAGACGCCCGCGCCCGCCTGCTCGGCGAGGTCGCCCCGCTGGAAGCCCAGCTGCGCACCCTGCGCGCGATCTACGACGACCACGCCGGCCTGCAGGATCGTTTCATCGGAGCCGGCCGCGCCAGCCCGGAGTTGGTCGCGAGGCTGGGCGGCATCGGTCTGGCCGCGCGCGCCAGCGGGGCGCGCCGCGACTGGCGGGTGGATCTGCCAGTGGCGCCCTACGACTGCCTCGACGTGCGCGTGGCCAGCCGCAGCGACGGCGACGTCGCCGCGCGGGTCGCGGTGCGCTTCGACGAGGCGTTCGAATCGCTGCGCCTGTGCCGGATCCTGCTGGAGATCCTGCCGACCGGCCCGGTGACGGCAGCGGTCGGGCCGGTGCTTGCCGAGGGCCTGGCTCTGGGCGGCGTGGAAGGCTGGCGCGGGCCAGTCCTGCTGGCGCTGCGCGCCGACCCGGACGGGCGCATCCGCCGCTGCCACCCACACGATCCGTCGTGGCAGAACTGGCCGCTGATCGAACATGCCGCCCTGCCCGACATCGTTGCTGATTTCCCCCTGATCAACAAATCGTTCAACCTTTCCTACAGCGGCCACGACCTGTAGCCGCGCCCGACCGCCATGCTCAAGACCCTCCGTCAGATCGCCCGCATCGGCGTGGCCAGCGAACCGCCGCCGGCGCCCGACCCATCCCTGCTCAGCGCCGAGCAGTTGCACGCCGAACTTTGGCGCATCCTCGGCCGCGCTCTATGCCTGCGGATGGTCGATGCCGGATCGTGCAACGCCTGCGAACTGGAAGTGCAGGCACTGGGCAACCCCTATTACAACATCGAGGGCCTGGGCATCCGCTTCGTTGCCAGCCCGCGCCACGCCGACGTGCTGCTGGTGTCCGGGCCGGTCGGGCGCAACATGGAGCAGGCCCTGCGCCGAACCTGGGCGGCGATGCCCGATCCCAAACGGGTGGTCGCGATCGGCGACTGCGCCGCCTGCGGCGGCGTGTTCGGCACCAGCTACGCCTGCCACGGCGGCGCCGCCAGGGTGATCCCGGTCGATGTGACCATCCCCGGCTGCCCGCCGTCGCCGACGCAATTGCTGCGTGGCATTCTCGCCGCCGCCGGTGCCCGGCCATCCTGAACCCGCCAGCCAATCCTCCGCCGATGTCCTCCGATCCAGTCCTCTGCGCCCTGACCATCGCCGGCTCCGATTCCGGCGCCGGCGCCGGCATCCAGGCCGACCTAAAGACCTTCGCCGCCCACGGCGTGCATGGGCTGTCGGCGATCGCCGCGCTGACCGCGCAGAACACCCGCGGCGTCGCCGCCATCCACCTGCCGCCGGCAGCATTCCTGAATGCGCAGATCGACGCCTGCTTCGACGACTTTCCGATCGGCGCGGTCAAGATCGGCATGCTCGCCAACGCGGCGGTCATCGCCGCCGTCGCCGCTGCCCTCGAACGCCACCGCCCGCCGCAGGTCGTGCTCGATCCGGTGATGATCGCCACCTCCGGCGCCCGTCTGCTCGATGCCGACGCCCTCGCCGCGCTGCGTGACCGACTGCTGCCGCGGGCCAGCCTGCTGACCCCGAACATCCCCGAAGCCGAGACGCTGCTCGGCCACCCGATCGCCGATGCCGCTGCGGCCGACGCCGCGCTGGCCGAGTTGCTGGCGCTGGGGGCGCCGGCGGTGCTGCTCAAGGGCGGCCACCTGCCCGGCGACGGGGCGATGCTCGACCGCTATGGCGATCACAGCCAACGCGCCGTCTTCAGCCACGAGCGGCTCGACGTGCAGCCGCACGGCACCGGCTGCACGCTGGCTGCCGCCATTGCCGCCAACCTGTGCCATGGCGGCGAGCTCTTGAAAGCCTGCGCGGCGGCCACAGACTATGTCCACGGGGCGCTGCGGAACTCCTGGCGCCCGGCGCACTCGAAGGTATCGCTGCTCGACCATTTCTGGCAGCATCATCGCGTCAACTGACAGGATCACTACGGCCATGGCCAATCCACTACGCAGCAGCAATCCCGCGCTCGGCGCCAATGTCTTCCTCGACAGCGCCAGCGGCGCGGTCGGCACGCAAGATGGCGTGATGACGCTCAATGGCACCGTCAACAAGACGGCCTTCCTGCTGGTTCTCGTGCTGGTCGGCGCGATGTACAGCTGGAGCCAGTTCAACTCGCTGGCCGACGTCGGCGCCATGCAGGGGCTGGCGATGGTCGGCGCCATCGGCGGCTTCGTGCTGGCGCTGGTCACCATTTTCAAGCCGCAATGGGCGATGTTCACCGCCCCGGCCTACGCCGCGCTGGAAGGCCTGTTCGTCGGCGCGGTATCGGCGCTGTTCGAACTGCGCTGGCCCGGGATCGTGATGCAGGCGGTCGGGCTGACCTTCGGCACCATGGGCGCACTGCTGCTGGCCTATCGCAGCGGCCTGATCCGGGCCACCGAGAAGTTCCGCCTCGGCGTGTTCGCCGCCACCGGTGGCGTCGCCCTGTTCTACCTCGCCAGCATGATCAGCGGCTGGTTCGGCCATCCGTTCAGCGTGATCACTTCGAGCAGTCCGATGGGTATCGGCCTGAGCGCGGTCGTCGTGGTCATCGCCGCGCTCAACCTGATCCTCGACTTCGACACCATCGAACGCGGCATCGAGGCGCGCGCCCCCAAGTACATGGAGTGGTACGGCGCCTTCGGCCTGGTGGTGACCCTGGTCTGGCTGTATCTGGAAATCCTGCGCCTGCTGAGCAAGCTCAACTCGCGCAACTGACCGCCGGCAACGACGAGATCGACGACGAAAGGCGGCCTGCTGGCCGCCTTTCGTTTTTCCAGCGGAAGATCGTTGCCGACTGCATCGAACCTGCGACGGCATGGCCAGGTCCCACGATTGAAATTGACAATCCGGGCGGCGATCTCTAGTCTATGCGGCTCGCTGCGCGACACCTGCCCAGGTGGCGGAATTGGTAGACGCACTAGTTTCAGGTACTAGCGGGTAAAACCGTGGAGGTTCGAGTCCTCTCCTGGGCACCAACGCATCGCAACACGAAACCCCGCCCTTCGGCGGGGTTTTTGTTGGCCGCAACACTGCCGCGCGACACGCCCTTTCGCGCATCGGCGGCGGGCGCGATACTGGGCGCATGAACCGACTCGCGCTCCTTGCGTCCGCCCTTGCGCTGGCGCTGTCCGCCCACGCCGGCGACACGCCGCCTGCCAGCCATGCCGCCGCCCGTACCATCGTACTGGTCCGCCACGGCAACTACCTCGACGATGCCAGCGTGCCGGAAATGCCCGGACCGCATCTGTCACCGCTGGGCATTGCGCAAGCCGAACTGGCGGCGGCGCGAATCGCCGGCATGCCGGAGCACTTCGATGCGCTGCGGGTCAGCCCGATGCAACGGGCCCGCGATACCGCGGCGGCGATCGCCCCGGATTTTCCCGGCCGCCGTTTCACCGTCGTCGACGATCTGGCCGAATGCACGCCGCCGACCCGACGTACCGAGGTCACTGCGCACGAAAAGCCGGAGGACATGGCAGCGTGCCAGGCCCGGCTCGATCGCGTCTTCGCCCGCTATTTCGTGCCGGCAACGGGCCATGAGGAACACGATCTGCTGGTCTGCCACGGCAACGTGATCCGCTACCTCGTCACCCGCGCGCTCGGGGTCGACACCCGGGCGTGGCTGGAAATGTCGGTCGGCAACGCCAGCCTGACCACGATCCGCGTCGAGGCCGACGGTCGCTTCAAGGTGATCGCGGTCGGCGACGTCGGCCACATCCCGCCGAACCTGCGCAGCGGCGCCACCGGCGATCCGCCACGAACGCTGGCGATTCCGCGCTGAGAGGCTGTGCGTTTTCAGCTGCGACGACCATGAAAAAAACCCCGGCACTTTCGTACCGGGGCCAATCGAGGTTCGTGCTTGCCCAGCCGGCCCCCGCTCGCGCGGGGCCGCTTGCATCAGGGCGTGATGGTGCCCTTGAGTTTGACGCCCGAGAAGGCGCTGTAGGCGCGGACGTTAACGTAGTAGGTCGCGGCCGTCGGGCTGTTGAAGGTGCAGGTCTCGGCATTGCCGGCCTTGTACGGACGGCAGTCGTAGGTGCTGGAGGTCGGCGCCGAACCCTTGCGGACGTACATGTCGGCATCGCCAGTGCCGCCGGAAATGGCGAACACCACCTTGGTCTTGCCGGCCGGCACCACCAGGGTGTAGTTCGGCGACACACCGTTGGTCGCAACCGCCGCCAGGGTCACCGCCGTGCCGCTGGTCAGCGGGATGTCGCCGCCGCCGCCACCGCCGCCGCCGCCACCGGTGCTGTAGCTGCCGGTCAGGGAGACGCCGGAGTAAGTCGAGTAGGCCTTCAGGCGCACGTAGTAGGTGCCGGCCTGGGCGGTGGCGATGTTGCAGGTCTCCGCGTTGCCCGAGACGTACGGACGGCAGTCGTAGGACGAATCGGTCGGCGCCGAGCCGAACTTGACGTACATGTCGGCATCGCCGGTGCCACCGGACATCACGAACTTCAGGCCGGTCGCGCCCGCCGGCACCGCCAGCGTGTAGTTGGCCGAATTGCCGGTGCTGTTGCCGATGCCGGTCACGGTGACGCCATTGGTCAGCGGGCCGCCGGTGGTGCCGCCACCGCCGCCACCGCCACCCGAGCAGCTCACGCCCACCGCGGTGAAGGCGGCGGTGACGTCGGCCTTGGTCAGGCCCAGATCGGTCGCCGCGGTCTCGACGCCGCAGGCGCCGGCATTGAACGTGCTGCTGGCCGTCCAGTACAGCGCATTGGCACGGGCGAACACCTTGAACGCGGTCGGCGTGTTCCAGCCGGACTTCTTGGCCAGGGTGCAGAACGCCTTGTTGTACACGCCCGAGGAATAGTGGACGTCGAGGCTGCTGGTGTAGTTGGCGGCGTTGTCGATCGAGCCGCCGTCCTGGGTCGGGTTGCACATGTAGCGCAGCGCCTGCCCGGAAGCGCCCTTGAAGATTTCCTCGCCGACGAGGAAGTCGTTGCTGCCCTTCCAGAAGTACTCGGTGGCCTCGCCGCCCATGTCGGAGAAGGCCTCGTTCATGCCGCCGGACATGCCCGAATAGGTGAGGTTGGAATGCTGCTCGGTGAAGCCGTGCGAGACTTCGTGACCGGCCACGTCGACGCTGACCAGCGGATAGAAGGTGCTGGCGCCGTCGCCGAAGCTCATCGTCGAGCCATCCCAGAACGCATTCTCGTAGCTCGAGCTGTAATGCGTGCGCATCACCAGCTGGAAGCTCAGCGCGTTGTAGCCGGTGTAGGCCGGGTACATGCCGGTGATCATGCCGCCGAAGTAGTGGGCGTCGTTGATCGGCGAGTAACCGCCATTGATGGCCTTGTAGGTGTTGCGCGGGCAGGTGTAGGAATACGCCGTGGTGCCGCTGGTGCCACCGTTGAGGTTGACCGACTTGACGCTGGCGTTGTTCATCGTGCAGGTCGTGCCGCTCTGGGTGACGTCGAGGTAGCCATAACGACCGCCCGAACCCCACTCGTACTGACCCGTCTTCTGGTTGCCGCCGGGGCCGGTGCCGACCGCCGAGGTGTTCAGGCCCTCCCACTGCTCCAGCACCTTGCCGCTGCGCGCATCGAGGATGACGAACGGACGGGTCGGGTGGCCGCCCTTGGCGGTGTCGGCGAAGAAGCTCACGACATAGCTCATCGACGCCTTGCCGTCGCGCGCCAGATAGATCATCTGGCGGGCGCTCTCATTGCGCACCACCATCCCGGAAATCCGGCCACCGAGCGCAGCCTGCTTGGCGGCAGCCAGCGCATTGGCAGACCCGATCAGCGAACCGCCCTGATGCAGGTCGGCGGCCAACCCCTTGATCGAGCGGCCGAACAGGTTCTTGATGGCGCCGTTCTTGCCTTCACTGACGATCACCTGCTCGCCCCAGATCGGGATGCCGCGGAAGGTCTGCTGATAACGGTAGTGCTTGGTGCCGTCCTTGTCCTGGTTGAAGGTCAGCACCTGCAGACCCGACTCGGAATCCAGCCCCAGCAGTTCGGCATGGCGCACGGCCGGGGTGGCGGCGACGCCGATCCTGGCGGTGGCGGCCTGATAGGCGTTGCTGAGCGCGGCCACGTTCTGATCGTGCAATTCGATGCGGGTGGCGGCCTGCGCGGACATGCCGCAAGCCAGCAGCGCCACAGTGGTGGCGAAGGTCAGCGCACGCAGCGCCGGGATACGCGAGGTGTTGGTGGTCATGGAGATCCCCAGTGAGTTGGTAAGGAGTGGCTTTGCTGAACGGGCTGTCGATGAAGGGTGCCGCTTCGGCAGGTCGATCCGGTCGATCGGTGCAGCACCGGTCATCGCCCTGTCGCAATTCGCCGATCCGGGTGTCCACTCCGGGTCGCCATACCGGCGGCGTGACGAAAGTCACGCTTTCGGTTGCCGATGGACGCTATGCCCAACTCTTACGGATGTGTCATTAAATTTTTTTAATGTTGTGTTGCACCACACCATTTCATGCTTGCAGTCGCGTATCAATTACCTCTAGACGGCGTATTCACTAGGGATATCGCAATTCTTGCATTGCACAATCGAACGTTATGAAAACCTCCATGCAGAGGTTAATTTAACGTTTCGAACGGGCAAATTTGCGCAAAAGGGGCCGCTGTCGCTGGCGCCGCGATGACGACCGGACCGGCGTTGCCCGCCCATCGGCGTAGTGGGGAATCGCGATCTCGTGAGCACCGGCGAACGGCGAGCCCGGCCCGGGTTGCGCTTCGTCAGGCCGCCGCACCACCGCGTTCCGCGCGTCGGCGCCGGGCGGCGCTCTCATCCATCCCATCAAGAACGGCCGACCTTGCCCGCGCCAAGCCGCCCGGCACGGCACTCGGCAGCGCTTCCGGGCCTTGTCAGCCCGCGAACAGCCTGCGCGGCGCCGAGCCTCCACGCACGCCGCCGGACAGAGCCACACGCTTGCTCCGACCGCTTGCGCGATCGATCCAGATCCGATGCGGGATCGTCGGCGCGACCTCCGGATGGCCCGGAGCGCCCCGCCGCCCCATCAGGCAAAGGGGTCGTGCAGGACGATGTTGGCGTCGCGGTCGGGGCCGGTGCTGACGATGGCCAGCGGGCAGCCGGCCAGTTCTTCGAGCGCGCGCAGGTAGGCGCGGGCCGCCGGCGGCAGCTCGTCCCAGCGGGTGATGCCGTGCGTACGCTCGGACCAGCCGGGAAACTCCAGATAGACCGGCGTGCAATCGGCCCAGCCGGCGGCATCGAGCGGCGCGTACTCGGTGCGCTTGCCGCGGTATTCGTAGGCGATGCAGATCTTCAGCTTGTCCATGCCGTCGAGCACGTCGAGCTTGGTGATGCAAAGACCGCTGATGCCGTTGATCGCCACCGCACGCTTGAGGGCGACGATGTCCATCCAGCCGCAACGGCGCGGGCGGCCCGTGGTGGCGCCGAATTCGGCGCCGCGGGCGCGGATGCCCTCGCCCACCGCGTCGTGCAACTCGGTCGGGAACGGGCCGCCGCCGACGCGGGTGGCGTAGGCCTTGGCGATGCCGAGCACGTAGTCGATGGCATCGGCACCGACGCCGGCACCGGCCAGCGCGCCGCCGATGGTGGTGTTGGATGAGGTGACGTACGGGTAGGTGCCGTGGTCGATGTCCAGCAGCGAGCCCTGCGCGCCTTCGTACAGCACGCGCTTGCCGGCCTTGCGCAGGTCGTGGAGCAGGCCGGCGATATCGTGCTTCATCGGTTCGACGTAGCGACCGAACTCCAGCGCTTCGTCGAGCGTCTTCTGGAAATCCACGGCTTCCACGCCCAGGTATTTGGTCAGCACGAAGTTGTGGTAGTCGAGCACGCCGCGCAGCTTTTCGGCCAGTTCGTCCGGGTAGCTCAGGTCGGCCAGGCGCACGCCGCGGCGCGCGACCTTGTCCTCGTAAGCCGGGCCGATGCCGCGGCCGGTGGTGCCGATCGCATCCTTGCCCGCCGCCTTTTCGCGCGCCTGATCGAGGGCGATGTGGTAGGGCATGATCAACGGCGTGGCCGGGCTGATCTTCAGCCGCGAGCGCACGTCGATGCCGGTCACTTCGAGCTCTTCGATCTCCTTGCGCAGCGCCGCCGGCGACAGCACCACGCCGTTGCCGATCAGGCACAGCGCGCCCTCGCGCAAGATGCCCGAGGGGATCAGGTGCAGCACCGTCTTGTGGCCGCCGATGACCAGCGTGTGGCCGGCATTGTGGCCACCCTGGAAGCGCACCACCGCGCCGATGTCCTGGGTGAGCAGATCGACGATCTTGCCCTTGCCTTCGTCACCCCATTGGGCGCCCAACACCACGACCGACTGACCCATGCCATCGCTCCGAAAACGAACAAAGCCGGAGGACAGCCCCCGGCTTTGTGAAATTATCCGCCAATTCCGCGGCCACGACCAGCCCGCCGACGGCCGTGCGCGAAAGCGATCGGCGCCGCTGCACGATCACCGGCGATGCCGGCCTCACGCCGCCAGGCTGCGCACCCATTGCAGCGCCAGCAGGCCGAGCAGGACCATCACCCCGCCACCCACGCGCAAACCGTTTTCCGACGCGTCGAGCAGGCGTGCGATCGTCTGTTTCCATGCCCGCGGCGCGAGCAGCGGCAGCAGGCCCTCGAACACCAGCACCAGGCAGATCGCCGCCAGCAGGTCGCGGTAATCCATCGCCGTCGGCGAGCTACTTCGCCGGCGCCGCGCCGCGGCCGGGGTTGGTCAGGTAATGCAGCAGATCCGAATCCGGATCGAGCACCACCGTGTCCTTGCTGCCGAACATCGTCCGGTAGGTCTGCAAGCTGCGGTAGAAGGCGTAGAACTCGGGATCCTGTCCGTACGCCTGCGCCGCGATCGCTGCGGCCTGTGCATCGCCCTGGCCGCGCAACTGCTGCGCATCACGTTCGGCGTCGGCGGTGATGACCAGGCGCTGGCGATCGGCCTCGGCCTGGATCTTCGCGGCCTCCTCCTGGCCTTCGGCGCGCAACTGCAAGGCCACCCGCGAACGCTCGGCGCGCATGCGGTCGTACACCGAACTGAGCACGTTGCTGTCCTCGGGCAGGTCGATGCGCTTGATGCGGATGTCCACCACCTGGATGCCGAGCGAGCGCCCGGCGACCTCGTTCACCTGCCGCAACATGCCGCCACCGAGGTTGCTGCGATCCAGGGTGACGATGTCCTGCAAGGTGCGCTGGTTGATGGTGTTGCGCAGCGCCTCGACCACGATCGGCGTCAAGCGCTGCTCGGCCGCCGACTCGCTGCCGAGGGTGGCGGTGAAATAGCGGCGCGGATCGGCGATGCGCCAGGCGACGAAGTAGTCGACGCTGACGTCCTTCTTTTCCTGCGTCAGGTAGCGCTTGGGCTGGGCATCGAGGGTGAGGATGCGGCGATCGAACACCGCCACGTTCTGCACGATCGGGATCTTGAAGTGCAGGCCCGGCTTGATGTTCGAGTCGACGATGCGGCCGAACTGGAAGCGCAGCGCGACCTGATTCTCGCCGACGGTGTACATCGAGCCGGTGAGGATGATCGCGACGAGGACGGCAACGGCGGCCCAGAGCAGTTTCATCAGCGGTCGACCTCTCTGTCGTCACTGCGGCCCGAACGCGGCGCGCGATCGGCGCGCGCGGCATCGTCGGCACCCGCCGGCGCGGTGGCGGTCACCGCCGGCAGCGTGACCGCCTGTGCGGCATCGCCGGCGGCCGCGGCGCCAGCATCGGCGGCGCGGGGGGCGGTCAGGTAAAGGGTGTTGATGCCACGCCCGGCGACCACCTTGGGCACGCTCTTGAGCACGTCCTCGATGGTTTCCAGATACAGCCGGCGGCGCGTCACCTCGGGCGCCTTGCGGTATTGCTCGTCGAGCAGCGAGAAACGCTGCGCGTTGCCTTGCGCGCCGGCGATGAGCGCATCCTTGTAGCCTTGCGCACCGGTGACCAGGCTCGCCGCCTGCCCGCGCGCCTTCGGCAGCACGTCGCTGGCGTAGGCACGGGCGACGTTGATCGCCTTGTCCTTGTCCTGCTGGGCGCGGCTGACATCGTCGAAGGCTTCCTTCACCTCTTGCGGCGGGCGCGCGTTCTGCAAGGTGAAATCGGCGACCGTCAGCCCGGTCTTGTACTGGTCGAGCGCCTCTTGCAGGCGTTCGCGCGCGCGCGCCGTGCGCACGCTGGCGGCGCCCTTGAGCACGTCGTCCATCGTCGCCGCGCCAACCACTTCGCGCACCACGCTCTCGGCGGCCTGCTGCAAGGTCTTTTCCGGCTCGCGATTGCCGAACAGGAACAGGCGCGGATCGGCCACCGTGTACTGCACGTTGTAATCGACCTGCACGATGTTCTGGTCGTTGGTGAGCATGCGCACCGAATCGGAGGCGGTGCGCACCTTGGTCGAATCGACCATCGCCACCGTCTCGATCGGCCACGGCCATTTGAGATTCACGCCGGGCATCAGGATCCGGTCGAACTGGCCGTAGCGCAGCACCACGCCGCGCTGGGTTTCGTTGACGAGCCGGAAGCTGGAAAAGCCCAGCCAGACCGCGAGCAGCACGCCGATCCAGATGGAAAAGCGCGGGCCGGAATCGCCAGCGCCGGGGGCACCGCCGAACAGGCCGCCAAGCCCCTGCTTGAGTCGTTGCAGGAAAGCGTCGGTCTCGCGCTTGGGATCGCGCCCGCGCCAGGGATCCTTGCCACCTTTGTCCGAACCGCCCTTGCCCGGCAGGTTCCAAGCCATGCTGCGCTCCTGCGCTGGCTGCACGGCGAAACCGGCAGCGTCGATGAGCCTTCGACCCGCCACGCGGAACCGAACGGCTCGTGCCAGCCAGCGCCCGATGATGCCGCGCGCTGGCCTTCAGGGATTGTATGTAGGGGCGGAAGTGCCGGCAAGCAAGGCCTCCAGCGCATCGCCGCCCTTTTCCCGCGCCAGTTGCTCGGCCTGCACCCGCGGCAAGTCCAGCTGCAATCGCCAGCCGTGCTCGTCGACGACCTCGCCGACGACCGCGCCAAGCGCGTGCAGACGCGCACGCAGTCGCGCCTGGGTGGGCGCCAGCGTCAGCTTGCCCTGGGTGCGGTTGCCGGCGAACGCCTCGCCGATCGCCTCGCGCAACAAGGCCAAACCCTCGCCCGTGCGCGCCGAAACCCAGACCTTGCCCGCGCCATCGACCGGTTGTTCGCGGCGCGGCTGCGCGGGTTCGTCGAGGCGGTCGATCTTGTTGAACACCAGCAATTGCGGAATCTCGCCGGCGTCGATCTCGGCCAGCACCGCATCGACCTGGCCGACGCGCTCGTCGCGCAGCGGATCGGCAGCATCGACGACGTGCAGCAGCAGATCGGCGTCGCGCGCTTCCGACAAGGTCGACCGAAACGCCGCCACCAGCTCGTGCGGCAGGTCGCGGACGAAACCGACGGTATCGGCCAGCACCACCGGCCCGCAATCCAGGCCCTCGATGCGGCGCACGGTCGGATCGAGGGTGGCGAACAACTGGTCGGCGACGAATACGCCCGATTGCGTCAGCGCATTGAACAGCGTCGACTTGCCGGCATTGGTGTAACCGACCAGTGCCACCCGCGGCAGCGCGTTGCGCACGCGCGCACGGCGCATCTGGGTGCGCTGCACCTCGACCTTGTCCAGCCTGGCTTCGAGCTGCTCGACGCGCTTTTGCAGCAGGCGGCGATCAGTTTCCAGCTGGGTTTCGCCCGGCCCGCGCAGGCCGATGCCGCCGCCGCGCTGGCGCTCCAGATGCGTCCAGCCGCGCACCAGCCGCGTTGCCATGTGCTTGAGCTGCGCCAGCTCGACCTGCAACTTGCCCTCGTGCGAACTGGCGCGCAGGGCGAAGATGTCGAGGATCAGGCCGGTGCGGTCGACCACGCGACGGCTGAGCGCCTTTTCCAGATTGCGCTCCTGCACCGGCGAGAGCATGCCATTGACCAGCACCAGATCGGCGCCGGCGGCCTCGCAGCGCATGCGGATTTCATCGACCTTGCCACTGCCGACGAAGGTGGCCGGATTCGGCCGCGCCAGCCTGGCGGTGACGGTATCGACCACGCTGGCACCGGCCGAACGCGCCAGCTCGGAAAACTCTTCCAGCAAGGCCGGATCGGCCGCGCCGGCATACGGCTGCACCAGCAGGGCGTTTTCGCCCCTGCGCGAACGCTCGAACACCGGACGACGTTACGGCGCCACCGGCGCGTCGTCGTGTTCGTCGGGCAAACGCACGTTGCGCGCCGGCACCACCGTGGAAATGGCGTGCTTGTAGACCATCTGGCTGACGGTGTTGCGCAACAACACCACGAACTGGTCGAACGACTCGATGGTGCCTTGCAGCTTGATGCCGTTGACGAGGAACACCGACACCGGGATCTTCTCGCGGCGCAGCGCATTGAGGAATGGATCTTGCAGCGATTGACCCTTGGACATGCGACCTCTCCGGCTTGCGATGTTTCGTGTCGTGACGCGCAAGCAATCGCCGCCCGGCCGGAGGCCGGTCACCACGCATGCACGCCTTCCCCGCCGTCATCGCACGGCCGGGGCCGCGCATGATCGCACAGGCGGCAGCAGCGCGCGAATCGACCGACCGATCAAGGTGACGGCGATCGGCCGAGAAACACCGCCAGCGCCTCATCGAGTTCGCCGCGCTGGTGCTCGGGATCGAACCGGCGCGCATCGAGCTGGCCGCGCAGCCAGGTGAGCTGACGCTTGGCGAGCTGCCGGGTGGCGGCAAGCGCCTGCTCGCGGAAGGCGCGCGCATCGGTCAGGCCATCCAGGTGCTGCCATGCCTGGCGATAGCCGACCGCGCGCAGCGCCGGCAGATCCAGCGGCGCGGGGTGCGCGCGCAGATGCGGATCGGCGCGCAAGCGGCGGACTTCGTCGAGGAATCCGGCCGCGAGCATGGCATCCAGGCGCCGCTCGATGCGCGCGTGCAGCACGTCGCGATCGCCCGGCGCCAACACCAGATTGAGCACGCGAAAGGGAAACGGACGATGCGCTTGCGCTCGTTGCCAATCGCTGATCGGCCGCCGGGTCAGACGCCAGACTTCCAGTGCGCGACCGATGCGCTGGCGATCACCCGGCTTGATCCGCTCCGCCGCCACCGGATCGACCGTCGCGAGCTCGGAATGCAAGGCATCCCACCCGCGCGCCGCTGCTTCCTCGGCGATCCGCGCGCGCAATGCCGGGTCGGCGGACGGCATCGACGCCAGCCCGTGCACCATGGCGCGGAAATACAAACCGGTGCCGCCGACCAGCACCGGGATCGCACCGCGCGCGGCGATTTCGGCCAACGCGACGTTCGCTGCCGTTGCGAATTCAGCGGCGCTGAAGGTTTCGTGCGGATCGCGCAGGTCGAGCAGATGATGCGGTGCCAACGCACGCTCGCGCGCATCGGGCTTGGCGCTGCCGATGTCCAGCCCGCGATAGACCAGCGCCGAATCGACGCTGACGATCTCGCCGCCCAACCGCTGCGCCCAGTCGAGTGCGAGCGCGGTCTTGCCCGACGCGGTGGGCCCCAGGATGGCGATGGCAGGCGGGCGTTGGTCGCAACGGGCGTCGATCACCTCGGCACCTTCAATGACTCAATCCTCGTCGCCCCAACGCGGCTTCGCCGGCGGCGACTTGCCTTGCGGAACCGACTGCGCCGCGATCGCATTCCACACCTTCAACGCATCCACCGTCGCCGCCACATCGTGCACGCGCAGCAGTTTCGCGCCCTGTTGTGCAGCGATCAGCGCCGCCGCGACCGAGCCGTGCAGGCGCTGGCCTTGCTCGCGCCCGGTGAGGGTGCCGATCATGCGCTTGCGCGACAACCCGGCCAGCACCGGCACGCCCAGATCGGTGAAGCGCGCGAGCTGGCGCAGCAACACGAGGTTGTGGTCGAGCGTCTTGCCAAATCCGAAACCCGGATCGACCACGATCTTCTTTTTCGCAATGCCGCTCATCTCGCAGGCGAAAATGCGCTGGGCCAGGAACTGGTGCACCTCGGCCACCACATCGTCATAGCTCGGCGCATCCTGCATTGAGCGCGGCTCGCCCTGCATGTGCATCAGCACCACCGGCACCTTCAATCCTGCTACCGCATCCAACGCGCCATCCCGACGCAGCGCAAACACGTCGTTGATCGCGCCGGCACCGGCAGCGACCGCCGCGCGCATCACTTCGGGTTTGGAGGTGTCGACGAAAATCGGCACCTCGCAGCCACGCGCGAGCGCTGCGATCACCGGGATCACCCGGCGCAATTCTTCTTCGACGGAAATCTCATCGGCACCGGGACGTGTCGATTCGCCGCCGATATCCAGCGCATCGGCGCCCTCGTCCACCAGCCGCAAGCCCTGCGCGATCGCCGCATCGGCCGTCGTCAAACCATCACCGGAAAACGAATCCGGGGTGACATTGACGATGCCCAACACGCGCGCCCGATCGAGCCGCAGCTCGCGGCCGGCGCAGTCCAGAGTCGGTACGGTGTCGAACATCACGTCTCTCCACGCCCTTTCGGCTGGAAAGGATTTTGCACGACCAGTTTGCCGAAGCGGCGGCCGTGACTGAAGTCCTCACTGTACAAGACGTTGCAATGGCTGCGGATCGCCGCTTCGGCGATCAATGCATCGAACCACGACAACTTGTGCGCCACCGCCAGCTCGTGCGCGTCCAGCACCATGTTGGCATCAGCGCCGACCACTTCGAAACCGGCGATGGCATGCAAGGCCGCGCGCGCGTCTGCCGCCGAGAACGCGGGTTTCAGCTTGCCGGTCAGCACCGCGCGCAATTCGATCAGCACTTGCGTGCTGACGACGATTTCATTTTCGTTCGCCAGCTCGCGCAACCAGCGCGCGATGAAATGCGTCTTGTCGGGTTGCCGGCGATCGAGCCGATATACCCACAGATTGGTATCGACGAAAACGCGCATCGCGCCAGCGCGCGCTCAGCGCTTGTGCAAGGACGCGCGCGAGAAACCGCGCGCGCTGCGCGACTTGCTGCGCGCCGCTACGGCGTCGAACGCATCCAGTGCTTCGATGCGGCGTGATTTGGCATCGGCATAGCGCACCAGAAATTCACGCACCACCGCATTGACCGAGGTGCGCTCCCGCAGCGCCGCCTCACGCGCGCGTTGCAGAACGTCGTCGTCCACCGCCAGCGTCAGGTTGGTCATGGCCGCCTCCATCGTCGCGCGACCAGTGTAACACGGGTACACGGGGTGACGTCCGATCGCTGCGGCGCGACGACACCCCGGCGCGAGGGCGACAAAAAAAGCCAGGGCTAGCCCTGGCTTTTGCTTGCACCCGCGGTGATGTCCGATCAAACCGTCGGTGCCGGCCCCGCCACCGGCGTCACGCTCGGGCCGGGGCGATCGCCCGGCGTCGGCTTGTCGCCGCCACGCGACCAGTCCTGCGGTGGCGGCGGCGTGCGGCCTTCCATGATGGCGTCGATCTGCACTGCATCGATGGTCTCGTACTGCAGCAGCGCCTGCGCCATCACTTCGAGCTTATCGCGGTTGTCGGTGAGGATGCTGCGCGTGCGCTCGTAGGCGCGGTCGAGGATGCCGCGCACGACGGTGTCGATGCGCCGCGCGGTTTCGTCGGAGACGTTGTTGTGCTGGGTCACCGAGCGACCGAGGAATACCTCGTCTTCTTCCTCGCCATAGGTCACCGGACCCATCTCGTCGGACAGGCCCCACTTGGTGACCATGTTGCGCGCCATCTTGGTCGCGCGTTCGATGTCGTTGGAAGCGCCGGTGGTGACCTTGTCACCGCCGAACACGAGTTCCTCGGCGACGCGCCCGCCGTACAGCGAGCACAACTGACTCTCGATGGCGACCTTGTTGAGGCTGTACTTGTCGCCTTCGGGCAGATACATCGTCACGCCCAGCGCGCGGCCGCGCGGAATGATGGTGACCTTGTAGACCGGATCGTGCTCGGGGACGAGGCGACCGACGATGGCGTGGCCGGCCTCGTGGTAGGCGGTGAGCTTCTTCTCCGCCTCGCTCATCGCCATCGAGCGACGCTCGGTGCCCATCAGGATCTTGTCGCGGGCGCGATCGAAGTGCTCCATGCGCACGTCGCGGGCATTCTCGCGCGCGGCGAACAGCGCCGCCTCGTTGACCAGATTGGCCAGGTCGGCGCCGGAGAAACCCGGCGTGCCACGGGCGATCACCGTGGCCTTGACGTCGTCGGCCAGCGGCACCTTGCGCATGTGCACCTGCAGGATCTGCTCGCGGCCCTTCACGTCGGGCAGGCCGACCACGACATGGCGATCGAAGCGGCCCGGACGCAGCAGTGCCGGATCGAGCACGTCCGGGCGGTTGGTGGCGGCGATCACGATGATGCCCTCGCTGCCCTCGAAGCCGTCCATCTCCACCAGCAGCGCGTTGAGGGTCTGCTCGCGCTCGTCATGGCCGCCGCCGAGGCCGGCACCGCGATGGCGGCCGACGGCGTCGATCTCGTCGATGAAGATGATGCACGGGGCGTGCTTCTTGGCCTGCTCGAACATGTCGCGCACGCGGCTGGCGCCGACGCCGACGAACATCTCCACGAAGTCCGAGCCGGAGATCGAGAAGAACGGCACCTTGGCCTCGCCGGCAATGGCCTTGGCCAGCAGGGTCTTGCCGGTGCCGGGCGGGCCGACCATCAGCACGCCGCGCGGAATCTTGCCGCCGAGCTTCTGGAACTTGCCCGGGTCGCGCAGGAACTCGACCAGTTCACCCACTTCTTCCTTGGCCTCGTCGCAGCCGGCGACATCGGCGAAGGTGACCTTGACCTGGTCCTCGCCCTGCATCTTGGCGCGCGATCGACCGAAGCTCATCGCCCCCTTGCCCGAGCCGCCCTGCTGCATCTGGCGCAGGAAGTAGATGAAGATGCCGATGAACAGCAGCGTCGGCAGGAAGTTGATGACCAGCGACCAGAACAGGCCGCCGCCGGCGGGCTTGTCCTGACTGAACTCGACCTTGTGCCGGCTCAGGTCGTTGATCAGATCGCCGTCGTAGGGCGCCACCGTGGTGCCACGGCTGCCATTCTTGCGCTCGAAGGTGAGCGTCATCACGTTCGATTGCAGGTTGCTCATCTCGACCTTGCGCACGCCATCGGCGTGAACGTCATCGAGAAAAGCTGAATACGGCACATCCGCCGACGCCTCGGTCTTGTTCGGCGAGAAACTCTGGAACACCAGCAGCAGGACGATCGCGACGACCACCCACAGCAGCAGATTCTTGGCCATGTCGTTCATGGAGTTTCCCTGTACGCAGCGGGTGCAGGCGACACTTCAACACCGTCCATTTTCATTTCCTGAATCACGCCAATCCTGTTTCGTTCGTGGTGAGCCTGGCCTGCCCTGAGCCTGACAAACCGTGTTCCGTTCGTGGCGAGCCTGTCGAACCATGCGCCTGTCGAACCAAGTTCCGTTCGTGGTGAGCCTGTCGAACCACGATTCGTTCGCGGTGAAACAAGCCTTCCCCGAGCCAGTCGAAGGGAACCATGAACGGCACCCACCAACCCGCACGCGGCAACCACCTGCATTCTACGCCCGCTTGCCGACCGCCAGCGCGTACACCTCCGGCGAGCGCTTGCGCGAGGCCTCGGGTTTGCGAATCACCACTTTCCGATACCGTTGCCGCAGTTCGCGCACGTATCCGTCGAACCCCTCGCCCATGAACAGCTTGGTAACGAACGCACCATCCGGCTTCAGATGGGCGGTGGCGAAATCCCGCGCCAATTCGGCCAGATGCAGCGCCCGCGGCTGATCCACGGTGTCCATGCCACTGAAGTTGGGGGCCATGTCGGAAAGAACAAGGTCCACCGCGCGAACGCCGAGTACCGATTCGAGCTCCGCCAACGGCGCGTCCTCGCGGAAATCGCCGCAGATGAACTCCACCCCGGCGATTGGCGGCATCGGCAGGATGTCCAGCGCCACCACCGCACCGGAGTTTCCGAGCATCCGCCGTACCACCTGCGACCAACCGCCAGGCGCAGCGCCCAGATCGACCACCACCATGCCCGGCTTGAGCAGGCGATCCTTCGCCAGCAGCTCCTCCAGCTTGTACGCCGCACGCGAACGCATGCCCTCCGCCTGCGCCTTCTTCACGAAGGGATCGGCGAAGTGCTCGCGTAACCAGGCGTGGCTGCTTTTGCTGCGGGGCATTTGGCGGACGGGAGACGGGAGCCGGGAGACGGGAAGCGGAAGACGGGAAGCGGGAGACGGGAGCCGGGAGACGGGAACGGACGATGGACGAAACCATCGTCCGCTTCGGCATTCCTGCAACCTGATGAGCCTGCGTGTTGCCCCTTCCCCCGCCTGCGGGGGAAGGAATCCTGAGGCCATGTCCACGCGAGCCCCGAGTCCCGCATGATACCCTTTCGCACCTTCGAGACTGCCCGCACCGATGCCCACGACCCTGTCCCCTGCGCAGAAGCGGTACCTGCGCACGCTCGCGCACGAACTCAAGCCGGTGATCCTGGTCGGCGCCAAGGGTGTGACCGCAGCGCTGTTGACGGAACTGGATCTGGCGCTGGAGCAGCACGAATTGGTCAAGATCAAACTGGCCGCGCCCGACCGCGACGAGCGCGAAGTCTGGATCGCGTCACTGGTCGACGCCGCCGGCGTGGCACTGGTGCAGCGGGTCGGCCACGTCGCCACCGTCTACCGCGGCCGCCGCAAGGATCCGGCGATCATCCTGCCGCGCTGAGCCAGGCCGGGAGGCTCCCATTCCGTTCATCCTGCAACCACCCGATCACGCCTGCGTCATCCGCTCGGTCACCGACACGGCGATCTACGTCAACGACCGCGCGCTCGACGGCAGCTTCTTCCTCTCGCCCCATGCGCTGCATCCGGATTGGCCGGTGCGCGATGCCTCCGCGCTCACGCCCGACGACCTTGCCGCGCTGCTGGCGCTGAATCCGGAAGTGATCCTGCTCGGCACCGGCAGACGGCAACGTTTTCCGTCGACGCTGGTGATGGCCGCCTGCCTGACCCGCGGAGTCGGCATCGAGGTGATGGACAACCACGCCGCCGCGCGCACCTTCAGCATCCTTGCCGGCGAGGGGCGACGGGTGGTGGCGGGGTTCGTGCTGGGCGGCTGTTGATCGCTGCGATATTTGCGCGACAGCGCACTGCTCAACGACCCGGCAGATACTGCAACGGATCCACCGGCCGGCCATTGCGACGGATCTCGAAATGCAATTCGTCACGACTGGCGCCGGTACTGCCCATCTCCGCGATCGCCTGGCCGGCCTTGACGCGCTGGCCTTCGGCGACCAGACGCTTGCGGTTGTGGCCGTAGGCCGACAGCCATTCGTCGGAATGCTTGATGATGACCAGTTCACCGTAACCGACCAGGCCCGAACCGGAATACACCACCACGCCGTCGGCGGCAGCGACCACGGTATCGCCGGCGCGACCGGCGATGTCGATGCCCTGTTTGGTGGCGTCGCCGGGCATGAAGCGCGCGAGCAACGAACCGGCTGCCGGCCAGCGCCAGCGGATGCCACCAACCGTGGCGACGTCGGCCGGCAGGATCGCCGCGGAGGGCACGCGCGGCGCCGCGGCGACATCCGGCGCGAGGCCCGGCGACGATTCTTCTGGCGTCGGATTCGACGATGGAATCGGTGGCGGCGGTCGTACAGCGGCGACTTCGCGACTGCGCGGCGGTTTGGTCGACGGCGATGCCGCCGTCGGCGCGGCGGTCGGTGTCGCATTCACCGCAGGCGGGCCAACACTGGATGGCACCGTCTCGAACGGCGTCGGCTCTGGCGCGCTCGCAACCGGCGACGGATTTGACGGCGGCCGAATCGACGACGGCACTGCGCTGGTTCTCTGTCGCGGCGGCGCTGGTCGCGGCGTCTCGCGAGCGACGGGCGGCGCGGATTCACGCAAGCGGCCCGCGCTCAGGCGCAGCGTCTGGCCGACATAGATCGTGTACGGCGGCGCGATGTGGTTGATCGCCGCCAGCTCGCGAAAATCCATGCCGTTGCGGAAGGCGATGCCGTACAGGGTATCGCCGCGCACCACCACCACGTCGCCGGCGCCGGCATGGCGCGCCGGCGCGACCCGCGGCGGGACGTGCAAGGGCTCGTCGCCGCGGGTGTCGCGATCGCGGCCGCAGGCGCCGAGCAACACCGCCAGCACGAGCAAGCCCGACCATCGCAGCAACGACGCGAGGGCTTGCGGCGCGGGCTTCATCCGTGGATTCCTCTCCAATACAGCCAGCCGACCAGTGCCGCCAAGAGTAGCAGGCCCAGCCAGCCCACCGGCTCGATCCAGCGGTGCAGCATCGCCTCGCCCTTTTCGCCACCGAGCTTGATCGCGCCGGCAACCAGAAACACGCGCTTGCCGCGGCCCAGGGTGGCGCCGGCGAAGAACGGCAGCAGCGGCATGTGCACGGCGCCGGAGGCGAGCGTGAAAATCTTGAATGGAATCGGCACGAAACCGGCGATCAGCAGCAGCCAGAAGCCATCGTCGCGCGCCTGTTTTTCGATTTCGTGGAAATGCGCGGCGTAGCCGAAGTGCTCGATCCACGGCAGCAGCCAGTCGATCGCGAAATAGCCCAGCGAGTAGCCGATGCACATCCCGACCAGCGAACCGCCGAGGCTGATCGCCGCATAACGAAAGGCATGATCGCGCCGCGCCAGACACATCGGTGCGAGCATGATCTCCGGTGCCACCGGGAAGAACACCGCCTCGCACAGGCTCAGCACGAACAAGATCGCCGGCGCGCGCTTGTGCGCCGCCCACACCAGCGCGCGCTCGTACAGCGGCTTGAACAACTTCATGCGTTCTTCGCCATCGCCTACACCACGCCCGGCAGCAGCGGCACGAAACTGACCGCATCCAGATCCTGCGCTGCCCAGCCCTGCTCGGTATTGCGCCAGCGTTGCAGCACCTGCGCCGCAGGTGGCCCGACCGGGGCAACGAGCACGCCATCGGGATGCAATTGCGCCAGCAGTTCGACTTCGACATCGGCACCGGCGGCGGTGACGATGATCGCGTCGAACGGCGCGTGCTCGGGCCAGCCGACGCGACCGTCGGCGTGGCGGGTGGTGATGTTCTTCAGGCCAAGCTGGCGGAAGCGTTTGCGCGCGCCGCGCAACAGTTCGTCGATGCGCTCGATGGTGTAGACCTGCTCGACCAGCAACGACAGCACCGCCGCCTGATAGCCCGAGCCGGTGCCGATCTCCAGCACCCGTCGCGGCGGCGGCAGCGCCGGATGCACCGGTTCGAGCAGCGCCTGCGTCATCCGCGCCACCACCCACGGCTGCGAGATGGTCTGGCTGTTGCCGATCGGCAGCGCGGTGTCCTCGTAGGCGCGGCTGGACAGGCCTTCGTCGATGAACAAATGCCGCGGCACCTGCCGCATCGCCGTCAGCACGCGCTCATCGCCGATGCCCTCGGCGCGCAGTCGCTCGATCAGGCGATCGCGTGCGCGCTGGCCGGTCAAGCCCGAACCCTGGATCGACGCGATCATGGCCGCACCTGCAACGCCTGCCCCAGCCCGTCCACCCACTGCGCCACCTTGTCGAGCGCTTTGAAGCGGGTCAGATCGACCTGGATCGGGGTGATGGCGACGTGACCCGTACGCACCGAATGGAAATCGGTGCCCGGCCCGGCATCGAGTTCACCACCGGCCGCGCCGATCCACCAGAACGGACGGCCGCGCGGATCGCACTGGCGGACGCATGGCTCGGCGCGATGGCGCTGGCCGAGGCGACCGGCCTCGAAACCGCGAATCTGCTCCCACGGGCGATCGGGCACGTTGACGTTGAGGATGGTGTCGGCCGGCAGCGGATCGACCAGCAAACGGGCGATGATCTCGATCGCCGCCCGCGCTGCCGCGTCGTAGTGTTGCGCGCCGTGGCCGTTGCTGGCGCACGACACCGCCACCGCCGGCAGGCCGAGAAAGCGCCCTTCCATCGCCGCCGCGACGGTGCCCGAATAAATCACGTCATCGCCGAGGTTGGCCGAGCTGTTGATGCCCGACACCACGATGTCCGGCTCGTGTTCGAGCAAGCCGCCAAGCGCGACATGCACGCAATCGGTCGGCGTGCCGTAGACCCGCCAAGTGGCGTCGTCCACCTGTGCCACCCGGATCGGCTGGTCGAGCGTCAGCGAATTGCTCGCACCGGAGCGGTCGCGATCGGGTGCGACCACCCACACCTCGTGCCCCGCCGTGCGCAGCTGCGCCGCGAGGATGCGGATGCCCGGCGCGTCCACGCCATCGTCATTGCTCACCAGTACCCGCATGCCGCCTCTTGGAGCGCCGATCGAGGCGCTGCTGGTATTCACGAACACACCCTCGGCACAGGCCGCGGCGCTCACCGGGATATTGTGCCACGACGCCGGTGCGGGCCGACGGATGGTGCCGACGCCATCGGCAGCGAATCATCGCCGCCGCCCGCGGCGACGCCACGGTGACGATCAATCCAGCAACAAGCGCCCGAGCGAATATGACCCCGGCCCGCGCCGGGCGATGCGGGCGGCGGCTTCGAGCGCGCCGCGGGCGAAAATGTCGCGATCGCTGGCGCGATGGATCAGTTCCAGTCGCTCACCAACGCCGGTGAACTGGACGTGGTGCTCGCCGACCACATCCCCAGCGCGCAGGCTCAGGTAGTGCGGCGGCTCGCCGCGCGCCGCAGCGATCGTTTCGCCCAACGCCAGCGCGGTACCCGACGGCGCATCGCGCTTGTGCACGTGATGGGTTTCGAGCAGGTGGCAATCCCAGCCGGGCAGCGCTCTGGCGGCGCGCTCGACCAGTTCGTGCAGCACCGCCACGCCAAGGCTGAAATTGGCCGACCACAGCAACGGAATCGCATCGGCGGCAGTCGCCATCGCCGCCCGCTGAGCCGCCGACAAGCCGGTGGTGCCCGAAACGAGCGCCGCGCCGCGTTGCAGACACAATTCCAATGCGCCTTCGAAAGCCTCGGCAAGGCTGAAATCCACCAGCACGTCGAACGGCAGCGCCGAGCTGCGACGCTCCGCCGCGAGCGCACGCACGCCATCGATCGTGCCGCCGCTGCGGGTAATCGCACCGACTGTCTGAAAGCGCGAGTCCGCCTGCGCCAGCCGCAACAGGGCGCGGCCCATGCGACCGGACGCGCCGTGGATCAACAATCGGATCGGCGCTGCGCTCATCACACTTCAGCGCTTGCCGAGCAACGAGCCGAGCATGCCACCCAGCCCCGCGCCCGACGGCAATGCCTGCGCGTGCTGCGTCGCCGCCGCCAGCATTTGCTGTAATCCTTGTGCGGTGCCGCCTTGCGCACCGTGCTGCGCGATGGCGTTCATCAACAGCGGCTCCAGCGTCGCGAGCAGGTGCCCGGCTTGCTCGCCGGACACACCGGCATCGGCGGCCAAGCCCGTCATTCCACCGCCATGTTGCGCGAGGATCCCCGCCAGCAATGACGACGTTTGCGAGCCACCGCCGACGCTTGCGAATTGTTCCGCCAGAGCCTGCAACCCTTGCGCGCCGCCGGCGGTGTTGGCGCGCTGGCCAAGGGCATCGAGCAACGACGGCAGCGCCCCGGCGGCCGCACCTTGCGCCTGTGCCGGCGACACGCCCATGCGGCCGGCCAATTGCTCGATCGCACCGCCATCGAGCGAAGCCACCACCTGCTGCAACAATCCATTCATGCGACACTTCCATTGGAAAGCACCCAGTGTACGACGCCGATGCAACGATCGCGCAGACGCACGCAGCGGGCTCGGATGAGCGCTGCCGCTGAGCCCAGTGGGCGGGGCATCGCGCTCAAGCGGGGACGGACGCGCAAGCATATGGCTTCCACGACGACGGCATCTACACCGTCGTAACATAGTCGTAAAGGTGGGATCAGCTTCGCTGATCCCACTATTTGGCGAATTCGCTTCTGATACCACTTTCCGCCTGCGGCGGCTGCCCAGCACCCCTTCATGCCGGCAGCGCCGGCTTGACCCGGTCGTTACCGTCAGCGCATCATCGAACGCGGATCGCACGGTAGGAAGGTCTGGAAAAACGCCTTGCCGACGAACTGCAAGGAATTCGCAGGCGGCTTGGCAAGTTTGGCGATTTCCCCGGCAGCATTTCACGATCTATTTTGCGTCCGTGGTGGCCACGGGGAACGTTCAGAACCGCTTTGACAAGGTCATGGAGTCAGCGAATCTTGCATGGATTCGATGCACGGGTTTTTCACGACCGGCTCCGGGGTAAACTGTTTGATCATTTTGGAATAGCCGCCCGATGATCCATAGGACAGATTGAAAATGAAGAAATTCGACACGCGATGGGCTGGTACGCGGCGGTCATGATCGCCCTGTTGTTACCGACAACGGCATGTGCTGCCAGATATCCCGATGGCAAGGGAGACGTTGGAACAGTTTCGGTTACGGGTGTTCGGACTAGATTGACTAGTTATGATTGGGGCGTGATCCCCCCGAAACTCCTCGACGGCGGTGGCAGCGGCGGCAGTGAGATCGGCAACAAAGGCAACCCAGACGGCAAGAAGAACCCCAAAAAGGACGACTGCAACAAGGCCGGCAATCCAATCATCTACTCGACCGGCAACAAGATCGAGCCGGAGACGGATTTCGTGAGCGGCGGCGACCTGCCGCTCTCATTGCATCGCACCTACAACAATTATTGGGATGGCATCGGCCTGTTCGGCAAGAACTGGCTGAGCGATTACGACTACAAGCTCGCGTTCAACAGCAGCGCCACGACCGGCACCTGCTATCCGAAGCCGGGCGCAACATGTGCCACGCCACCGACCAACGTCACCACCTTCTGGGCGATGCGCCCTGACGGCGTGCAGATCAAATACAAATACAACGCAACGCAAGGCGTCTGGTGGGAGGACAAGCCCAGTCCGATCTCGCGCATCGTCCGCAACGGCGACGGCAGCTATACGCTCTACGGCGAAGCGCACAATGTCGAGCACTATCGCGCCGATGGCTATGTGCTGTCGGTGGCCAACGAGCAAGGCGTGGGCTGGACGTTCACGTACGATGCGAATAATTACCTGCAGCGCGTCACCCATACCTCCGGGCGCTATATCCAGTTCGTCTGGACGGGCAATCAGTTGACCGGCGTGACCGATCCGCAGGGAAATCCATACACCTACACGTACCTGGCCAATCGCGACGGTGCCGGGGCGAATCTTCTTCAAACCGCCACATTGCCGGGTGCGTCGCCGACCACCATCACCTACTACTATGAGGATCCGCGTTTTCCGTTTGGCCTGACCGGCAAGGATTTCAATGGCACGCGGTACTCGACGTTCGCCTATGATGCGGCCGGCCACGCCATATTGAGCCAGCACGGCAGCGGCAGTGGCACGATCGACCAATACACGTTCAGCTATGTCGATTCCGGCAACGGCACGCTCACGGTGCTGGAAACCAATCCACTGGGGCGGCAAACCACCTACACCTTCGTCAACGGCAACATCACCAGTACCACCGGCAATGGCGGCGTTGGTTGCATGGGCGCCTACAAAACCCACACCTACGATGCCAATGGATACGACAGCCAAGTCGAGGACTTCAACGGCAATATCACGCAATACACCTATGCGGCCAACGGGCAACTGCAGCAGCAAGTCGAGGCTTACAACACGCCTTCCGCGCGCACCACGACCTACCAATGGGATCCAGATCCGACCCGCAATCGCTTGCTGTCGGTGACGTTGGTCGGTATTCGTGGCACCAGCTATACCTATGATGCGATGGGCAGAGTGGCAACGGCGTCCATTCAGAACCTGAGCGCGAACGGCGTTGCCAATCAAACGCTGACGACCACCTACACGTATGCGACCTACCCCAGCGGGATCACGAAAACCCTCACGGTCGACGGACCGCTCCCCGGGCCGGGCGATGCGGTAACGTACAGTTACAGTGCCAGCGGTGATTTGACGTCGATTGCCAACAGCCTGGGACAGGCGGTCACTTACAGCACGTACAACGGCCTGGGTGAACCGGGGCATGTCGTCAACGCCAATGGCGCGGCAGCCGACTATACCTATGACAGCCAAGGGCGTCTTGTCGATGTACGCACCTACCCCAATGGCACAGCAGCCGATACGGTCTACACGTATGCACCTTCCGGATTGCTCGCCGCAACGACCGCCGCTGACGGCGTCAAGCAAAATTACGTCTACGATGCTACTCGCCACCTGATCGCCTCCTGGAGCGGCTCGGGCGCAGCCCAGCAAGAGGCCGACGCGTTTTACGATCCGATGGGCAACCTCACGTCCGTGCAGTACCGAACGCTGGTCGGGCAGTACCGCAATAAATGCACGGCGTGGTGGCGCGATGGCGAGGGGTACAATGAGTGCGTCGCATGGTCTCAGGTCTGGATCCCCGCCGGAACGGTCACCCGCAGCACGTCGACGAGTTACGACGGCCTTGGCCGCGTATCGACGATCGGCGGCAACAACGGCCAGAACATCCGCACCACTTACGATGCCGACGATAACCCGGCGACGATCACCGATTCGCTCAACCACGCCACGACGATTTCCTACGACGCGTTTGACCGCCCGATCCAATCCGTCGATGCCAAAGGGGGCGTCACGCAGTTCGGGTACGACGCCGACGGCAATCTGACCCGCGTCACCGATCCGCGCGGGCTGGTCACGACCTACGTCTACGACGGACTGGGTCAACTGTGGGCGCGCTCGAGTCCAGACACCGGCACGACGACGTTCACCTACGGCACCGGCGGTTTGCGCACCGCCATGACGCGCGCGGACGGCAGCGTCACGACGTACGCCTACGATGCGCTGGGTCGATTGACCACCGTGACGGCCGGCAGCAACACGCAGACGTTTGCCTACGACACCTGCGCCAACGGTCGCGGTCTGCTGTGCAGCACGGCGGACGCACAGGGTAGCCTGACCCGCACATATACCCCGGAAGGAAGGCTGGCAAGCCAGACCAGCACCATATCGGGCACGCCGTACACGATCGCCTACGCCTACGATGCGCTGGGTCGCCCGACTGCCATCACCTATCCCAACGGCGTCGTCGCCGGCTACACCTACGCCAACGGCAAGCCCGCGACGATGACGGTGACCATCAACGGCGTCACCCGCAACGTCGTCACCGGGTTGACCTACCTGCCGTACGGGGACGCCAATGGCTGGACCTACGGCAACGGCCTGGTCCGCGCCAACACCTACGATCTGGACGGCCGCCTGACCGGCATCAGCACGACGGTGCCGTCCAGCAGCGCGCTCATCCAAAGTCTGGCCTACGGCTTCGATGCCAACGACACCATCACCGCGATCAGCAACGGCGCCAATGCCTCGCTGACACAAAGTTTTGGATACGACGAACTGACGCGGCTGACGGGCGTCACCTCCAACTCGGGCAACTGGACCTGGGGGTACGACGGCAACGGCAACCGCAGCAGCCAGACCAGTTCGTATGGCAGTGCC
>JAFEFT010000014.1 GCA_018240435.1 Pseudomonadota bacterium
CTGGGCCAGGAAGTCGTCCGGCTGAATGGCTGTCATGCCGGTTTGCTTGAGTTCCTGAGCTAGTTGACGCTCGACTTGTGCGAACTCCTCCTGAAGGCTCTTGCTTGCACCTTCAAACTCGCTCTGCTTGGTCTTGAGGCGCCCCGCAATGCCTCGCGCGTCTTGCTCGATCTGCTTGAGCTGATCGACCTTGGCCACGAGGTTGGAGAACTCGACGTAGTAGGCTGCGAAGAAATCCGGGTTCTGCTTGGACACGTAACTCGTCGCGTTGCGCAACTCGTCCTCATGTTCGGCAATCAATTGCCCTAAGGCGAGGAGGAAGCTGTCTGCCCGCTCCTTCATGCGTGCTAGCGCAGTAGCGTCCTGCTGGAATCCGAGGCGCTTTTGGAGCTTGTCGGCGACGCCGTGCTCCGCGAACTTGGTCAGACGGAAGTTGGCATCATTTAGTTGGGTCTCGAAGTCGCGCTTGAGTTCGGCCGTGTTGCTGAGCTTGAGCCAGCGCTGAGCAGCGTCGCGCACGCGCTGGCGTTGAACCTCTATTTCGTCACGCAGCACACATAGCTTCTCGCCAACCAGCTTTTCTACCAGGTCGGTCTCGAAGCCTTCGCCGGTGCTGGAGAGGTCCTTCTGACCAAAATAGATCGGGCGATGCAGTACGGTCTCTCGGATCGACACGCCGGGCTGCAACTTGCCGCCCAAGTAGACGTTCGGCGCTTCGCGGAAGATACGGGAGATGGTGAACTCCTGCCCATACACATCGCAGGCCGTCAACGTCACCTTGCCGCCACTGCCGAGGGTATGGCGGATCAACTCATCCTTGTACTTGGTGTCCTGCGCCTTCTCGCCGCGTGGAATGTCGAGGGCGTAGCGCACTGCCTCCAGGATGGATGATTTGCCGCTGCCTCGGATGCCGATCAACGTGTTGAGTTCGGAAGAGAAATGCAACATCTGCCCGTCGAGAATGCCGCCGTCGAAGCGGATGCTGCGGATGTGCGACGCTTGATGTTTTGGCGGCTCCATGGCTACCCGCCCAGCCGGATCGCTCAAGGCAAACTTGACCGCCTCGAAGGACAGTTCGCCCAGCTTCAGGTAGCTGGCTTTGCCTCGACCGATTTCATCGACACTCTTGGGGTCGCTGCCTTCCAGTTCGGCGGGGTACCAGCTCTGTAGCCAGCTTTGAATCTTGGTGCGGCAGGGTTTGTCTTTGCCTGCGCCGTCGTGCGTGCGTACCTTCTGAAAAGCCAGCGTTCTGCGTCGGAAGAACTCGTTTTGCCGCAACTCAGTCAGCCGGCCGCCATCCAGCTCCGCCCACAGGCCACTCGGGGCTTCGACATGGGCGAAGACAAGAAAGAAGTCCCGGTGATAGCCTTCCAGCTTCTTGATGGTCTCCAGAAGCGACCATGAAGTGCGCCCGTTCTCCTGCTCGTACTGCGCGGGCGTTTTGCCTTCGAATGCGCTGGTCAGGAAGGGGTTGATGTAATTATGTTCATCGATCCATTCGTCGGAGAACACAACAAGCGTGTGGATGCCATTAGCCCCGTCATTGACCGACAACTCGACGCCTGGCAGCAGCGCAATACCCTTCTTCTGGGCCGTCTTGCGCAGTGCTTTGAATTCTTCGAAGTCGAACTTGTTGTGGTTGGTGATGACGCCCAATCGGATGCCCGCTTTCTCCAACGCATCCACATAGTTGCTGTTGTAGAAGTTGTCATCGCCCGTGAACTTGAATTTACGGTCCGCTCGGGTATGCAGATGAAAGTCAGCGCGGACCCACTGCGCCCCTTCTGCAAAAACCATGGATCGAGCCTCTGACTGCTTCGGTCGCAGACTTTCCATCATGGTTCATCCTTATAGTGAGTCCGCGCGTAGCCCACCAGTCGAGCGGTCTTCGGGTCATAGATAAACTCGGTAATCGATCCGTCTCGAATGCGCTGAACCGCCTCGTCGATCACATGAAGTGGCACTAGGAACCATTCCTCCGGCTGCACGGGATGACCGAAACGGTCGTTGATGGTGATGTTCAACCGTGCGGCCGCGAACAGCCTGTGAAACAGGTTCTCCATCCGGGTGCGGTTGATGCCCGCGAGCTTGTAGGTTGCAACGACTTCGACCTTCGCCAGCAGGTAAGTGGAGTCATGCTCGGCGTTGGCGATGCGCGTCTCCACCCTGCCCCCGGTCACGCCGATCTTGTGGATGATGTCGCGGTGCTGCGCGACGTAGGGGTGATCGGACAGGGAGCGCAGGACGTAGATCGTGCCACTCTCGACATCATCGGCCTCCAGTTCGCCGCCGAAGGAGAGTTGCCCGCTCTCGGGCGACGCCAGCCGGCGCGCGGCGGGGTCATCGTAGAACGCGCGCTGGAGCGAGCGCAGCAGCAGATTGCTCTCGGTGCCATTGGAGAAGATCAGGCGCAGTCGGCGATCCACTTCCCTCGCGGTGGTTTTCAGCGGCTCGCCGACCTCGGCGACGTAGAGCGTAAGGCCATCGAGAACGAAAAAATCCCCGGCCTCGATCGCGCGGCGGCCCGCTTCGATGGGCTGGGACTGGCGCATACCGGATTTGACGTCCGCCTGCACGCGCTCGAACAACGGCCGGAAGGTCTCGAAGTCCCCGCAGGGCTTGCGATCCGCGACTTCCTCGGCGGCGCGCTTTTCGGCGCTGGGGCGGACATGGCGCAGCACCGTGATGTCGTCCGCGCCGGCAACGTCGCCCAGCTCGGCAGCCAGGTCGTCGATGTCGATGGCTTCATCCGCCGAAGCGGCAACGGTGGGCGCCCCGGCAAGCAAGCCCTGATGGTCCAGCGCTTCGAGCAAGGCACGGCAGTCCGGGAGCGACCGTAAACGGTCGAGTCGCACGGCGTACAGGCGCTCGAAGATGTCGCGGTCTTCGCCGTGCTGCGGCGCACGGCCGTGCTTTTCGGTGAAGCGCTGGATTTCCTCGAAGCCGGCGATGACGCGCTCCTCACTGGCCGGTCGTCCGCCTTTTTTTTCGGGCGGCGCGAACTCGGCAAGTTCTGCCGCCAGATCGTCAAGGTCGGAGTTACTCATAGCGACCCTCCGCCCTGAAGCGCATGAAGGCGGCTGCACCTTCAGCGAGGTGCTTTTCCCATGGGTCTTGCGCAGTCGCCGATGGCAGCCGCCCGCGTTCGCGCTTGAACTCCGCCGCGCGCCTGGCGATCACTTTGGCATCGTCAGGGGTGATCGCGGTGCGCTTGGCCGAGATGGCCGCTGCGACCTGCTTCAGGCTGTCCTCGCTCATCGCCTTGGCGAGGATGGCGTAGGCCTCGCCGAAGGGGTTGATGCGGTCGATCAGGTCGATGTCCAGTTCGCGCACGTCCATCGCGAAGCGACGCACGCCATCGATCAGGGCGGTGTTGGGCGACCCATCGTCCACGTTCATGCCCGCGTCTTCGGTGACCAGCCGCTTGGCCTGCTGCGTGAGATTGAGGGCGGCGATGGCGTGCTGGCGCACGGCCTCCTGATCTTCGGCGCCCAGTTCTGGGTACTTGTCCTTGATGATCTTGCCCATGCGCACCTGCGTCAGTTCCTCGGGCACCAGATCTTCATCGAACAGGCCGCGCTCGATGCTGGGCTTGTCCTGCACGAAGGCCGCGATGACTTCGTTCAAGTCTTGCTGGCAGATGCGCGCCGCCTCCTCACTCTTCGGTTCGGCCAGGCCCCTGATCTCGATCTGGTAGGCCCCTGTCTGCTCATTGACACCGACATTGCAGCGATCCGGGTCGTAGCCACGCTCGCCGTAGTTGAAACCCGGCGCCGGGCCACTGTCGGGGTGCTTGGGCTTGAACTCGAAACGCGGCGCCAGCACCTGCTCCATCAGCAGGCTGGCCGCGATGGCCTTCAGCGTGTCGTTGACGGCCTCTGTCACCGCCGCCTCGGCCGCGTCCGGCTCGGCGATCAGGTTGGTGAATCGCGCACGCCTCTTGCCGGGCGCATCGCGGGTGGCGCGGCCGATGATCTGCACGATCTCGGTCAGGCTGGCGCGATAGCCCACGGTCAGCGCGTGTTCGCACCAGATCCAGTCGAAGCCTTCCTTCGCCATGCCCAGCGCGATGATGATGTCCACATGGTCGCGGTTGTTCTTCTGCGCCGGATCTTTCAGCGCGGCGGACACGCGGTCGCGCTTGCCGGCATCGTCATCGACCAGATCGGCGATGCGCAGCACGCGCCCATCCGGTCGCTTGACGAGCTGGAAGCCGGTGGCGGCGTCGATGCCCTGCCACTCTCCCAGCGCCTCGATGATGTGCTCCACCTCGCGCATCTTGTCCTTCGTGCTCTCGCGCGAATTGACGTTGGGGATGTGGATGATGGTCTTCTCGGCAGGATCGAGAACATCGAGGATGTCATCGACGTAGGACCCGCTGTAGAAGAAGTAGCCGATGTCGAGCTGCTTGAGGTACTCGTAGCCGTTGAGCTGCTCGTAATAGGTGTAGGTGACGGTATCGAACTTCGCCTCGTCCTGCGGCGCCAGCACGGCCTCGGCGTCGCCCCGGAAGTAGGAGCCGGTCATGGCGACGATATGGGTCTTGCCCTGCGCGATGAACTGCCCCAGATGCTGGCCGAGCTTGTTGTCCGGGTTGCTCGACACATGGTGGAACTCATCGACCGCGATCAGGCGGTCGTCGAAGGCCGCAACGCCATAGGCATCGACCGCGAAGCGGAAGGTCGCGTGGGTGCAGACCAGCACCTTGTCGTTGCTTTCGAGGAATGCACCCAGCGATTTGACCTTGCCGCCGTTGTCGTTGCCCGGTGCGTTGCAGAGGTTCCACTTCGGCTCGACGTGCCAGTCGGCCCAGAAGCCATGCTGCGACAGCGGCTCATCGTTGAAGCTGGCGCCGATGGATTTCTCCGGCACGACGATGATGGCCTGCCGGATGCCCTGGTTCGCCAGCTTGTCCAGCGCCACGAACATCAGCGCCCGGCTCTTGCCCGATGCCGGCGGCGACTTGATCAGCAGGTAGGGCTCGCCCCGCTTTTCAAAGGCCCGCTCCTGCATGGGCCGCATCCCGAGCGCATTGGCCCGGGTCGATGCGCCGTTGCGGGCATAGGTGACGGAAACGGATTTCATCATTGCCAGCCCCACCCGAACAAGACCCGACCAAGAACTTTGGAGCGAGAAATCCCGCCATGGCCCATTGATTTTCCATGCTCCGTCATCTTCATGTTCCCTTTGCCGGTTTCAGTCATCGGTTTCATCCAGCCATTGCCGCGGGCTGCGTACGCGTTGCGGCCAGTCGTTCGATTCCAGCAAACGGGTATCGCCGGTGATCAGCATCAGGTCGTCGCGAACCGCCAGCAAGCCCCACAGATGCTGATCGCCGGGGTCGGGTGCCGGGGGTGCCGAAGCGACAGCCAACACGATGGCATGCATGGCCAGTTCGGTCAGCACCGTTTCTATCTCGTCAGCCGATAGCCCGTGCCGCTTGCGCAGCTTGGGCCGACACAGCACATCGCGGTATTCGGCCAACAACTGGCTGGAAACCACATAGGCAAACTCCGCCGCCAACATGCCATCCAGAATCCGCGCCGTGGGCGCTTCCGCTTGGCTGCTCAGCAGACCGGCCACGACGACGTTGGTGTCGATGATGACTGGTGCGGTCATCGGCGTTGCTGCCGAGTTTCCCGCACAGCCAGTTGCATGGCATCTGTTTCATCCAGACCGCTGTGCTGACGCGCGCGCTGTACCAGACTGCGCGCCTCCTCGAGGGTCTTGATGCCGTAGAACTCCAGGCTTTCATCGATCAACTGCCCAATCGACTTGCCGCGCCGGGCCGAAGCCTCTTTCAGAGCAAGATAGCGGGCGTCATTCAAGGTGATGGTCAGGCGGCTCATGATGGAGAATCTGTGATTTGGTGTTTTCGCACCATAGCACATCGGCAGGCTGTTCAGGTGGCCTTGCCCCGGGGAAGGTCTGAATAAGTCTTGTCNNCCTGCGAAGGCAGGGATCCAGTGACTCTATGTTGTTGAAATAAAAGACACTGGATTCCCGCTTTCGCGGAAGCGCTTTACAACGGCGAAGCCGGTCAATGACGATCAAAAACAAAGTTGTTCAGACCTTCCCCAGAGGATGGCAAAAGAAGCAAGGCGCTCTCGCTCACGCCCTCCTCGGCGCAGCCTTCCTTGCAGGCGACTTGCCGGCCATCTTGGTTGTCATTTGGGTGTAGAGCTCGAACAGCTTTTCCAGCCGCTCGGTATCGTTCTTGAAGCGGCGGCCGATATAGATGCGCTCCAGCACTTCGTCGTTGCGCTCATGGGCGGCGCGCAGGTCGGCGGGCATGTTCTCGGGGTCGTACAGATCGGCGATGGTGGCGGGGAAATGGTGCTCCCGCGCCAGCAGGATGTCCTCGGCGCAGCGCGTCAGGTCGGCCTTCATTTTCTCGGTGAGCGTGGGTACGGGGAAGGTGTTCCAGCCGAGGGTGTTGGAGTAGCGAATCCGTGTTTCAAGCTGGCCGCACACAGCACGAACCCAAATGAAATGCAGACGGGACGTTAGAAGGGCGACAGCCCACATGGGCGGGTCATACATGGCAAAGGCGAGGTTCGAGATAACCACATCGCCGGGCAATAAAATCGGAGTCAGATAAGGACGAATCTCAGTCGCCACACTTGGCAGAGCGAGAGAGCAATTGCTCATCGGTCGTCTGATTTCAACAAAGCGATATGGCCGGTCGGCCCAAGCCCGTGTCGCCGCTTTCTCACTTTTCAGGCGGACAGATCGAACATTCTCGATGCGTGCGGAAAGGAACTGACTTTGTTTGACGGAATGTAGGTCGCGTTCCTCGATCCAGACACAATAGCGAGGATTGCCGTTGATAATCTCATCAGCCCCCCAAAACTCTTTGGTGATCGACAACGCAAAGTGATCGTCCGCTGGAATTTCAGTTCGTCTGCTTATCAATAGGTTGCCACCATCCTTGGCGGCGCTCCCATTCGTCATCGACGGCAATTCGCTCATCGGTGTTGGCGCATTACCAATGAATGGTGCTTCCTGGGCGGTGAGATAAGGAGAAATATGGTCAACGAGCCTTTCAGTCCCATCCTCGAACAGTCTTTTACCCACTCGCCGCGTCGTGCGACCAAGCTGTAGGATGACGACAGTGACACCCGCATTGTGCTGGGCAAGGTTCGCCCATTTGAAAGCGGTATGAGCTGAAACGATATCGGTATGGGCGAGGATCAATGGCCAAAGTACATTGACTTGCTGACCCTGACATATTGAGTTGGTGGTTACAAAAGCGGCTTCACCACCCTGCCTAGCGATCAAATCGGCAGCTTTGAAGAAGAAGCCAGCGATGTAATCGAGAGATTTCCACCGTGAAGTTTTGTCTGAGAATATAGATTCCAAATCGGATTTCTGCGCTTTGGACTGCTTTTTGTCACCAACGTAGGGCGGATTGCCACAGATATACGTTTCCCCGCCCTCATTCTCGAAGTCAATCTCCGCCTGCGCCAGCGGCGTTTCAAACAGATCATCGGCCAGCACCTTGGCGCCGGTACCCGTCGGCGGGCAGATGCCCAGCCAATCCAGCCGCAGCGCGTTGCCGCAGGTGATCCAGTTCTCGTTGCGCAGCGGAAGAAACTCAAGCAGGGCGAGCTTTTGCCCGCGATAGAGAACGTCGCATTGGTACTCGGCGATCACGAGCGCCAAGCGGGCGATTTCGGCGGGGAAGCTGCGCAGCTCGATGCCGCGAAAGTTGGTAAGCGGGATGTCGGATTTGCGGTCTGCCTCGCCGCGCCGCTGGTTGATCTGGGCCTCGATGGCGCGCATCTGCTTGTAGGCGATCACCAGAAAGTTGCCGCTGCCGCAGGCCGGGTCAAACACGCGGATGCGCGCCATGCGGCGGCGCAGATTGAGCAGGGTGCGCGGGTTGTCGCCCGCCTCGTCCAGTCTGGAACGCAGATCGTCGAGGAACAGCGGGTTCAACACCTTCAGGATGTTGGGCACGCTGGTGTAGTGCATGCCCAGCGCGCCGCGTTCTTCATCGTCGGCCACGGCCTGGATCATCGAGCCGAAGATGTCCGGGTTGATCTTCGTCCAGTCCAGGCTGCCGACGTGCAGCAGGTAAGAGCGGGCGATGCGGCTGAAGCGCGGCACCTCGCTGCTGCCGGAAAACAGCTGCCCGTTGACGTAAGGAAAATCCAGCGCCCAGCGCGGAATGCCGGCGGCGGCACGGTCTTCGCGCCGGAGGTTCATGGCGCGGAACAAGGTGGCGATGACCTCGTGGGTGTTGGCGGCGTCGCGCTCGCTCATCTGCGCCACGGTGTCGGTGAAGCGGCCGGTGAAGATGCCGGTGTCTTCGGCAAAGAAGCAGAAGATCAGCCGCGCCATGAAGTGATTCATTTCACTGCGGTGTTCGGCTGTCCCCCACGCGGGGTTGTCCTTGAGCAACTCGACGTAAAGGCGGTTCAGGCGGCTGGTGGCGCGGATGTCGAAGGCGTTTTCGCTGATCTGCCGCACCGTGCTGATGCCCGCCAGCGGCAGGAAAAAGCCGAAGTGATCGGGGAAGTCCTTGTAGGCACAGGCGACGGTCTCGCCGCTGGTCAGGTCTTCGGCCTCGAAGTCCGCGCCGTCGGTGGCGAGGATGAACTTCGCCTTGGCCTTGGCGGTGGCCGGACTGGCCTTCAGGGCGGCCAGCGTCTGCGGCACCTGCCCGCCAGCGCAGGTGAGGATATGGATGTTGCTGGTTTGCAGCACGCCGCCGAGGTCGGACTTGTTCGACGCCCCCGCGCGCAGGCGCTTGAGGGTGGTTTCCTTGTTGCCGAAGGCTTCCAGAAAGGCGTAGGGAAACTCGCCGGCGTCGAAGGGCTGCGCCGCAAGGTCGGTGATGGCTTGCTCGATCTCGACGGCATTCATGCGCGCTTTTTCTGACGCTGCCGAGTGCTGGTGGCCTCAGGCATGATCTTTCCAGGGGTTGATGACGTTCACGCCCGCCGCCACAAAAGGCGAGGTATCGCGCGATGCCACGATGAAGCCCCGCGAGGCTGCAACGGCCGCGATGTAGCCGTCTGGCGTCGGAAAGCCGCGCCCGCCGTTCCTGGCCGTCACGGCCAAGTCGGCATAGCGGCGCGCTGCATCCGTATCGAACGACAAGATCCGATCCTTGAACAGCTCCAACAGCTCGGTCAGAGCGCGGTCGAGCATGTTCTTGCGCTTGCCAGCCGGCAGCGCCCGGATGCCAAACAACAGCTCGGCCAGCGTGACGCTGGACAGGTACAAGGTTTCCGCCGCCTGGTCGTTCAGCCAGGCCCTCACGGCAGCGTCTGGCTTCGGCTTCATCGCCTCGGAAACGACGTTGGTATCCAGGACGATCATTCAGTCGAAGCTCAACGGTTTGGCCGGCGTCTTGTCACGCACGCTATCGAAGGCGGCGAAATCTTCATTGGTCAGCCCGATCTTGCGACCGATGGCAGCCAGGGCTTCGCCCATGTGCACGCGCTTCTCCGGCTTGACCACGGCCGCCAGAATCTCGCGCACCTCAGCTTCCGTACTGCGGCCGTGCTTTGCCGCCCGTACGCGCAGAGCCCGATGCACGTCATCAGGCACATTCCTCACCGTCAAGATTGCCATGATTCAAAACCTCTCATCTGCTGTCCATGACTGCAATCATAAGAAAATGCAGTCATCTGCACAAGCAGCAAACAACACGGTGTCTGGGGTGCGTCACGTTGCTGGCAAATGCCAGACGCAGACGCAAAAAAGCCCGCAGTGGCGCGGGCTTGATGGTGTTTGTCGCGTTTCAGTACATCGCAGTACGAGACATCAGACTACGCCCGCCCGCTCGGTCATCAACGGGTCGCGCAAGTCCGCGTGGTTGAATGGTGCTCCGCGAACCATGGTTCGCAGTCAGACAGTCACGCGGCCGATCGTGCGATGTCGATGCCTTCCATGGCGCAGCCACATCGGCTTCGGATCGCCCGGCCCGGCCACCCATGGCCGGTCAGTGAACCGCCTGCGCGCCAATGGCGCGATTCCCGGCTGATCTTGCGTGGCTGTTGCCATCCCTGGCGCTGCCGCATCGCTCGATCCAACCCCGGCCCAGCCCTCCATGGCCGGTCAATAGGCAGCCTGCGAGCCAGTGGCGCGATTCCCGACTGATCTTGCGTGGCTGTTGCCATCCCTGGCGCTGCCGCATCGCTCGATCCAACCCCGGCCCGGCCATCCATGGCCGGTCAATAGGCAGCCTGCGAGCCAGTGGCGCGATTCCCGACTGATCTTGCGTGGCTGTTGCCATCCCTGGCGCTGCCGCATCGCTCGACCCAACCCCGGCCCGGCCATCCATGGCCGGTCAATAGGCAGCCTGCGAGCCAGTGGCTCGCAAGCAGGCTGCCTATTCCCACTCGATTGTCGCTGGCGGCTTGCCGGAGATGTCGTACACCACCCGTGAGACGCCGCGCAGTTCGTTGATGATGCGGTTGGACACGGTGCCGAGGAAGTCGTAAGGCAGGTGCGCCCAGTGCGCGGTCATGAAGTCGATGGTCTCCACCGCGCGCAGGGCGATCACCCATTCGTAGGCGCGGGCGTCGCCGACCACGCCGACCGATTTCACCGGCAGGAACACGGCGAAGGCCTGCGAGGTCTGGTCGTACAGGCCGGCCTTGCGCAGTTCGTCGATGAAGATGGCATCGGCACGCGCCAGCAGGTCGGCGTATTCGGGCTTGACCTCGCCGAGGATGCGCACGCCCAGGCCCGGGCCGGGGAACGGATGGCGATAGACCATCTCGCGCGGCAGGCCGAGTTCGACGCCGAGCCGGCGCACTTCGTCCTTGAACAGCTCGCGCAGCGGCTCGACCAGGCCCAGCTTCATGTCCGCAGGCAGGCCGCCGACGTTGTGATGGCTCTTGATGACGTGCGCCTTGCCGGTCTTGCTGCCGGCCGATTCGATCACGTCGGGGTAGATCGTGCCCTGCGCCAGCCACTTGGCGTTTTTGAGCTTCGCCGATTCCTCGTCGAAGATCGTCACGAACAGGTTGCCGATGATCTTGCGCTTGGCTTCCGGGTCGGTCACGCCGGCCAGCGCGGCGAAATAACGTTCGGCGGCGTTCACCCGGATGACCTTCACACCCATGTGGGCGGCCATCGTCGCCATCACCGCATCGCCTTCCTGAATACGCAGCAGGCCGGTATCGACGAACACGCAGGTCAACTGTTCGCCGATGGCGCGATGCAGGAGCGCGGCCACCACCGACGAATCGACGCCGCCGGACAGGCCGAGGATGACCTCGTCGCTGCCGACCTGTGCGCGCACGCGCGCGATCTGGTCGTCGATGATGTGCGCCGCCGTCCACAAGGTGGCGCAGCCGCAGATGTCGACCACGAACCGGCGCAGCAGCGCCTGTCCCTGTTTGGTGTGGGTGACTTCCGGGTGAAACTGCACGCCGAACCAGCGCTTTTCGGCGCAACTCATCGCCGCGATCGGAATGCGCTCGGTGCTGGCGGTGACGGTGAAGCCCGGCGGCGCTTTCGCCACGTGGTCGCCGTGGCTCATCCACACATCCAGCCGCGCCGCGCCGGCGTGATCGCTCAGGCCATCGAGCAAGGCATCTGGCGCGACGATCGCGACTTGCGCGTGGCCGAATTCGCGCTGGTCGGCCGCTTCGGTCGCGCCGCCCAACTGCGCCGCCAGCGTTTGCATGCCGTAGCAGATGCCGAGGATCGGTAGACCGCAGTCAAACACCTGCGGCGGCGCTTTGGGGGCATCGGGCAGCGTGGTGGACTCGGGGCCACCGGACAGGATGATGCCCTTGGGCGCGAACGCCGCGATCTGCTCGGGGTCGTGATCCCAGGCCCAGATCTCGCAATACACGCCGAGCTCGCGGATGCGCCGCGCGATCAGCTGCGTGTACTGCGCGCCGAAGTCGAGGATGAGGATTTTGTCGGAGTGGAGGTTCATGGGACGTGAATCGTGAATGGTGAATCGTGAATGGTGGAAGCGACGAACCGCTCCGCACCGGGCCTGCATCGTTCTCCGGTCCTGGTCGCGCCACCCGCAAAATCACTGCGGACTTTGCTTTTGCGATTCACCATTCACGATTCACGATTCACGGCACCCGCTCAGCCGGCCCTGTAATTCGGCGGCTCCTTGGTGATCTGCACGTCGTGCACATGGCTCTCGCGCACGCCGGCGTTGCTGACTTGCACGAAGTTGGGCTTGGCGCGCATTTGTTCGATGCTGGCGCAGCCGACGTAGCCCATCGATGCGCGCAGGCCGCCGACCAGCTGATGCACGATCGCGCGCAGCGCGCCGCGATACGGCACCCGGCCTTCGATGCCTTCGGGAACGAGCTTGTCGGCGTCGGAGGCGTCCTGGAAATAGCGATCCTTGCTGCCCTGCTCCATCGCGCCGATCGAGCCCATGCCGCGATAACTCTTGTAGCTGCGGCCCTGGAACAGTTCGATCTCGCCCGGTGCTTCTTCGGTGCCGGCGAACAGGCCGCCGATCATCACCGTCGAGGCGCCGGCGGCGATGGCCTTGGCGATGTCGCCCGAATAGCGGATGCCACCGTCGGCGATCAGCGGGATGCGATCTTGCAGCGCATTGGCAACCATGCCGATCGCGGTGATCTGCGGCACGCCGACACCGGCGACGATACGCGTGGTGCAGATCGAGCCGGGGCCGACGCCGACCTTGACCGCATCGGCGCCGGCATCGTGCAGTGCCAGCGCGGCATCGCCGGTGACGATGTTGCCGCCGATGATCTGCAGGCCCGGATAGTGCTTGCGCGCCCAGGCGACGCGATCGAGCACGCCCTGCGAATGGCCGTGCGCGGTATCGACCACGATCACGTCGACCCCGGCCGCCACCAGCGCCTCGATGCGCGCCTCGGTGTCGCCGCCGACGCCGACCGCAGCGCCGACCAGCAGGCGCTCGCTGGCGTCCTTGGCCGAATCGGGGTTGTCCTGCGCCTTCTGGATGTCCTTGACGGTGATCAGGCCGCGCAACTCGAAGCCGTCATTGACCACCAGCACCTTTTCGATGCGGTGCTTGTGCAGCAGCGCCAGCACTTCTTCGTCGGAAGCGCCCTCGCGCACCGTCACCAGGCGGTCCTTGCGGGTCATGATGTTGCGCACCGGGTCGTCGAGCTTCTTCTCGAAACGCATGTCGCGGCTGGTGACGATGCCGACCAGCTGGCCGCCATCGACGACGGGAACGCCGGAGATGTTGCGCGCGCGGGTGAGCTTGAGCACCTCGCCGATGGTGGTGTGCGGGCCGACCGTGAACGGCTCGCGGATCACCCCGGCTTCGAACTGCTTGACCTGGGTGACATGGTGCGCCTGCGCCTTGATCGTCATGTTCTTGTGCAGGATGCCGATGCCGCCCAGCTGCGCCATCGTGATCGCCAGCCGCGCCTCGGTGACGGTATCCATCGCCGCCGACACCAGCGGCAGCTTCAGCTGCAGGTTGCGGGTCAGCCGCGAGCGCAGGTCGACGTCGCGTGGCAGCACCACCGAATGCGCCGGAACCAAAGAGACATCGTCGAAGGTGAGCGCTTCGGCCAGGATGCGCAGCATGTGCGGCTCCACAGGAGGAAGCCCGTCATTATACCGCGTTGCATCGACGCCAGACCTCGACATCGAGGATGCATCGACCGGTTTCAGCGGCCGCTCGATTCCGCCAGATCCGCCGCTTCCGCCGCCTCCACCGTGTTCTGCATCAGCGTCGCCACCGTCATCGGGCCGACGCCTCCGGGCACTGGCGTGATCCAGCTCGCTCGCCGCGCGGCCTCGGCATAGCCGACGTCGCCGACCAGGCGGCCATCATCCAGCCGATTGATGCCGACATCGATCACCACCGCGCCGGGCTTGACCCAGCCGCCGGGAATCAAACCGGGCTTGCCGACGGCGACGACGAGGATGTCGGCTTCGCCGACATGGCGGCGCAGCACGTCCAGCGGGGTGAACTTGTGGCAACTGGTGACGGTGCAGCCGGCGATCATCAGCTCCAGCGCCATCGGCCGGCCGACGTGGTTGGAAACACCGACGACGGTGGCGCTGGCGCCACGCACCGGGCGATCGGTCCATGCCAGCAAGGTGGTGATGCCGCGCGGCGTGCACGGGCGCAGGCCGAACTGGCGCAGCGCCAGATGACCGACGTTTTCCGGGTGGAAGCCATCGACATCCTTGCGCGGGTCGATGCGATGGATCAGCGCGCTGGCATCGGCGATGCCCGGCAGCGGCAATTGCACGAGGATGCCATGCACCGCCGGATCGGCATTGAGGCGGTCGATCAGGGTGAGCAACTCGGCCTCGGTGGTGCCTGCCGGCAGGTCGAAATCCAGGGTGTGGATGCCGACCTTGGCGCAGGCTCGGCGCTTGTTGCGCACGTACACCGCCGACGCCGGGTCGTTGCCGACCAGCACCACCGCCAGCCCGGGACGGGGCTTGCCGGCGGCGATGCGCGAGTGCACGCGCACCGCCAGCGCGTCGAGCAGCTGCTCGGCGATGTGTTTGCCGTCGAGAATGCGGGCGGATTTGACCAAGGTCATGCGAAGTCGCTGCGGCTGCGCTAGAGTCGGCCATTATCGCCGATCCGCCGGTTTCGCATGGCCAGCCCCGAGCTACCGCCCGCCGCCGACCGCACCGCTATCGAGGCGGCCGCCTTCCGCCGGCTGCTGCGCCATCTCAATGCCGAGCGTACCGACGTGCAGAACATCGACCTGATGATTCTGGCCGGATTTTGCCGCAACTGTCTCGCCGACTGGTATCGTGAAGCCGCGCAGGATCTGGGGCTGACGCTGGGGAAGGACGCCGCCCGGGACGCGGTTTACGGGATGCCGTTCGCGGACTGGAAGGCGAAGTTCCAGAAAGATGCGACCGCAGAGCAGCTCGCCGCTTTCGCTGCCGTGCAGCAAGCCCGGGCCCGTTGAAACCCGTACCATTCCAAGGACAGCGTCGAGGGAACCGCCATGCTCCACCAAGGCATCTGCCCCAAATGCGGGAAGCGCGTGCTGCACGTCCAGATCGAATCGGTCGTCGGCATGGTCGAAAACGAGAGCAAGGCGCGCTGCCTGAGCTACTGCTGCATCCATTGCCACGCCGTGCTCGGCGTGCAGATGGACCCGCGCGGCAAACGTCGCACCAAGCGCACGCCGGAAGACAAGCCGTCGAGCAAGTCGGCGACGTAAGACGACCGCCGATCAAGCGCCCGAACAGAACGCGGCGTAATCGATGTAGCCGGGGAAGGGCCGCCCCGGCGCGCACACCGGGCACTGCGGATCGGCGCTCAGGCGCGTCTCGCGAAAGCGCATGCCCAGCGCATCGAAGTGCAGCAAGCGGCCGCTCAGTGGCGTGCCCAGGTCGAGCAGCAGCTTGAGCGCCTCGGTGGCCTGCAACATCCCGATCACCCCCGGCAGCACGCCCAGCACGCCCGCTTGCGCGCAATTGGGCGCGGCCTCCGGCGGCGGCGGCTCGGGAAACAGGCAGCGATAGCACGGCGCGACGCCGCGCTGGCGTCCGGCAGCGAACACGCTCACCTGCCCTTCGAAACGATGCACGGCGCCATACACCAACGGCAGCCCGAGCTTCACGCAGGCATCGTTGAGCAGATAGCGGGCGGCGAAATTGTCGGCACCGTCGATCACCACGTCGGCACCGGCGAGCACGTCCTCGACATTGGCCGCGGTGACGCGCGCGGCGATGGTTTCGATGCGCGTGCGCGGATTGAGCGCGGCCAGCGCCAGCCGCGCCGACTCGGCCTTGGCCATGCCGATGCGCGCGTCGGTGTGCAGGATCTGCCGTTGCAGGTTGCTGCGATCGACGACGTCGTCGTCGGCCAGCACCAGCGTGCCGATGCCCGCCGCCGCCAGATAAAACGCGGCTGGCGAACCCAGGCCACCGGCGCCGATCAGCACCACCCGCGCCGCCTCCAGTCGGCGCTGTCCGGCTTCGCCGATTTCCGGCAGTTTCAGGTGGCGGCTGTAGCGTTCGTAAAAATCGGCGTCGCCGGACGGCTTGGCGATCGGCAGGCCTTCGGCGATCCAGCGCGTGGTGCCGCCGGCGACCGAAGCAACGTTTACGTAGCCGCAGGCGCGCAATGCCTGCGCCGCGCGCAGCGAACGGGCGCCGCTCTGGCAGATCACCAGCACCTCGCAATCATGGTCGGCCACAGTCGCCTGCGGATCGGCTTCGAGGTCGGCCCTGGCCACGCCCAGCGCGCCTTCGGCGAAGCCCGTCGCGCGTTCATGCGCCTCGCGCACATCCACCAGCACCGCGCCGGCACGCTGGCGGGCGCGCGCCTGTGCGGGAGTTACCTCGGGAATCGTCATTGCGTCCATCGTCATTGCCACCAATCCATCTCGCCAGCACGAACGAGCATCGACCGGGCCACCTTCAGTGGCGAGGCGTCTGTGCGCATGTTCTCGAGACCGGGTCGGTGCGTCTTCCGCAGCGCTGCCCCCATCCCGACCTTCCCCCGCAAGCGGGGGAAGGGGATCTGCCGATGGCATCCGGCGATCATGGGGTGTGAGTTGCGAGTTGGGAATCGTGAGTTGTGGGTTGCGAGTTGTGAGTTCTGAGTTGCGAGTTGGGAGTCGTGAGTTGCGAGTTCTGAGTTGCGAGTTGGGAGTCGTGAGTTGCGAGTTCTGAGTTGTGGGTTGCGAGTTGCGAGTTGCGAGTTCCGCGCTTCGATTCCCGATTCCCGACTCCCGATTCCCGATTCCCGATTCCCGAGCCAATTATCCGCCGTCGCGATCAATACGGCAGCACTTGCAAGACATCGCCGGCCGCCCACGCATGCGCCTGCTCGGGCAGCACGATCAGCGCATCGCTGTCGGCGGCGCCGCGCAGGCGGTGTGATCCGGTCGCCGGATGCGGGCGCACGCGCAGCACGCCGTCGTCGCCGGGCAGCAGCTGGCCGCGCAGGAACTCGCGGCGATCGTGACTCTTGGCCAGCGCCTGGGTCAGCCGCGCGTGTGCCGTCGGCGCGCCGCGATCATCGCCTTGCAGGCCGCGCAGCAATTGCCGGCCGAAGGTGAGGAAGCTGGCCAGCACCGCCACCGGATTGCCCGGCAATCCCAGCACCTGCGCCTGGCCGATGCGCCCGAACAGCACCGGCATGCCCGGCCGCATCATCACCTTCCAGAAATGAATCGCGCCGAGCTCGGCGACGATGCCGGGCAGATGGTCTTTCTCGCCGGCCGAGACGCCGCCGCAGGTGAGGACGACATCGAAGGCCTCGCCGGCATCGCGCAGCAATGCGCGCATCCGCGCCGGATCGTCGGGCAGGATCGGCCACGCCACCGGATCCAGCCCTTCGGCGAGCAGCAGATTCAGCAACAAGCTGCCATTGCTGTCGTGGATTTCGCCGGCGCGCAGCGTCTGCCCCGGTGGGCGCAATTCGTCGCCGCTGGTGAATACCGCCACCGTCGGGCGTCGCGAAACCGGCAGTTCGGCCAAACCCACCGCCGCCGCCAGCGATGCCTGCGCGGGACTCAGCCGCGTCCCGGCGCGCATCAGCAGATCGCCGACGGCGACATCTTCACCGGCCGGTCGAACATGCTTTCCGGCCGCCACCGCCGCCGCCAGATGCAGGCGGCCATCGACCACCCGCACGTCTTCCTTCATCACCACCGCATCAACGCCGGCGGGGATCGGCGCGCCGGTGGTGATGCGCACGCATTGCCCCGGGCCGATGGCCAAGCCGGCATCGAGGCCGGCGAATTGCTCGCCGACGAGCTGCAAGCTGGCGCCGCTGCCGCTGTCGTCCGCACGCAAGGCGAAGCCATCCATCGCGCTGTTGGCGAACGGCGGCAACGCCAGCGGCGCGATCACGTCTTGCGCCAATACCGAGCCGGCGGTGCGCGTCACCGCGCGCTGCTCCGGTGGCAGCCGCTGCGCCGACGCCACCTCGCGCACGATCGCCTGCGCCTGCGCGAATGCCAGCCGGGTCGGAAAACCGCTGTTCGCCATCGTCACGCTTGCAAATCCTCGGGAGTGTTGAGATTGCCGAACACGGTGCCGGCGAAAGGCACGACCGCCAGCCCCAGCGCCGCCACCACGCGATGCACGGCGCCCTGCCCGCGGGCCAACGCATCCGCCACCACCGGCCGCGCGCGCTCGACCGGCCAGATCGCCACCAGCGGCTGCGCGCCGCTGGCATCGCACGCGACCGCGCCACCCTCGCCCGCCGCCAGCAAGCGTGTCACCAGATCGGACGGAATCGTGCGCAGGTCGATCGGCAGCGTCAGCAGCTGCGCAGTCTGGCATACCGCCAGCATGGCTTCGATGCCGGCCAGCGGCCCGGGGAAGTCGGCGCGGCGATCGGCGATGGCGACGAAATCATGCGACGCATAACGTTGCAGATCGCGATTGGCGCTGACCATCCGCGCCGCAAAGGCGTGCTGCGGCGCCAGCGCCGCGACGGTGCGCGCGAACAAGCTTTGCCCGGCAAAGATCGCCCACGCCTTGTCGGCCCCGCCCAACCGCGTCGCGCGGCCACCGGCGAGCAGGCCGAGGCTGAGGCCGGCAGCGAGCGCCGCCGCTGCCGCCGGTGCAGCGTCCGCTGCCGTCATCAGCCGCCCTGCCGCGGCGGCGCCAGGGCGCTGCGATACGCCGCATACAAGGCGTCGACCTTGTCGACGTAATCGCGGGTTTCGGCATACGGCGGCACCCCGCCGTAGCGCGCCACCGCACCGATGCCGGCGTTGTAGGCCGCCGCAGCGAGGCGACGGTCGCCGCGGTAACGGCGCAGCAGGTCGGCCAGCAGGCGGGCACCGCCGCGGATCGACTGCGCCGCCGAGAATGGATCGGCGACGCGATACTCGGCGGCGACCTGCGGCAGCAATTGCATCACCCCCTGCGCGCCCTTGGCGGACACCGCATCGTCGCGCATCCCGCTCTCGGCATGGGCCACCGCCCGCAGCCAGGCATCGTCGATGCCATTGGCGCGGGCGGCGGCGCGGAACTCGGCGGCGTACACGTGGGTCAGCGGCGCACCGATCCGGCCCAGCCCTGCATGCGCCGGCGAACCGTGCGGCGGGGTGACGGTGAATGCCATCAGCGGCGTCGAACCGGGCAGTTCGCGGGTGCCGTAGACGGTCGTGCCGTCCTGCTGGCGCGCATAGATGACGCCGCTGCGGGTGCCGTCGACACCCCACAGGTTGGGCAGGCGGGCGGCATCGTCGGCCACCTGCCGGGCCACGCACTGCGAACCGGGTTCGGGCGCGGTCGACAGGCTGACGCTGCCATCGCGCAGGCAGCGCCAGACGGTGCGCGCGTCGACCGCCGGCGCTGCGGCGAGCGCCGTCAGCACGAACACGCCAATACAGGCACGAGCAGCCGGGGTCATGCCGCCATTGTGCCGGCGTCGGCTTGCCGGCGCATCGGCCGAAGGTCACGCATGACAAGCGTCAGTAGTCACCGGCCGCAGCACGCGCTACCGTGCGCCACCCTCGCCGACCGCGCCATGCCCATGCAAGACCTCACCACCGGCTCGATCCCTCGCCACATCGCCCGCATGGCGATGCCGATCGCGATGGGCATGCTGTTCCAGACGTTGTATCTGCTGATCGACCTGTTCTTCGTCAGCCGCCTCGGCGATGCGGCGATCGCCGGTGTCAGCGCTGCCGGCAACGTCTCGTTCATCATCATGGCGTTGACGCAAGTGCTGGGCATCGGCACGACCACCCTGATCGCGCAGGCGGCCGGGCGCAAGGATCGCGACGACGCCAATCTCGTGTTCAACCAGAGCCTGTTGCTGGCGGCGGTGTGCGCTGGCATCACCCTGACTGCCGGCTATGGATTGTCTGGCCTGTACACGCACGGGCTGGGCGCCGATGCCGCCACCGCCCGCGCCGGCGATACCTATCTGGCGTGGTATCTGCCGGGGCTCGCCTTGCAGTTCGCCATCATCGCCATGGCCTCGGCCCTGCGCGGCACCGGCATCACCCTGCCCGGCATGGTGGTGCAGATGGCCACCGTCGTACTCAACGCGGTGCTGGCGCCGGTACTGATCGCCGGCTGGGGCACCGGCCATCCGCTCGGGGTGATGGGCGCGGGGCTGGCGACGTCGCTGGCGGTGGTGGGCGGTGTGGTCTTGTTGTGGTTCTACTTCCACAAACTTGAAACCTATGTCGGCTTCGACCTCGGCAAATTGCGCGTGCGGCTGGACGTGTGGAGACGCATCCTCGCCATCGGCCTGCCCGCCGGCGGCGAGTTCGCGCTGATGTTCGTCTACATCACCGTCGTCTACTGGCTGATCCGTCCGTTCGGCGACGCCGCCCAGGCCGGCTACGGCATCGGTTCGCGGGTGATGCAGGCGGTGTTCCTGCCGGCGATGGCGATCGCCTTCGCGGTGGCACCTATCGCAGGACAAAACATGGGCGCGCGCCGGCACGATCGCGTCCGCGCCACCTTCCGCCACGCGGCGCTGGCGAGCAGCGTGGTGATGCTGGCGCTGACCTTGCTATGCCAGTGGCAACCCGATGCGCTGGTGCACCCATTCGCGCACGGCAGCAATGCCGAGTCGATGAAAGTCGCCGCCGACTTCCTGCGCATCATCGCCTGGAACTTCATCGCCTCGGGCCTGATCTTCACCTGCTCGGGCATCTTCCAGGCGCTCGGCAACACGATCCCGTCGCTGCTCAGCAGCGGCTCGCGCCTGCTCACCTTCGTGATTCCGGGAATCATCCTCTCGCGCCATCCGGGCTTCGCCCTGCGCGATCTGTGGCACCTGTCGGTGGCGACGGTGAGCGTGCAGGCGATCACCAGCCTGTGGCTGCTGCGCGGGCAGTATCGGCGGCGGCTGCCGGCGCCGGAGCAGGTCATCGCGAGCTGAAATCCCCTGCCTTCCGGCAGGTGACGGCGGCGCAATCGGCATGCAAGGATGCGGCCGTTGCCATCGACGGAGACAGCCATGCGCCTGCGGATCCTGGCTTCGACCCTGCTGCTGGCATTGTTCGCCGGCAGCGCCGTTGCCGACCCGGCGACGACGGCGGGCACGCCGCAATACGGCCGCTGGGGCATGGATCTGGCCGGCATGGACCCGGCCACCCGGCCGGGCGACGACTTCTTCCGCTACGCCAACGGCCGCTGGCTGGATCGCACGCCGATCCCCGCCGACAAGCCGGCGGTGTCGCTGCGGCTGGCGATGAGCGATCGCATCGAACAACGCCTGCACGCACTGCTCGATGCCGCCGCGACCGATGCCGGACCGCAGCCGAGCACGCTCGCCGGCAAGGTCGGGGCGTTCTACAAATCCTTCATGGATGAAGCACGCATCGATGCGCTCGGCGTCAAGGCGATCGCGCCACCGCTCGATGCCGTGCGCCGCGCCGCCAGCCGCGACGATCTGGCGGCGCTGATGGGCCGCAGCAACGCCGACCTCGAAGGCAGCCTGTTTGGCCTGGGCATCGATGTCGACCTGAAAGATCCCTCCCGCTACGCGGTCTCGGTCGGCCAGTCGGGGCTCGGATTGCCTGACCGCGATTACTACATCAAGCCGGAATTCGCCGCGCAAAAAACCGCATATCAGGCTTACATCGCGAAACTGCTGACGCTGAGCGGCTGGACGAATCCCGAAGCGGCCGCGAAGGACGTGGTCGCCTTCGAGACGGCGATCGCGCAAGCCAGCTGGACGCAGGTGCAAGAGCGCGACCCGGTGGCGACGTGGAACCCGATGACGATCGCCGAGCTGGCAAGGCTGGCGCCGGGATTCCCGTGGCGACGTTTCCTGGCCCAGGCCGGTCTGCCCGATCTGCGCCGCATCGTGGTGGTGGAAAAATCCGCGTTCCCGAAATTGGCCGCACTGTACGCGCGCACCCCGATCGCCACGCTGCGCGCGTGGCAGGCCTTCCACATCGCCGACAATGCGGCGTTCTACCTGTCGCCGCCGTTCGCCGATGCCTGGTTCGACCTGCACGAAAAAACGCTGTCGGGCCAGCCGGCGCAGAAGGCGCGCTGGCAGCGCGGCGTGCAGGCGGTGTCCGGCGGCGACTGCGGCGGCGAGCGCATCGACTGCTTCGGCAACCTCGGCTGGGCGGTCGGCCAGCTCTACACCGACCGATATTTCCCGCCGTCGGCGAAGGCGCAGATCGAGGCGCTGGTCGCCAACGTCAAGGCCGCCTACCGCCAGCGCATCGAGCATCTGGACTGGATGAGCGATGCCACCCGCGCGCAGGCGCTGAAGAAACTCGACACCTACACGATCAAGGTCGGCTATCCGGATCATCCACGCGATTACGCGAACCTCGTCATCCGCGACGACGACCTGATCGGCAACGTCGTGCGTGCCGGCGCGGCGGACTGGAAATACCGGGTCGATCGCCTCGCCGGGCCGGTCGATCGCAGCGCGTGGTGGATGACGCCGCAGACCAACGACGCCTACAACGGCTCGCTGCGCGACATCGTGTTCCCCGCCGGCATCCTGCAGGCGCCGATCTTCGACCCCAACGCCGATGCCGCCATCAACTACGGCGCGATCGGCGCGGTGATCGGCCACGAGCTCACCCACGGCTTCGACGACGAAGGCCGCAAGATCGATGCCGCCGGCACCTTGCGCGACTGGTGGAGGAAAGCCGACGCCGCCCAATTCGAAGCCCGCGCCAAACGCCTCGGCGCGCAGTATTCGGCCTTCACGCCGCTGCCGGGCGTGCACGTCAACGGCGCCCTGACGATGGGCGAGAACATCGCCGACCTCGGCGGCCTGACCCTCGCGCTCGATGCCTACCACGCCTCGTTACGCGGCCAGCCGGCGCCGGTGCTCGACGGCCTGAGCGGCGATCAGCGCGTCTTCCTCGGCTGGGCGCAGGCCTGGCGCGGCAAGCTGCGTGACGACGCCGTGCGCCGGCAGGTGGTCAGCGACCCGCACTCGCCGCGCCAGTTCCGCGTCGATGGCGTGGTGCGCAACATCGATGCCTGGTACGCCGCCTTCGACATCAAACCCGGCGACAAGCTCTATCTGCCGCCGGCCGAGCGCGTGCGCATCTGGTGAGGCGGCGGGCGCGCCGATGCCGGCGCGCTCATTCAGCCCCGCGACGGATTGCTGAACGGCGCGCCGACGGGCGCCGTATGCGTGCTGAATCGCATCGATGCGATCCATTGCGGCCAGGCCTCGACTGCGCTCACTGTAGCGACGAACCGCTCGACGATGCGTGGTCGACGGCCTGGGCAACCGGAGAGGTCATCATGAAATCGTTCGCATGGATCATCGCCACCAGCCTCGGCCTGGCCCTGCCCGCCTTCGCCCAGGCGTCACCGGCGTGGCTGGCTGACGATGCCGGCCTGATGGCGGGGCCGGACCGGCAATACCCGCTGCTCGACCACCTGCAAGCCGGTACCGAAGTCGACATCCAGGGCTGCACCGACGACCTGACGTGGTGCGACGTGATCGCCTGGAACGAGCGCGGCTGGGTGCCGGCCGACGCGCTGCAATTCGATGACGGCGGTCAATGGCTGCCGGTCGTCGAATATGCACCCGCTTACGCCATTCCGATCGTGCAGTTCTCGATCCGCGCATACTGGGGCGCGTACTATCGCTACCAGCCGTTCTACGGCTATCGCCGCGACTGGTACCGCTGGACGCCACCGCCGCGGGTGGTACCGCTGCCGCATCCGATCTTCAGCGGCAATCCACCGCCACGGGTGGTGCCGCTGCCGCATCCGATCTTCAGCGGCAATCCACCGCCGCGGGTGGTGCCGCTGCCGCATCCGATCTTCAGCGGCAACCCACCGCCGCGGGTGGTGCCGCTGCCGCATCCGATCCTCAACGGCAATCCACCGCCGCGGGTGGTGCCGCTGCCGCATCCGACGCCGAATCCACCGCTGCAACACGTGACCGCGCCGCCACGTGCGACCAGCCCGGCAGTGGCCGTGCGCCACCATCCGCCATTGCGCTGAGCGGATGCGGGCTTGTCGGTCGCGACGGCCGGCGTCAGCGCAGCCGGCGCGATGCTCGCGGTCTTGCCGGCGTGACCCGATCGCGCGCGGCGATCCATTGCAGGCGCAGCACCGCCGCGGCGGCGCGCACGCGCACCTCGATGCTGCCATCGTCGAGCATCGGCAGCAGCGCCGACACCTGCCCGGGATCGTCGCGCATCGCCAGCGCATGCACGGCGGCCGCACGCACGGCGGCGCCCTTGTCCTGCAGCGCCGCGCGCAACGCCGGCACCACCCGCGGATCCGGGTCGTCACCGAGCAGCAAGGCGGCGGCGGCGCGACCGTCGAGGTTCTGGTCGGCCAGCAAACCCCGCACCGACGCCACGCCGGCGCCGAGACCGGCGACGTGCGCCATGCCGATGCCGCGCGCCAGCAGGAAGGGAATCGCCGTTTTCGGGGTGTAGTAGATGCGCGCCAGCGAACGGCCGCTGCGGGTGACATAGCCCGATTGCGCGTCATCGCCACCGGCCAGAACCGCGATCAGCGCATCGCGCCCGACCGGATCGTTCATCGCCTGCAGGGCCTTGGCAGCGGCGAAGCTGACTTCCGGCACCGGATCGTCGAACGCATGCCGGATCGCCGGCCGCACCCGCGGGTCGTCGAGATCGACCAAGCTGTCGATGGCGGCGACCCGCACCGCCACGTCCGGATCGCGAATCATCGTCATCAGCCGCCCCATGTAGGGCTCGCGCGGCCCGATCAGCCCCAGCGCCTGCACCGCCGCCTTGCGGGTGTCGGGATTGCGCGCGGTCAACGCCTGATCGAGGATCGTGCGTGCCTTGCCCTCCACCGCCGACACGCTTGCCGGTGCCGCTGACGCGCGCACCGCCGCCTGCCCCGCAATGACTGCCGGCGCCAAGGCGGCCATCGCCGCCAGCGCCCAGACGCATCGGCGCAGCCAATGCAGAAACGATCTTCGCGCGTGCACGGTCGTCCTGTACGGAAGATGGCCACGAGCGCGACCGGCGCGGTCGCCTCGCCATCGATGGACCGGCGCCGCGGCGTCAGGTTCCCGCGCACGGCGGCCGGCGATGACGGCGGTGCACGGCCGGGTCGAGCCGCTCGTCACCGCCGATAGCAACCAACCATCTTCAGCTTCTGGCCCTTGCGCAGGCGCTGGTCGGCGCGGACATGGTTGATGCGCGCCAGTTGCTGCTCGTCGCAATCCTTGCGATCGGCGATTTCGGCGATCGTCTCGTGGTGACCGGCGACATAGGTGTAAGCCGGCTGCTTGCGGTCAGCGGACGCTGCCGCCGGCGCCGGCGTCGCGGCGGCCGCCGGCGCCGCGGCGACGATGACCGGCTTGCGCGCCGCCGCCAGGTCGGCCGCCATCTGCGCCCGCGCCGGGTTGTCCAGGCAGTTGGCCTTGTACAGCCGCAGCACGAACGGCGGCACCCGCAGCACGGTGCCGGAGGGGATGACATCGCGCGGGTCGTAGCGCGGGTTGAGGTTGCGCAAGGCGCGGAACCAGCCATCGCGGACGCCACGATTGCCCAGGCACATCGTCAACTCGTTGATCGACGTGGCGCGCGCCAGCGTCAGCATCTGCGGCTCGCCGGCATTCACCCGCGGGAATTGCAGGCCGTATTCCTTCGGGTTGAGAAACAGCCACGCCGCCGCCAACACCCGCGGCACGTAGTCGCGCGTCTCCGGCGGCAACTGGCTGTACACGCTCGGATCCCAGAAGCCCTTGCCGCCGGTGGCGTTGTACAACCGGGCGACACGGCCCTCGCCGCCGTTGTAGGCCGCGACCGCCAGTTCCAGGTTATTGCCCAGTTCGGCAAAACGGGCGTTGAGGTAAGCGACGTTGGCACGGGTGGCCAGGGTCGGGTCGTAGCGGGAGTCGAACCCGTTGGCGATGCCCAGCCCGTAGGCGGCGCCGGTGGCCGGCATGAACTGCAACGGCCCGGCCGCGCCCGAGCGCGACACCGCATGCACCTTGCCGCCCGACTCCTGGGCGAGGATGCCGAACAGCAGCGCCTCGGGCAGGCCGGCGCGCTGGTATTCGGGCCACATCAGCTGGCGCATGTACTGGTAGTTCTCCCAGGCGTCGATCAGGTTGGAACGGTTGCTGGTCAGCCATTCCGTCAGCGCCGCCTTCATCGGCTCGTTGAGGGTGATGATCTCGCGCAGATCCCGACCCTTGAGCATCGCCACCGGCCGCGCCGCCGCCGGCAGGTTGGTGATGACCGGCGAACCGCCCGGCGTGGCCGTCATCGCCGGAGTGGTGGCGTCGTCGACATCGGCGAAACCGGCGCCGTCGTCGATCTCGCTGGCCTGGCGCTTGAGCAGCGCGTCATAGGCGGCGATGAAACGACCCGGATCGCACGGCGGCGTCGCCTGGCACTTGTCGGCAGCGTCGAGCAGATCGGTGCTGGCGGCGGTCAGCGCCTTGTTGCCGGCGTCGGTATCGCCACGGCCGATGGCGTCGAGGGCGGCGCCGTAGCTCGCGGTATCGCTGTCCAGGCGGGCGTAGAGCGCATCCACCGCGACGATGCCGGTGCGCGCGTTGCCGGCGTGGCTCGGCGCATGCTGAACGGCCTGCGGGGTGGCGCACGCGGCCAGCGCGCCGCACGCGAACGCGATCAGGATGGAACGCATGAAGGCTCCTGCGAGGTTGCGACGTGAAGTGTGCAGACTACCATCCCGACCCCGCGCTCGTACCCATCCGGCCACGCCCGGGGCCGCGCCCGAGACAGACTGGCTCGGTCGCGCCGGTTCTGCGACGATCCCCGGATCGAAACCCGGAGCGGACATGGACGCAAACCCCATCCTGATCGGCCGCGACATCACTACCGGCGACGGCGGCGCGGTGACGTTGCTGCCGCGTTTCGGCAATCGCCACGGCCTCGTCGCCGGCGCCACCGGCACCGGCAAGACGGTGTCGCTGCTGGTGCTGGCCGAAGGTTTTTCGCGTCTGGGCGTGCCGGTATTCATGGCCGACGTCAAGGGCGATGTCGCCGGCATCGCCCTGCCCGGCACCGCCAGCGACAAGATCGCCAGCCGCGTCGCCCAGACCGGCGTCGGCGACTGGCGCGCCGAGGCCAGCCCGGTGGTGTTCTGGGACATCCTCGGCAACGCCGGCCACCCCCTGCGCGCCACCGTCAGCGAAATGGGCCCGACCCTGCTGGCGCGCATCCTGGACCTGAACGACACCCAGGAAGGCGTGCTCGAAATCGCCTTCAAGGTCGCCGACGACGATGGCCTGCTGCTGCTCGATCTGGCCGACCTGCGCGCCCTGCTCGCCTTCTGCGCCGACAACCGCAACGAGCTGTCGGGCCAATACGGACTGATCAGCACCGCCTCGATCGGCGCCATCCAGCGCGGCCTGCTGCAAATCGAGCGGCAAGGCGGCGATCGCTTCTTCGGCGAGCCGGCGCTGGATCTGGCCGATTTCATGCGCCAGGACCTGTCCGGTCGCGGCATCGTCAACGTGCTGGCCGCCGACCAATTGGTGCTGCAACCCAAGCTGTACTCGACCTTCCTGCTCTGGCTGCTGTCGGAACTGTTCGAGCGTCTGCCGGAAGTGGGCGATCTGGACCTGCCCAAGCTGGTGTTCTTCTTCGACGAGGCGCACCTGCTGTTCACCGACGCCACCCCGGCGCTGCGCCAGCGCATCGAACAGGTGGTGCGGCTGATCCGTTCCAAGGGCGTGGGCGTGTATTTCTGCTCGCAGTTTCCCGACGACATCCCGGACACCATCCTCGGCCAACTCGGCAATCGCGTGCAGCATGCCCTGCGCGCGTTCACGCCGCGCGACCAGAAGGCGGTGCAGGTCGCCGCGCAGACGTTCGCGCCCAACCCGGCGCTGGATGTCGCCGCCACCATCGCCCAACTCGGTGTCGGGCAGGCGCTGGTGTCGACCTTGCAAGGCAATGGCGTGCCGATGCCGGTGGCGAAAACCCTGATCGCACCGCCGCGTTGCCGGATGGGTGCGATCAGCGCCGACGAACGCGCCGCGGTGCGGGCGCGCAGCCCGCTCGGCGGCAAGTACGACGCCGCCATCGACCGCGAATCGGCGGCCGAATTGCTGGCGCAGCGCCACGCCGGCCCGGCCGTCGCCAGCGCCGCGCCGGCAACGCCCGCGTCGTCGCCGCGACCGGCGAGCACCGCGGCGGCGCCGGCCAGCACCAGCGGCGGCGGTGTCGGGCAGACGGTCAAGGACTGGATGCTCGGCAGCGGGCGCCGCCAGGGCGTGCTCGAAACGATGGCCAAGCAGACCGCGCGCACCATCGGCAGCCAGGTCGGCCGGCAGATCCTGCGCGGCGTGCTCGGCGGCATCTTCGGTTCGCGGCGGTAATCGCGCCGCGGATTCGGCGTATCCAGCCCGCGATGCCACCGCAATCGCCATGACCGCCAGGACCGCCACCGCCGTGCGCGAGGACTCGCCCGGGCTGCTGGCGATCGCCAGTTATCCGGCCCAACGCGCCAGCCTGACCTCGCTGGTGGCGATGGCGATCGCCATGCCGCTGACCGTGTTGCCGCTGGTCGGCTACGTCGTGCAGCTGGTGCTGTGGGCGGCGGCGTACCACTACGCCGTCGAAGTGTTCCGGCGCAGTGCCAACGGCACCTTCGCCGCACCCGAGTTCGCGCCGAACAACCACGGCATCGGCTGGCGGCTGCTGGTGCTGCAGATGCTGTTCGCGCTCGGCCATTGGGCATTGCAGGCCTACGTGTTCCCACCGCTGCCGCGGCTGCTCGGGATCGGCCTGCTGGCGCTGCTGCAACCGGCGATGACGTTGACGGTGGCGATGAATCTGAACCTGCCGGCGGCATTTGCCATCCACCGCGTGCTGCGGGTGATCGCCGCGCTGGGCATCGGCTACTGGCTGCTGGTGCTCGCCGGGGTCGGCCTGGGTGCCGTGCAGGAGTTCGTCGGCCTCGTCGTCGCCAGCGGACGCACCTATGTGCTGGTGGTGATGGCCGGCATCAGCCAGGCCGGGGCGGCACAAGTGGGCGCGCTGTTTGGTGGCAGCGGGCTGCACGCGTTGCTGGCGCAGGCCATCGCCGGCTTGCTCTGGTTCTACGCGGTGACCGCGTATTTCCACGCGATGGGCGTGCTCGTCCATGCCCGCGCCGGCGCGCTGGGCTTCGAGCCCGAACCTTTTGCCCGTCTGCGCCCGGAGGATCACCACGCACCGCTGCTGCGGCGGATCGACGATCTGCTCGCCCGGCAGCGGTTCGCCGAAGCCGCGCACCTTCTCGGCGAATGCCTCGCCACGCAGCTCAACACCTCACCGGACATGCACGCCCGCTATCGCGACCTGCTGCGCCGGATCGACGACCGCGCCGGCTTGCTCGATCATGCCAGAGGCCGCATCGACGCCCTGCTCGCCGCCGACTCGGCGCGCGAAGCGGTGGCGATGGCGCGCGAAGCGCTGGCGATCGACCCGATGTTCCGCCCGGCCGCCGGCGAACGCACCATGCAGCTGGCCCAGGCCGCCGAACGTCTCGGCCAGCCGGAACTGGCGCTGGATCTGCTGCGCGACTTCCCCGATCGCTACCCGCGCAACGAGGCGATGGCCGATGCCGCGCTCGCGGCGGCGCGCCTGCACCTTGCCCGCCATGAGGATCCGCACGGCGCCCGAATGCTCGTGCAGGCCGCGCTCGAACGCATGTTGCCGGCGCACCCGCGCCACGCCGATTTGGCACGTGAATGCGAACGCTTGGCCAGTCTCGCCACGCCGACACGGATTCCACCTGCCGCGTGACGAATGCGGCGTCAGGCCACCGCGAACGCCACGATCGCCACCCGGCTGCGACCATGACGTAAGATTCCACGACGGTCGCAGCCGCTCGCGACCGGTTCGAGCCACGCGCCGGGACGGCGCGATGGCCACCGCCCCACACCCGAAGCGGCCATCGCCATTGCTTACCGCCATCGCGCCTCGACTCGGCACCACCGCTGCAAGCTGCCCATGCCCACTTCTTCGTTTCCGCTCGAAGCCACCGCCGCGGCCGCCCAGGCCGCGATCGCCGAGGAATTCGGTTTCTTCGCCGACTGGGCCGAGCGTTACCAGTACCTGATCGATCTCGGCCACAAACTGCCGGCGTTTCCCGACGCGCTCAAGACCGAGGACAACCGCCTGCACGGCTGCCAGTCGCTGGTCTGGATCGTTGCCAGCGGCGACGCCAGTCGCCTGGATTTTCGCGCGGTCAGCGATTCGGCCATCGTCTCCGGGCTGATCTTCCTCGCCCTGCGCGTGTATTCCGGGCGCGGCGCGGCCGAGATCGTCGATACCCACCCCGATTACATCGCCGCCATCGGCCTGGCACGGCATCTGTCGCCGACGCGCAGCAACGGCCTGGCGGCCTTGCTGGCCTTCATCCAGCAGCGCGCGCACGCTGCCCTGGCGGCCTGAATCGACGATCCGCGGCCACCGCGGCAGCCAAACCGTCGCGATTGCCCTACACTGCCGGCCATGAACCAGACCGACACCGATACGGCCAGCGAAACCTCGACGCGCAACACGCGCGAGACGCTCGACACCCTGCTCGACACCATCTTGCAGCACCCCGAGCGGCACGGCGAGATCCTCGCCCGCATCCAGAACGACTTCGAGCAGGAACTGGCGCCGCTGATCATCGACATGAGCGGCTTCACCCGCACCACCCACCAGCATGGCATCGTCGCCTTCCTGCTGATGATCCGGCAGATGCACCGGGTATGCTGTCCGGCGATCGCCGAGCACGGCGGCACCGTGGTCAAGACCGAGGCCGACAACCTGTTCTGCCTGTTTCCCGACGTCGCCTCGGCGCAGGCGGCGGCGCTGGACATCGTCCACCGGCTGGAGACGGTCAACGTGCTGCTGCCCGAGGATCGCCATCTGTACGCGTCGGTCGGCATCGGCTGGGGCCGGATCCTCATCATCGACGGCCACGACTTGTTCGGCGACGAGGTCAACCTCGCCTGCAAGCTCAGCGAGGACATCGCCGAAAAGAACGAAATCCTGTTCACCGAATGCGCACACGCGCAACTGGCCGAGCGCGCCAACACCACGCCGCGCGAATTGAGCATCTCCGGCCTGAGCCTGCGCTACTTCCAGTTGCAGCGCTGAAACCGGCGCCCGCGCTGGCGCGGGCTTCGTCGTCGAGCGATGCGGACGCGATGCGGTGAAGGTCGCCTGCGGCGTCGTCGGCGCCGGCAATCGGAACTCCTGCGCACCCACAAGAAAGCCCCGCGATCGCGCGGGGCCCGGCGTTGCCGTGCGGATGCCGGCGTTCAGTCGCCCATCTGCTTCTGGCGATGCTCCCAACGCTCTTGCGCATCGAGCGTGCGTTCGGCGGTCAGGCGTGCATCCAGTCGCTCCAGGCCGATCTCGTCGCCGGTATCCACGCAATAACCGTAGACACCATCGTCGATGCGCTTGAGCGCGTCATCGATCTTGCCGATCAGCTTGCGGTAACGGTCGCGCGTGCGCAGTTCCAGCGAGTTCTCGGTCTCGCGGGTGGCGCGCTCGGCTTCGTCACCGACGTCGCGCACTTCCTCCTTGAGATTCTCGATGGTCTGCTTGGATTCCTCGACCAGATCGGCGCGCCACGCGTGCAGGCGCTGACGGAAATATTCCATCTGGTAGGGGTTCATGTAGGCCTCTTTCGGCGACGGCTTGTAGCCCTTGGGAAGCTCGACGCCGGTTTGCACCGCTTGCAGCGGCACGATCTTCTCGGATACCTGCTTGCGCACCACCGCCTTGGCGCGCACGCCCTGCGGGCGCTGCTCGACCGGCTTGGGCGCTGGCGTCGCGGCGACGTCCCTGGCCGCCTTGCCTGCCTTGCCCGCCTCCTTGGTCGCAGCGCCCGGCTTGGCTGCAACCGCAGCCTTGGCGACGACGACCGGCTTGACCGGCATGGCTGTCTTCTTGCCCGCGGCCGGCGCCGCCTTGGCGGCCGCAACCGGCTTGGCGGCCGCTTTCGTCGCCTTGCCGTCCGCCTTCACCGGCGCCGCTTTCTTCGTCGGCGGCGGCGGCTTGCGCGCCACCACCTTGGGCTTGGCGACCGGCTTGGGCGCCGCCTTGGCCACCGGCTTGGCCGCTTTCTTCACGGCCGGCTTGCCTGCGGGTTTCGCAGCGGGCTTCGTCGCCGGCTTCGCGGCGGACTTGGCGGCGGACTTGGCGGCGGGCTTGGCGGGCTTCTTGGCGGGTTTCTTGGCTGCCACGTCGGGCGATTCCTGGAAAGAGGGTTGAAAACAGGTTCCGCGAACGCAAGGGCTGCGGAAGCAAGGCCGATTGTTATAGCCTAGTCGTGCAGCAGCGGCAATATCGACAACGCCACCTTCGCCACGGAGCGGTCATTGAATCCGGCCAAAATCGTCGCCCTGGCCTGTTTGCGCTGTTACCAGCGCTGGATCAGCCCGCTGCTGGGCAACAATTGCCGCTTTCGCCCCAGCTGCTCGAACTACGCGATGACGGCGATCGATCGCTTCGGCGTGCTGCGCGGTGGCTGGCTGGCGTTGCGCCGGATCGGTCGCTGCCATCCGTTGCATCCGGGCGGCGACGATCCGGTTCCCGACGCCCACCCACGTCCACGCCAACCCACTCCTTGAGCCCGACACCATGCCCGACACCCTGATCGTCAACGCCGAACTGGTCAACGAAGGCCGGCGCTTCCATGCCGACTTGCGCATCCGCGGCGAGCGCATCGACGCCATCGCGCCATCGCTGTCGGCACGCGAGGGCGAGACCGTGATCGACGCCGGCGGCCGCTGGCTGCTGCCCGGCGTGATCGACGCACAGGTGCATTTCCGCGAACCGGGCATGGAATACAAGGGCGGGCTGGATACCGAGCCGGCCGCCGCCGTCGCCGGCGGCGTCACCAGCTTTCTGGACATGCCCAACACCCGCCCGCCGACGCTCGACAACGCCGCGCTGGAGGCCAAGTACGCACTCGCCGCCGGGCGCTCGCGCGCCAACTACGGCTTTTATTTCGGTGCCAGCAACGACAATCTCGAGGCGATCCGCCGCATCGATCCGCAAACCACGCCGGGCCTGAAGATCTTCATGGGCGCCTCGACCGGCAACATGCTGGTGGACGATCCGGCCGTGCTCGAAGCGATGTTCCGCGACTGCCCGACGCCGATCATCACCCATTGCGAGGACACCCCGATGATCGAGTCGGCGATGGCCGCGGCGCGGGCGAAGTTCGGCGACGACATCCCGGTCGACCAGCATCCGCTGATCCGCTCGCGCGAGGCGTGCATGGCCTCGACCCTGCTTGCGCGCGCGCTGGCGCAGCGCAGCGGCGCTTCGCTGCACGTGCTGCACATCACCACCGCCGAGGAGATCGCCCTGTTCGACGCCGGCCCGCTGATCGACGCGCACGGCCGCCGCAAGCAGATCACCGCCGAAACCTGCGTGCACTTCCTGCATTTCGCACGCGGCGACTACGCGCGCCTGGGCAATCTGATCAAGTGCAACCCGGCGGTGAAGGAAGCCTCCGACCGCGCCGCGCTGCTGCGCGCGATCGCCGAGGACCGCGTCGACGTGCTCGCCACCGACCACGCGCCGCACACGCTGGAAGAAAAGCGGCAACCTTACGCCAGCGCGCCGTCGGGTCTGCCGCTGGTGCAGGATTTCCTGGTCTGCGCGCTCCAGAAGGTAGCCGATGGCCACTTCCCGCTGGAAAAACTCGTGCAGAAGATCTGCCACGCCCCGGCGCAGCGCTTCGACATCGGCGAACGTGGTTTCCTGCGCGAGGGATGGTTCGCCGACCTGGTGCTGGTCGACCCGGCCGGCGGCACCGATGCCAGCGGCGCACACGCGCTGGCCAAATGCGGCTGGACTCCGTTCGAAGGCGAGCATTTCGATGCCCGGGTGACCGCGACCTTCGTCAACGGCCAACTGGCCTTCGACGGCACGCACCTGATCGGCGCCCCGCACGGCCAGCGCCTGCGCTTTGCGCGCCGCTGACCGCATCGCGAACGACTCTGCCGCGCCCAATCATTGGACGCGCACGCCTTCCACACTCCGCCCACGGTTGCCGACCCTGCCATGAAACTCGCCGCCATCACCTTGCTCGCGCTCGTCTGCACCGCCTGCGCCAGCACCCCGCAGACCACCGCAACGACCGCGCTGATGGCCCCGCCACCGGCGCCGGCGCCCATCGGCGAGCTCGTCGTCACCGTGCCGGCGAGCGCGCCGCAGGCCAGCCTCGTGTTCGGCAGGGCGCCCGCCGACAGCCTGATCGTCTACGACGGCCGCACTTTCCGCGCCGCGCACGACGGCGCTTTCGTGATCGGCATCGCCCGCGAGCAGACCGGCCTGGCCACGCTGCAAATCACCGCGCCGGACGGTCGCACGAAGGCCGTCGGCATCGCGATCACGCCGCGCCGCTTCCCGGTCGAGCGCGTCAACGGCGTGCCCGAGAAGACCGTCAAACCGCCACCGGAGATCGCCGCACGCATCGAACGCGAGCAGGCAGCGGTGAACGCCGTGCGCACCCGCGACGACGATCGCACCGACTTCGAGCAACGCTTCATCTGGCCGGTGAAGGGCCGCATCAGCGGCGTGTTCGGCAGCCAGCGCGTCTACAACGGAACGCCCGGCGCGGCGCATTCGGGCGTCGACATCGCCGCCGCCAAAGGCACGCCGATCGTCGCCCCGGCCGGCGGCATCGTCACCTTCGCCAATCCCGATCTGTATCTCACCGGCGGCACCGTGCTGATCGACCACGGCCACGGCGTGAGCTCGAACTTCCTGCACATGAGTCGCATCGACGTGAAAGTCGGCGAGCGCGTCGAGCAAGGACAGGTGATCGGTCTCGTGGGCGCCACCGGCCGCGCCACGGGGCCGCACATGCACTGGGGCATGAACTGGTTCGACGTGCGCATCGACCCGCAGGCGCTGCTGGAAGCCGAAGCGGCGAAATAGCGTCGCCGACTTTGTGCCATGCACGCGAACGCCGCCGGGCGGATGCCCAGCGGCGAATTCACGATGGCAACCGAACTACTTCTTCTTCGGCGCGATCATCATGATCATCTGCCGACCTTCCAGACGCGGGCGCGATTCGATGATCACTTCGTCGGCGAGGTCGGTCTCGATGCGCCTGGCCATCTCCAGACCCAGCTCCTGGTGGGCCATCTCGCGACCCTTGAAGCGGATGTTGACCTTGACCTTGTCGCCTTCTTCGAGGAATCGACGCAGGTTGCGCAACTTGATGTTGTAGTCGCCATCGTCGGTGGTCGGGCGGAACTTGAGTTCCTTGATCTCGACGATCTTCTGCTTCTTCTTCGCGGCCGACGCCTTCTTCTGCAGTTCGAACTTGAACTTGCCGAAGTCCATGATGCGGCACACCGGCGGGATGGCAGTGGGCTGGATCTCGACCAGATCCATCCCCGCCTCCTCGGCCATCGCCATCGCCTCGTCGGTGCCCACCACGCCGACGTTCTCGCCATCGGCACCGATCAGGCGCACGCGCGGGACGCGGATTTCGTGGTTCTTGCGGTTCTGCTTGTCGGTATTGATTCGGAAACCCTCGGTTGGTTGAACGGTCGGCTCAGGCCACGCCCGGTCGGGATTGGCCGTGCAGGCGCAAGATGAAGTCCTCGAGTGGCATCGACCCCAGGTCTTCCCCCGACCGCGTGCGCACCGCCACCGTGCCGTTTTCCTTCTCGCGGTCCCCGACCACCAGCAGGTACGGTATGCGCTGCAGCGTGTGCTCGCGAATCTTATAGCCGATTTTCTCGTTCCGCAAATCCTCGATCACCCTGAAACCCTGATTTTCCAGCGTCTTGCGGGCGGCCTGGACCGCCTGCGCCTGCGCATCGGTGATATTCATCACCACCGCCTGCACGGGCGCCAGCCACACCGGCAGGCTGCCGGCATGATTTTCGATCAGGATGCCGATGAAACGCTCCATCGAGCCGACGATGGCCCGGTGCAGCATCACCGGATGGCGGCGCTGGCTGTGCTCGTCGACGTATTCGGCTCCGAGCCGCTGCGGCATCATGAAATCGACCTGCATCGTGCCCAGTTGCCAGCCGCGGCCGATCGCGTCCTTGATGTGGTATTCGATCTTCGGGCCGTAGAACGCGCCCTCGCCCGGCAGTTCCTGCCAGGCCACCCCGGCTGCGCGCAGGGCCGCGCGCAGGGCGTTCTCGGCCTTGTCCCAGGTGGCGTCGTCGCCCAGCCGCGGCTCGGGCCGCAGGGCGATCTTCAGCTCGATGTCGGTGAAGCCGAAATCGGCGTAGACCGCCATCGCCTGCGCATGGAACGCGGTCACTTCCGCTTCGATCTGGTCTTCGGTGCAGAAGATGTGGCCGTCGTCCTGGGTGAAACCGCGCACCCGCAAGATGCCGTGCAGCGCACCGGAAGGCTCGTTGCGGTGGCAGCCGCCGAACTCGCCGTAGCGGATCGGCAGGTCGCGATACGAATGCAGGCCGTGGTTGTAGATCTGCACGTGGCCGGGGCAATTCATCGGCTTGAGCGCGTAGGTGCGCTTTTCCGATTCGGTGAAGAACATGTTTTCCTTGTAGTTGTCCCAGTGCCCGGAGGCCTTCCACAAGGACACATCCAGCACCTGCGGCGCGCGCACCTCGCGATAGCCCGAGGCGCGATACACGCCGCGCATGTACTGCTCGACGCACTGCCAGATCGACCAGCCCTTGGGATGCCAGAACACCAGTCCGGGCGCTTCTTCCTGGATGTGGAACAAGTCCTGCGCCTTGGCGATGCGGCGGTGGTCGCGTTTTTCGGCTTCTTCCAGCTGCGTCAGATACGCCTTGAGATCCTTGTCGTTGAGCCAGGCCGTGCCATAGATGCGCGAGAGCATCTGGTTGTTGGAATCGCCACGCCAGTAGGCACCGGCCACCTTCATCAGCTTGAACGCGCGCAGCTTGTCGGTGGACGGCACATGCGGGCCGCGGCACAGGTCGGTGAATTCGCCCTGCGCGTACAGCGACAAATCCTCGCTGGCCGGAATCGAGGCGATGATCTCCGCCTTGTAGTGCTCGCCCAGCCCCTTGAAGAAGGCCACGGCGTCGTCGCGCGACTTCACGCTGCGCGTCACCGGCAGCGCTTCCTTCACGATCTTCAGCATCTCCGCCTCGATCTTCGGCAGATCCTCGGGCGTGAACGGCCGCTCGTAGGCGAAGTCGTAGTAAAAGCCGTTGTCGATCACCGGGCCGATGGTGACCTGCGCGCCCGGATACAGGCGCTGCACGGCCTGCGCCAGCAAGTGCGCGGTGGAATGGCGCAGGATTTCCAGTGCGTCTGGATGCTTGTCGGTGACGATTTCCAGCGCGGCGTCGTGGTCGATGCGAAAGCTGCCATCGACCAGCTTGCCGTCGACCTTGCCGGCGATCGCGGCCTTGGCCAGGCCGGGGCCGATCGACGCCGCCACTTCGGCGACGCTGACGGGATGTTCGAACGGACGGCGGCTGCCGTCGGGGAGCTGGATGTTGATCATGGTCGTTATTGCCTGAAGCCCGCGCAACGCAGGCGCCTGAATTCGAAGATGCGGCCCTGAACGACCGCTGCGGCTCTCGTACGTCCCGTCGGCGAACGAGGACAACGGCGGCCGAGCGCCGCCGAACCGCGGGACGTGGGCGTCGTTCAGCGCTGGTCGATGGTAGTGCTCATGTCGCACGCTGAGCCGACGGTTGCCCGCCGGATTCCTGGATCGGGGTCGCGGCGCCGCCGCGAAGAGTGCCAACGCTAGTTTCCGCGGCCGTCGCTGTCAACGTGGCCCGTCCTCGTGCGGCGTCTGCGGCAATGGCTCGGGCGCGGCTTCGGCGCCACCGACGGCGATCGCTTTCACCTGCGGCTGTGCCCACGGCCCGGTGACGTGGTAGCGCTTGTGCGCCATCTGCTGCAATGGATGGCTGAGCACCTGCCCCGCCACCGCACCGACCGCAGCGCCAACCGGGCCGGCGACGGCGGCGCCGACCGCGGTGACCAGACCGCCGGGCTTGGGCAGCACGTCGATGGTCTGATCGTATTGTTTGCCGACCAGATCGGCGTCGCCACGCACATGGATGTTGGCGGCCGGGCCCTTGATCGCCAGATCGTCGGTATGGGCCATGCCGTGGTTGAAAGTGAAGCGGCCGCGCAGGGTATCGAAGGCGAAGCCCTTGTCGAAGAAGTCCCGGAAGTCCAGCGTCAATCGCCTTGGCAGCTCGGCCAGGCTGACCAGCCCGAGGATGCGGCCGGCGCCGGGCTTGACTTCGAGCAGGCGCCCCTCGCCGACGTCGATATCGAGCGAGCCATCCAGCGCGGCCAGCGCGAAGGCCGCCGGCGACCCGGCCCAACTGGCTTGCAGGCTGGCGTGGGTCTTGCCGGCGGCGACCACGCCCTTGAAGCCGAAGGCATCGAGCATATGGCCGAGGCTGTCGGCACGGAACTCCATGCTCAGCCGTGTGCGCGTCGCCTTGCCGTTGATGCGCGTCCAGTCGCCCACCGCCGTCACCTTCTGCGTCCTGGCGACCGCGTCGAGTTGATCGATGCGCAAGCCCTGCGCGATCGGATGGGTCTGCAACGTCAAGGACCCCAGCCGCGCATCGCCGAGGCGCAGGTCGGCGACTTCCAGTTGCAGCGGCGGCACCCCGGCCGGGTCGACATCGGTATCGGCAGCGCTCGTCGCGCCGGCATCGACCGCCGGCGTCGCCCCCGGCCAGTACAGGCGATCGAAGCGCGCGCGGATGCCGCGCGCGAGATCGCCGGGCACGGTGATCGCGCCGACGATCGCCGGGCCATCCAGGCGCAGAGCGACGGCGTCGGCCTGGCGATCCATGCGCAATCGCGTCCCCGCGAACTGGCGCCCGCCAAGCGCGAGCTTGTCGGCCTGCACGTCGACCGACTGCAGGCCGCCGGCACCGGGCATGCCCGACGAGCCCAGCGCGAAACCCACCCAGCCGGCGGCATCAAGCCTGTCGGCGCGCCCGCTCACCACCAGCCCATGCGCCGGCAGTGCGGCGCCGTTGGCCGCGCGCCCCAGCGCGAGCAGGGCGCGAAACGCCTTGCCGTCGTCGTAACGTCCGCGCACATGCAGCACGTCGCCGAGGTCGACGGCGATTTCGCCAGCACTGGCCGGCAGCGGCGCGCTGACCTGCAACGGCAAGGCCGTGCCCGGCGCCTTGTCCAGCGGCGCGGGCAACTTCAAGGTGGCGCCGCGCAGATCCGAGCGCACCACCAGCGTCGAGGCGACGCTGGAGCCCTTGATGGCCGCTTCCGGAATCTTCACCTCGACCGTCCACAGACTGCGTCCGCTGATGATCGGATCGAGCCAGGCGAGCATCGGCGCCCGCGCCAGCAATGTTGCCGCCGGCAGGTTGCCGGTCAGCGTCGCCGCCACCGCCAGCGCCGGATCGCCGACCGGCTTGCCGATGGCGAGGCGAAACTGCGCCGGCTCGCCGTCGATCTTCACCTGCAGCGCATCGGCGAGCACGCCGGTCTGGTCGTAATGCACGCGGCCGGCGACGTCGGTCATGTTCACGTTCCAGCGCTTGTCGGTCAGCGCCGCGTGCGCCAGATCGACATCGCCGGCGACCGTCGGCGCGCCCAGTTCGTGCTTGAGCGGGAGGGTCAGTTGCATCGTCCCGCGCAGATTCTGGCCGCGAATGTCGAGCGCGGCAAAGCCGCTGCCGTCCTTGTTCCGCAGCGGGCTCTGCCGCAGCAGCGCCAGCAATTGCGGCCCGCTGGCGATGGCATCGGCGCGGATGGCGAGCACCGGTTCGTGAAACCACGGGATGTCCGCGCGCAAACGCGGCACGTCGATGCCGACGATGCTGGCGCTGCCCTCGAACTGCATGCCGGCATCGATGAACGACAACTGCCCGGTGACATGTTCGGCGCGCGGCCAGTCGGGACGAAAATGCAGTTGCCCATCGACCAGATCGGCGACCGCCTCGAAGCGGCCTTGATCGTTCTTGAACGGCCAGTCGGTCAGGTCGCCGCCGAGCAACACATGGGCACCGGCGACCTGCCCGCCTTCGATGGCGTCGTCGAGCCATTGCACCGTCGTCGGATGCATGCGATGGCGCAGCCAGTAACGCTTGGCATCGACCATCCGCGCCGGTTGCACGGTCGCGAACAGATCCAGCCGTGGCTTGCGGCCATCGCCATGCAGGCGCATCACGATGCGGGTGGCCAGATCGATCTGGTCGTTGCGCGCGTGCAGGTCGGACGAATCGAGCACCCAGTCGCCATCGTCGCGCCAGGCCGTCAGATGGCCGTCGATCGCCAGCCCGACCGGATCGCCATAGGCCGGCGGCCAAAGCAGATGCAATGGCCGCGCAACTGGATCGGGTTTGTCGAAGTTGAACGTGATCGCGTCGGCATCGAACAGCACGCTGCCTGCCAGACCTTGAATCGCCGGCCGCTCGCCGACCGGCTGCCAACCGGCGTCGTCGACGTGGGCGCTGCCGTGCAGGCGGCCGTCGGCATCGGTCGCCACCTGCACCTGGCTCAGCACGACCCGCGGCGAGGCTTGCAACAGCCACGCGCGCAAGCCGGGTGGAAGCTGCGCATCGAGCATCGCGATCGCCAGCATCGCCCCCAGTTCGATGCGTGGCGCCGCCAGCGCCAGGCGCACGCCGCCGCCCGCCGCCACCTGCAGTGCCAGGCCATCGAGGCGATCCTCGCCACCGGCGCTGCCGCGCAGACGCAGCCGTGGCGCGACGAACTCCCATGCGCCTGCGGCCGTCTTGCGCAGGCGTGCGGAGACGGCGAGGCTGGCCAGGTCCACGCGCGGTCGCATTGCCGGCAGCCCGGGCCGCGGCAGTGCGGCGTCGGCGACGAACGCGACGTCGTGCAGGGCCGCTTCGACCTGCACCGATTCCATGCGCGCATCGTGGATGCCGATCCACGCCTGCAAGCGCCCGCGCCCGGATTCGAGCCGGGCTCCGGACCATGCCAGCAGCTCCGACCACGGCGCCAGATCCAGCCCGTCGCTGCCGACCCACAAACTGCCGTCGTCGCGGCGACGATCGAAGTCGAGCACGGCCGTCAACGGCTTGCCGCCGACGCCATCCACCCGCACCCCGGCGCGCACGCGATCGGCGCTGACCCGCATCCGCAGTGCCACCTTCGGGGTGGTGAAGGTGAGGCCGCGCGAGGGCACGCGCACCGTCAGCCGGGCGTCGGCGATCTGCAATTCGCCCAGATCCTGCAAGCTCGCCAGCGGGTCGTGGCTGGGCGTACGCTGCGGCGCGCCCAAGCCGACCAGACGCCAGCGTCCGCCGGCATCGCGCTCGACCGTCACCGTCAGGCCGTGCAGGCGCAGTTCGGTGAACGGTCGCCCCGGCAGCACGCCCGAATACATCGCCACCAGCAATTCGGCGCGATCGACCCGCAGTTGATCCTTGCCGGCGCCGATGCGCAGATCGTGCAGGGTGAACAGAGGCCCGCGATTGGTCCAGTGCGCCTCGGCATGATCGAAATGGACCGGCCGTCCCGAGCGGGCGATCAGCCAGGCAGCGATGCGGTCCGGGTTTTGCTGCACCAGCGGCAGCAGGCGATCGGCGAGCGCCACCGCCAACGCAATCAGGATCAGCGCGATCGCGCCGGTGTAGAACAGGCCGCGCCGGGCGTGATGCAGGCCGCGGATCAGGCGCGCCCGCACTCAGCGGCTCTCCGTCTCACAGCAGCACGACATCGTACTGTTCCTGCCGGCACTGCTCGTCGGCCTGGAAGCGAATCGACTTGCCGAGGAATTCCTCCAGTTCGACGACCGCCGCCGATTCGTCCTCCAGCACCCGCGCCACCACCTTGGGCGCGGCGATCACCAGCAGCGCACTGGCCTCGAACTGGCGCACGGCGCGGGTGATCTCGCGGAAGATCTCGTACACCACGGTCTCGGCGGTGCGCACGCTGCCGCGACCGTTGCAGGTCGGGCACGGCTCGCACAGCTGTCGCTCCAGGCTCTCGGTGGTGCGCTTGCGGGTCATCTCGACCAGCCCCAGCGGCGAGAACTCGTGCACGCCGGTGCGCGCGTGGTCGCCGGCCAGCGACTTCTCCAGCATGCGCAGCACCTGGCGGCGGTGCTCGGGGTCGGTCATGTCGATGAAGTCGATGATGATGATGCCGCCCAGATTACGCAGGCGAAGCTGACGGGCGACCGACTGCGCGGCTTCGAGGTTGGTGCGGTAGACGGTTTCCTCGAGGTTGCGCTGGCCGAGGAACGAGCCGGTATTGACGTCCACCGTGGTCATCGCCTCGGTCTGGTCGATCACCAGATAGCCGCCGGACTTGAGCGGGACGTTCTTCTGCAAGGCGCGGCCGATCTCGTCCTCGACCCCGTACAGGTCGAAGATCGGGCGCCGCCCCTGGTACAGCTCGATGCGCTCGACCAGCGCGGGCATGAACTGGCCGACGAAACCCTGCAGGCGGCCCAGCGTCTCGCGCGAATCGACCTTCACCTTCTCGATGGCGTCGTGCATCAGGTCGCGCATCGCCCGCAGCGGCAACGGCAGGTCCTCGTAGATGCGCTTGCCGACGTCGGCCTGCGCGATCGCCGCGGCGATCATCTCCCACGCCCGACGCAGATAGGCGACGTCCTCGGCCAGCGCCGATTCGTCGCAGCCTTCGGCATTGGTGCGCACGATGTAGCCGACCACCGCCTCGCCCGCCAAGGTGGCGACGATGGCTTTCAGGCGCGCCCGCTCGGCATCGTCCTCGATCCGCACCGACACCCCGATCATCCGCGCCTGCGGCAGCAGCACGAGGTAGCGCGAGGGAATGCTCAACTGCGTGGTCAGGCGCGCGCCCTTGCTGCCGATCGGATCTTTCACCACCTGCACCACGATCTGCTGGCCTTCGTGCAGCAGCTCGTTGATCGCCGGCACCGGCGCTGGCGCCCCGGCGAGGTCGTCCAGCGCCGCCTCGCCCTCGCCGGCGGCGGCTGAACGCATGATGTCGGAGGCATGCAGGAACGCCGCCCGCTCCAGGCCGATGTCGACGAACGCCGCCTGCATGCCGGGCATCACCCGCTGCACACGGCCCTTGTAGATGTTACCGACATAGCCGCGACGGGACGCGCGCTCGATCTGCACCTCCTGCAGCATGCCGTTCTCGACCAGCGCGACGCGGGTTTCACGGGGAGTGACGTTGATCAGGATTTCGCTCATTGCCAGAGGACAGAGGACAGAGGACAGGAAGCGGGGTCCGGGACGCGGGTCAGCCGGACAACGCGGCCTTCATGCCCGGACCTCGAAAGCGCTCAACAAGGCGGCGGTCTCGCACAAGGGCAGCCCCATCACGCCCGAATAGCTGCCGGACAGATGCTCGATGAAGGCGGCGGCGCGGCCCTGGATGGCATAGCCGCCGGCCTTGCCCTGCCATTCGCCGGTGGCGACGTAGGCGGCAATGGCCGTCGCCGGGAGCGCGCACAGGCGCACCTGCGACACCGCTACCGCACGCTGCTCGCGGCCGGCATCGAGCAGCCAGACGGCGCTGATGACGCGATGCGTGCGCCCGGCCAGAGCGGCCAGCATCGACGCCGCATCGGCGGCATCGGCCGGTTTGCCGAACACGCGATCGTCCAGCACCACCTCGGTATCGGCGCCGAGCACGCAGGCGCCGGGGCTGGCCATCACCTTCAGCAAACCGGCACCGGCTTTTTCGCGGGCGACGCGCACGACGTAATCCTCCGGCGCCTCGCCGTGCAGGCGCACCTCCGCGACATCGACCTCGACGATGCCCGGTTCGACCCCGATCTGGCGCAGCAGTTCCAGCCGGCGCGGGGATTTGGATGCGAGATGGATCATCCGTGCAGCATAACCGGTCGTGGCATCGCGCCGGCTGGATGGTGGCCTTGCCGTACACTGGCGCCGGCCCGAACTGTCGCCACATCTCCCCGCGAAGGACGCCGAGGACGGCATGCACATCCGCATCGAAGGACTGCACAAGCGCTTCGGCTCGGTGTCGGCGCTGGGCGGCATCGATCTGGACATTGCCTCCGGACAACTGCTGGCGGTGCTGGGGCCTTCGGGCTCGGGCAAGACCACCTTGCTGCGCACGCTGGCCGGGCTGGACGGCCCCGACGGCGGCCGCATCCTGTTCGACGATCGCGACGCCACTGCGCTGGCCGCGCGCGCCCGCCGAGTCGGGCTGGTGTTCCAGCACTACGCCCTGTTCCCGCATCTGAGCGTGTTCGACAACGTCGCCTTCGGCCTGCGCGCACGGCCCCGCCGCGAGCGGCCGACGCCGGCCGAGCTGCATCGCCGCGTCGACGCCCTGCTCGCGCAGATGCAGATCGGCGCCTTGCGCGATCGTCTGCCCGACCAGCTCTCCGGCGGCCAGCGGCAGCGCGTCGCGCTGGCGCGCGCGCTGGCGATCGAACCGTCGGTGCTGCTGCTCGACGAGCCCTTCGGCGCCCTCGACGCCAAGGTGCGCAGCGAACTGCGGCGCTGGCTGCGCGCCATCCACGAGCACACCGGCTATACCACGGTGCTGGTCACCCACGATCAGGACGAGGCGCTGGAACTGGCCGATCGCGTGGTGCTGCTGCGCGCCGGCCGGATCGAACAGGAAGGCACGCCCGAGACGGTGTACGCCGAACCGGCCAGCGCCTTCGCATTCGACTTCCTCGGTCGCTCCGGCCATTTGTCCGGGCAGGTTCGCGGCGGCGCGTTCCATCCCGACGGCAGCGCGTTCGCGCTGGCGGCCGACGGCATCGGCGATGGCCCGGCACGGCTGTTCGTCCGCCCGCACGACCTGGCGCTGACGGCGCCTGGCGAAGGCCTGGACACGGTGGTGCGAAGCGTGCGCGCAGCGGGCGGTCGCCACGTGCTGCGCCTGGATCTGCCGCAGCAGGCGCGCGCACTGGAACTCGATCTCACGGCCGCCACCGGCACCTCCTGCCCGGCCGCCGGTGCGCGCGCAAGCGTGCGCCCACTGCGCTATCGGGTGTACGCGGGCGACGACCGCCTGGACTGAGCGGCTGCGCGTTTTCCAGCCGCGAAACCCGGCCACGGATGGCCGGCACCGGGCCAATCACGCGATGGTTGGTCCGGCACGTTGCTGAGGCGGCCTCAGGAAAACAGGTAGAACGGCACCGAAAGGCCGATGAAATACGCCAGCGCGCGCAACAGACGATGTCGCGACGGCGGCAGCGGCCGTGCCAGCAGCCAGCCGCCGGCCGCGAGCAGCAGGATCGACAGCAGCAAGTAGCCCCTGCCGCCCATCCCCACCAGCAACAGCAGCAACAACAGCGCGGGGATTCCGATCAATATGATGTTCCTGCCGGGGAGCGCAGCCTGCATGGCGTCGGTTTCACGTGGAGGGTGAGGGAGAAGGCGCAGCCGCGATCATAATCGCTTCCCGATGCGCCGTCGCGCCCGGCAACGCCGGTTCGCAGCGACCGGCGATCGGGTATCGTGGCAATCGCCATCCACGGGAGATCATCATGCATCTTCGTCACCTCGGCTTGCTCGCCGCGCTGCTCGCCGCCTCCACCTTCGCGCAGGATCGGTCGCCACCATTGCCGGCCGACGCCACCTTGTTGCAGGTCAGCGCCCACGGCGAAGTGCGCCACGCGCCGGATGTGGCCACCATCGGCGCCGGCGTGACGACGCAGGATGCCGACGCCGCCATGGCGATGCGCGACAACGCTGCCCGCATGGACAAAGTCATTGCCGCGCTGCGCCAGGCCGGCATCGCCGCCAGCGAGATCCAGACCGCCGGCATCGGCCTGCAGGCGCAATACGCCTGGGGCGACAAGCAGCCGCCGAAGATCACCGGTTATCAGGCCAGCAACACCGTCAATGTCCGCCTGCACGACATGGCGAAAATCGGCAAGGTGCTGGCGGCACTGGTTGCTGCCGGCGCCAACCAGATCGACGGCCCGAATTTCGCCGTCGACAAGCCCGATGCCGCTCTCGACGAGGCGCGCCGGGCCGCGCTGGCGCAAGCGCGAGCCCGCGCCGAGCTGTATGCGCAGGCCGCCGGCTTGCGGGTGCGGCGCATCGTCAGCATCAGCGAATCCGGGCAGAGCCTGCCCTCGCCGCGGCCGATGATGCGCATGGCCGCCGGCGCCGCGGCAGCGATGGCGGCGCCGCCGATCGAGGCCGGCGAGAACGCGCTGGGCATCGATCTGAATGTGCAGTTCGAACTGGGCCGCTGAGAATCGCCGACCGCTTGCGCTATCATTTGCGCCATCGCGCCCTGCGCACCCGTGATCGAGACGCCGCCATGACCCAGTCACTCCGTTCCCTGCGCGCCGGCCCGCTGGTGCTGGCGGCGATGATCCTGCTGGCCGCGCTGTCGCGCCTGCTGCCGCATCCGCCGAATTTCTCGCCGATCGAGGCCGTGGCACTGTTCGGCGGTGCGTTTTTCGCGCATCGGGCATGGGCGGTGGTGGTGCCGTTGCTGGCGATGCTGATCTCCGATCTCGCGCTCGGGCTGGTCAACGGCGGCATCTATCTCGACTACTTCACCAACGCCCATTTCATCGCGATCTACGCCAGCATCGTCGCCTGCACCGTGCTCGGCTTCGCCCTGCGCGGCCGCGCCAGCGGCGCGCGCGTGCTCGGCGCCTCGCTGGCCGGCTCGGTGTTGTTCTTCCTCGCCACCAATTTTGCGACGTGGCTGGCGGCGATGCCGGAAAAAGGCGACGCCTGCGCTAGCGGCCTTTCCGCCTGCTACATCGCGGGCCTGCCGTTCTTCCAGTGGACGGTGCTGGGCACGCTGTTCTACGCCGCGATCCTGTTCGGCAGTTTCGCCCTGCTGCGTCAGCGCATCCCGCAACTGCGCGCGCAGACGGCGTAACGGCGGGACTCGGTGGGCAACCGCCTCTCCAAGATCTACACCAGGACAGGTGACGACGGGTCTACCGGCCTCGGCGACGGCAGCCGCGTCGGCAAGGACAGCCTGCGCGTCACCGCTTATGGCACGGTCGATGAATTGAACTCGGCGATCGGCGTGGTGCTCGCCACGGAACTGCCCGACGCGGTGCGCGATGGCTTGATCGCCGTGCAGCACCAGTTGTTCGATCTCGGCGGCGAGCTGTGCATCCCCGGTCACGCGGCGATCTTCACCGCCGACATCGAGCGCCTCGAACAGCGGCTGGACGCGCTCAACGCCGATCTGCCGCCGCTCAAGGAATTCATCCTGCCCGGCGGCGGCATCGCCGCCGCGTACTGCCACATGGCGCGCACCATCGCCCGCCGCGCCGAACGGCACACGGTGGCACTGGCACGCGTCGAAACCGTGCGTCCGGAAGTGGTGCATTATCTCAACCGCCTGTCCGATCTGTTGTTCGTGATCTGCCGCGTGCTGGCCCGCGCCAGCGGCCACGGCGAAGTGTTGTGGAACCACGAGCGCCAGCGTTCGTGAGCCTGCGGGTTTATACGCATCCATCCTGCCTGCGCCACGACCCCGGCGACGGCCATCCCGAGTGCCCGCAGCGCCTGGCGCATGTGATCGCGGCCCTGCAGGCCGCATTTCCGGCGCTGGATTGGCAACAGGCGCCGGCGGCCAGCCGCGAACAACTGGCGCGCGTCCACGATCCGCGCCTGATCGCCGCCGTGCTCGATGTGCCGGTGCAGGGCCATCGCCGCCTCGATCCGGATACGGTGATGTCGACCGCCTCCGCCGAAGCGGCGTTGCACGCGGCGGGTGCCGCCATCGCCGCCGTCGATACCGCCTTCGCCGGCGAAATCACGCGTGCATTTTGCGCGGTGCGCCCGCCCGGCCACCACGCCACTGCCGAGACCGCGATGGGCTTTTGCCTGTTCAATTCGGTCGCGGTCGCCGCCGCCCATGCGCTGACCGCGCATGGATTGCAGCGGGTGGCGATCGCCGATTTCGATGTCCACCACGGCAACGGCACGCAGGATATCTTCCTGACCGAGCCGCGCGTGCAATACCTTTCCTCGCACCAGTCGCCCTTGTATCCGGGCACCGGCGCGGCGCGAGAGCACGGCGTCGGCAACATCTGCAACGTGCCGCTGCTGCCCCATTCCGATGGCACCACGCTGCGTCGCGCCTGGCAGGAAATTCTGCTGCCGGCGCTGGACGTGTTCGCCCCACAACTTGTGCTGGTGTCGGCTGGTTTCGACGCCCACCGTGACGACCCGCTGGCGCAGCTCGGCGCGCAGGCCGAGGATTTCGGCTGGCTCACCGCACGCTTGTGCGAAATCGCCGATCGCCACGCCAAGGGTCGCCTGGTGTCGCTGCTCGAAGGCGGCTACGACCTGCACGCACTTCGAGAATGCGCGGTGGCGCATGTCGCGGCGCTGGCCGGCTGATCGCACCGGCTGGCGGCACCGCCGCCGCCATCATGGTCGCCATCGCGCCAACGGCACGCCGCATCCCCCGGCGCCGCATCGACGACGCAACGACCCGCGAGTTGCCTGCCAGCGACACGCAAGCCAGCCTTGTTTCGCAACGCGCTAGCCGGTAACATGACCAGCCCACCGGAGAGGTGGCAGAGTGGTCGATTGTACCTGACTCGAAATCAGGCGTACGTTCATAGCGTACCGTGGGTTCGAATCCCACCCTCTCCGCCAAGTCCACGGACAAGCCACCGATTCTGCTGGCTTTTTTCTTTCGCGCCCTGCACCGTCCCTACTTTGCGACGGTGCAGCGCGCCGCCTGCGTCACCCACAGCGACGCCGATCGACCTGTTCCGTGGTCAAGTCGCGCTGGACTCATCATCCATTGCGACTTCCGCGATCCGTGGGGCGCTTTCGGCCTTTCCGTGTGGCAAAGTCGCGGGAGTCGCAACAACCCACGACCACGGTACGCGGCCCTTTCTGCGCGTCATAGCGCAACCCCGGCTTTCGGCCCATCGCATGATTTTCCCAAAAGGCTTCCGGAAGATGACTGCGGGAGTCATTTGCGCCGTCTGGCAGGTACATGCTCGGCACCCGCGAGCACCAGCGCGTCGATGATGCTGGAATAGTCGCCGCCGGTGACCTGGCAGGTGCGCGCGTCGATTGCCGCTTGCGCGTCCTCGCCGGGGTAGTAGTCGATGCGCCGCATGCGCGCGCGCAGGTGCCGCGGTAGCAGGTCGACGGGGATCGTGTCCACGCAGGCCGGCGGCAAGCCCTTGGCGGCGGCGAGCCGGTGCAGGCGGGCGCGGATCGCGTCGGGCGGTGCATCGGCTGCGATATTTCCAGAATGGCCGTCCGGGTCACTGCCAAAACCGACGACATCTGGTTTTGTCAGTTTTGGCAGCAGTTCAGCGCATCATCTGCGGCGAGTTCCGCCGCTTGCTGGTCGCCTTCTTTCAGCGCCGCCTGAATGAGCTTTTTGGCGTTGGCCTTGTTCGCATCGGCGATCACTTGGTCTCGTTTGACATGTGCGAACCCTCGCGCCTGTCAGCGCAACCAGTTTTCAATGGTCAGGCCGGGCACGCGCTTGAAGTCCTTCACGTTGTCCGTCACGAGCACCAAACCGCGCGCCACAGCTTGCGAGGCGATCAGCATGTCCATGGTGCCCACAGCGGCATTCTTGCGTTCCAGTGCGCCGCGAATCCTGCCGAATGCCGCTGCGTCGCCCGCGTCGAATGGCAGCAGCGGCATATCCGCCGTGAGTTCACGAAACGCGGCCAGCGTTTGCGCCTTGCGTGTTCCCATTTCCGCGCCTGCATGGATTTCCGCCAACACGAACGCCGACAGAGGCAACCGATTGGCCGCCAGCCCTGCCACGCGGTTCAACAGGCGCGGATCGCCCCGCATCATGGCGCTGAGGATGTTGGTGTCCAGCAGGTAGGTTGCCGCCATGCCTACAGTTCCAGCGGCTTGATCGGCCGGGCTGCCTTGCTGCGCGGCACGGGGGGAAGGTCAAGCTTTCCGTACTTGGCGTGTACCCGTGCGATGACTTCGCCCATCGTGCGCGGCTTGGGTCGCAGAATCAGCGCACCATCCTGTTCGGTGATTTCCACGGCATCGGCTTGCAGGCGGTAGCGCGCGGGGATACGCACGGCTTGCGCCTTGCCCAGCATGAACAGCCTGGCGGTGGATGGGGAGCGGGAATTGCTGGCGGTATCGCGCATGGACTTGGCCCGGTAGTTGACCGTAGCCGCATGCTAGCGTTCGCCAACGTACATATCAAGCGGTGATATGTACAGCGAATGCGGCGGTAATGCTTTCGATCACGCGGCGGCCTCGCGCACGATGCGCGGGTGCTTGGTCGCGATGCGCAGCAGCGTGCGGGCCGCGCCGGACGGTTCGCGGCGGCCGTGTTCCCAGTCCTGCAAGGTACGGATGGACACGCCCGGCAAGGCGGCGAACTGCGCCTGCGACAAGCCCGTGCGGACGCGCGCGGTGGCGATGGCGATGCGCCCGGCCGGGATCACCTCGTCGCGCTCGGCGGTGCCGTCACTGCGGGTGATGCGGCGGCGGATGCGGCCGTCGGCCATTGGCATGATCTCGGTCTTGCGCGCCCAGATGCCGGCCTTCGCCTCGGCCAAAGCCTCGCGCAGCCCGACGTTCAAGTCGCGCCCCGTTTCCCACACGGTGCACTGTCTGGTGGTCATTTTCTTTGCGGTCATGGGTCGAAGCTCGTCTTGAGTTTCCGCAACAGGTTCGGGTCTGCAACCGGGCACGCTCCAATTGCTCGGCCTGCCGCGCGGCGCGCGCCGAGTCGATCGGGTCATTGCCGGATTCCAGCAGGCGGCGCATGTCGGCCGCCGTCGCGTTGGCGTCTTTCAGCGACACGTCGGGGAACGAGCCCAGCCCTTTGTCGCGCAGCGCGCCGGTCACGCGATCGCGGTAGCGGAACAGCCAATACCGTGCGCCGTTCGGCCGCACCAGCAGATAGAGCCCCTTGCCGACGCTGTAGCGCCCCGGCCCCCGCTTGGCCTTGGCCTCGATGGCCGGCGGCAGTCTGGTGGTCATGCGAACCGTCCTCCAAACAATCCTGTCCCTACTGCGTCCCTACTTAACAACGCGGTTGCGGACGAACTCAAGCGGACGAACTCGAACGGTAAATGGCCGGAAACGTAGCTACAACGCCAATCCTGCAAACAGGGACTGAACGGCGGCGAACGCCAGAAAACGGATAGATGGCGGACACCCTCTCCGCCAATACGAAAACGTGACGACACGAACGGCTGACATGCACCCGGCATGTCGGCCGTTTTCAATCGCTGCCGCCGCGCATCACCCGCGCCGTCGTCACAGGTTGTGCCACCAGCGCGAGATGAAATTGCGCTTTTTCACGCGCCGCGGCGGCGGGCGTTTGCTGCGCTTGGCCTTGGCGTCCGTCTTGGATGCCGGCGTGGACGCATCGCTGGCGGCACCGCTGGCATCGACCGTCGACGAGCTGGCGTCGGCCGCGGCCACTCCGGCATCACGATCGCTGGCTGCCGACGCCGCCGATGCGGGCGGGACGGCACTGGCCGGCGCAGCCGTCGCAGTTGGGCTCTGCCCGCTGGCAATGCCGGCCGTCGTCGCCGGCGAGGCGATCGTCGTGGTCGGGGTGGCCGTCCGCCCCGCTGCTGCCTGCGCGCCGGATGCGGCGCCGCGATCGTGCGCGTACCAGATCGCGAGGGCGATCACGCCCACGCCCGCGCCGGCGGCAAACAACATTCTCGATCGCCCTGCCCCGCCGGATCGCACCGCCTGCACGACTTGCCCGGTGATGCTGCCTTGACGCTGTCCGATCGCGTCGAGGGCCTGCAGCATCGCCGGTGCATTCGAAAACCGGGCGTCGCGCGATTTCGCCATCGCCTGGTCGATGAATGCCTGCCACGTTCGCAGTTCGGCCGGCAGGCGCGGAATCGGATCTTGCGCGTGCATCACCGCCATCGCCAGCGCATCGGGCGCTGCGAACGGCAGGCGGCCGACCAACAGCTCGTAAGCGAGCACGCCGACCGCGTACAGATCGGTGCGGCCATCGACCACCTCGCCGCGCGCCTGCTCCGGCGACATGTAGCTCGTGCTGCCGACGGCGTGACCAAGGGTGGTCAGGCGGGTATCGTCGTTGCGCACGAGGGCGATGCCGAAATCGGCCAGCAGCGGGCGATCGTCTCCATCGAACAACACGTTCTCGCGCTTCACATCGCGGTGGATGATGCCGCGCGCATGCGCATACCCCAGCGCCGACAGCAACGCGCGCAAGATCGCGCCCACGCGCTCGCCGTCGCCGCGCAGGTCGCGCTGGGTCAGATCGCCATTGGGCAGATAGGGCATGACGTAGAACATGCGGCCATCGTCGGTGCGTCCCACTTCGTGGATGGCAACGATGTTGGGATGGCTCAAGCGCGCGATCGTGCGCGCTTCATTCTCGAAACGCTGACGGGCGACTTCATCGGCAAGCCCGTCGCCAGCCATTACCTTGATGCTGACCGGACGATCGAGCGATTCCTGCGTGGCGAGATAGACCGTCGCCATGCCGCCGCGGCCGAGCCGCTTGCCGATCCGGTAGCCGGGGATGCGCGGCCAGTCGTCGTCGACGTGCGCCGCGGCCGTGGGCGGTTGCGGTTGGACGGGCTCGGCCATCATGGTCGCCAGTCTAGCGCGCCGCCGCGCCCGGACGCGGCCACGGCCACCAGCCGCGCGCGGTGAGCGCGTAGCGATCGGCGGCTTGTTCGAAGCGGTTGTGCGGGGAAATCCCGCCGCACAGAAGGTAAGTCGGCAGGAAGAAGAGGCCCAGCGCCATCGCCTGCAGGACATGCGCGCGTTCGTGATCGCCAAGACGCATCGTCGTCGCCGTCGGTGGACACAAACCATGGCGCTCGGCGTAGCTGCGGCAGCGCCCGTCGAGCGAGTCCTGCGTGCAGACGATGACGTTGCCCAGCGTCAGCGCGCCGCCAGCACCCCACGGATAGCGCACGAACACCAGCGCGTCATCGCCGATGCGCAGGCGCGCGCCGAAGGGCAGTGCGGGTAATCCGATCAGCAATCCGATCATCGTATTGGGCAGCGCCCAGAGCATGCCGATCACGAAGATCGTTGCGCCGAGGATCCTCCGTCCATGGTTCGACAGGCTCACCACGAACGGAGATTTCTGCTCACCACGAACGGAATATCCTGCTCATCATGGCCGGAAAATCCGGCGCGACTGGAAACGAACCAGCGATCAGCCCGCGCGCTGATCCAGCCAGCCGTGGATGGCGCTCGGTACTTCGCGCTGGGCACGGCCGGAGACGTAGATGCCGATGTGGCCGCCCTTGAACGACAACTCGCTGTAGTCCTTCGTGCCCGCAAGTTGCTTGAGCGGACGCGACGCGCTCGGCGGCACGAGGTGATCTTGCTCGGCGAACACGTTGAGCACCGGCATCGTCACGTTCTTCAGCGACACCTCACGACCACCGATGACGATGCCGCCATCGACGAAGCCATTGCCCTGATAGAACTGCTTGATGAACTGGCGGAAGGCTTCGCCGGCCTGGTCGGGCGAATCGAAAATCCACTTTTCCATGCGCAGGAAATCTTCCAGCGCATGCTTGTCGTCGAGGATGTCGGTCAGGCCGACGTATTTCTGCACGTTCAGGCGGAATGGCTTGAGCGTGAGGTAGCAGTAATTCATCAGGTCGGCCGGAACGTTGCCGAGGCTGTCGACGAAGGCATCGACATCCATCCCGCGCGTCCAGTGCGAGAGCATGTTGTCGGCGGTGTGGAAGTCCACCGGCGTCACCATCGTCACCAAGTTGCGGATCTTGTCCGGATGCAGCGAGGCGTAGCACAGCGAGAACGCGCCGCCCTGGCAGATGCCGAGCAGATTGATCTTGTCCAACGCGTGCTTTTCGCGCAGGAAGTCGACGCAGCCGCCGAGGAAGCGCTCGATGTAATCGGTCAGATCGAGGTACTTGTCGGACTGGTCCGGGTAGCCCCAGTCGATGATATAGACATCCTCGCCCATCGCCAGCAGTTGCTTGACGATCGAGCGATCGGCCTGCAAGTCGACCATGTACGGTCGATTGACCAGCGCGTAGCAGATCAGCAGCGGCACCTTGGCGGTCGGCGCCTTGTCGCCCTTGAAGCGATACAGCACCAGCTTGCCGTCGCTGTAGACGGCCTGCTTGGCAGTGACGCCGTAGTGGACATCATCGAGTTCGCGCAGCGTCGATGCGCCCGACACCAGCTTGCGGCCCATCGCCTGCGCTTCGTGCGCCAGCTTGTCGGGGGAAAGGTTCAGCGGTCTGTACATGGACATCAGGGATCTCCTTTACTTGCCGCGGCGCGCGTTCGGCGCCGGACGCTTGCCGGTGGGCTTGACCGAGGCAGGCTTGCTCGATGCAGGCTTGGTCGCGGCGGACTTTGCAGGCACGGGCTTGCCGGCAGGCGTCTTCGCCACACCCGCGGCGACTGCCGCCGCCACCGGATTGGCATCGGCAGCCGCCGACACGCCCGCGGGGCGCGCCACTTCGAGCGCGGCCAGACGCGCCTTCAGGTCGCGCAATTCGCGTTCGAGCTGGGTCACCTTGCGGTGACTGGAATTGATCTCGGTGCGCGTGGGCATGCCGAGCTGGCCGCTGGCACGCTCGATCTCGCCGTTGATGCCATTGCGCAGCCGGCTCTGGGCATTGACCAGATCGCCGTAGACGCGACGATATTCGGGCGTCATCGCCACCTCGGCCCAGGCCTCTTCGGCCGCATCGATCCACAGGTCGAACAGGCCGCGCGCCGAATCGATCTGCCGACCCGGCTCGCTGCGCTCGGCGAGCTTGTCTTCAAACCGCGCGAACGCCTTCTGCCCGCACTCGAACATCTGCGCGTTGTAGTCGTTGACCGCCTGCTGGTACTGCGCCTGCACCTTGGCCAGCGCCTGCCAGCGCTCCTGGTGTTCGCGCATCAGCCCGAATGCGGGCAGGTCGAACAGCCCGCCCCAGCGACCGCGCAGCGCCTCCAGCCACGGGCCGGACTGCTGCAGCAGGTGGTCGAAGCCGTGCGCATCCGGGCCAGTCATGTTCTGGAACATGCCGGCGAACGGATTGTTCTCGATGCCGAGCGCACGCTTCCACTCGGCGGCGATCTCGGATGGGTTGGCCGGCTTGCCGGCCAGCGTCTTGGCCAGTTCCTGCATCTTGCCGAACCACTCGCCGGTGAGCTGATTCATGCGGCTGACGGTGGCGTCGGTCTGCTCGCGGCCATCTTTGGCCCACGGCGACCACAACTCGATCGCTTCCTTCCAGCCGGGGATCACGTTGTCGTGGCCGTTGCCGGCCTGCCGCGCCATCTCGCTCCAGGCGTTCCAGTACTGGCGCGAAAGCGCCTCGAAATCGCGCGTCCAACCGTCGTTCTGGGCACTCATTGCAGGCTCCTCCGATCGAGCGGCCATGCTAGCACCGTGCTATGTTGCAATGCAACATTCAACCTCGATCAAGCGGTCCCGGCGCATGCTCCGCCGCCGGCCACCGGCTCACGGCGCGCCAGGCTTTCCCGACACCAGGCGACGGTTTCACCCGCACGATTTCACCGCCAGGGCTTCAGCAGCAAAGCGCGCTTGCGCCGGACGGGAATTGGAATCCGGCCATCACGGCCGCGCCCGGGCATCGAGGATCTTGTTCCACTCGCCCACGCGCGCGGCGTGCGCGGCGAGCAAGGCGCTGGCGTCACCTTCGATGCGCACCTTGTCGATGACATCGCCGCCCTTGATCGCGTCGACCACCTTCTGGTCGTCGGCGGCCACCACCTTGCCGAACACGGTGTGCTTGCCATCCAGCCACGGCGTCGGCACGTGGGTGATGAAGAACTGGCTGCCGTTGGTGTTGGGCCCGGCATTGGCCATCGACAGCACGCCGCGTTCATGGCGCACGCCGTTGCGGGTTTCGTCCTCGAAGCGATAGCCCGGACCACCGCGCCCGGTACCATCGGGGCAACCGCCCTGGATCATGAAATCGGGGATCACGCGGTGGAAGTTCAGCCCGTTGTAATAGCCGCGCTGGGCGAGATTGACGAAATGGGCGACGGTCAACGGCGCCTTGTCGGGAAACAGCTCGACATGGATCGATCCCTTGCTGGTGGCGAAAACGGCTTTGAGCGCGGACATGGCAAGACTCCGTGGAAACAGGCGCGGTGGCGCCGAGCCTGCGCATGATAGCCGAGCCGCGGTCGCGCTCGCCGTTGGCCGGCGCCGATTGCCTTAGAATGGCGCTGCCAGCACCGTCGCGGTGCGTTCGCCCACCCGGGGATTCTTGACATGTCGATCGGCCATCGCCTGCTGTTGGCAGCCGCGGTATCCAGCCTCGTCTTCGTTGCCGGCTGCTCGCCACAGGGCGGCGGCGATGCTTCCAACAGCCACCGCGCCGGTGCCGACGCCGCCGCCATCGCCCGCGCCAATGCCCTGATTTCGCAGCCGGCGTGGCTGCGTGAGCGCCTGCCCGAGCATACCGTCGCCTACCTGCGCATTCCTTCGCTGTGGGGCACCTTGTCGGCGCCCGATGGCCGCCCGCTCGATGCCGCGCTGGCCAGCGATCAGCACGCCAAGCTGATCGCCGCCCTGCGCAAGGCGGCCCGCAACGACCCGGCGTTGGCGGACGCCGGCGCCGGCCCGTTCTTGAACATCCTCTTCGGCGATCAGGCCGGGCCGCTCGAACTGGCGGTGATCGATCCCAGCGACGGTCTTTCGCCATTCGGACGCGGCCTGCTCACGGTGCCGCTGGATGTGGCCGACGTGGCTGCCCTCAACGCCCGCATCGAGGCGCTGCGTGGCAGCAATCCATCGCCGCTGCAAGCGCCGGTGGATGGCAACGGCGATGCCAGCTTGCGCCAGTTCGGCGCGCTGCACTTCGACGTCGCCAGCCACCGCCTGTTCCTGTCGCTGGGCACCACCGCCTCGGCGGCGACGCTGGCGCAGGATCTGGCGCAACTCAAGACCACCCGCCCCTCGCCGATGCAGGACGCCGAGAAGGAAATCGATTCTTCCGGGCAAGGGCTGTTCGCGTGGTCGAGCCTGAAGAACGTGAACGTCCAACTCGCCAACGAATGGGGTCCGCAACCGCCCGATGGTCTGCTGCGCGATGCCATCGAGCACGCGCAGTCGGTCGCACTGGGCTGGGGCACGGTCGCAGGTCACGGTCGCATGCAGCTGCAAGTGCGGGCGCCGCAGGCGCGCCTGCTCGGCTATCTGGCTGCCAATTCCGGGCCGGTAACGCTCAAGTCCGCCGGCAAACCAGACTGGGTGGCGACGATGGCCCTGCCTGGCGCCGACAACCTGCGCCGCATCCACGATGACCTCGACCGCGATTTCGGCGCCGGCAGCCGCGCCGGCTACGATCGCATCGCCGCCAACCTGCAGGACAAGACCGGCATCGACCCGATCACCTTCACCGGCCTGCTCGGCAAGCAGGTGGTGAGTTTCGCCGACGGCAATGGCCGCTTCACCGCGATCAAGGCCGGTGACCGCAAGGCGCTGTACGCCAAGCTCGACGAACTGAGCAAGCGCTTTGGCTGGCGCAACACCATCGCCAAGGTGCCAGGCGGGCAGATCCACCACGTGCACATCGCCATGCCGCAGGCGCCGGCGTCGGCCAGCGCCGACCGGCAGACGACGGCGATCGCCGAAATCTTCACCCGCATCGGTTCAGACCTGTACTGGATCGAGGACGGCGACTACCTCGTTTTCGCCAAGGTGCCGCAGCCGTTGATCGATCGCCTCGCCACCACGCCTGATACGTCGATTGGCGACTGGCTGCGCTCGTCGCAGGGCTTCGACAGCAGCCAGACCCTGCTCGGCGCGACCACCACCACCCGCGACATGAACCGCGAGGTGTACTACAGCTATCTGCACCTGCTCGACATCGCCGGCAATGCGCTGGGCGCACCGGTGGACCTGTCGACACTGCCGACTGCCAGGCAGCTCAAGCTGCCCACCGACGGCATCGCCAGCATCGTCTTGCAAGCCAACGACCAGCGTCTGGCATTGCAGGTCGATTACGAGCAGATGCCGCTGGAAGCGCTTTCCGCCGGTCGCGGCGATGCAATGACCACGGTCGCGGTGGTCGCCATCCTCGCCGCCATCGCCATTCCCGCCTATCAGGATTACGTCATCCGCGCACAGGTCGCCGAAGGATCGGCGCTCGCCGAAGGTTCCAAGGTCGCGGTGGCCGAGTACTACGCCAATTCCGGCAAGCTGCCGCACGACAATGCACAAGCCGGGGTCGCCGATGCCGCGAGCATCACCGGCAACTACGTCAGCAGCGTGAAGATCGACGACGGGCGCATCACGGTGACCTACGGCAACAAAGCCAACGCCCCGATCCGCGACGAAGTGCTGATGTTCGTGCCGGCGCCGGAAGAAGGCGTCATGCGCTGGTCCTGCGGCTCTGCCGCCGGCACCACGATTGCATCCAAATATCGCCCAGCCGCCTGCCGTCCCTGAGCCTGCGGCTGCGGGCCCGCCCTCGCCGCTGCGGCGGATCCGCGGCCAAGGCACCCGCAGCCAAGCGTGCCGATGCGCGCCTGGCGCGACGGCACGGCTGTCGCGCCGTGGCGTCACACCGAGGCGTCACACCGAGGCGTCGCCACGTGGTGCTGCGGGTCCTGATCCTGCCGGCTGATGTTGCAGCGCAAAACATGCGCCGAAAACCCGGTACAATGGTCGGCTGACTCCACCACATAAAGGCCCGCCGGCGCCAGCCTGCGGGCGTGAATCCATGTCCATCGAAAACCTGCGCAACATTGCCATCGTCGCCCACGTCGACCATGGCAAGACCACCCTCGTCGACAAGCTGCTGCAGCAGTCGGGCACCTTCGGCGAGCGCGAGAAGATCGCCGAGCGGGTGATGGACAGCAACGACCTCGAAAAAGAACGCGGCATCACCATCCTCTCGAAGAACACCGCCATTCGGTGGAAATCGCCAGATGGCCAGACCTGGCGCATCAACATCGTCGACACCCCTGGCCACGCCGACTTCGGCGGCGAGGTCGAGCGCGTGTTGTCGATGGTCGACTCGGTGCTGATCCTCGTCGATGCGATGGACGGGCCGATGCCGCAGACGCGCTTCGTCACCCAGAAAGCGTTCGCGATGGGCTTCAAGCCGATCGTCGTCGTCAACAAGGTGGACCGCCCCGGTGCGCGTCCTGATTGGGTGGTCAATCAGACGTTTGATCTGTTCGACCGCCTCGGCGCGACCGAAGAACAGCTCGACTTCCCGATCGTCTACGCCTCGGCCTTGCACGGCTACGCCGGGCTGTCGCCGGACGTGCGCGAGGGCAACATGAATCCGCTGTTCGAGGCGATCGTCAAGCACGTCGCGCCGCCGCCGGTCGATCTCGACGGCCCGTTCCAGATGCGCGTGACCTCGCTCGACTACAGCAATTACGTCGGCATCATCGGTGTCGGCCGCATCCAGCGCGGCCGCGTGCGCACCAACATGCCAGTGACGATCCTCGATCGCGAGGGCAAGCCGCGTTCGGGCAAGGTGTTGCAGGTGCTGGGCTTCATGGGCCTGGAGCGTCGCGAGGTGGACGAGGCACAGGCCGGCGACATCATCGCGTTCTCGGGCATCGAGGGGCTGGGCATATCCGAGACGGTCTGCGATCCGTCGGCACCCGAGCAGTTGCCGGTGATGACCGTCGACGAGCCGACCATCAGCATGACTTTTCAGGTCAACAATTCGCCGTTCGCCGGCAAGAAGGAGCGCAGTGGCGGCAAGTTCCTGACCTCACGCCAGTTGCGTGATCGCCTGATCCGCGAGACCCAGCACAACGTCGCGCTCAAGGTCGAGGAGACCGACGACGCCGACAAGTTCAAGGTGTCGGGCCGTGGCGAGCTGCATCTGTCGATCCTGATCGAAACCATGCGCCGCGAAGGCTACGAGCTCGCCGTGTCGCGCCCGGAAGTGATCGTGCGCGAGATCGACGGCCAGAAGATGGAGCCCTACGAATCGCTCGTCGTCGATCTGGAAGAACAATATCAGGGCGGCGTGATGCAGCGCCTCGGCGAACGCCGCGGCCAGCTCGTCAACATGGAGCCCGACGGCAAGGGCCGCGTGCGCATCGACTTCATGATTCCCGCGCGTGGGCTGATCGGCTTCCAGACCGAGTTCCGCACCATCACTGCCGGCACCGGCCTGCTGTTTCACGTGTTCGACCACTACGGCCCGCGCGCGGAAGGCGCCATCGCCGAACGCCAGAACGGGGTGATGATCTCCAACGCCACCGGCCCATCGCCGGCGTACGCGCAGAACTTCATGCAAGAGCGTGGCCGCCTGCTGATCGAGCCTGGCGAGGAAATCTACGAAGGCCAGATCGTCGGCATCCACGCCAAGGACAACGACCTCACCGTCAATGCCCTGCGCGCCAAGCAGCTCACCAACTTCCGCGCCGCCGGCAAGGACGACAACGAGCAGCTCACGCCGCCGGTGAAGATGTCGCTGGAGCAGGCGCTGGAGTTCATCGCCGACGACGAACTGGTCGAAGTCACCCCGATGCAGATCCGCCTGCGCAAGAAAGAGCGCACCGAGAACGATCGCAAACGCGCCGCGCGCGCCAGCTGACCCCTGAACGGGTCAGAGTCAATCAACAATTCGCGGAGAGCGCTGACCGGCGAGCGACAGGATCGCTACTGGATGGTCGTCGTGCAAAGAACGGGGCCGGAATTGTCAAATGACTCTGACCCCATTGGCGAGCGCTTTGCGCTTGCGCACGATCAGCATGGCGATCTCCAGCGACTGCTCGTAGTTCAGGCGTGGATCGACGGTCGAGCGGTAGGCGCGTTCGAGGTCGGTTTCGGTGATCGCGCGGGCGCCGCCGGTGCATTCAGTGACGTTTTCCCCGGTCAGCTCCAGATGCACGCCGCCCAGCCGCGAGCCGTGCGCGGCGTGGATTTCAAACGCCTGTTCGAGCTCGCTGCGGATGGCGGCGAACGGCCGCGTCTTGTAGCCGTTGGAAGTGGCCTCGGTATTGCCGTGCATCGGATCGGACACCCACAGCACGCGCCGGCCTTCGCGACGCACGGCGGCGAGCAGCGGCGGCAGCGCGCGCTCGATGTGCGCCGCGCCAAAACGATGGATCAGGGTGATGCGGCCGGGCTCGTTGCCCGGATCGAGCACGTCGAGCAGGCGCAGCAGCGCATCGGCGTTCATCGTCACGCCGACCTTGACGCCGATCGGATTGCGCACGCCACGCAGGTATTGCACGTGCGCACCATCGACATCGGCGGTGCGCATGCCAATCCACGGAAAATGGGTAGACAGGTTGAACCAGCCATCCTGTCGCGGCACCTGCCGCGTCTGCGCCTCCTCGTAGGGCAGCAGCAGGGCTTCGTGCGAGGTATAGAACTCGGCACGATTGAGGTTGTGCAGCGGCTCGCCCGACAGCGTCTCCATGAAGCGCACGGCGTCGCCGACGGCATCGACCATGCGCCGGTATTCGTCCGACAGCGGCGAATGACCGACCCAGTCCAGGTTCCAGTATTCGGGGTGATGCAGGTCGGCGAAACCGCCGTCGATCAGGGCGCGCACGAAGTTCATCGTCATCGCCGAACGTGCATGCGCCTTGACCAGCCGGCGCGGATCGGGCGTGCGCGAGGCCAGGTCGAAATCCGGGCCATTGACGATATCGCCGCGGTAGCTGGGCAAGCTGACGCCATCGCGGGTCTCGATGTCGGCCGAGCGCGGCTTGGCATACTGGCCGGCAAAACGCCCTACGCGCAGCACCGGCTCGCGCAGGCCATGCACCAGCACCAGGCTCATCTGCAACAGCACTTTCAGGCGATTGGAAATCACCTCCGAGGTGCAATCGGCGAACACCTCGGCGCAGTCGCCGCCTTGCAGCAGGAAGCTGCGCCCCTGCTGGGCCTCGGCCAGTTGCCGGGTGAGCGCGAGGATCTCCCACGAAGTCACCAGCGGGGGCAGCTTGCGCACCTCGGCCAGGGTGTCCTCGAGCGCCTGCATGTCCGGGTAGCTTGGCAACTGGCTGGCGGCAAAGCCACGCCAGGCCTGCGGCGTCCATGCAGGATCGACGTGCGCCGGGGCACCGGCGAGGCATTGCGGCAAGGGGCGTGGACGGGACATGGCGGAACCATCATGGTGCGGTGCAACAGCATCATGCCACAGCCATGTCGCACCGCAACCGCCACACCGGCGACGCGGCAGCGGAATTTTCCTCAACTCATGCCAGTACGGAATCAGGCGCGGCGGCGGAAGCCGGCGAAAATCGCCCACGCCGCCAGCACGAGAAAGCAGATCAGCACCCAGCCCGGCATCGACAGACCCAGCAGTGTCCAGCTGATCTTGGCGCATTCGCCGGAACCCGCGAACACCTTCATGATGACCTTGCCGTAGGTGGTGGCGCCCATGTGCGCCATCGTCATCATGTCCTTGAGCGGAATGCCGCACGAGGGCACTTGATCGGCCGGCAGCGACTGGATCCACAGATGCCGCCCGGAGACGATGCCACCGACCGTCGCCATCAGCACCGCCAGCACGGCCCACAGCCGCCGCGACCATGCCGCCTTCGGCCCGGCCAGCGCGCCCAGCGCGAACACCACGCCCAGCGCGATCATCGCCACCCGCTGGAAGATGCACAGGTTGCACGGCTCCAGGCCGAGCGCGTATTGCGAATACAAGGCGTAGCCCATCAGTCCGGCGCAGGCGAGAAAGCCGAGCAGGAATTGCAGACGAAAGCGGGAACGGTTCGGATCGGCCATGGCCTGGTTGCTCGGGATCGGGATCGGAATACCGACAGTATCGCAGGCCGAAGGTTCCGCTGCGGCGGCGACACCCGCGACGTTCGAAGGATCGACCGCTGCCGATGCTCAGCCCGCAGCCGGTGCGCCGAAGCTCTGCAACCAGCGTTCGCACTCCTCGGCCGGCATCGGCTTGGCGAAGAAATACCCCTGCACGACGTCGCAGCCGGCGCCATGCAGCTTGTCCATCGTCGCCTGATCCTCGACGCCCTCGGCGACCACGTCGAGCCCGAAGCGATGCGCGAGGTCGATGATCAGCATCGTGATGTCGGCGCTGGCGGTGTCGGTGAGCAGGCGCGAGACGAAGGATTTGTCGATCTTCAGTTCGCTGGCCGGCACCTTGTGGAAGTAGGCCAGGCACGAATAGCCGGTGCCGAAGTCGTCGATCGACACCCGCACGCCCAGATCGCGGATGCGATGGAGCTGGGTGAGTGCGCGATCGCCGACCATCAACGAGCGCTCGGTGATCTCGATCATTGGCCGCAAGGAATCGCTGCCGAACAACTGCAACGCGTTTTGCACCATCTCCGGCAGATCGTTGTGCGCGACCAGCTCGCTGGGCACGTTCACCGACACCGACAACGCGCCCCAGCGGTGCTGCCACTGCGAACACTGGCGCAGCACGGTGTTCATCGCCCACAACGTCATCTTGCGGATGTGGCCGGTGCGCTCGGCCAGCGGGATGAACACATCCGGCGGCACCATGCCACGGTGGCGGTTCTTCCAGCGCATCAGCGCCTCGACGCCGACCACGTGCCGATCGGCGATGCGCACCTGCGGCTGGTAATACATGCTCAGCTCGCCGCGGTCGATGGCGTTGGCCAGTTCCAGTTCCATGTCCCATTGATCGGACAAGGTGCCGGCACCGGGGGTGTCGGGCGCGAAGCGGTAACGCTGCCCTTCGTGCCGCGCCATCGCCAGCGCCAATTCGGCCTTGGCGAGCAGGTCAGTCGGGTGCGCCGCATGTTGCGGGCACAGCGCGCCGCCGATGGTCGCCGGCAGGCGCAGGCGAATGTCCTCGTGCTCGAACGGCGCCTCCAGCAGGCGCAGCAATTTCTGCGCCGCCAGCTCGCCGTGGCCGCGGTTTTTCAGTCGCGGCAGGATCAACGCGAAACGGTTGTCGCCGATGCGGGCGACCCGATCGTTGGCGCGCGCCACCTCGCGCGCAAGGCCGGCCAGATGCCGCAGCACCTCGTCGCCGACACCGTAGCCGTAAGCGACATTGATCTGGGTGAAGCGGTCGATGTCGACGATCAGCAGCCCGATCGACGCTTGCTCGTCGATGGCGGCGATGGCCTGCGCCAGCAAATCCAGAAAGCCGCGCCGATCGCTCAGGCCGGTGACAGGATCGAACAAGTCCATGCAGCCGCCGTCAGTCGAGGAACAGCTCGGAGGTATCGACGCCGTGCGCGCCTTCCGGCAGCCCGCGGCGAACGGTGAGCAGCACGCCATTCTCGTCCGGGCCGAGCTGGCCCAAGTCGATCGGCACGAATTCGCGCAGCGGCTTCTTGTCCGCGTCGAGCAGCAGCATCACGTTCGGGCGCAAGCGCTTGAGCTCGTGCACGGCGGTAACGACGCCGACGCGACCATCGGACAACTCCACCAGCGAGCCGGTCGGATACACCCCGCACGTCTGGATGAATTGCTCGACCAGGTCGGCCTGGAACAGGCTGTCGCGGGCGTTGTACAACTCCATCACCGCCTGGTGCGGCGAACGCCCGGGCGCGTGCGGTCGCGCCGTGGTCATCGCGTCGTAGCTGTCGATCAGCCCGATCAGGCGACCGAAGATCGGGATCTGGGCACCGCGCATGCCCTTGGGATAGCCGGTTCCATCGTGCCGCTCGTGATGCGTGGCAACGGCCTGGATGGTGCGTTTGGAAACGCCGGGCGTGCGTTCGAGGATGTCGATGCTGGCCTGCACATGCGTGCGCATCAGATCACGGTCGGCATCGTCGAATACGGCGGTCTTTTCCAGCAGTTCGCCCGGCAAGGTGGTCTTGCCGACATCGAACAACAAGCCGGCGAAGGCCAGGTCGTTGATCTCCTCTCGGTTCATGCCCAGATGCCGGCCGAAGCTGGCCGCCCACACCGAACTGCCCAGTGCGTGCTGGTAGGCGTAGCTGCTTTTCTTGCGGATCGCCTTGAGCCACAGGAAGGCCGACGGGTTGCGGGTGACCGAATCGATCATCGCGCCGACGCCCTCGCGCAAGGTGCCCATGTCCAGTTCGCGACCGGCACGCAGGTCGTTCATCATGCCTTCGATGCCGTGCTCGAGCTGCTGGCGCACCGCATTGGCGACCGGCATCTCGGCTTCGACCGTGGCCTTCTCCGGCCAACTGGTGGTGTTGAGGCGGGCGAACTCGGATTGAAACGCCGCCCGCGGCGCCGTCGCAGCGGCCTCGTCGCTTTGCACGTAGCGCCCCTCCGGGCGCAGGCCACGCGCAGGATCGACGTAGACGTAACGACACAACGCCTGCAAGCGCGAGAGCTGGTCCGCCGTTTCGACGAACAAGCCTTCGAAGATGAACGGGGTCTCGATCCACGGCCGATCCAGCCGCGACACGTACATCTTCAGTCGCAGCCCGGTGATCGCGATTTTCACTTCGTTGGGCTTGGCATCCATTTCCGAAGCGCGTGGGGTTCGTGCGGTTAGACTAACCCAATCCGCCGGCATTCGTTGACCGCATCACACTCGATGCGATTCGTCGGCGAAAACGTGAACTGGCACACGCTTCTGTCCGCATGGAATCCATTATGTTGATCGGTCGCAACGATGGCTGTCGCCGCCCCGGCAGCGGCAAGCGCGCTTTCCTGCCCGCCTTGCTGCTTGCCTGCGCCGTGGCCAGCGGCAGCTGCCTGGCCGACCTCAAGAGCGGTCTGGCGCAATTCGATCGCAGCCAATACACGCAGGCGATCGCCACGCTCAAACCGCTGGCCGCGCACGGCGACGTATCGGCGCAATACGCGATGGGACTGGCCAGTTACAACCAGCTCGGCATGAAGCAGAACCTGCCCGATGCGCTGCACTGGTTCCGCCTTGCCGCCGCCCAGGGCTTGCCCGAGGCGCAATACTGCCTCGGCGTGATGTATGCCCGGGGCGAGGGTGTGAAGGCCAGCCAGAGCACGGCGGTGGCGTGGTTCAAGCTGGCCGCCGCCGGCGGCAACGCGATGGCTTACTACAATCTTGGCGTGCATTACGCGCAAGGCGAAGGCGCGTATCCGGACCTCAACACCGCGCTGTCGTACATGATGGTCGCCGCCGATCTGGGCCTGGCGCAGGCCGGCGAAAAACGCGACGAATTGACGCAGGTCGTCGGCTCGCTGCGCACCACCGCCGCGCGCCGCGCCGCCGATCGCATGAAGGCGGCGATTCGCCGTCCAACGCCGGTGCCGCTGCCCGGAAGCGACAGCGCCTCTTCATCGGCAAAGGCAACCGCGCCGACGCACAGCATCCAGATTCGCAACTGACCACCGCCCGCGTCGAGCCATCTATAATCGGCGCCGGCGCGCCACGGGGAGCGCGAAGGCCACCCATGCTCGAGCTCAAGCGCACGCCGTTCCACGAACGCACGAGCAGGCTGTGCCTGCCGCAAAACTGGCGGCGCTGGGCCGGCCATATCGTCGCCGGTTCCTACGACCTGACGCTCGACCGCGAATACTGGGCGATCCGCGATGCCGCCGCGCTGATCGATGTCTCGCCGTTGATGAAGTACCTGATCGACGGCCCCGATGCCGCCCTGCTGCTGCATCGCGTGACCACCCGCGACGTGCTGAAGATGGCGGTCGGATCGGTCGGCTACACCGGCTGGTGCGACGAGGAAGGCAAGATGCTCGACGACGGCACGATCACGCGCCTGTCGGAGAGCCGCTTCCGCATGACCTCGGCCGAGCCATCGCTGCGCTGGCTGGCGATGAATGCGGTCGGCATGGACGTGACGATCGAGGAAGTGACGGAACAGATGGGCGCACTGAGCCTGCAAGGCCCGAAGTCGCGCAGCATCCTCAACGCCTGTTGCAAGAAGTCGCTCGACAAGCTCAAGTATTTCAAGGTGATGTCGAACACGCTCGCCGGCGTGCCGGTGTCGATCTCGCGCACCGGCTACACCGGCGATCTGGGCTACGAAATCTGGATGGATGCCGACAAGGGCTTGGACGTCTGGGACGCGTTGATGACGGCCGGTCACGACTACTCGATCACCCCCTGCGGCATCCTGGCGATGGACATGGCGCGGGTGGAGGCGGGCCTGTTCATGGTCGACGTCGACTACACGCCGGCGAACCACGCATGGAGCGAGGGCCAGAAATCCACGCCGCTGGAGATGGGGCTGGACTGGGCGGTGGCGCTGGACAAGGAAGGCTATTTCGTCGGCCGGCGCGCGCTGGAAAAAGAAAAGCGCGAAGGCTCGGCATGGAAACTTGTCGGGCTCGACATCGCGTGGGAAGGCCTGGAAAAACTCTACGGCACCGTCGGCCTGCCGCCGCAGATCCCGGGCATGGCCGTGCGCGGCAGCCTGCCGGTGCTGCGCGACGGCCGCCAGGTCGGCTACGCCTCGACCAGTTCGTGGTCGCCGGTGCTGAAAAAATACATCGCGCTCGCGCATGTGCAGCGGCCGCACTTCGAAGTCGGCACGACACTGCACATCGAAGTCACCGTGGAACACCAGCGCCGGCATACCCCGTGCAAGGTGGTGAAGCTGCCGTTCTACGAGCCGGAGTGGAAGAAGCGATGATTGAATTGCGAAACCGGGCATCCTGCCGCGGTTCGCAACAAGCGGTCGCGGCGAAGCCGCGCCTCGCTTGTCGAATCGGCAATGAAGCCGCCGATTCGTCGGCACATCCATGTGCCGATCGGATTCCGGATGTCTGGCGCGCAGCCCTGTTGAGAAACCTCGCATGACCACCAACCACTACGACGCCATCGTCATCGGCGCCGGCCACAACGGCCTGATCGCCGCGGCCTACCTCGCGCGCGCGGGCAAGAAGGTGTGCATCCTCGAACGCCGGCACATCGTCGGCGGCGCAGCGATGACCGAGGAAATCTTCCCGGGCTACCGCTTCACCGAGTTTTCCTACGTTGTGAGTTTGTTGCGGCCGGAGATCATCCGCGACCTCGAACTGCCGCGGCATGGATTGAAGATCCTGCCGCTGCCGAGCACGGTCACGCCGATGGACAACGGCGACTACCTCGCTGCGTGGGACGACCACGACCTCACCCGCCAGGAAATCTACCGCCACAGCCCGAAGGACGCCGAGGCTTCCGACGAATACGGCCGGGTGATGGCGCGCGCCGCCAAGGCGATCAAGCCGATCATCGGACTGGTGCCGCCCGATCCCTCGTCGCTGAGCCCGCGCGACTTGATGGGCTTGCTGAAACTCGGGCAATACGCGAAAAGCCTGTCGGAAAAAGATCTCTACCGCATCGCCAAACTCGTCACGCAGTCCTCCGCCGATCTGCTCGACGAGTGGTTCGAGTTCGACCCGCTGAAGGGCACGAAGTCGGCCAGCGGCATCATCGGCACCTTCCTCGGACCACGCTCGCCGGGCACGGCCTACGTGCTTCTGCACCACTACATGGGCGAGATCGACGGTGCCTTTCGCGCCTGGGGATTCGCCAAGAATGGCACCGGCGGCGTCTCGGCGGCGATCGCCCGCTCGGCGGCGGCGTTGGGCGTGGAAATCCGCACCAATGCAACGGTACAGCAGGTCATCGTCAAGAACGGCCGCGCCGCCGGCGTCGCGCTGGCCAACGGCGACGAATTGCGCGCCAGGGTCGTGGTGGCCTGTGCCGACCCCAAGCGCAGCTTCCTGCAATTCGTCGAGCCGAAACACTTCCCCGACGAGTTCGTCACCGCGATTCGCAACTTCCGCGTGCGCGGCTCGTCGGGCAAGCTCAACATCGCGCTGAACCGCTTGCCGGATTTCACCTGCCTGCCCGGCGAAGGCCCGCTGCATCGCGGCGCGATCTCGATCAGCCCGAGCATCGACTACATCGAGCGCGCCTACGATGAAGCCAAGTACGGCGCATTCTCGACCAATCCGTACATCGACATGATCATCCCCTCGATGATCGACCGCGACATGGCCCCACCCGGGCATCACGTCATGTCCTGCTTCGTCCAGTACGCGCCCTACGACATCGACGGCGGCTGGGACGATGCGAAGAAGGAAGCCTTCGGCGAGACCGTCATCTCCACCATCGAGAAGTACGCGCCGAATTTCCGCGACTGCATCGTCGGCAAGCAGGTGATCACGCCCAAGGACATCGAGGCCATCGCCGGCATCACCGGCGGCAACATCTTTCATGGCGAATTGCTGCTGCACCAGTTGTTCTTCCTGCGCCCGGCGCCGCAGTGGGCCGACTTCCGCACCCCGTTGCCAGGCTATTACTTCGGCGCGGCCGGCGCGCACCCGGGCGGCGGCGTGATGGGCGCGGCGGGCAAGCTGGCGGCGCACGAAGTGTTGAAGGATTGGAAGTGAAGATCACCTGCTCCCGCCAACCTGCTCGCCCATCCGCCGCCTCCCTCCCCGAGCCACCGCATCAAAGCCCCTCCCC
>JAFEFT010000015.1 GCA_018240435.1 Pseudomonadota bacterium
CCCACACGTTTCCACGAAGAGCCAAAAAATACAGCGTGAACATGTTGAACAGCAGATGGCTGCCGTCGGCATGGACGAATCCGTAGCTCAGCAGCCGCCAGTATTCACGGCCCCTGGTGATCGCCGGCGGCCACAGGATCAGCCGTCCGAGCAGGCGCGGGTTGCCGAAGGCCAGCAGCGACGCCACGCAGGTGACGACGATCAATATCAGGGTAGTGGAAATGCCGTCCATCGCCTCCGCCGCGATCGGGGTTCTCGGATGCCGGGCGCCGATCGTGGAGTGCGTCCGAACGCAGGCCTGCGCGAATGCTACAGGCTGGCCACGCACGGCGTCTTTTCTGGCACGCTGGCACACTCCCGACGAGACCGCCCGCGATGACCGAGCCTTGCTACCTGCAACTGGACGTGTTCGCCGACCGCATCGGCGGCGGCAACCCACTGGGCGTGGTGATCGGCGCCGACGGTTGGGACAGCGCGACGATGCAGGCGTTCGCATGCTGGACGAACCTGGTCGAAACCACGTTTCTGCTGCCACCGACCGTGCCCAAGGCCAGCTACCGCGTGCGCATCTTCACGCCGACCCGCGAGATTCCCTTCGCCGGCCATCCCAGCATCGGCAGCGCGCATGCGGCGCTGGATTTCGGCGGTGTGGAAGCGATCGACGGACGACTGCTCCAGGAGTGCGGCGCCGGCCTGCTGCCGCTGCGCGTCGAGGGCGAAGGCGCGCTGCGGCGCATCTTCGTGCAGGCACCGCCCTCGCGCGTGCTGCATACCGGCTTGGACGAACCGCTGCTGCGCCACGTCCTCGGCGGCCTGGCGCTGGGCAAGATTCCACCGGCCTTCGTCGAAGGCGGACGCCGCTGGTGGGTGGCCGAATTCGCCAGCGAATCGGGCCTGCGTGACTGGCACCCCGACCATGCCGCCATCCTCGCCCTGGCCAAGGCCAGCGACAGCCTGGGCCTGTGCGCCTTCGCCCGCTGCCCCGGCCCGGACTACGAACTGGTGGTGCGCGCCTTCCCCGCCGGCGTCGGCATCGTCGAAGACCCGGCCTCCGGCGCCGCCAACGGCCTGCTCGGCGCGTATCTGGCGTGGATGGAACCCGACGGCCCGCTGGCGCGCGGCTACCGCGTCAGCCAGGGCCGCGAGATGGGCCGCGACGCCCGCATCCGCATCCGCATCGAAGGCGATGCGATCTGGGTCGGTGGCCGCACGCAGACGGTGGTGGTGGGCACGACGCGCTGGCACGAGCACACCCCGAAGCGGTCCGGCTGATTTCCCGCTGCCGTTGGATGTTGCGCTGACCCTTGTTCGTCAGTAGGTGATATTGACGACTTTCGGGCCGACGATCTGCGCGCCCGTGCAGCGGGTCATCGGGTCGGTTCCGGGCTGGATGCCCCACACCGGATTGTTCACCGGCGCCCCGCCGACATAGGCCTGGATGCTGGTGAACCGCGTCGGGCTGTTGCCGGGGAACTGGCCGCAGACGCGGACGCCGTAGGTTTCAAGCGCAGCGGCGAACACCCAGTTGAACACCTGCCCGTAGCTGCTGGTTCTCAGCGTCGCCGCCGGCAACGTCGGCCGGGTGCGGTCGATCGCGGTGATGGTCCAGTTCTGGCCGGCGTTGTGCACCATGTTGCCGACGATCAGATCACCCGGCTGCACGACCACGTTGTTGCCGACGTAGATGGTGCCGTCCTTGCAGCAGTTCCACGACGCGATGGTCCAGTTGTTGGCGCCGTAGCCGTTCCAGCCCAGCACCGGTTGCAGGATGGTGACGACGTTGCTGCCGTCCTCGAGCCCGGGAAACAGGTACAGCGTCTGATCGAGCTGAACCTTGGGATTGGCCGGCACCGTCATGTGCGCCAACAGGCGGTTGCTGCCGGTGGCCAGCGTCGTCGACACCAGTTGCAGGTAACCGTTGTAGGTCGTCGGCAGGTGGATGGCGCCATCGCTGGCTTCCACCCGCAAGCCGCTGCGCAGGAAATGCGGATAGGCGCAGCCGGCGACCTGGCGCACCGTGCCATCGCTGCGCTCGATGTTGCCGTCCCGTCGCAGCTGCTCGCCCGGCTGGATGTGCTGCACGCACGAGGCATGGAAATAGCCATTGGGAGTCCGTACGTAATCGGCGGTCAGCCCGCGCACTTGCGCGATCTCGTCGCGGCTGACGCGAGTGAGGCCCGGATCGGGCCCTGCCATGGCATTGCCTGCCGCCAGCGCGCCAATCCAGACCAGACCACCGACGAGCGTTGCCTTGATGCGAGCATTCATGTGCGCCACCTCGAGAGAAATTGCGGAATCCGGATGGCCCGATGTGCACGATGCGGAGCTGGCGGAGCATAGAACATGTGGACCGGAAAGCAATATCGGTCAGCGCCTGCATGACCGCGCCGATTTCCGCCGATTTCCGTCGCCGCCGGTTTTCGGCTACCCTCGCGCCATGATCCGACGCCGCCATCGCCGCGCCTGCCTTCGCCTCGCCGTGGTGGCGATGCTGGCGTTGTTGTGGTCGCAAACCGCGCTGGCCTGGCATCTGCGCTGCCCCGGCACGCCGCCGGCAGCGGCGATGGCCGCCCATGCGATGGCGATGGCTGACGAAGGCGGTGCTTGCGCGCAGCCGGCCGCGGTCGACGGCAGCGCCGGCGTCTGTGCCGAGCATTGTCATGCCGGAGCGGCCAACCACGACGTGGCGCGGATACCCGCGCTGCCGGCACTGCCGGCGGCGATTGCGGCGACGATCGTCGCCGTCCTGACGCCTCCGGCCAGCGCCCCCCGGCAAGCGGCGGCGCCGCCACCGCCGATCCACAAACGCCCGACGGCGCATCCGGCAGCCCTGCTGCTGATTTGATCCCGATCTTCCGCCGGCGGCGGTGATGCCTGCGCATCGCCGCCGCGTCGCCGCCTGCGCGCGCTCGCGCAGCTCTTCCCCGGCGTCTTCGAAGGTCGCTCATGCCCATTTCCAACCCTGCCGATGCCGCGCGCATCGGTCACGCCAGCGTCCGCGGCTGGCTCTGGATCGTCCTCGCCACCTTGCTGCTGACCGCAAACGCCGTCGCCGGCAGCGAACCGGAGGATGTCCCCGGTGCCGACATCGGCACGATCCGCAACTGGCTGCTCGCCCACAACCCCGACCTGGCCGTCCTGCGCGCACAGGCCGATGCTGCGCGCGCCGGAGTCGTCTCCGCTGCGGCGCTGCCTGATCCGAGCATCGTCATCACCCGACAGGATGGCGTCGCCGGTTACCCGGCGGGAATGCCAACCGTCGGCGATGCCACCAGCTACGAAATCCGCCAGCGCATCCCCTTGTGGGGCAAACGCGCGCTGGCGCGATCGATCGCCCAGGCGCAGGCGCAGACGGCCGACGATGCCCGCCGCGCGCTGGCGCTGGATCTGCTGGCGCAAGCCGAAACGGCTTATGTCCGCTACTGGCATGCACAGGCCTCGCTGCGCCTGATTCAGGCCCGCCTGCTCGTGCTCGACCAGCTCGTCCAGGTCGCGCGCGATCGCCAGGCGCGGGCGCTGGGCGCACAGCGCGACCTGTTGCGCGCGCAACTGGCACGCGCCAGCGCCCTGGGCGAGCGCATCGATCGCCAGCAGGCCGGCACCGAAGCGGGCATCGCACTCAACCGCCTGCTCGGCCGCCGCATCGATGCGCGCCTGCTGGCACCGGCGACGACGCCGCAGCTGGCGGTCGCCAGCGGCGACCTCGCCGCGGCGCTGGCGCAACTCGAGCGCGGCGCGCATCCGGCCCTGCAAGGCGCACGCGCGCAACTGACGGCAGCAACGGACACCCTGCGCCTGCGCCAGCGCGAACGCTGGCCCGATGTCACCCTCGGCGTCGGCGCGATGCAGCGCGGCTCGCGCCTGGATGGCCGCGAACTGATGCTGGAAGTGGAACTGCCGCTGCAACGTGGCGCCCTGGCGGCACGGGAGCGACAGGCGCAGTCGCTGGCCGATGCCGCGCAAGCCGGCCTGGATGCCAGACAGGCCCAGCTCGGCGCCGATCTGGGCCTGGCCTGGACGCAATGGCAGGCCGCACGGCAACGGCGAACCCTGCTGGAAGACACGCGCAGCGTGCACAGCCGCGCCGCGTTCGATACCGCGCTGGCCGATTACCGCCTCGGTCTGGCCGACTTCGACGCCGTGCTCGAAGCGCTCGCGCAATGGCAGGACACGCAGTTGTCGCTCATCGACGCCCAACGCGACGAGGCGATCGCCGCCGCCGCCATCCGCGCGCTCACCGGAGACACGCCATGACGCCTCGCCAGATCGCTGCCGCCACCCTCGCCGGCCTGCTCGCGCTCGCTGCCGGGCTGGTCGCCGGCCGGTATTCCGTGCCGCGCCCGACCGCCGCCGCGGCCAGCGTCACACCGAAGCCGGCAGCGCGCAAACCGCTGTACTACCGCCATCCGATGGGCCTGGCCGACACCTCGCCGGTGCCGAAGAAGGACGCCATGGGCATGGATTACGTCGCGGTCTACGCCGACGATGCCAGCGCCGCCGACGATACCGGCACGGTCGTGCTCAGCCCGGGCAAGGTGCAGCAACTGGGCGTGCGCAGCGAGCCGGTGCGACGCCTGCCGCTGCCGGCGACCATGCCCGCCAGCGCCAGCATCGAGCTCGACCCGACGCGCCAGTACGCCATCGCGCCGCGCTTCGACGGCTGGGTGCGAACGCTGTACGCCGACCAGATCGGCATGCACCTGCGCCGCGGCCAGCCGCTGGCGCGCATCTACAGCCCGCAAGTGGCGGCAACGCTGGCCGATCGGGCGATCGCCGACGCTGCCCTGGCGCGGCTGCCGGCCGCCGATGCCGATACCGCCACGGCGCTGCGGCAGATGCGTGATGCCAGTCGTCGCCGCCTCGATCATTTCACCGGCAGCAGCGCGGCCGCCAGCGGCGACGAGCTGACCCTGAGCGCGCCGATCGACGGCGTGCTGGTGGAAAGTCGGGTGGTGCCCGGCGCAGGTTTCAGCGCCGGACAAACCATCCTGCGGCTGGCCGATCTGTCCACCGTCTGGATCGTCGCCGACATTCCCGAGTTGCAAAGCGGCGCCATGCGCGTGGGCCAGAGCGCGGTGTTCACGGCGCCCGCCCTCGCCGGCAAGCGTTTCGCGGGGAAGCTGGAATTCATCCAGCCGCTGCTCGACACCCGCACCCGCACCCTGCGCGTGCGGATGGCGATCGCCAATCCCGACGGCATGCTGCGGCCCGGGCTGTACGGGACGCTGGTGCTGAGCGACACCGACGCCGCGGCGGTCCTGCAGATGCCGCGCTCGGCGCTGATCGACAGCGGCAGCCGGCAGATCGCGCTGGTGCAGGTCGCGCCGGGCCGGTTCAAGCCGCGCCGGATTGTGGTCGGGCGGCGCACGGCCGATCGCGTCGAAGTGCTCGAAGGCCTCGCCGAGGGCGAGTCGGTGGTGGTTTCGGCCAACTTCCTGATCGATGCCGAAAGCAACCTGCGCGCGGCGCTGGCCGATCTGCGCGGCGCCGACGACGAGGATGCGTCGGCGGGCGACGCCGGCAGCCAGACGCCGCCGATGCCGGCGCCGGGCGGCGCACCGGGCCATGCCCATCCAGCGCCGACGCCGGCGCCGGGTGGCGGCGACGGTCGTCGCCGTGGTCATGCCGCCAGCGGCGCCCACGATCCACGCGCGATGGAGCACTGACATGCTCGCCCGGCTGATCGAATGGTCCGCACACAATCGCTGGCTGGTGCTGGCGCTGGCGCTGGCGGTCGCCATCGGCGGCATTTTTGCGCTGCGGCAGACGCCGCTCGATGCGTTGCCGGACCTGTCCGACGTCCAGGTCATCATCTACACCGATGCCCCCGGCCAGGCGCCACAAGTGGTGGAGGACCAGATCACCTACCCGCTGGCCAGCGCGATGCTGGCGGTGCCCAAGGCGAAGGTGGTGCGCGGGTTTTCCAACTTCGGCGCCTCGTTCGTGTACGTGATCTTCGAAGACGGCACCGACCTGTACTGGGCACGCGCCCGCGTGCTCGAATACCTGGCCTCGGCGGCGCGCCAGCTGCCGCCGGGCGTCACTCCGACCCTCGGCCCCGACGCCAGCGGCGTCGGCTGGGTCTACCAGTACGTCCTGCAGAGCGATCGCCATTCGCTCGACCCGTTGCGCGCCCGCCAGGACTGGTATCTGCGCCCGCAGCTCACCGCCGCCCACGGCGTCGCCGAGGTCGCCAGCGTCGGCGGTTTCGTCAGCCAGTATTCGGTGACGGTCGACCCGGTGAAGCTGCGCCAGTACGGCATCCCGCTGGCGCGCGTGCGCGCGGTGATCGCTGCCGGCAATCGCGATGTCGGCGGCCGCTCGCTGGAGCTGTCGGGCCGCGAGTACATGCTGCGCGGCCGCGGCTATCTGCGCGGCAGCGCCGATCTGGAGCGACTGGTGGTCAAGAGCGAAGCCGGCGTGCCGGTGACCATCGCCGACATCGCCAACGTCGAGCGGGTGCCCGATGAACGGCGCGGACTGGCCGATCTGGATGGCAAGGGCGAGGTCGTCGGCGGCATCGCCATCGCCCGCCAGGGCGCCGACGTGCTGGCGACGATCGCCGCCATCAAGGCGCGGCTGGCGGAGATCGGCACCGCCCTGCCCGCCGGCATGCGCGTGCACGCCGTCTACGACCGTTCGGCGCTGATCGAGCGCGCCATCGCCTCGTTGCGCGCCACCTTGCTGGAGGAAAGCCTGATCGTGGCGCTGGTGTGCGTGCTGTTCCTGTTCCATGCCCGCAGCGCGCTGGTGGCCGCGATCATGCTGCCGATCGGCGTGCTGATCGCGTTCATCGCCCTGCGCCTGCTCGGCATGAGCTCGAACATCATGAGTCTGGGCGGCATCGCCATCGCCATCGGCGCGATGGTGGACGTGGCGATCGTGATGATCGAGAACGCGCACAAGCACCTCGAACGCGACCGCGGCGGCAAGCCGCGCACGCGCATCATCATCGACGCCTGTCGCGAGGTCGGCCCGGCGCTGTTCCTCAGCCTGCTCATCATCACCGTCTCGTTCCTGCCGGTGTTCGCGCTGGAAGCGCAGGAGGGACGGCTGTTCAAGCCGCTGGCGTTCACCAAGACCTTCGCGATGGCCGGCGCGGCGGTGCTGTCGGTGACGCTGGTGCCGGCGCTGATGATGCTGTGCCTGCGTGGCCGGATCGTGCCGGAACGGCGCAACCCGGTGAACCGGCTGCTGCGCGCCGGCTACCTGCCGCTGATCGCCGCCGTGCTGCGCCGCCCGCGCACGACCCTGGCGATCGCCGGCCTGCTGCTGCTCAGCGCCGCGTGGCCGCTGGCGCGGGTCGGCAGCGAGTTCATGCCCACCCTCGACGAAGGCAGCTTGCTGTACATGCCGGCCTCACTGCCGGGCATGTCGGTGACCCAGGCGGCGAGCCTGCTGCAAACGCAAGACCGCATCATCCGTTCGTTCCCGGAAGTGGAATCGGTGTTCGGCAAGGCCGGTCGCGCCGGCACCGCCACCGACCCGGCGCCGCTGGAAATGTTCGAAACCACCATCAACCTCAAGCCGCGCGAGCAATGGCGCACCGGCATGACGCTGGACACGCTGGTCGCGCAGATGGACCAGGCGCTGCGCTTTCCCGGCGTCGCCAATGCCTGGACGATGCCGATCAAGGCGCGCACCGACATGCTCGCCACCGGCATCCGCACGCCGATCGGCATCAAGGTGTTCGGCAGCGACCTGGCGCAGATCGAGCGCGTCGCCCGCCACGTCGAGACGGTGCTGCGCACGGTGCCCGGCACCACCAGCGCCTACGCCGAACGCCTGACCGGCGGCTACTACCTCGACATCACCCCCGACCTGACGCAACTGGCGCGCTACGGCCTGTCCGTGGGCGATGTCCAGGACACCATCGCCACCGCCATCGGCGGCCAGAAGGTCACCACCACGGTGGAAGGGCGCGAACGCTACGCGGTGATCGTCCGCTATCCGCGTGCACTGCGCGATACACCCGAGCAGATCGCGCAACAGGTGCTGGTGGATACCCCGGATGGCGCGCAGGTGCCGCTGGCGGCGGTGGCGAGCCTGGCCATCCATCGCGGCGCCCCGGCGATCCGCAGCGAGAACGCGCAACTGGCGGCATACGTCTACGTCGACACCCGCGATCACGACCTGGGCGCCTACGTGCGCCGGGCACGACAGGCGCTGGCCGCCGCCGGACCGTTGCCGGCCGGCGTCCATCTGGCCTTCAGCGGCCAGTACGAATACATGCAGCGTGCCGGCGCCCGCCTGCGCCTGGTCATTCCCGCCACCCTCGGCCTGATCTTCCTGCTGCTGTACCTCCAGTTCGGACGCGTCACCGAGGCGTTGATCGTGATGCTGTCGGTGCCGTTTGCCCTGGTCGGCGGCATCTGGCTGTGCTGGTGGCTCGGCTATACGCTCAGCGTCGCGGTCGCGGTCGGCTTCATCGCCCTGGCCGGCGTCGCCGCCGAGACCGGCGTGGTGATGCTGCTCTACCTCGATCACGCGATGCAGGCGCTGGCTGCTCGCCGCAGCCGGGACGGCCGCGCGATCGGCCGCGCCGACGTCGACCGCGCCGTCGTCACCGGCGCGGTCGAGCGGTTGCGACCGAAGATGATGACGGTGGCGGCGATCATGGCCGGGCTGATGCCGATCATGTGGAGCGACGGCACCGGCGCCGAGGTGATGCGGCGGATCGCCGCGCCGATGGTCGGCGGGATGGTGTCCTCCGCCCTGCTGACGCTGCTGGTGATCCCGGCGATCCATGCGCTGGTGCACCGCCGGCGCATGGCCACCAGCGCGGACACTGCGGCCGCCGCGCCATCGCACTGACTCGCGCCGCGCGGTGACCGGCGGCGGCGCGGGCATCGCTCAACCCGTCGCCGGCATGACGCCGAAACGGCCGGCGTTGAAATCCTCGATCGCCTGCACGATCTGCTCGCGACTGTTCATCACGAACGGGCCGTAGCCGACCACCGGCTCGTCCAGCGGCTGGCCGGCCAGCAGCAGCAGGCTGGCGTCACTGTCGGCCTGCACCTGGATCTGGCTGCCGGCGCGATCGAAGCGAACGAACTGCGCCGCCTGCGCCGCCTGCGCGTCGTTGACCCGCACCTGCCCGCGCAGCACCACCAGCGCCGTCGTGTGGCCCTCGGGCACGTGCAACGTCGCCGTCTTGCCTTGCTGCAGGCGCACGTCCCAGACCTCGATCGGCGTGAAGGTGCGCGCCGGGCCGCGATGACCGGCAAACTGCCCGGCGATCACGCGCACGCGACCGGCCTGGTTCGCCAGCGGCACCGACGGGATGTCGCGGTCGAGCAGGGTCTGGTAGCCCGCCGGCGACATCTTGTCGTGCGCCGGCAGATTCACCCACAGCTGCACCATCTCCAGCGCGCCGCCGGCGCGGGTGAACGCTTCGGAATGGAACTCCTCGTGCAGGATGCCGCGCGCCGCCGTCATCCACTGCACATCACCAGGGCCGAGATGGCCGCCAGCGCCGGTAGAGTCGCGATGATCCACTTCGCCCTGGTAGACGATCGTCACCGTCTCGAAGCCGCGGTGCGGATGCACGCCGACCCCGCGCTTGCGCGCCGCCGGCGCGAACTCGTGCGGCCCGGCGTAGTCGAGCAGCAGGAACGGGCTGAGCACCTGCCCGAGCCCATCGTAAGAAAACAGCGAGCGCACCGGAAAACCATCGCCGACCCAATGCCCCGCAGGCGCCGCATGTACACCGATGATCTTCTTCATGGTCGTCCTCCGGTCAACCAGCGCCATCGCGCCGTCGCCACGATCTGGGGGCCGGCGGCGCCCGGCAAAGGGGATCGACGCCCGATGCAGTGTTCCATCCATCGAACGATCGGCCGCATCCTTGTATTCTTGCCCCATCCTCGCAGCCACGGCCATTCCGATGCGGCGCACAGACGGTCTGATCCTTGCCGCGGCGCTGGCCGCATCGCTGGCTGCCACGGCGGCCGAACCAGACCCGGCAGCGAGCTGGAGCGATCGTCTGGCATCGCAGGTGATCGCGTGGCGGCGCGATCTGCATCAACATCCGGAATTGAGCAATCGCGAGTTCCGCACCGCCGCGATCGTCGCCAAACAGCTGCGCGCGCTGGGCCTGGAGGTACGCACCGGCATCGCCCATACCGGCGTGGTGGCCGTGCTCAAGGGCGATCTGCCAGGCCCGAAGCTGGCAATCCGCGCCGACATGGACGCGCTGCCGGTCAGCGAAGCGGTGGAGCTGCCGTTCAAGTCCACCGTCCGCGCCCAGTTCAATGGCCAGAGCGTGGGCGTCATGCACGCCTGCGGCCACGACGGCCACACCGCCATGCTGCTGGGCATCGCCACCGCGATGGCCGGCATGCGCAAGGACTTGCACGGGCAGGTGATGTTCATCTTCCAGCCGGCCGAGGAAGGGGCGCCGCCGGGCGAGCAAGGCGGCGCCACCTTGCTGCGCAGCGAAGGACTGTTCGCCGATTTCAAGCCCGACGCGGTGTTCGGCATGCATGTGGTGAGCTGGCTCAACGCCGGCACCGTCGGCGTGCGCTCCGGGCCGGCGATGGCCGGTTCGGATACCTTCGAACTGGTCGTGCACGGCCGCCAGACCCACGGCGCGATGCCGTGGAACGGCATCGACCCGATCGTCACCGCCGCCCAGATCGTCACCGCCGCGCAGACCATCGTCAGCCGCCGGCTGAACATCGGCCTGCTGCCGGCGGTGCTCACTTTCGGCACCATCCACGGCGGCACCCGTTTCAACATCGTCCCCGACCGCGTGCAACTGCAAGGCACCTTGCGCACCTTCGACGCCGCCATGCGCGGCCAGGCCATCGACGCGCTGCGCGCGATCGCCGAGCATGTGGCGATGGCCAATGGTGCCAGCGCCGAACTGACGGTGCCGGTCGGTGCCAGCAACCCGGTGCTGGTCAACGACCCGGCGCTGGCGGCGCGGGTGAAGGCCAGCATCACTCATGCACTCGGCGCCGAGCACGTCGTCGAGCCGCCGGTGTGGATGGCCTCGGAGGATTTCGCGTGGTACGAAAAGGACGCGCCGGTGGTGTATTTCTTCGTCGGCGCGACGCCCGCCGGCGCCGACGCCGCGCGGGCACCGTCGAATCACTCGCCGCAATTCTTCCTCGACGAGGCGGCGCTGCACGTGGGCATGCAGGCGATGTTGCAAGCCAGCCTCGACTATCTCGGAGCACGCCAATGAGAACGTCAGCGTTCACCGCCATCTTGACCTTGCTGCTGGCCGCCACCACGCCGGCGGCGGCGCCGACCGACGCGCAGACGATCGACGCGCTGATCCATGCCGTCGAGGTACTGCCGGGCGCACGGTTCATCCGCAATGGCAGCGCCTACGACGGCAAGGCCGCCGCCGAGCACCTGCGCTACAAGCGCGACCACAGTGGCGGCCACTGCGCCAGCGCCGTCGATTTCATCGCCCACTGCGCCTCGGGCTCCTCGCTCAGCGGCCAGCCCTATCGCATCCGTTTCGCCGACGGGCATGAGGTCGATGCCGCCGACTATTTCCGCGGCGAACTGGCGCGTCTGCAAGGTGGCAAGGCCACGGCAGCGGGCAAGCGCTGATTTCCGGCGCGCTTCAGCGCCGCGTGAACACGTACACGGATGCCGGCGGCAGGTTGCGCCAGGCCATGCCGCCCTTGCGCACGTCCAGCGCCAACGCCTCGACCACCTCGCGCGCGACCGGCACCTTCGGCCCGTAGGTGAACTGCACGAAGCGCCCGCCAGGGCGCAGGCAGGCGAAGGCGGCGGCCATGATCTGCTGCTGCAATGCCTTGGGCATCGACAGCATGCCGAGCCCGGAAATCACCGCATCGACCGCAACGCCATCATCGAAGCCGTTCGCCTTGGCCAGCGCCGGCAGTTCGCGGGCATCGCCCTGTACCACCCGCGCCTGTGGAAAGCGCCGGCGCAGGTGCTCACTCAGTTCGGCATTGAGCTCGACCACCATCAAATCCGACGGCGCGATGCCGCGCGCCAGCATCGCTGCGGTGAACACGCCGGTGCCGCCGCCGAGTTCGACCACGCGGCGGGCATCGGCCGGCAACTCGGCCAGCATCATCCCGGCCAGCTGCTGCCCCGACGGTGTGATCGAAGCCATCTTGATCGGATTTTTCAGCCACTGGCGGAAGAAGGTCCAGGCTTGCGCGGCAGCGGTATCGGCGGATTGGCTCATAGGGCCCGAATCATGCCCGTTCGCGGGCAAGGCGTTGTTAAGGAATCCGCGAGAAAACCGGGAACGCGGCGGCCGTTGCCCTCATCCAATGGGCAGCGTACGCCTGCGCATGGTTGCAAATTCCGGCGACCGGCGACGCGGCCACACCCTCCCCATCCACCGCAAGAGGAGTCATCGAAGTGAAATTGCTCGCCCCGAATCAGGCCCCGCGCATCGTGCTCGACGATGCCGCCGGCAAACCTGTGGAAATTGGCGCCCCCGGTCGCCGTACCCTGCTGTGCTTCTTCCGCGACACCCGTTGTCCGTTCTGCAACTTCCGGGTGTACGAGCTGACCCATCGCTTCGAGCAATTCCGCAAGTTCAACCTCGACGTGATCGCGCTGTTCGCCGCCACGCCCGAGGACGTGCGCCAGTTCGTCGCGCAGCGGCCGCGGCCGTTTCCGGTGATCGCCGACGGCAACGGCCAGGCCTACCAGCGCTACGGCGTCGACCGGGTATCGTTCTGGGGCAAGCTCAAGGGCATCGTGATGCGCCTGCCGACCGCCTTGCGCGGCATCGGCATGGTCGGGCTGATCCCGGCGCTGCGCTCGAACAACCTGATGCCGGCCGATTTCCTGATCGACGAAACCGGCAAGATCGTCGAAACCTGGTACGGCAGCGATGCCGGCGACCGCATCCCGATGGAACGGATCGAGCTGTTCGCCGCCCGCGGCCTGCTGTCCTGACCGCCGCGATCACGCCGCGTCGGCAGTGAATGCGGTCACGGCGACGACGACGATCGCCGTGACCGCAGCGGCCTCGATCAGGCCAGCGCCTTCAGCGCCGCCTCGTAGTCGGGTTCGTGGGTGATCTCGTCGACCAGCTGGGCGTGGATCACCTTGTCGTGCTCGTCGAGCACCACCACCGCACGCGCGGCGACGCCGGCCAGCGGGCCTTCGACCATCGCCACGCCGTAGTCGCGCAGGAACTCGCGGCCGCGCATGGTCGACAGCATCCGCACGTTGTTGATGCCCTCGGCACCGCAGAAACGCCCTTGCGCGAACGGCAGGTCGGCGGAGATGCACAGCACCACGGTATTGGCCATGTCAGCCGCCAGCGCATTGAAGCGGCGCACCGAAGCCGCGCACACACCGGTATCGACGCTGGGGAAGATGTTGAGCACCTTGCGCTTGCCGGCATGGTCGGCCAGCGTGGCATCGGACAGGTTGCCGGCAACCAGATGGAACGCCGGCGCCTTGCTGCCGACGACCGGGAAAGTACCTTCCACACGTACCGGATTGCCTTTGAAATTCACCGTGGACACGAGAGTCTCCTTCGCTGTGGGATCGTGAGCCCGCGCCAAGCGCAGACCCACGCCGCCATGTTACTCCGGCAGCAACCGCAGCCGCCGCCATGACGGAATCGGGAAACCACACCTGACAACTGTTTACCGCCCGTCTTCAGCCTTCTGTCCTCTGTCCTCTGTCCTCTGTCCTCTGTCCTCTGTCCTCTGTCCTCTGTCCTCTGTCCTCTGTCCTCTGTCCTCTGTCCCCTGTCCCCTGTCCTCTGTCCTCTGTCCTCTGTCCTCTGTCCCCTGTCCCCTGTCCCCTGTCCTCTGTCCTCTGTCCTCTGTCCTCTGTCCTCTGTCTTCTGTCTTCTGTCCTCCGCCTCACCAGATCGCCGCACGCTGGTCGGCCGGGCGCCACATCGCATCGCCGGGCTTGACGCCAAATGCCTCGTAGAAGGCCGGGATGTTCGAAAGCGGCCCGAGCACCCGCCATTTTGCTGGTGCATGCACGTCCGACAGCAGGTGCGAGCGCAGCACCTCGGGCCGTTGCTGCGTCATCCAGCCCATCGCATAGCCGAGGAAGAAGCGCTGCATCGGCGTCAGCCCGCCGATCTTCACGCCCTTGCGGTACTGCTCGGTCTTCATGAAGGCGTCGATGCCGATCATCAGGCCGCCGAAATCGGCGAGGTTCTCGCCGAGGCTGGCCTTGCCGTTGATGTGGATTCCGGGGATCGGTTCGTAGGCATCGAACTGCCGCGCCAGCACGTCGGCGCGTTGCTGGAACTTACTCGCATCCGCGGCCGTCCACCAGTCGCTGAGGTTGCCGTGGGCGTCGAACTTGCGGCCCTCGTCGTCGAAGCCGTGGGTGATTTCGTGGCCGATGGTGCCGGCGCCGACGTAACCGTAGGCCACGGCGTCGTCGACCTGCGCGTCGGCCACGCCGGGAATGGTGAAGATCGCCGCCGGCAGCACGATCTCGTTGTTGGACGGGTTGTAGTAGGCGTTGTAGGTCTGCGGGTTCATGTCCCATTCGCTGCGATCTACCGGCAGCGAGAACTTGCGCACCTGATCATTGAAATGCCACAGCCGCGCGCGCATCACGTTCTGGCAATACGACTCGGTGGCGATGTTGATGCCGTGGTAGTCCTCCCATTTGTCGGGATAACCGACCTTGGCGGTGATCGCAGCCAGTTTGGCCAGCGCCTTGGCCTTGGTTTCCGGGCTCATCCAGTCGAGTTTGGCGATGCGGTCGTGGTAGGCCTGCCGGATCGCCTCCACCATCGCCGTGTAGCGCGCCTTCGCCGCCGGCGGGAAGTGGTCCTGCACGTAGGCCTGGCCGAGGATCTTGCCGATCGTGCGATTCTCGGTATCGATCACCCGCTTCCAGCGTTCGCGCTGCTCCTTCTGCCCACGCAGCACCTGGCCGTAGAAGCGGAAGTGCTCGTCATCGAAGGATTTGGCCAGCGTCGGCGCATAGGCATCGACCAGGTGCAGGCGCAGGTAATCGCGCAGCACTTTCACGTCGGTCTTCTGCAGCAGGCCATCCAGGCTCTGGAAAAAATCCGGCTGGCCGACGATCACCGTCGCCGGCTGCACGCCCCACGAGTACATGCGATCCATCCACGGGATGTGCGGCGTGTACTTGGCGGTGAAGTCGGCCGGCGTCATCTTGTTGTAATTGCGATCCGGGTCGCGCAGATCCTCGATCTTGCGCGAGATGCGCGCCAGCTCGGTCTCGAAGGCCATCACCCTGGCCGCCGCGGCGTCGGCGTCGGCGCTCTTGCGGCCCAACTGTTGCAACACCCGCGACAAGTGGGCGACGTATTCGCTGCGCACCTTGGCCACGCCCTGCTCGGGATTGAAGTAGAAATCGCGCTCGGGCAAGCCCAACCCGCCCTGGTTGAAATGCACGGCATAGACCGCGCTGTCCTTTTCGTCCTGGCTGATGTCGGACTCGAAAAATGCATCGATGCCGATCTGCGCCAAGGTGAACGCCTCGGCCATCGCATCGCCGGCGTTGGCGACGCGATCGATGCGATCCATCTCGTCATCGAGCGGATGGATGCCCTGTTCGTCGGCGCGGGCGGTGTCCATCGCGGTCTTCCAGAAATCGCCGACCTTGCGCGGATAGCTGCCCGCTGCCCAGCGGCCGTTTGCCGAGTCCTCGTTGATCTTGCGCAAGGTGGCGTAGGTGTCTTCTTCGACCAGGCTGCCGATGCCCCAGGCCGATTCCGATGCCGGGATGGGGTGGCTGGCGAGCCAGCCACCATTGGCGTAATCGAAGAAGTCCTGGCGCGGATCGACTTTCGGGTCGATGTCGGCGCGCAGGAAATCGCCCGCCGGCTGCGCGGCCGGCGCTGTCGCCGGCTGCGTTCCCGCCGGTGTCGATGCGAGCGGAGGCGCGGCGGCAAAGGCGACGCCAGCGGTGCCCAGAGCGAGGGCGAGCAGCAGGGAAAGGCGGGTGCGGGATGGCGTGGAAATCATCGAAAGTACTCGTCGATTCGGAACGTCGTGGGCGCCGGCCGCCCGCGAGCGGGCGTTGCCGGCCGATGGGGGGATTGCGACGGCCGCGTCGGCGCGGCGGCGGCCGCTGGCTGGCACTGCGGCACTCTGGCTCATGCCCAGCCGATCTTCTCGAACACGCGCACCAGCATCCAGGCGACGCCGCCGGCCGCCGGCAGGGTGAGGATCCAGGCCCAGATGATGCGCTCGACCACGCCCCATTTCACCGCGCGCGGATTCTTGGCGGTGCCCACGCCCATGATGGCGCCGGAGATGTTGTGGGTGGTCGATACCGGCAGGCCCAGCGACGAGGCCACGGTGATGACGGTGGCGGCGGCGGTTTCGGCGGCGAAGCCATCGATCGGCTGCAGCTTGACCATCTTGTGGCCCATCGTCTTGATGATGCGCCAGCCGCCGGCGGCGGTACCGGCCGCCATCACCAGCGCGCCGCTGAGCTTGATCCACAGATCGATGTCGCCGTGCGCCAATGCCGCCGCCGACGGGTGCATGAAATCGAGCCAGTGCGGCAGCCCGGACAGGTGCCCTTCGTTGGCGGCCGACACCAGCGCCAGGGCGATGATGCCCATCGTCTTTTGCGCATCGTTGGAGCCGTGCGCGAAGCCCATGAAGCCGGCGCTGGCCAACTGCGCCTTGTGGAAAAAGGCATTGACCCAGCGCGGCCGCGCCAGTCGCGCCAACGGCCCGGCCGAGCGCGAGATCGCCACGATGATGGCGTACAGCAACGCCAGCACGAGAAAGGCGCCGATGAAGCCGATGATCGGCGAGGTGATCATCGGCAGCACCACCTTCCAGTACAAGCCGCTGCCCTTGAACCACGGATGCGCCGGCTGCGACCACAGGATCGCCGCCCAGTTGCCGTGCGCCGAGGCCACCGCGGCGCCGCACAAGCCGCCGATCAGGCCGTGGCTGGACGACGACGGCAGTCCGACCGCCCAGGTGATCAGGTTCCAGACGGTGGCGCCGGCCAGTGCGCACACCAGCAGCGGCGCGGTGACCTGCACCACGCTGGTGTCGAGCAGACCGTTGGCGATGGTCTTGGCCACCGCCGTTCCCCACAGCGCGCCGACCAGATTGGTGACCGCGGCCAGCCCGACCGCCTGCATCGGCGAGAGCACCTTGGTCGCCACCACCGTGGCGATCGAGTTGGCGGTGTCGTGGAAACCGTTGATGTACTGGAAGATCAGTGCCATCGCCACGACTGCCAGCACGAAACCGAGCATGGCGGCGACTCAGGAGTTCTTCAGCACGATGCGGTAGACGACCGACCCGGCCTCACGGCAGCGGTCGATGGCTTTTTCCAGCAGCTCGAAGAAATCCTTGATCAGCAGCACCACCATGCCGTCGTAATTGCCGGCATAGAGGTCGCGATACAGTTCGAGCATCAGCCGGTCGGCCTCGCTCTCGATCGCGCTCAGGCGATCGTTCATTTCCTTGACCGGTTCGAGCTTGAGGCCGCGCAGCTCGCGCACCATCTCCAGCACCAGTGCCGCCGCCTGCTCCAGCATCGCCGCGCGCGGCGCGAAGTCGATCCCGCGCAGATTGCCCACCGCCAGCGCATAGCGGTCGGCGAACTTCTCGATCGCCTTGGGAATGCGGTAGATGGCGCCGGCCAGCGCCTCGATGTCCTCGCGCTCGATCGGGGTGACGAAGGAGTTGACCAAGGCGGTGTTGATCTGCCGGATGATGTCGCGCTCGCGCTGGCGAACCAGCTTGAACTCCTCCAGCGACGGCTCCGGACTGCCCTGCCGGGCCATCGCATGCAGCGCCTTGGCGCTGTCGAGTGAAGCCGCCGCCGCCGCCTCCAGCAGCCCGAAAAACTGCTTGCCGCTGCCGAAGATCGTCTGCAGGGAGAACATGGTCGACTCCGGGAAGGAATCCGGCGCCGGCCGGACAAACGCCGGCAATTCTACCTTGTCCGGACCGATTCACACCAAAGGCAGTTTCTTCCAACGACAAATGAGCCCGGAACAGGCGCCGACGGCACCTGATCGTCCGTCGGCACACGATCAGTGGTTCATGCGAAAATGGCGGGCTGGCATGGCCCCGTAGCTCAGCTGGATAGAGCGTCCCCCTCCTAAGGGGAAGGTCGTACGTTCGAATCGTATCGGGGCCGCCAACCGAGCTTCGGCTCGCATCCGTCCGCAACGTCAAGCACATCGCCACGCATCGCCCTGCACCACCGATCCGATTCCACGACGGCCCGCACCCGCCGCAAGCCATCACCCCGCCGCCGCTGCGGCAATGCAACTTTCCGAGGAATGCCATGAACGCCCAACTCGATACCCGCCACGACCGCCACCCCGTCCTCGCCGCGCTCGGCCTGGGTGCCGTCGAATCCGGCACCTACCTCGGCCACGGCCAGTGGTCGACGACCAACGACGCCGGCGTGATCGAACCGATCAACCCGACCACCGGGCAGGTGATCGCCCAGGTCCACGCCGCTTCGGCAGCCGACTACGACCTCATCGTCGCGCGCGCGCAGCAAGCGTTCGCCGTGTGGCGCACCACCCCGGCCCCGCGCCGTGGCGAGGCGATCCGCCGTTGCGCCGAAGCGCTGCGCACGCACAAGGACGCGCTCGGCTCGCTGGTCGCGCTGGAAATGGGCAAGTCCAAGCCCGAAGGCGACGGCGAAGTGCAGGAGATGATCGACATCGGCGAGTTCGCCGTCGGCCTGTCGCGCCAGCTTTACGGCCTGACCATGCACTCCGAGCGCCCGGGCCATCGCATGTACGAGCAGTGGCACCCGATCGGCCTGGTCGGGATCATCAGCGCCTTCAACTTCCCGGTCGCGGTGTGGGCGTGGAACTCGTTCGTCGCGGCGGTCTGCGGCGACATCTCGATCTGGAAGCCTTCGCCCAAAACCCCGCTGTCGGCGATCGCCGCGATGCGCATCTGCAACCAGGCGCTGGCCGACGGCGGCTTCCCCGACCTGTTCTTCCTGTTCAACGACGCCGGCAGCGAACTGGCGCAGCGTTTCGTCGACGACCGCCGCATCCCGCTGGTCAGCTTCACCGGCTCCACGAAGGTCGGCCGCAGGGTCGGCGAGCGTGTCGCCCATCGCATGGGTTGCTCGCTGCTGGAGCTCGGCGGCAACAACGCCATCATCGTCGATGAAACCGCCGATCTGAAGCTGGCCATCCCCGCCATCGTCTTCGGCGCGGTCGGCACCGCCGGCCAGCGCTGCACCACCACCCGCCGCCTGATCGTGCACGCCTCACGCCACGACGAGGTGCTGGCCAAGCTGGTCGCCGCCTACGCGCAGGTCGAAAAGAAGATCGGCGACCCCACCGACCCGGCCAACCTGATGGGCCCGCTCAACAGCGCCGACGCGGTGGCCGCGTTCGAGAGCGCGATCGCCAAGGCCAAGGCTGCCGGCGGCGCGATCGCCAGCGGCGGCCGCGCGCTGCGCGAACGCCCCGGCCACTTCGTGCTGCCGACCATCATCACCGGCCTGAAAAACTCCGACGAGGTGGTGCAGACCGAAACCTTCGCCCCGATCCTGTACGTGATGAAGTACGACACGCTCGATCAGGCCATCGCGATGCAAAACGACGTGCCGCAGGGCCTGTCGTCGTCGATCTTCACCACCAACCTCAAGCACGCCGAGGCGTTCCTCGCGGCGGCCGGCAGCGACTGCGGCATCGCCAACGTCAACATCGGCACCTCGGGCGCGGAGATCGGCGGCGCCTTCGGCGGCGAGAAGGAAACCGGCGGTGGCCGCGAGTCCGGTTCGGATGCCTGGAAGGCCTACATGCGCCGGCAGACCAACACCATCAATTACTCCGACGCGCTGCCGCTGGCCCAGGGCATCAAGTTCGACGTCTGAGCCGACCGTGCCTTCGCCGCGCCCGTCGCCATGCCCGGCGGCGGCGCGGCGATCGTCGCCCGCATCGACCGTCCACACGATGAATGCCACGCCCCGCCCCACCTGCGCCACGGCCACGATCAGCCTGGTGTTCGGCATCCTGTGCTGGTTCGCCCTGCCCTTCATCGGCGCGGTGATCGCCGTCGTCACCGGACACATGGCGCGTTCGGAAATCCGCCGCGCGCGGGGTGCGCTCGACGGCGATGGCCTTGCGGTCGGCGGGCTCGTGCTCGGTTACCTGCATCTCGTCGTCGCTGCGCTGGCGCTGCTGGCGATCTTGCTGTTCTTCGGCGGCATGGTCGGATTCCTCGCCTTTGTCGCCGCGATGGTCTCGCACCACGGCTAGCCCGACCTGCCATGACCGGATCGCAAACCACCAACGATCAGGCCCGGCCGCGCAGCACTCCGGCGCCGGCGAGCGCAGGCTGCGCGCTACAAGCGCGGCTGCCGATCGTCTACCCTACGCGCCTGTTTGCCGAAATCATTGCCTGATGTACGGTCTCATTCGTCCCTTCCTGTTCGCGCTCGATCCGGAACTGGCGCACGGCCTGGCGCTGCGCGCCATCGAGACGACCTACCGTTCGGGCGCCCACCACCTGCTGGCGCGGCGGCCGCCGCGGCTGCCGACGCGGGTGTTCTGGCGCCTGTTCGAGAACCCGTTCGGGCTGGCCGCCGGGCTGGACAAGAACGGCACCCATATCGACGCCTTGCTGGCGATGGGCTTTGGCTTCATCGAAGTCGGCACCACCACGCCGCGGCCGCAACCGGGCAATCCCAAGCCGCGCATGTTCCGCCTGCCCGAGCAGCAGGCGATCATCAATCGCCTGGGTTTCAACAACGACGGCGTCGATGCCTTGGTGAAAAACGTCGCGCGCGCGCGTCGCAGGGGCATCGTCGGCATCAACATCGGCAAGAATGCCGACACACCGAACGAAAACGCCATCGACGATTATTTGTTTTGCCTCGAACGCGTCTACCCGATCGCCGACTACGTCACCGTCAACATCTCCTCGCCCAATACCGCCGGCCTGCGCGATTTGCAGAAGGACGAACCGCTGCGCGCGCTGGTCGGCACGTTGCGCGAAGCGCAGGAAAAACTGCGCAGCCAGCACCGCAAGGACACCCCGATCCTGTTCAAGATCGCGCCGGATCTGGAAGACTCCGCCGTCGACGGCATGGCGCGGATCATGCTCGACGCGGGCGTCGAGGGCATCATCGCCACCAACACCACCATTGCCCGCACCGCCATCGCCGGGCACAAGCTCGAAGGCGAGGCCGGCGGCCTGTCCGGCAAGCCGCTGTACCAGCGCTCGACGCAGGTGCTGTCGCGACTGCGCGCGCGCGTGGGCGAGAAGATCCCGCTGATCGGCGTCGGCGGCATCATGAGCGGCGGCGATGCGGTGGCCAAGGTCGCCGCCGGCGCCACCCTCGTGCAGTGCTACACCGGCCTGATCTATCGCGGCCCCAATCTCATCAGCGAATGCGTCTCCGCGCTGCGCGCTCGTCGCGAAGGTTCGGTGTGATGGCTGGCCTGCGGTTGCTGGACGACGCCCCGCTGATCGCCCGCAACACCTTTCGCGTCGCGGCGCAGGCGCAGTTGCTGGCCGAGGTGCGCGACCGCGCCGGCTTCGACGAACTGTGCGGCAGCGGCGCGCTGCGCCTGGATCCATTGCTGGTGCTCGGTGACGGCAGCAACCTGTTGCTGGTCGACGACGTGCCGGGGCTGGTCGTCCACCTCGACCTGCGCGGCATTTCGACGCTGGCAGAAAATGGCGACGGTGCATTGGTGCGCGCCGAGGCCGGCGTCGGCTGGAACGATCTGGTGCACTGGACGCTGGGCCGGCGGCTGGAAGGGCTGGAGAACCTCGCTCTCATCCCCGGCCGGGTCGGTGCCGCGCCGATCCAGAACATCGGTGCCTACGGCGTCGAAGCAGGCGAGTTCATCCAGACCGTGGAAGCCTACGATCGCCGCGCAGGCCGGATCGCGCGGTTCGATCGCGCCGCTTGCGACTTCGGCTACCGCGACAGCGTCTTCAAGCGCGAGCGCGAGCGCTGGATCGTGCTCGCCGTCGAGTTCCGCCTGCCGCGCCGGCACGAGTTGCGGTTGGACTACGCCGGTATCGGTGACGAGCTGGCGGCGATGGGCGTGGCGGCACCGCGGGCAGCGCACGTCGCCGAAGCGGTGATCCGCCTGCGCACGCGCAAACTGCCCGACCCGTTGCTGATCGGCAACGCCGGCAGCTTCTTCAAGAATCCGCTGGTCGACGCGGATATCGCCGACACGCTGCAGCGCGAGCACCCGCAGCTGCCCGTGTATCCGGCCGCCGACGCGAGCAAGCGCAAGCTCGCCGCGGCATGGATGATCCAGTCCTGCGGCTGGAAAGGCCATCGCGACGGCGATGCCGGCATCGCCGCGCAACACGCGCTGGTGCTGGTCAACCACGGCCACGCCAGCGGCGCGCAATTGCTCGATCTGGCCCGCCGCGTCGCCGCCTCGGTGCGCGAGCGCTTCGGGGTGGACATCGAGCCCGAGCCACGCATCGTCGGTGCCCGCTGGTGATGCGATCGCGCCCGGCGCCTTGCGTGACCGCTGCGGCGGCCGCAGGGGGTGAATCGGTACCAGCCCGAGCACCGCGACCATCGGGCAGGCGGGCGCGCCGACGTCCCTGCCGACACGCAGCCGCACCATGCTGAATGCCACGCCCAACCGTTTCGTGCGCGCCGCCGGGCTGATGCTGGCCAGCACGATCTGCTTCGGGGCGATGGCACTGACCATCAAGGTCGCCGCCCATTCGCTTTCGACCTTCGAGATCGCGTTTTTCCGCAGCGCATTGGGCCTGCTGGTGCTGCTGCCGATCCTGCGCGCCGGCGGTGCGGCGCCACGCACCCGGCAGCTGCCACGCTACCTGTTGCGCAGCGCCATTGGCGTCGGCTCGATGCTCAGCGGCTACTGGGCGATTGCGCACCTGCCGCTGGCCCAGGCAATCGCGCTGTCGTACGCGACGCCACTGTTCGTGACGATCATGGCGGTGATCTGGCTGCGCGAACGCGTGCGCTGGCGACGCTGGGCAGCGGTGATGCTCGGTTTCGTCGGCGTGCTGGTAGTGGTGCGGCCGGGCGGCGCCGGCTTTTCGATCGCCTCGCTGGTCGCCCTGCTCGCGGCCCTGCTCAGCGCCATCGTCGCCATCCAGATCAAACAACTCTCGCGCATCGATGGGCCCGATACCATCGTCTTCTTCACCTACCTGTTCTGGGTACCGATGTCGTTGCTGGCGGCATTGCCCGGATGGCAATGGCCGCCGATGGCGACCTGGGGCTGGCTGTTCGCCACCGGCGCCTGCGGCACCGTCGCGCAACTGCTGTGGGCGCGCGCGCTCGGGCTGGGCGAGGTGTCGGCGCTGCAACCGATCAGTTTCATGCAGTTGCCGATGGTGGCGGTGGCCGGCTACTATCTGTTCGACGAAAAACTCGATCACTGGACGCTGGCCGGCGCCGCCATCATCTTCGCCGCCAACGCCTTCATCGCCCACCGCGAAACCCGGCTGGCGCGCAGCCATGCCAGCCTGGCCCCGAGCGAGGCGGTCAAACCCGGCGAGTGAGGCTCATGCCATCATCGATCACGCACGCCATGACCGTCCTTTGCGGGCACGCCGGCTCGGCGCACGATGCCGGCGCATCGGCCGGCTGATAGCACGGTGCGCAGCCGTCCGCCATTACCAGGAAGCAATGATTCATGCTGCTGCTTGACGCTCTCAGCCCCGCCCCTCGCACGGTACGCATGTATCTGGCCGAGAAGGGCCTGCACATCCCCAGCCGGCAGGTGGACGTATTCGCCGGCGAGAACCGGCAGCAGCCCTATCTGCGGCTCAATCCGGCCGGACAGACGCCGGCGCTGCTGCTCGACGACGGCCAGTGCCTGGCCGAGTCGGTGGCGATCATGGAATATCTGGAAGAATTGCACCCCGAACCGCCGCTGCTCGGGCGCACGCCGATCGAGCGGGCGTGCACGCGGCAATGGCTGCGCCGGGTCGAGCTGGCGATCACCGAGAACATCCACAACGCCTACCACTACGCCGAAGGGCTGGCGCGCTTTCGTGGCCGCATCCCGGTCGAAGCGGAGGCCGGCCCGGCGCTCAAACGCGTCGCCCAGGACCGGATCGCATGGCTCGACGGCATGCTCGCCGGCCATCGCTTTCTCGCCGGCGAGCGTTTCACGCTGGCCGACATCTGGCTCTACGTCTGGCTGGACTTCGCCGATTCGGTCGGCCAGCCATTCGATCGTCGCCTGCGCAACCTCACCCCATGGTTCGACAGCATCGCCGCCCGCGCATCGGCGGCCGCCAGCCTGCACCCGCGCTGCCAACCCGGCGGCGTGCGCGGTTGATCGCGCCACCGGCATCGGCGCCAAGCGATCGCTAACACCGGCGGTGCCAGAATCGATCGCCTCGCGACGACGCCGATGACTTCTTTCCGCATGAATCCGCAAGCGACCGATCACGTCGGCAAAGTCCCCGCCGTCACCCTCGGCTTCTGGCTGTTGAAGATCATCGCCACCACCCTCGGCGAGACCGGCGGCGACGCGGTGACGATGTCGATGCAGCTCGGCTACCTCGTCGGCAGCGCGATCTTCGCGGCGATTTTCCTCGTCGCGGTGGCAATGCAAGTGCGCGCGAAATCATTCCACTCGGCGTCGTACTGGATCACCATCATCGCCACCACCACCGTCGGCACCACGCTTGCCGATTTCGCCGACCGCTCGCTCGGCATCGGCTACACCGGCGGTTCGATCCTGTTGCTGTCGCTGTTGCTGGGCTCGCTGTTCGTCTGGCAGCGCACGCTGGGAACCGTCGCCGTTGCGAGCGTGTCGTCGCCACAGGCAGAAGGCTTCTACTGGCTCACCATCATGTTTTCGCAGACACTGGGCACGGCGCTGGGCGATTTCGTCGCCGACGGCCGCACCGAGGTGCCGGCCGGGCTGGGCCTGGGCTACGACGGCGCGGCGCTGGTGTTCGGCGGCGCCCTGGTGCTGGTCGCGATGGCGTATGTCTCGACCCGCATCTCGCGCACGGCGCTGTTCTGGGCCGCCTTCATCCTCACTCGCCCACTCGGCGCGGTGCTCGGCGATTTCCTCGACAAGCCGCTTGATCACGGCGGCCTGGCGCTGAGCCGCTACACCGCCTCGCTGGTGCTGCTGGTGGCGATGACGATCGGGGTTGTGGCGCTGCCGCAACGCGCAGCGCAGCCGACGCGTTGATCAACGCGCATGAACGCAGCGGCAACGTCCGCGGGCATCACTGATCGCGATCACGAAAGCCCGCCAGCACCTCCATCCGGTTTTCATAGGCGGACTCCAGGCACGGCGCGTCGGTGCAGATGTCGCGCACGTTGCGAATCCAGTCGATTTCGCTGCGCTTGAGCCCCTCCTTGTCGACGACGACCTGCAGGGCGGCATCGTAGGTCTGCTGCAACAGCCGATCGGCATGCGCCAGTTCGGGGCTGGTGCAGATCAACTGCTCGGCGTGCGAGGACGCCCGGCTGCAATCGAAACTCGGCTGCGCGTCGTCGTCGGCGATGGCGCCACTGCGGTCGGTACTGCCAGCGCTGGTGCTGGCGTCGCTGTCCGGAGCCGCGGCCGGGGGCGACGACGCGCTGCCCGCATCGGTGCCGGGAGCCGACGCGATGCCGCTGCTGCTGGCTTCACTGCTGGCCACTGGCGAGGCGACAGCCGCATCACCCGGGCTTGCGGCGGCCGACGCATCCGCTGCCGGGCTGGCGCTGCTGAATGCGAAGAAACCACTGTCCGATCCCCACCCCTGCTTGACGGCCACGCCACCGGCGATGAGCAGGACGAATGCCGCCACACCCGCGCCGATCATCCAGGCTGGCCGACGTGGATGGATCAGGATCGGTGCAGCAGCTGGCGGTGAAGCCGGCGCCATCGGCGTCGCGGCAACGGCCGGCACCACCGGCGCCTGCGGCAGCGGCGTGACCTGGGTGGCGGCGACCGAGGCCGGAGTCACCGGCATCGGCGGCAGCGGTGTCACCTGCGTCGCCGCCGGCGTCGGTGGCAGCGGGGTCAGCTGGGTTGCCGCGACGGGCGCTTCCGACCGAAAGCGTGGCGGCGTCATCGGTTGCCCGGCCAGGGCCTGCTCGATGGCCTCGATCAGGGCACCGGCACTGGCCGGGCGTGCCGCCGGCTCTTTCGCCAGACCCAGCGCCAGCGCCGTCGCCACCGCGCCGGGCAGGGTCGAGGTCACCGGCGGCGGCAGCGGTGCACTGATGTGCTTGAGCAAGATCGCGTGCGGGGTGTCGGCATCGAACGGCAGATAGCCGGTCAGTACCCGGCAGGCGATCACCGCCAATGCGTAGATGTCGGTGAACGGACCGAGCGCCTCGCCCTTGGCCTGCTCGGGCGCCATGTAGGCGGGCGTGCCGAAGATGTTGCCGGTCGCCGTCTTGAGCTTTTCCGCGCCTTCGAGCAGTTTGGCCACGCCGAAGTCGGCCAGGTACGGCGCCTTGTCCTCGGTGAGCAGGATGTTCTGCGGCTTGAGATCGCGGTGGACGATGCCGCGCCGGTGCGCATAGTCGAGCGCCGCGGCGACCCCGCGCAGCACCGCCATGCCGGCGGCGACATCCATCCCGGATTTCAGTGCCGATTCGAAGTCACCGCCATCGACGTAGCGCAGCGCCATCCACGGCACGTCCTCGGCGATGCCGTAACGATACAGCGGGATGATGTTGGGATGGTCGAGGCTGGCGATGACCCGCGCTTCGAGCTCGAAGCGCTTGCTGAAATCCTGATCGTCGACCAATTGCTCGGGCAGCACCTTGAGCGCCACCATGCGATCGAGTTCGGCCTCGCGGGCGAGGTAGACCGTCGCCATGCCGCCGCGCCCGAGGCGCGAGAGGATGGTGTAGCCGCCGAGTTGGGTTCCCGTCTCGATGCGCATGCCTGTGGCGATTCCGGTCATGGCCCGCGCGGCCGGGCCGATCCGCTCATGGTACCGATCCGGCCGCGTGCGAGCGCGGGCTCACGCCGGCGCCGCGACACCATACCGCCGCTCGACGTATTCGTCGATCACCGCCACGAATTCCTCGGCGATGCGCTCGCCGCGCAAGGTCATCGCTTTCTTGCCATCGATGAACACCGGCGCAGCCGGCGCTTCGCCGGTGCCGGGCAGCGAGATTCCGATGTTCGCGTGACGCGATTCACCCGGGCCATTGACCACGCAACCCATCACCGCCAGGGTCAAATTTTCGGCGCCGGGACGGCTGATCTTCCACTCCGGCATCTTCGCGCGGACATGCTCCTGAACGGTTTTCGCCAGTTCCTGGAAGAACTCCGAGGTGGTGCGGCCGCAGCCCGGGCAGGCGGTGACCAGCGGCGTGAACGCGCGCAGGCCCATCGTCTGCAGCAGCTCCTGCGCGACCACCACCTCCTGCGTGCGCGCGCCGCCCGGCTCGGGCGTGAGCGAGATGCGGATGGTGTCGCCGATGCCCTGCTGCAACAGCACCGCCAGCGCCGCGGTGGAGGCGACGATGCCTTTGCTGCCCATGCCCGCTTCGGTCAGACCCAGGTGCAGGGCGTAGTCGCAGCGCGCGGCGAGGTCACGATAGACGGCGATCAATTCCTGCACGCCCGAGACCTTGCACGACAGCACGATGCGCTCGCGCGCCAGGCCCAGCTCGACCGCGCGTTGCGCCGAGTCCAGCGCCGAGCGGATCAACGCCTCGCGCATCACCGCCGGCGCATCCCACGGCTGCGCGCGTGCGTGATTTTCGTCCATCAGCTTTGCCGCCAACGCCTGATCGAGCGAACCCCAGTTGACGCCGATCCGCACCGGCTTGTCGTGCTTCAATGCCAATTCGATCAAGGTGGCGAACTGGGTGTCGCGTTTGTGGCCGAAGCCGACGTTGCCGGGATTGATTCGATACTTGGCCAGCGCCTGCGCCGCCGCCGGTTCGGCGCCGAGCAGTTGATGGCCGTTGTAGTGGAAATCGCCGATCAGCGGCACCTCCACACCCATCAGCGCCAGCTTGTCGCGAATGCGCGGCACCGCCGCCGCCGCTTCGGGCGTGTTGACGGTGATCCGCACGAGCTCGGAGCCGGCGCGCCACAGCTCGGCGACCTGTTTCGTGGTCGCCGCGACATCGGCGGTGTCGGTGTTGGTCATCGACTGCACGACGACCGGCGCGTCGCCGCCCATCGTCACCTTGCCGACCCGCACCGCCCGCGCCGCCCGCCGCGCCGCGGGGCCGATTGCCTCGTCCATTCCCATTGCCTCGAACATCGATGCCCTATTGTAGGGCAGTGGCGTTACAGTGCCGCGATGAACGATCCGTCGCGCAATGTGCTCACCCCCAGCCAACTCGGCGCACTGGCGCGCGACCTGCTCGAAGGCAGCTTCCCGATGGTGTGGGTGGAAGGCGAACTGGGCAGCGTGTCGCGGCCGGCTTCGGGGCACGTCTACTTCAACCTCAAGGATGCGCGCGCGCAATTGCGCTGCGCGATGTGGCGGCAGCGCGCCGGGCTGCTGCGTTTCGCGCCGCGCGACGGCATCCAGGTGCTGCTGCGTGGGCGACTGACCGTGTACGAGGCGCGCGGCGACATGCAACTGGTCGTCGAGCACATGGAGGAAGCCGGCGAAGGCGCGCTGCGGCGGGCATTCGAGGAACTCAAGGCCAAACTCGTCGGCGAAGGCCTGTTCGCGCCCGAACGCAAGCGGCCGCTGCCGCGTTTCGTGCGTCGGCTCGGCATCGTCACCTCGCCGTCCGGCGCGGCGATCCGCGACGTGCTGCATGTCATCGCCCGCCGCCTGCCGTTGCTGGAGATCGAGATCGTGCCCAGCCCGGTGCAGGGCGCGGCAGCGACCGCGCAACTGGTGCAGGCGCTGCGCCGGGCCGGTGCCAGCGGTCGCTACGACGCCCTCCTGCTCACCCGTGGCGGCGGCTCGCTGGAAGATTTGTGGTGCTTCAACGAGGAAGCGCTGGTACGCGAAATCGCCGCCTGCCCGGTGCCGGTGCTGGCGGCGATCGGCCACGAGATCGACACCACGCTCGCCGATTTCGTCGCCGACCTGCGTGCCGCCACGCCGTCGGCGGCGGCCGAGCTGCTGGTCCCCGACCGCAGCGAATTGCAGGCGCTGCTGCAACGCCAAGGCGCACGGCTGCAAACGGCGATGCAGCGACGTCTGGATGCGCTGGCGCAGCGCGCCGATCGCGCCTGGTTGCGCTTGCAGGGGCAACGCCCGCACGCCCGACTCGAGCGCGGCGCGCTGCGTCTGGCGGAAATGCACCGGCGGCTCGACATGCAGCGACGGCGCCTGCTCGACACCCGCAGCGAGCAACTGCGGCAACTGGCGATGCGCCTGCAGCATCGCCATCCAGCCACCACGTTGACGCTGCACCACGCCCGCCTCGAGCGCGCGCTGACGGCACTGGTGCGTGCCCAGGCGGCGACACTGGATCGACGCAGCGTCCGCCTGCACGCGCTGGCGCGCGCCCTGCACGCGGTCAGCCCGCTGGGTGTGCTCGAACGCGGCTATGCCATCCTCCGCGACGAGGATGGCCGGGTCGTGCGCAGCATCGCGCAGACGCGCACAGGCCAGCGCCTGCAGGGTCGGCTGGCCGATGGCAGCCTGCCGTTGCGGGTCGAACCGGCCGAGTGATTCAGGGCGAGCCCTTGCCCGAGGTGCGAACATGTTGAAACCAACTTACCCGTACTACCTCGCCGGCCGCGCCTGCGCGCCCAACGCCGATCTGGTCGTGCACGACAAGTATTCCGGGCAGGAAGCGTGCCGGGTCGCGCTGGCCGATGCCGCCGTCATCGACCAGGCCATCGCCGCCGCGGTGGCGTCGCAGCCGGCGCTGGCGGCGTTCGCGCCCGACCAGCGCCAGGCCGTGCTCAAGCACTGCGTCGCCCGCTTCGGCGAGCGCCGCGAGGAGCTTGCGCATGCGCTGTGCATCGAGGCCGGCAAACCCATACGCGATGCCCGCGGCGAAGTCACCCGGCTGATCGACACCTTCAAGATCGCCGCCGCCGAAGCGGTGCGCATCGGCGGGGACGTGCTGGAGCTGGGCATCTCGCCGCGCAGCCGCGGCTACCGCGGCTTCGTCAAGCGCGTGCCGATCGGGCCGTGCTCGTTCATCAGCCCGTTCAATTTCCCGCTCAACCTGGTCGCGCACAAGGTCGCTCCGGCGATCGCCGCCGGTTGCCCGTGGCTGCTCAAGCCGGCCTCGCGCACCCCGGTCGGCGCGCTGATCATCGGCGAAGTGCTGGCCGAAACCGATCTGCCCCAAGGCAGCTTCTCGATCCTGCCCTGCCACCGCGACGGCGCCGATCTGTTCACCACCGACGCGCGTTTCAAGCTGCTGTCGTTCACCGGCTCGGCGGCGGTCGGCTGGGATCTGAAGGCGCGCGCCGGCAAGAAAAAGGTGGTGCTGGAACTGGGCGGCAACGCCGCCTGCCTCGTCGATGGCGACCAGCACGACGATCTCGATCGCGTGGTCGAGCGGCTGGTGTTCGGTGCCTTCTACCAATCCGGGCAAAGCTGCATCAGCGTGCAGCGCGTGTTCGCGCATGCCTCGCTGTTCGCGACACTGCGCGCGAAACTGGTGGCGGCGGCGCAATCGCTGGTGTGCGGCGACCCGAAGGACGAAGCCACCTTCATCGGCCCGCTGATCGACGAAGCATCCGCGGCAAGACTGCAAGACTGGATCGACGACGCCGTCGCCGCCGGCGCGCGGGTGCTTTGCGGCGGCCGGCGGCGTGGCACGCTGCTGCCGGCGACGGTGCTCGAAGCGGTGCCGCGCACGGCGGCGATCGTCGCCGAGGAAGCCTTCGGCCCGGTGGTCGTGCTCGAACCGTTCGCCGATTTCGAGCAGGCGCTGGCCGCGGTCAATGCCAGCCGCTACGGCCTGCAGGCGGGCGTGTTCACGCATGATCTGCGCCATGCCCTGCGCGCCTGGGATGTGCTGGAAGTCGGCGGGGTGATCGTCGGCGACGTGCCGAGCTGGCGCGTGGATCACATGCCCTACGGTGGGGTGAAGGATTCCGGCCTCGGCCGCGAGGGCGTGCGCTGCGCGATCGAGGACATGACCGAGCCAAGGCTGCTGGCGATCCGCGGGTGAGCGCGCCCCACCCGTTCAACCCCACGACGACCGTCGGCGCGTTGCATCGGGCATCTGCCCATCGCCGAGGTTCGCCGTGCCGTCACCGCGTCGTTGCCCGCATCCGCATGCACGCCCCGGCCGACGCCGCCGGCAGTCAGTCGGCGCGCTCGGGCGTGGCCACCGGATAGCCGAACAGGAAGCCCTGCCCGTACTGGCAGCCCAGTGCTTGCAGCAGATCGCACTGCTCTTGCGTCTCGATGCCCTCGCCGATCACGTCCAGGCCCAGCGAGCGCGCCAGCGCGAGGATGGCGCGCACCACCGCCTCGCTGCCCTTGCCATCGGCGACGAACAGGTCGGAGACGAACGAGCGGTCGATCTTGAGCGCGCGCAACGGGAACCGGTGCAGGTAGGAGAGCGCCGAATAGCCGGTGCCGAAATCGTCGAGCTGGGCGCAGATGCCGCCATCGCACAAGGTTTCGATGGTGCTGAGCACCTGCGAGGAGTTGTCCAGCAGCGCGCCTTCGGTCAGCTCGATGCGCAGCCGCCGCTGCGGCACTTCGTATTCGCGCGCCAGCCCCAGCAACCGTTGCGCCAGATCCGGCGAACGGAAGTGCCGCGGCGAGACGTTGATGCTGATGTACCGCTCCCCGGTGGCGACGGCATGAAAGCGCCGGCAGGCTTCCTCGAATACCAGCCAGTCGATCTGCTCGATCAGGCCGCTGTCCTCGGCCACGCCGAGAAACTCGATCGGCGAGAGCACGCCGCGCTCCTCGTGGCGCCAGCGCAGCAAGGCCTCGTAACCGACCACCTCGCGATCGGCAAGGCGCACGATCGGCTGGAAATAGGGCACGAAAGCACCAAAGCCGATCGCGCGGCGCAGCTCGCCTTCGAGATCATGCACGCGCAGGGCTTCGAAACGCAGCGCCTCGTCGAATACCTCGTAACGGCTGCGGCCTTTGTTCTTCGCGCGATACATCGCCACGTCGGCATCGCGCAGCAGTTCCTCGGGCCGCTTGTATTGCGGGCCGACCATGGCGATGCCGACGCTGGCCGAGGTGAACAGTTCCTTGCCGGCCACCGCGATCGGCGCCGCCAGCGCGTTGATGATGCGCTGCGCGACCTCGCTGGCTTCGGCGACGCTGCGGATCGCCTCCACCAGCACGGCGAACTCGTCGCCGCCCAGCCGCGCCACCGTGTCGGGCAGCCGCACGGCACCGGCGATCAGGCGGCTGGCCTGCTTGAGCAGTTCGTCGCCGACGAGGTGGCCGGCGCTGTCGTTGACCACCTTGAACCGGTCCAGGTCGAGGAACAGCACCGCGAACCCCCGCTGCGGATCGCGCTGCCAGGCCGACATCGCATGCTGCATGCGATCGAGCAGGCGGGTGCGGTTGGGCAGGCCGGTCAAGGCGTCGTGCAGGGCCTGGTGGGTCAACGACTCCTCGGCGCGCTCGCGTTCGGCGATCTGCCCGCGCAGCTTGCGGTTGGCGTTGGCCAGTTCGCGGGTGCGTTCCTCCACCCGCCGCTCCAGCTCGGCGTAGGCGGCCTTGAGGTGATCTTGCGCACGCTTGCGCAACAGGCCCGAAGCGATGTGGAAGGCGACGAAGGTCAGCAGATCCTGATCGCGCTGGGTGTAGCGGATCGACTCGTCGTAGCTTTGCACCACGATCACGCCGACCGAGCGCTCGTCGCGCATCAAGGGCACGCCCAGCCAGCACACCGAGGGACTGCCGAGGCTGTGCACTTCATCGGCCGCTTCGAGCGCGGTGATCGCCGCCCGATCGACCAGCAGCGGCTTGCCGGTGCGCAACACGTATTCGGTCAGGCCCCGTGCCAGCTTGCGGGTCTTGCGCTGGGCGTCGCGCTCATCCACCGAATACGGGAACTGGAGCTCGTCGCTGTCCTCGGACAACAAGGCGATGAAGAAATTGCGGGCATTGAGAAGCCCGCCGACCTCCTCGTGGACGGCGGCATAGAACTGCTCGAGGGTGTCGGCGACGATCGACAGCTCGGCGATGCGGTACAACGCCCGCTGCAACTGCTCGGCGCGTTGGCGCTCGACGATCTCGCTGCGCAGTTCGAGGTTGGCCATCGCCAGTTCGCGGGTGCGCTCGAACACCCGTCGCTCGAGGTCGGATTGCTGCTGCTTGCGCTCGAGCGCGGTAAGGATGTGCTGGGCGACGTAGGACAGCAGGGCGCGGTCTTCGTCGTCGTAGTCGAAACGCGAATCGTAGCTTTGCACCACCACCACGCCGCGTACCTGCCCGCCGACCAGCATCGGCACCCCGAGCCAGGCGTTGCTTTCCGGACCGTGCTCGTCGTCATAGGCCATGCCCAGTTCGCGGCGAATGGCCTCGGACGGGCCCATCAGCGCGCGACCGTGCCGGATCACCGCCACCGTCAGGCTGTTGGGCAGTGCGTCGAGCGGAATCTCCATGTCCGGATCGGCCTCGAACGGATCCAGGACATCGGCGAAATAGATGAAGCGCAGGCTGTCGGCGGCCTGGTCATACAGCGCAATGAAAAAATTCTCGGCGTACATCAGGCCGGCGACGATCTGGTGCAAGCCGGCCAGCATCTTGGCCATTTCCATCGGCGTGCTGGCGAGGTCGGCGATGGCATACAGCGCCGCTTGCAGCTTCTCGGCCTTTTCCAGGCGACGCACGCGCGCGCTCAGGTAATCGCGTTCGAGCAACGCCGAGCCGAACAGATGGGCACGATCGAGCAGCACGTGCCAGGCTTTCGGCGGCTGCGTCGGATCGGTCTCGATCGCCAGCGCCAGCCACGCATCGGCCTGCTCGATGCGCCATGCCACCGCGATCACGCCATCGCGATTGCGCACCTGCCCATCGGGCTTGGTGATTACCTGATCGAGCAGGTTTTCCACCCGTCCGGCGAGCGGGCCGCTGCGCCACTGCGCGAGCTGGCCGGCGCGGCCCCAGCGCAGGGCGATCTGGCGAAAACCCGGGATCGCCCGGGCGCGATGGGCAAGGGCGACGCCAAGGTCGCCGATCAGGCTGGCGCCGGACGGATCGAGGGCCGCCACCGGCTCGGGAAGGCTCAGGGTCAATTGCGGAACCGGCTGCATTGCGCGCACGCGACAGGGGTACTGGCGCAGCATAGCAATGCCCACCGGAGCCGGCGAGTTTCCCGCCACCCACCGCATCGCGTAGGCTTTCGGGCATGGATGCCGACGCCACGGACGAAGCCCTGATGATGGCCTACGGCCGCGGCGATGCGACGGCATTCGAGACGCTGTACGCGAGGCATCGCGGCGGCCTGTTCCGTTACCTGCTGCGCCACCTGCGCCAGCAGGCGCTGGCCGAGGAACTGTTTCAGGATGTCTGGAGTCGCCTGATCGGTGCCCGCGAACGCTACCGGCCGGATGCGAAATTTTCGACCTGGCTCTACCAGATCGCCAGCAACCGCCTGACCGACCACTGGCGCGCCCTGGGTCGCCAGGGCGGCTTCGTCGACGAGGGCGACGAACGCATCGAACGCGAACCCGACCCGAGCACGCCCGAGCGCGAGATGAGCCAGTTCGAACAACGCCGGCAATTGCAACGGGCGCTGGAGGAATTGCCAGCCGAGCAACGCGAAGTGCTGTTGCTGCGCCTGGATCGCGAACTGGAACTGGAGGAAATCGCGCAAATCACCGGAGTCGGCCGCGAAACCGTGAAATCCCGCCTGCGTTACGCGATGGACAAGCTGCGTTCGAGGTTGCGTTCATGAGCCAGACCACACCACCGCCGGCCTCACCCGAGCCGCTGGACGCGAACGAGCGCGAGCTGGCGCGCCTGCTGCGCGAACTGCCCACCGCGGCGCCGCCGCCGGCGCTGGACGCACGCATCCTCGCCGCCGCGCGCAGCGCCGTGCAGCCGCAGGTGCGGCGACGGCCACTGCGCCTGTGGCGCTCGCTCGGCATCGGCACCGCCGCCAGCGCGCTGATCGCCACCGGCCTGCTGCTGCGCATGCACCAGGATCGGCAGACGACGCTGCCGCTGCCGGCGGAAGTTGCCGCACCGGCCACCGCACCGGCCACCGCAACAGCCGCGGCGGACACCCTGACCGCCGATTCCGAGGCGCAGGCGCCACCGCCCAAGGATCTGCCGCCGCCGACCGCGACTGCGACGGCGCCAACGGCGGCCCGCGCCGTGCAGGCCCACGACGAGCCACTGCGCACCGCCGCCAGCGCGGAGTTTGCCAATCGCCCCGCCGCCGCTGCGCCGACGGCATTTCCGACACCGGCACCGGCACCGGCAGCGACGGAAGCCAGCGCGGCCCGCCCGCCGCCTGCGCCACCGCCAGCGCCAGCGCCACCACCGCCGGCAGCGGCGGCTGCCGATGCCGGCCCAGCCGGCGCCGGCCGCCTGCATGCGACGACAAACGCGGCGGCACTGGCGACACCGGCCGCCGCCAAGCCATCGTCACCGGCCAGGGCCGAGGCGTTGCCACCGGCCGACGACGTTGCCGCGCAGGCCCGCGATGACCAGCAGTCGGCGACCGGCGGCGCGCGCGATCGCCAGGGCGTAAAATCCGGGCGGCACAAGCAGGCCGCGCCGGCGCAGTCCTTCCCCGGCGACGACGCCGCACTTGCGCCGGCCGCCTGGCTCGACCGCATCCGCGCGCGTCTGGCCGACGGCGACCGCGACGGCGCGCGCGCCAGCCTGCGCCGCTTCCATCAACATTATCCGGACGATGCCATCCCCGATGACCTGCGTGTGCTGCTGCCATGACGCGATGACGCCGGGGCGCCGACGATGAGTCGCACCACCCTGGCGACACCGGCGCAGTTCGAACTGGTCGTCAAGAAGAGCCGCTTTCGCGCCCACGCCGCCCCCATCGACGCCGCGGCGGCGGCGCAGGCGTTCATTGCCGCCACCCAGGCCGACGACGCCAGCCACAACTGCTGGGCATGGCGGCTGGGCGACAGCTACCGCTCCAGCGACGATGGCGAGCCGGCCGGCACCGCCGGGCGGTCGATCCTGGCGGCGATCGACGGCGCCGGCTGCGATGGCGTGGCGGTGCTGGTCGCACGCTGGTTCGGCGGCATCAAACTCGGCGCCGGCGGCCTGGTGCGCGCCTATGGCGGCAGCGCCGCGCAATGCCTGCGGCTGGCGCCGAAGATCGTCTGCGTCGAACGGACACGGGCGACGCTGACCTGCCCGTTCGAGCACGCCAACGTCGTCCACCAGCAGATTTCGCGCTTTCAGGCCGTCAAATGCGACGAGCACTTCGCCGCCGACGGCTTGCACCTGACCATCGACCTGCCCCGCCACCAGTTGCCCGCCTTGCAAACGGCCCTCGGCGACGCCACCCGCGGGCGGATCCAACTTCTGGAATGCACGCAATGACCGAATCCGCCCCCAGCGACCGCCCGACCACGGCGCGCACCGACCCGCGTTCGTTGCGCGCGCTGTGGCCCTATCTGCGCCGGCGGCCACGGTTGATCGCCGGTTGGCTGGGCTTTCTGGCGCTGTCGTCGAGTTCGGTGCTGGTGCTGCCGGTGGCGGTGCGCTACATGGTCGATCGCGGCTTCAGCCATGCCGGCGGCGGCGCCATCGACGAATGGTTCGTGCTGCTGCTGGCGGTGGCGCTGGTGCTGGCGCTGGCCACCGCCGGGCGCTTTTTCTGCGTGAGCCTGCTCGGCGAGCGCGTGGTCGCCGACCTGCGCCGCGACGTCTACACCCACTTGCTGCGGCTGGACATCGCCTTCTTCGAACGCACCCGCACCGGCGAACTGATCTCGCGGCTGTCGGCCGATACCGAATTGCTGCGCACGGTGATCGCCTCGAGCATGTCGATCGCCCTGCGCAGCGCGATCACCGTGCTCGGCTCGCTGCTGATGCTGGTGGTGACCAGCCCGCGGCTGGCCGGTCTGGCGCTGGTCGGCATCCCGCTGGTGGTGCTGCCGATCGTCGTCTTCGGACGGCGCGTGCGCGGCATGTCGCGCGCCAGCCAGGATCGCACCGCCGATGCCAACGCCCGCGCCGGGGAAACCCTCAATGCCATGCACACCGTGCAAAGCTATGCGCGCGAGCGCTTCGAAGGCGAGCGCTATACCGGCGCGGTGGAAGATGCCTTCGCCACTGCGCGCCGCCGCGTGCGCACGCAGGCGCTGCTGACCGCCTCGGTGATCGTGCTGGTGTTCGGCGCCGTCATCGCCGTGCTGTGGATCGGCGCCCACGATGTCATCGCCGGCCAGATGAGTGCCGGCACGCTGATGCAGTTCGTGTTCTATGCCGTGTTCGGCGCCGGCTCGGTCGGCTCGCTCAGCGAAGTCTGGGCCGAAGTGCAACGCGCCAGCGGCGGCATGGGCCGGATCAACGAACTGCTGGCGGAAACCCCGCGCATCACCGCGCCGGCACAGCCGATGTCGCTGCCGGCAGCGGCCACGGCAGCGACGGCGACCGCCGCCGCGATCGCCTTCGAGCAGGTGCGATTCCATTACCCGGCGCGACCGGACACGCCGGCGCTGGAGGACTTCACCCTGACCATCGCCGCCGGCGAGACGGTGGCCCTGGTCGGCCCTTCCGGCGCCGGCAAGAGCACCGTGTTCCAGTTGCTGCTGCGCTTCCACGACCCCGATACCGGCAGCATCCGGGTCGGTGGCATCGACCTGCGCCAACTCGATCCGCAGGCACTGCGCGAGCGCATCGCACTGGTGCCGCAAGACCCAGTGATCTTCGGCGCCGACGCCCTCGACAACATCCGCTACGGCCGCCTGGACGCCAGCGAGGACGAGGTGATCGCCGCCGCCCGCGCCGCCGAGGCGCACGAATTCCTCGCTGCCCTGCCCGACGGTTACCGCAGCTTCCTCGGCGAAAAAGGCACGCGCCTGTCCGGTGGCCAGCAGCAGCGGCTGGCGATCGCCCGCGCGGTGCTCAAACAAGCGCCGATCCTGCTGCTCGACGAGGCGACCAGCGCTCTGGATGCGCACAGCGAGCGCGCCATCCAGCAGGCCTTCGAGCGCCTGCGCAAGGGTCGCACCACGCTGGTGATCGCGCACCGGCTGGCGACCGTGCTCGGCGCCGACCGCATCGTCGTGCTCGACCACGGCCGCATCGTCGCCCAGGGCACGCACGCGCAATTGGTCGCGCAAGGCGGCCTGTACGCCGAGCTGGCGCGGTTGCAGTTCGCGGCCTGAGAGCGGCCGCCGCCTGCGTTCGGTTGACGATCAGGATCGCCGCGGTATCGCCAACGGATCGATCAGCTTGACCGCCCGCTGCAGCGCCACCCGCTGCTGGGTGTACGGCGGCGCGGTCTCGACCAGTTGCGTGGTGAGCGTCTGCAGGGCCGTCGTGGTGGCGGCGTCGGCCGGCAGGTAACCGATCAGCAGCTTGACCAGCGAGCGCAGGACGGCGATCTCGGCGAGCAGGTTGGTTTCCTCGGTGGGGTTCATGGGCGGCTCCGGATGGGTGGCAGTGTCGATTCTGGCATGGCAGCGACGATCGGCTGCGCACCCGATGCCAGCACCCTGCTGACAGCAAGGCGCTGGCGAGCGGCCACACGCCGGGATGGCCGCGCCTGCGCCCGGCCGCGGTTTCGCGCAGGCGGCGCCAGCGGGCGCGGCACGCTCGCCCGGCAGCGGATCACCGCTGCCTGTTCGCGATTGCCCGCTCCTGCTATGTTGCGGGCCTTGCCACCCCGCCCGGGAACACCGATGTCCAGCCCCATGCCCCGCCCCGTCGTCAGTGCCGAACTGGCCGCACGCAAGGAATTCACCCTGCGCGGTTTGCTGATCGGCGTGGTCATCACCGTGGTGTTCACCGCCGCCAACGTGTTCTTCGGGCTGAAGGCGGGGCTGACCTTCTCGACCTCGATCCCGGCGGCGGTGATCTCGATGGCGATCCTGCGCGCGATGCGCGATGCCACGATGCAGGAGAACAACATCGTGCAGACGGTCGCCTCGGCGGCCGGCACGTTGTCGTCGATCATCTTCGTGCTGCCCGGGCTGGTGATGATCGGCTGGTGGCAGGGCTTCCCGTTCTGGCTGTCGTTCGGCATCTGCGCCACCGGCGGCGTGCTCGGGGTGATGTACACCATCCCGCTGCGGCGGGCGCTGGTGACGGATTCGGATCTGCCGTATCCCGAAGGCGTGGCCTGCGCCGAGGTGCTCAAGGTCGGCTCGGGCGATGCCGCGCAGGCGGCGGATTCGGTGGAATCGGGCGGCTCCGGGCTGAAGGCGGTGCTGGTCGGGACGATCACCTCGGCGGTGTTCTATGTGGTGGTGCAGACCAAGGTGTTCGCCAGCGATGTCGCGCAGTATTTCCACGTCGGCCACAAGGGCAGCGCCACCGGTTACGACTTCAATCTTTCATTCGCGCTGTTCGCCGTGGGCCACCTCGTGGGTTTGTGGGCGGGCATGGCGATGTTGCTTGGCGCGGTCATCGGCTGGGGCGGGTTGATTCCGTATTTCACGATGCTGCACCCGGGCACCGGTGGCGCAGCGGATGTCGCGCAGGGCGCATGGAGCACCTATGTACGCTTCGTCGGTGCCGGCACGATTGGCGTAGCGGCGATCTGGACGCTGGCCAAGCTGGTCAAGCCAGTCATCAGCGGCCTGACCAGCGCGATGGCGTCGTCGAAACTACGCAAGCAGGGCCAGGCGCACACCCTGGCGCGCACCGAACACGACATGCCGATGGGTACGGTCGGCCTGATTTCGCTGGCCTGTCTGATTCCGGTCGGCTGGCTGCTGTGGCATTTCGCGCAGACCAGCGGCCTGGGCTCGCAGGCGTGGCTGCTCACCCTCGGCGGCGTGCTGTTCGTGATCGTGCTGAGTTTTCTGGTGTCCACCGTCTGCGGCTACATGGCCGGCCTGATCGGATCGTCGAACAGCCCGCTGTCGGGCATCGGCATCCTCGTCGTCGTCGTCGCTGCACTGATGCTGGTGCTCGGCGTCAAGGCGATGGTGCCGGCCGATGCCGGCAAGGCGCTGGTGGCGTTCGCGTTGTTCATCACCTCGATCGTGTTCGCGGTGGCCTCGATCGCCAACAACAACCTGCAGGATCTGAAAACCGGCCAGCTCGTCGATGCCACGCCATCCTTGCAGCAATGGGCGCTGGTGATCGGCGTGATCGCCGGCGCGGCGGTGATCCCGCCGGTGCTCAACTTGCTGTATCACAGCTACGGCTTCGTCGGCGCTCCCGGTGCCGATCCGGCCAAGGCCCTGGCCGCCCCGCAGGCCGGACTGATTTCGGCGCTGGCACAGGGCGTGATTCAGAACAGCATCGACTGGAAGCTGATCGGCGGCGGCGCGATCATCGGCGTGGCGGTGATCGTGCTCGACGAGATCCTCGGCAAGACCTGCAAGACCGCCCGGCTGGCGCCGCTGGCGGTCGGGCTGGGCATTTACCTGCCGACTTCGACGACGTTGATGGTGGTGGCGGGCGCATTGATCGGCGCCGGGTTCGACCACTTCGCCGAACGTCGCAGCGCCAAGCCCGAAGCGACCAAGCAACTGGGCGTGCTGCTGGCCTCGGGCATGATCGTCGGCGAGAGCCTGCTGGCGGTGATCGTCGCGGCGATCGTGGCGTTCTCCGGTAACGGCTCGCCACTGGCGCTGGTCGGCGAGGGTTTCGGCGACATGGCCGAATGGATCGGCGGGGTTGCCTTCGTGATTTCGCTCGCACTGCTGTATCGCTGGGTGGGGCGGCTGGGCAGCGCAATCCGCGGCGCCTGATCGCACTGGCAACGGCCCGGCGGCGCACGGCACAGCCATTTCCGGCACGCACGGGCTGCTACACTCGGCGCATCCGGCACGGTTCCAAGGGGGCCGTCGATGACGGCAGACGATTCGCCGAAGGCCGATGATTTCCTGCGCGAACTGCTGCGCGCGCACGACATGCTCGATCTTGCCCGGATCGCGGTGCGGCAGTTGCACGCGCTGGGCTGCCACCGCGTGCAAGTGGCGTGGAATTCCGAACACGACCACGAAGGCAACGCCCGCACCTTCCCGCACGGGGTGATCCACCCGGTGGTGGCGGCACTGCTGGCGAGTGCGCGCCGGCAAGGCGAAGCCGGGCGGCGGATCGCCACCGACGAGCACGACGACTGCGCCTGCCTGCTCAGCGACGATGGCCGGCAATGGGCGGCCCTGGTCTACGGCTGCACCGAGGCGACACGGGCCGCGCCGGAATGGCCGCAACGCTGGCAGCAGGCGATCGACCTGCTCGCCGCGCGCAGCGACGAGCTGCTCGAAACCGAGCGCCTGCGTGGACAGATCGAGCGCCTGCAACGTGCCGAACGGCTGCAGCGATCGCTGTTCGCGATCAGCGATTGCGCCAGCTCCGACCGCCCCACCGCCGAGGTGCTGCTCGAATTGCACCAGATCGTCGGGCGCCTGATGTACGCCCGCAACTTCTTCATCGTCCGCTACCAGCGCGCGCCGGAGACGATGCAGTTCGTCTATTTCGCCGACAGCCTCGACCGCAATCGGCGCGACCCGGACACGATCATCCCGGCGGCGACGCTCGGCAACTCGCTGACGCTGGCGATGTTGCGCCAGGGCTTGCCGCTGCATGGCTCGGGCAATGCCCTGCGCGAGCAGCTCAAGCTGCCGCGCGACGAGCGCATCGGCCCGCGCAGCGAAGACTGGCTGGGGGTGCCGATGATCGATCACGGCCAGGTGCGCGGTGCGGTGGTGGTGCAAAGCTACGAGCCGGCGATCCGCTACAGCTACGACGACCAGACGCTGCTGGCCTACCTCGCGCAAAACATCATGACGGCGCTGGCACGACGCGAAGCGGCGCAGGAACTGGAGCGGCGCGTCGTCGAACGCACGGCCGCGCTGACCGCCGAAGTCGCCGAGCGGCAGCGCGGCGAACGCTTGCAGGCGGCGTTGTTCCAGATCGCCGAGGTCGCCACCAGCGACGGGTCGATGGAATCGTTCTACCGCACCATCCATCGCATCGTCGGCGAACTGCTGGATGCCCGCAATTTCTTCATCGCACTGCTCTCCGACGATGGCAGCGAACTGCACTTCCCGTTCGTCGTCGACGAGTTCCATCAAACCGTCGAATCGCGCAAGGTCGGGCGCGGCCTGAGCGAATTCGTGATCGGTCGCGGCCGCCCGTTGCTGCTCGATGCCGGCATGTTCGCGCAGCTGGCCGCCAGCGACGAAGTGGAGTGGATCGGCGCCGTCGCCAGCAGCTGGCTGGGCGTGCCGCTGATCCGCGAAGGCAGCGCGATCGGCCTGATCGCGGTGCAAAGCTATGCCCCCGACCACAGCTACACGGCGCGCGACGAGGAACTGCTCGGCTTCGTCAGCCGCCACATCGCCAACGCCCTGGAACACCGGCGCAACGCGCAATCGCTGCGCGCGGCCAACCTGCGCCTGGAGCGTGCCAGCCGTACCGATCCGCTGACCGGCCTGCACAACCGCCGTTATCTCGGCGGTCAGGTGCCGCACGATCTGGCCTGGTACGAACGCGAACGGCAGCGCCACCACGGCGACGACCTGCGACTGGTGTTCGCCGTGGTCGACATCGACCATTTCAAGCGCATCAACGACCACCACGGGCACGGCGCCGGCGACCGTGTCCTGCAATCATTCGCCGCGGTGCTGACCGCGCTGGTGCAAAGCGGCGACTATGTCGTGCGTTGGGGCGGCGAGGAGTTCCTGCTGGTGTTCCGGCCGATGCGGATGGGCGACGTTGCCGCCCTCGGCGAACGCATCCGCAGCCGCGTCGCCGAGCACGCGATGGAAGCCGGCGAGGAGATGAAGCTGGCACTGACTTGCTCGATCGGGCTGGCCGAGCACCCCGGATTTCCCGCGACGCCCGAAGCGCCGGGCTGGGAGCAGACCGTGGAAATGGCCGACGCCGCGCTGTACTGGGTGAAAAACCACGGTCGCAACGGCTGGGCCATCTTGCGCCCACGCCCCGACGCCAAGCGCGGCGAGGTGATGGATGCCTTGCGCGCCGGCTCGCAGGCACTGCTCGACAACCCGAATCTGGAGATCATCAGCGACCGCGAAACGGGCGCGCCTTGACCACGGCCACGCCGGCCGCGGCCACCACGTCGGCGGGCCGTCGGTCGGTCGGGTATGCTGGAAGGCTTGTGTGTCCGTCCACGTCTGCAACCGATGCCTGATCCAGAAGACCGTCCTGTTCGGCGCCGGCCGCCAGCGGTTCGCCGCTGCGCGCTGACGGCGACCGCCATCGCCGGCATTGGCGCCTGCGCGGCGGCGATGGCAGGCGTCGGCGGCGAAGCGGCCAGCACCGGCACGCCGCTGGGCATGGCGGCACTGGCCGCGTTCGCGGTCGCGTGCCTGCTGGTGGCGCTGGAAGACCATATCGGCCTGCGCAAGTCCAAGCCGATGCTGCTGGCGGCAACCGCGATCTGGGGCGCCATCGCCTGGGCGGCACAGGGCGACCCGCAGCGGGCGCAGGCGGTCAGCGCCGCCTTCGAGCGCAGTTTTCTGGAATTTTCCGAGCTGTTCTTTTTTCTCGTCGCTTCCACTGCCTTCGTCGAAGCGCTGGCCGAGCGTGGCGTATTCGACGTGCTGCGGGTGGCGTTGATCCGCCGCGGCTGGAGCTGGCGTGGGCTGTTCTGGATCACCGGCGCGCTGGCGTTCGCACTGTCGAGCGTGCTCAACAACATGACCACGGCACTGGTGATGGCCGCGGTGGTGCTTGCCCTCGGCGCCGGCCAGCCGCGCTTCGTGGCGATGGCCTGCATCAATATCGTCGTCGCCGCCAATGCCGGCGGCGCCTGGTGCGCGTTCGGCGATGTCACCACGCTGATGGTGTGGCAAGCCGGCCACGCCGGCTTCTTCGACTTCTTCGCGCTGCTGCCGCCGGCACTGGTGAGCTGGCTGCTGCCGGCGGCATTGATGCACCCGGCACTGCCATCGGGCCAGCCGCAGGCCGCTGCCTGCACGGCGCACTGCAAGCCCGGCACGCTGGCGATGGTCGTGGTGTTCGCGCTGACCATTGCCCTCACCGTCGCGTGCGTGCAGTTGCTGGCGCTGCCGCCGATGTTCGGAATGCTCGCCGGGCTGGCGCTGCTGCAAATGCTGTCGTGGCGGATCGGCCGGCGCGAAGCGACATCGACCGCTGCCGATGTGCCCGCCGAGCCGCACGACATCTTCCGCCTGCTCGCCCGCAACGATTGGGACACGCTGCTGTTCTTCGGCGGCGTGCTGCTCGCCGTCGGCGGTCTGGCCGAGCTGGGCTGGATCGAACTGCTGGCCGCTTCCACCTACGGGCAGATGCCGCCGGCGCTGGCCACCAGCCTGCTCGGCGCCAGTTCGGCGCTGATCGACAACATCCCGGTGATGTCGGCGGTGCTGCACATGGCGCCGCCGCTCGATCGCAGCGGCTGGCTGCTGGCGACGCTGGCCTGCGGCGTCGGCGGCAGTTTGTTGTCCATCGGATCGGCCGCCGGCATCGCCCTGATGGGCGTCGCCCGCGGCAGCTACACCTTCACCCGCCACCTGCGCTGGAGCTGGGCGATCGCGCTCGGCTATGTCGCCAGCGTGGCCCTCCACCTGCTGTTCGCCCTGCCGCACGGTTCCGCGCCATGACCCGCATCTTCATCGTCTTCCTGCTGGTCGTGTTCAACGGCTTTTTCGCCTTGTCGGAATTGGCGGTGATGACCTCACGCCGCAGCCGCCTGCGGCAAATGGCGCAGTCCAGCCGACGCGCCGCCAAGGCCTTGCAGATGGCCGAGCATCCGGAGAGCTTCCTGTCGGCGGTGCAATTGTGGATCACCCTGCTCGGCCTGCTCACCGGATACGTCGGTGGCGAATCGATCGGCGAGAAAATCGACGAGCCGCTGGCACAGGCATTTCCCGCGCTCGCCGCCTACGCGCACGGCATCGGCCTGGCCTTCGGCTTCGTGGTGATGGTGTTTCTGTACGGCGTGATCGGCGAGCTGGTGCCCAAACGCATCGCCACCCTGGCGCCGGAAAAACTCGCCGCCCACGTCGCCTACCCGATGCACTGGCTGGCTACCATCGCCAAGCCGGGCGTGCTGCTGCTGGCCCTGTGCACGCGCGTGCTGCTGCGCGCGTTCGGGCTGGGCAAGATCGCCCACGAACGGGTCAGTACCGAGGAGATCCGGCTGCTGGTCAGCGAGGGCCACGAACAAGGCGCGATCGACGAGGACGAGCGCAACATGATGCATCGCGTGTTGCGCCTGGGTGATCGCAACGCCGGCAGCCTGATGACGCCGCGCACGCAGATCGCCTGGCTCGACGCCACCGCGCCGATCGAGGAAAACCTGACGACGATGCGCGAGACCGGGTTCTCGCAATATCCGGTCTATCGCGACAACGACAGCGACGTGATCGGCGTGCTGGAGATGAAGACGTTGGCCATGCATCTGGCGGCAAGGGAACAGATCGACCTGTTCGCGCAATTGCAAAAGCCGGTGTTCGTCGCCGAATCCACCCGTCCGCTGGCGTTGCTGGAGATCTTCCGCGACGAGCAACAGACCTTGGCACTGGTGGTCGACGAGTACGGCGAAATCCAGGGGCTGGTCACGCTCGAAGACTTGATGGGCGCGGTGATCGGCCGCCTGCAATCGGTCGAGACCAGCGACCCGGACGACATGCCGGTGGTGCGCCGCGAAGACGGCTCGTGGCTGGTCGATGGCGGGCTGGCGATGGACGACCTGCACGAACTGCTGACCATCCCGGTCACCGCCGACGACGCCGATCAGGATTTCAACACGCTCGCCGGCATGGTCATCGACCACTTCGGCCGCATTCCCCACCCCGGCGAACACTTCGTCTGGCGCGACGTCCGCATCGAAGTGGTCGATCTGGACGGCGCACGCGTCGACAAGCTGCTGGTCAGCCGCATCCCGGCGCCAAGCAGTGAGGACGAAGGGGGATGAAGTCCGGCAGGCCTGCGCAACGCGATCCCTGACGAACGGCGGGAGACGATCGTTCTTTCCCGCCATCGGCGACAATGAAGCTCGTTCAACCCAGCGAGGGCACGAACCATGGAACTGCAAGGAAAACGCATCGCCATCACCGGCGCCTTCGGCGCACTGGGGCAAGCGATGGTGCGGTCGGCGCTGGATGCCGGCGCCCTGGTCGCGGCCATCGACCGCGCGCCCACGGCGCCGGCCGGCATCGACGGTGCCAGCGCCATCGGCGGTGTCGATCTGGCTGATGCCGATGCCGCGCGCGGCGCGATCGACGCGGCCGCGCATGCCATCGGCGGTCTCAACGGGCTGGTCAACATCGCCGGCACCTTTCGCTGGGAAACACTGGCCGACGGCAGCCTCGACACCTGGGATCTGCTCTACCGCATCAACCTGCGCACCGCGCTGGCGACCAGCAAGGCCGCGATCACACATCTGCGCGCGGCAGGCGGCGGGCGCATCGTCAACATCGGTGCCGGCGCCGCCAGCAAGGCCGGTGCCGGCATGGGTGCCTATGCCGCGTCGAAAGCAGGCGTCGCACGGCTGACCGAGGCGCTGGCCGAAGAACTCAAGGACGATTCGATCACCGTCAACGCGGTGCTGCCGAGCATCATCGACACCGCCGCCAACCGCGCCGACATGCCCAAGGCCGATTTCTCGCGCTGGGTGCAGCCGGCGCAACTGGCCGCAGTGATCGTGTTCCTGCTGTCCGATCGCGCCAGCGCGGTGACCGGCGCGCTGCTGCCGGTGAGTGGAAGGGTGTGATTCGGAGGACAGAGGACGGAGGACGGAGGACAGAAGGTAGTCAGTAACCAGTTGCCAGACTTGGTTCTTCGAGTTCCGAGTTCGGAGTTCGGAGTTCGGAGTTCCGAGTCCCGATTCCCGATTCCCGATTCCCGATTCCCGAACTTACGCCGGCCGCTGCACCCGGAACCATGCCGCGCCCATTCTCCGGCTCGGGTACAGTAGCGTCATGGCGCCAACCATCCTTCGCCAAGGCCCGTTTCGGTTGTTCTTCTTTTCTCGGGAAGAAACGCGCATCCACGTCCACGTAGCTCATCCGCAGGGCGAAGCAAAATTCTGGCTGACCCCGACCGTGACCTTGGCAACCTCCATCGGCCTGTCAGAGCGACAATTGAGTGACGCAGCGGCCATCGTCAAAGATCATGCTGAGGAGATTGTTCATGCATGGCGCCAACACTTCGGCAGTTGAGGTTACCCAGGTCTCGCGGAATGGCCTGTGGTTGTTGCTCGACGACGAGGAACTGCTGATCCCGTTCGAGCATTTTCCATGGTTCCGCAAGGGCTCCATCGACGCGCTGACGCACGTCGAGCGGCCAACGCGGGATCATCTCTACTGGCCCGACCTCGACATCGACCTGTCGGTGGCCTCGATTCGCCGGCCCGAGTGCTTCCCGCTGGTGTCGCGCTCGCCCTGAATGCCGAAATGCGGCAAGCGTTATCCACGATGCAACCGCTTCTACGCGGCTCGCACCGCTGCCTGGATCGTCGGCTACAAGGCTGGCATCCGGACCACGAGCCTCCCCTCACGCCGGCCGCTGCACCCGGAACCATGCTGCGTACAGCGCCGGCAGGAACAGCAGCGTCAGCGCGGTGGCGACGATCAGGCCGCCCATGATCGCCACCGCCATCGGCCCGAAGAAGGCGCTGCGCGAGAGCGGGATCATCGCCAGCACGGCGGCGAGCGCGGTCAGCACGATCGGCCGGAAGCGGCGCACGGTGGCGTCGATGATCGCCGTCCACGGCGCGTGCCCGGCGGCGATGTCCTGTTCGATCTGATCGACCAGGATCACCGAGTTGCGCATGATCATGCCCAGCAGGGCGATGGTGCCGAGCATGGCCACGAAGCCGAACGGCACTCGCAGCACGAGCAGGAACAAGACCACGCCGATCAGCCCCAGCGGCGCGGTCAGCCACACCATCGCCACCCGCGAGAAACTGCGCAGTTGCAGCATCAGCAAGGTGGTCACGACGACGATGAACAGCGGGATGCCGGCATTGACCGAGGCCTGCCCGCGCGCCGAATCTTCGACGGTGCCGCCAGTTTCCAGCAGATAGCCCGCCGGCAGTTGCGCACGGATGGAATCCAGGGTCGGTTCGATCTGCGCGGTCACCGTCGGCGGGGTGATGTCGGGGCGATAGATGTCGGCGCGCACGGTCACGGTCGGCAGCCGGTTGCGGCGCCAGATGATGCCTTCCTCGAAGCCGTATTCAAGCGTGGCCACTTGCGACAACGGTACGCTGCCGCCGTTGCTGGTCGGCACCGCCAGGCTGCCGAGCAGGCCCAGCTGCTCGCGCTCGCTGCTCGGGCCGCGCAGTTCGATCTCGATCAGCTCCTTGCCCTCGCGGTAATACGAGACGTGGCCGCCGGACAGCGAATTGTCGAGGAAGCCGGCGAGTTGGGCGCTGCTCACGCCCAGCGCGCGGGCGCGATCCTGGTCGACCACCAGCCGCACCACCTTGCTCGGCTCGTGCCAATCGAGGTTGACGTTGCTGACGTTCGGATTGGCGCGCACCTTGGCCGCCACTTCCAGCGCCAGCTTGCGCACGGTGTCGATGTGCTCGCCGGAGACGCGGAACTGGATCGGATAGCCGACCGGCGGGCCGTTTTCCAGACGCGTCACCCGCGCCTGCACGTCGGTGAACTTGCTCGCGAAGGTGTCGATCAGCCATTGCCGAACCTGCTCGCGCGAGGCGATGTCGTCGGTGAGCAACACGAATTGCGCAAAGCTGGTCGAAGGCAATTGCTGATCCAGCGGCAGGTAGAAGCGCGGCGAACCGGTGCCGACGTAGGCGACGTAATTCTCGATGCCCTTGCGGCCCTTGAGCATCGTCTCGAGCTTGGCGACCTGCGCCTGGGTGGCCTTCAGCGAGGCACCTTCGGGCAGCTTGATGTCCACCATCAGTTCCAGCCGCGTCGAATCGGGAAAGAACTGCTGCGGCACGAAGCGAAACAGCGCCATCGAGCCGACGAACACCGCCAGGGTGATGGCGATGACGGACTTGCGATGCTCCACGCACCAGCCAACCAGCGCGCGGAAGCGCCGGTAGAAGCGGCTCTGGTACGGGTCGTGGGCATGCGCCGACGCGTCGCCCTCGCCTTGCGGGCGGTGCGCCAGATCCTTGAGCAATACGCTGCCGATGAACGGTATGAACACCACCGCGGCGATCCACGACAGCAGCAGCGCGATCGTCACCACCTCGAAAATGGAACGGGTGTATTCGCCGGTGCTGGACTTGGCGGTGGCGATCGGCAGGAAGCCGGCAGCGGTGACCAGGGTGCCCGTCAGCATCGGGAAGGCGGTGCTGTCCCAGGCGAAAGCGGCCGCGCGCAACTTGTCGAAGCCCTGTTCGAGCTTCACCGCCATCATCTCCACGGCGATGATGGCGTCGTCCACCAGCAGGCCCAGCGCCAGCACCAGCGCGCCCAGCGAGATCTTGTGCAGGCCGATGTCGAACAGGCCCATCGCCGCGAACGTCATCGCCAGCACCAGCGGGATGGTCAACGCGACCACGGTGCCGGTGCGCAGGCCGAGCGAAAAAAAACTCACCAGCAGCACGATCGCCACCGCTTCGGTCAGCACCTCCATGAACTCCGATACCGACGCGCGCACGGCCGCCGGCTGGTCGGACACCTTGGCCAGGGTCATGCCGACCGGCAGTTCCTGCTGCGCGCTTGCGAAGGCGGCTTGAAGGTTCTTGCCGAGCTTGAGGATGTCGCCGCCGGGCTTCATCGATACCGCGATGCCGAGTGCATCGTGGCCCATGAAGCGCATCCGTGGCGCCGCCGGGTCGGAAAAACCGCGATGCACGGTGGCGACGTCGCCGATGCGGAAATCGCGATCACCGACATGGATCGGGAAATCGCGGATCGCCTGGACCGTGTCGAAGCGGCCGGACACGCGCAGACGCACACGATCCGTCGGCGTTTCGAAGAAGCCGGCATCGGCGACCGCGTTTTGCTCTTCCAGCGCCTGCTGCACCGCCGGCAGCGACACGCCCAGGCTGGCCAGCTTGGTGTTCGCCAGCTCGATCCAGATCTTCTCGTCCTGCGCCCCGACCAGCTCGACCTTGGCCACGTCGGGCACGCGTTGCAAATGCAGCACGATGCGATCGGCGTAACGCTTGAGGGTGGCGTAATCGAAACCATCGCCGGTGAGGGCGTAGATGTTGCCGAAGGTGTCGCCGAATTCGTCGTTGAAATACGGCCCGCGCACGCCCTGCGGCAAGGTGTCGCGGATGTCGCCGACCTTCTTGCGGATGTCGTACCACAGCGCCGGCATCTGGCTGGATTGCATCGTATCGCGGGCGGCGAAGATCACCTGCGACTCGCCGGGCCGCGAATAGCTGACGATCTTGTCGTAGGCACCGGTCTGCATCAGCACCTGTTCGATGCGATCGGTGAGTTGCTGCGAGACTTCCTCGGCGCTGGCGCCAGGCCAGTAGGCGCGCACCACCATCGCCTTGAAGGTGAACGGGGGATCCTCGGACTGACCCAGTTGCCGATACGAGAAGATGCCAGCCAACGCCAGCACGATCATCGCGTACAGCACCAGGGTGCGGTTGCGCAGCGCCCACGCGGAGAGGTTGAAGCGACTGGTCATGGATCGGTGCGCCCGGCTGCGAATGACCCATTCCCCGCGCGCGGGGAATCGATGAGGCGAGGGCAAATCGCGACCCACGCCAACCCCATCGCGTTCCTGCCGCGGCCAGCCGGCACAGCCGTCAGGTGCTCGGTGGATTGCGAGCCAGTGGCTCGCGAACGATCCACCTCACCCCCCGCAAACGGGGGAAGGGCGACGGGGCCGGGCGGGAATCGCGTCGATGACATCGCGGCGATCATCTTGCGCGTCACTTCGCGAGAGGCCGGGTGACAGCAATGGGGCGATCGTCGCGATCGATCAGCTCGACCTTCTGCCCCTCGCGCACCAGATGCACGCCGGCGGCGAGGATCCAGTCGCCGGCAGCGATGCCCGACAGCACCGGCACGCGTTCTGCACCCCATGGCCCGAGCGTCACCGGCCGCAGGTGCAAGGTCGCGATCGCAGCGCCATCGCGCGCCTGCCGTCCATCGGGCGTGGCCACCCAGAGCGCCGGCGCGCCATCGCTTTCGTAAACCGCCGCCAATGGCACGCTCAGGCGCGCGCCGGAATCGTCGGCGGCATACACGCGCGCACTCTGTCCCAGCTCGACCACCGCCGCCGCCGGCAATTCCACGCGCGCGGCATAGGTGCGCGCCTGTGCATCGGCGACCGGCGACAGCTCACGGATGCGGCCGGGAATGGTGGCGCCCTGGTGTGTCCACAATTCCACCTGCACCGGCATGCCGACCTTGAAGCCCGCCACCGACTGTTCGGGTATCGCGATCTGCACTTCGCGCTCGCCATCGGCGGCCAGGGTGAAGATCGGCTGGCCGGCAGCGACCACTTGCCCGGCTTCGGCCAAACGCTGCGCGATCACGCCGTCGGCAGGTGAGCGCAGGCTGGCGTAACCGGCCTGATTGCGAGCGACCTCATATTGCGCTTGCGCCTGCTGCACGCGCGCGCTGGCCGCCTTGAAATCGTTCTCCGCAGCGTCGAGCTGGGCGCGGCTCACCGCCTGCTTGCCCGCCAAGGCGCGGTAGCGATCGCGCTGCGCCTGCGCCAGCTGCAAGTCGGCGCGCGCCGTCGTCAGCGCGGCCTGGGCGGCATCGGTTTGCAGCGCCACGTCGCGCGGATCGATCTGCGCCAGTACCTGCCCCTTGCTCACCCGGGCGCCCATGTCCACCGACCGCCGCACCAGGTGACCGCCGATCTGGAACGACAACGGCGACTGCTGGCGCGCGACCACCGTCCCGGCGAACGCCTGCGCACCGCGATCGGGCGCCGCCGGCTGCACCACCAGCGCCGGCCGCGGCGGCTCGGCCGCGGACCGGTCGTGGCCGCAACCGGCCAGCAGCAAGCCCGCCAGCGCGAGCGCAGCAGCGAACGAGGTGGAAGGCAGACGGGATCGCACCATGATGGGCCTCGGGAAGCTGCCGGCGGGCCGGCAAATTGCTGAACCATGCGGTATACTATTATTCAAGAACCGATCAGTCCAGTATTTATTGACGATGGCAGCTGCCCGCCACCCACCCAGCACCGCCCCGGCCGGCAAGGCACGCCCGCCCCGCCCCGGCCCCGGCCGACCCAAGGATCCGGGCAAGCGCCAGGCCGTGTTCGCCGCCGCCAAACGCCTGTTCCTGCTGCACGGGTACGACGGGGTGAGCATGGAGGCGATCGCCGCCGAGGCCGGCGTGTCCAAGCTCACCGTGTACAGCCACTTCCGCGACAAGGAAGCACTGTTCGGCGCGACCATCCGCGCCAAGTGCGAGGAGATGCTGCCGCCGACCCTGTTCCAGGCGGCCGGCAAGGGCCCGCTGCAACGCCAGCTGACCGGCATCGCCCGCGCCTTCTTTGCGCTGGTGACCAGCCCCGAGGCAATCGCCATGCATCGATTGATGAGCGCGCAGGGGTCCGGCGACGGCCGCCTGCCGCAGATGTTCTGGGAGGCCGGGCCGCAGCGGCTGCAACAGGGCTTCGCGCAGTATCTGCAAGCGCGTGTCGATGCCGGGCAACTGGCGATCGGCGACGTCGCCCGCGCCGCTTCGCAGTTCTTCTGCCTGCTCAAGGGCGAGACGCATGCGCGGCTGAGCTGTGGCTGCGCGGTGACGCTGGATCACCGGCAGATCGACGCGCATGTCCGCGCCACCGTCGCGATGTTCTTGCGCGCCTACGCGCCGGTCGATGACAGCCGCAGGCGCAAGCCATGACAGCCGTCACTGTGCAACGCCGCCGCGCGCGCCGCACACTGCCTGGCCACGGGCGCCATCGCGACGGGGGTGACGTCGGTCCGGGTGACTTCCGGCACTACGTCACCACCGGTCGCGCGGGCGATCCTGATGCCACGCGATGCGGCGGCCTGCCTTAGAATCCACCTCCATTTCGCCCGTTCCCGAGCACCGCCATGGACTTTGAAGCCGCCCGCAGCCACATGATCGAAAACCAGATCCGCCCGTGGGAGGTGCTCGATCCGCGCGTGCTCGACGCGCTGGCACGGGTGCCGCGCGAGGATTTCGTGCCGGCCGCCTATCGCCTGCTCGCCTTCGCCGACACCGCGTTGCCGCTGGAGCACGACGAAGCGATGTTCAAGCCGGTGATCGACGGCCGCCTGCTGCAGGCACTCGATCTGGAAGCTGCCGACGACGTGCTGGAAATCGGCACCGGCAGCGGCTTCCTCACCGCCTGCATCGGTCAGCTGGCGCACACGGTCACCAGCATCGACATCCACGCCGACTTCGTCGAGGCGGCGCGGGCGCGGCTGGCCGGCGCCGGCGCGCACAACGCGCGGGTGGAAACGGGCGACCTGTTTTCCTGGAATGCCGGGCGCAACTTCGATGCGGTGCTGATCGGCGGCGCCGTCGTCGAGATCCCGCCGCGTGTATTCGACTGGCTCAAGCCGGGCGGTCGCCTGATCGCCGTGCGTGGGCAGGCGCCGGCGCAGGAAGCCGTGCGCATGACCCGGCGCGGCGACAGCTGGCACGCCGAGAGCCTGTTCGAGACCGACCTCCCCTATCTGCGCGGTGGCGAGCCGGCGCCGCGCTTCGTGCTGTAGGCGATCGCCGCCGGCGGCACCCCGATTACCGAAAGGATTCCCATGAACCTGCGTCTTCGTCCTCTCCATCTCGCCTTGTTGCTGGGTCTTTCCTGCCTCACCGCGCAAGCTGCCGACCTGCAACAGGCCTACGACATGGCGCGCCAGGGCGATCCGCAACTGGCTGGCGCCGAGGCGAACAAGCGCGCCGGCGAGGCGGGCGTCGGGCTGGCGCGGGCGGCGATGCTGCCGCAGGTCAGCGCGCAAGCCTCGATCAGCCGGGCGTGGGGCGGCGGGCAATCGAACCAGTCTTTTCCCTGCGGCGGCGGCACCTGCTTCGGGCCGGTTCGCGGCGGCAGCGACACCACCACCCGCACGACCGGCATCGGCGTGCAGCAAAGCGTGTTCAACTGGGCCAACAACGCCCAGTTCAAGGCCAGCCGCAGTCTGGCCGAGCAAGGCGACGCCCTCTACGAAGGTGCCAATCAGGCACTGATCACGCGGGTGGCGCAGGCGTATTTCAACGTGCTCAGCGCGATCCAGGATCTGGCCTCGTCCAGGGCGCAAGAGCGCGCCCTCAAGCGCCAGTACGATCAGGCCAACGTGCGCTTGCAGGTCGGTCTGGCGCCGATCACCGACATGCAGGAAGCCAAGGCGCAGTACGACATCGCCAGGGCGCAGACGATCAGTTTCCAGACGGCGCTGGCCGATGCGCGGGCGGCGTTGAGCGAGATCACCGGCCAGCCGCTCGATCATCTCAAGGGCTTGGCGGCGGACTTCAAACCGGCCGCACCCACGCCCGGCGACGTCGATGCCTGGGTGAAGCGGGCGGTGGACGACAATCCGCAGGTGATCGCGCAGCGGCGCGCACTCGATGCCGCCAACCACGAGGTCGAGGCGGCGCGGGCCGGTCATTTGCCGACGGTGGGTTTCAGCGCCAACTACGGCGACACCACGGTCTGGGGATCGAGCCATTCGGCCGGCCTGGGTTTCCCGAGCGCCAGCGTCAACTATGGCCCGAGCTTCCAGCTCACCTTGAACGTGCCGATCTTCTCCGGCTTTGCCGTCTCCTCGCGGGTGCGCCAGGCGCTGGCCAATCGCGACGCCGCCGCCGACTCGCTCGAACAAACCCGTCGCGCCATCGAGCGGCAGGCGCGCGCCAGTTTCAACGCCACCATGGGCGGCATCATCGAGGTCGAAGCACGCAAGCAGGCCCTGCTGTCGGCGCAGACCGCGCTCGATGCCACCCAGACCGGCCTCGAAGTCGGCACCCGCACCATCGTCGACGTGCTCATCAGCGAGCAGCAGCTGTATTCGGCGCAGCGCGACTACGCCCGCGCGCGCAACAATTTCGTCGTCAATACCTTGTTGCTCAAGCAGGCGGCCGGCAGCGTGCAAGCGGCCGACCTGAGCGCGGTCAATGCCATGCTGGTCACCGATGCCGAGTCGGCACTCGACGCGCCGGCCGACGACAAGGACGGCCCGATGCCGGGCATGCCGATGGCGACGGCCAAGCCGACGACCACGGCAGCCGAGCCGCCGCCAGCGACGGCGCCGGCGAAGAAAGCGCACAAGGCGATCAAGCGCGGAAAGAAAGCCGCTGCCGCGGCCGCCCAGCCGGCGACCGACGAGGCGCCCGTCAAGCCTTGAGCGGCAGCCGCGCCTGAATCAGCTCCAGCGTCCGCGCCAGCGCGCCGCGCTGGCTGGCGACGGTCGCCAGCCCGGCTTCGCCCATCGCTCGCCGCCGCCCGGGATCGCGCAACAGCGCGGCCAGCGCGCGCACCACGCCATCGCCGTCCTCGGCCTGCGCCAGCGCCGCGGCGCGCAGCAGCAAGGCGGTGACTTCGGTGAAGTTGTGCATGTGCGGGCCGACCACCGCCGGCACGCCCAGCGCTGCCGGCTCGAGCACGTTGTGGCCGCCGATCGCCTGCACGCTGCCACCGACGAAAGCGACGTCGGCAGCGGCGTAGTAGCCCAGCAACTCGCCGATCGAATCGATCACGAAACAATCGGTCTGCGCATCGGCCATCGCCCCGGAACTGCGCGCACGCGTGCTCCAGCCATGCCGGCGACAGGCGGCGATGGCAGCGGCGAAGCGTGCCGGATGCCGCGGCGCCCACAGCAGCAGCAAGCCCGGGATCTGCTCGCGCAAGCGCTGGTGCGCGGCGACGACGAACTCCTCCTCGCCTTCGTGCGTGCTCGCCGCGATCCACACCGGACGCGCCGCGCCCCAGCACGCGCGGCGCTCGCCGGCCAGCGCATGCAGGCCGCCGGGCAGGCGCAAGTCGTACTTGATGTTGCCGACCACGCGCACGCAAGCTGCAGGTGCGCCGGCGCGGATGTAGCGGTCGGCGTCGGCCTGCGCTTGCGCCGCGATCGCATCGACCCGCGCCAACGCCAGGCGGATCAACGCGCCCACGGCGCGATAGCCGCGCAGCGAACGTTCCGACAAGCGCGCATTGACCAGCAGCACGGGAATGCGCGCCCGTGCCGCCTCCACGTACAGATTTGGCCACACTTCGGTTTCCATGATGATGGCGATGCGCGGCCGCGCATGCGCCACAAACCGCCGCACCGCCCCGCGCAGGTCGTAGGGCAGGTACAGATGCCTCACCGCCCCTTGCCAGCGCGCGGCCACCTGCGCCGCCCCGGTCGGCGTGCCGGTGGTGACGAGAAAGGCGGCGTCGGGATGACGTGCGCGCAGTGCATCGACCAGCGGCGCGGCGGCGATCACCTCGCCGACCGACACCGCATGCACCCAGATCGTGGCCGGCAACGGGGCAGCGCCGTACCAGCCGAAGCGTTCGCTCCAGCGGCGGAAGTAATCGCGATCGCGCAGCCCGCGCCAGACCAGGTGATAGAGCATCGCCGGCACCAGTGCGTACATCACGCAGGCATACGCGCCACGCAGCATTCGTTGCCAGAGCGAGACGGGCATGGCGCGAAGGATAGCCGGGCGGCGGCGTGCGCGGTCGATTCGGGTGCGGCAAAACCGGCTCGCCGCCGCCAGTACCGATAAAATCCACCGATGCACGCCCCCCCGCGACCCTCATTCGCTCCTCGCCACTGGGCCGGCTGGGCCGGCATCGGCATCGCCTGGCTGGCCGGGCAGCTGCCGTGGCGCGTGCAGCGCGGGCTCGGCCGCGGCATCGGCTGGCTGGCGTATGCGGTGGCCCGTTCGCGACGGCGGGCGGCGCGGATCAATCTCGCGCTGTGCTTTCCCGAATGGGACGAACCGGCACGCAAGGCGCTGCTGCGTGAACATTTCGCCGCCCTCGGTGTCGGCCTGTTCGAATTCGCGCGCGCATGGTGGGGCTCGATCGCGCCGTTGCGGCGCACGATGCGCATCGACGGTCTGGAACACCTGCAAGCGGCAATGGCGCACGGGCGCGGCGTGCTGCTGGTGTCGGGGCATTTCCTGAATCTGGAAATCTGCGGCCGCTTGCTGTGCGATCACGTCCCCCTGGCCGGCATGTATCGCCGGCATGACGGCGCGGTGATGGAATGGGCGGTACTGCGCGGGCGCATGCGTTATGCGGCGGCGATGTTCCAGCAGCACGAGCTGCGCGGCGCCGTTCGCCATCTCAAGCGCGGCGGCGTGCTGTGGTATGCGCCCGACCAGGACATGCGCGGCAAGGACACCGTGTTCGCGCCGTTTTTCGGGATTCCGGCGGCGACCATCACCGCCACCCACCAGTTGGCGCGGCTCACCGGCTGCGCGGTGCTGCCGTTTTTCCACCATCGCCAAGGCGATCGCTACCGGCTGCGCATCGCCGCGCCGCTGGCGGATTTTCCGTCGGCCGATGCCGCCGCCGACAGCGGCCGCGTCAACGCCGCGATCGAAGCGATGGTGCGCCAAGCGCCGGCGCAATATCTGTGGATCCACCGTCGTTTCAAGCGCCGCCCGCCGGGCGAGCCCGGCCTGTACTGAGCACGGCGCTGGCGCGGCCTCAGGACAACTGCACGCCGTGGCGGCCGAGCATCTCGTCGATGCGCTGGCGCACGTAAGGCAAATCGTCCGCCTCGACGCTGTCTTCGATCGCGTCCGACAAGGCGGTGAACGCCATCAGGAAATCTTCGGGATCTTGCGTGTCTTTCAAGAGCCCCGGCAATTCCTGTTCCAGTTCGTCCAGGATGCTGTCGAGTTCGCTGCGAGTCCTGACCACGGTACTACCCCCTGTATAGCCCGCGCAGCATAGCGAAATCCGGGCGCGGCGGCAGCAAGTGCGAGCCACGCCGGGCCACCCGCCACGCCGGCGTTTTGGGTATGCTGCCGGCCACCCCGCCGCAGGCAAGGTGGCCCATGCCCAAGACCCGCGCCGAACTGGACGGCATGCTCGACGAACTCCAGCGCGACCTGACGATGCTGATCCTCGACCAGGTCGACCACGAGGATCTATGGGTGGTGTTCGCCGGCCAGGCCGACCACATCAGCGCGGTGGCGGCGGCGGAGGATCAGGAACACGTCAGGACGCGGATCGATGCGATCTTGCGCGCACACGGCATCGATCCGCAGCAGCCGGCCGCCAGTTCGCCGGCGAGCTGACGGCGGTCGCAGCCGCCGGCACCCGGCCCAGCCGCGCAGCCGGCGCGGCGCAACCGCCGCTCACGGGTTGACGGTCACCACCACGTTGCGCGTCACCCCGGCCCACGTTGCCGATATCGTCGTCGTTCGCGTCGTGGTGAGGTTGCGTGCACGCACCGTGAAATTGGCCGACGATGCACCATTGCGCACCACCACTTGCACCGGCACCGTCGCCACCCCGGTATCGGAACTGGACAACGCAACGGTGACGGCACCGGCCGTTGCCTCATCCAGGCCGACCGAGCCGGTCGCCGAAGCGCCTGCGCTCACACTCGCCGGATTGACCGTCAGCGAAGTCAGCACCGGCGGCGGGATCAACGTGACCGTCGCGCGGGAAACGGCGCCGCCCCAAGTGCCGGTGATGGACGCCACCTTCGCCGTGGCGACGCCCTGGCTGGCGACCGCGATCACCGCCGTCTTGGAACCGGCCGGCACCGTCACCGACGCCGGCACCACCAGCGACGCGTCCGACCCGGCCAGGGCGACCACCGCACCGCCAGCGGGCGCCGGATTGAGCAAGCTGACCGTCGCATTGACGCCGTTGCCGCCCACCACCCGCGCCGGCGCCACCGTCAGGTTGCTCAGCGGCGGCCGCCAGCCGAGCGCGATCACCTCGAAGTCGCTCGCCTTCAGGCCGTTGAAGGCCGGATTGAGGACGTCGTTGTCCCAGTTCGTATCGTAGGTGCCGCTGACATACATGTCCGAGCCGTTGTCGGCGACGATCAAGCCGTAGGTTTTCATCGCCTGGAAGATCTTGCGCATCGGCGCCGGATAACCGGTGATGTCCACGCTCGCCTTCAAGCGCAGCCGCGCGCCCATCGGCAAGGCGCCGGCGGTCGCGCCGGCGCGATGCGAGGCCGGATAGACGAAACCATTGCTCGCTCGCACCGTCACCCGGAAGGCATGGCGAATCTGGCCGACGCTGGTGCCGTACGCGTTGTAGACCTCGTCGTAGCGCACCAGACCGGGGAAGATCGCCAACCCGGCAGCGTCAGCCGAAGTCCAGCCGTTGGGGCGGCGGGCGTTCCTGGTCATGTCGAAAAACGCGCCCGAACCGGCGTACCACTGCGAATGTGGCGCGTCGTACCAGACGTTCCACAGCTCGTACAGGTATTTGTGATCGCGGTCGATCACCAGCAGGTGGCGGTCGCAGTCGTCGCGTTGATCGACGGTTGCCGGCGCCCCGCATTCCACCCAGCGCGGCGTCGTGGTCGCCTGCGCGGGAATCGGATAGAACGGAAAAGCGGTTCCGCTCGCGTGGTCGACGCCATCGCTTTGGTCGGCGTAACCGAACTGCACGGCCTGCAACGGCGGCGGGCTCTTGCCAGCGCCGGCGATACCGTCGACGACGACATAAGGAAAGCCGTACACCGCATAGGCACCGCCATAGGATGCGTTGCCGCCGAAGTCCGGATGCAGGCGGCGGGTGCCGCCGTTGTTGATGAAGCCGATGTAGCTGGCCGATTGCGGATCGACCGGCGCCTGGCTGATGTCGGTATTCCACCAGTTGTTGGCCGGGAACTCGGGCACCGGCTGCGGCACCGACCCGCCTTCGTTGGACCCGGCCGATTGCCCGAGCGCGACATTGCAGCCGAAGCCGAAGATGATCGCCGCACACAGCAGCCGCAGACCTGAACGCGCCCTGGAATCTCGCCGAGCCATAGCCATCACGCTCTCCTGCACGGATTGGTGACCATTTGCCATGCTGCGGGAACAGCCCGATGGCCCGGCAAGCCGGCGACGCGATGGCGCTGCGCATCCCGTCGCGGGGCGCATCGCCGTCATGGCACGACGATGCGCCCCTCTCCCCCATCGATACGAACGCAGCCAAAACCTAGCACCGGTCAACGGTTTCGACTGCCAACTGCGTCAAGGATTCGGCAACGATCAGCACCGGAAGATGCAACCGGGGCCCGGCGATGATCAGGCGCGGCTGGATTCCGGCGGTCGCTCCGCCGGCGCTGCCGGGTGCACGATGCGAGGTGTAATCACACGCCTTGGGCGGCGCTGCCCGCTTGTTGCTGGCGAGCTTTTTGGCTTGCGCCGAAACTTGCGTTTTCGAGGTCATCGAACAGGGCATCGGCGGAGTCAAATCGGGCCGCACGGGCCTTGGCCATGGCGCGGGCCGCGATCATTGCCTCACGGGCCTGGGCGCTGGGCACCTTCAACTCCAACACAAGCGCTGGGTCATTGACCACGCGCTTGAGCAAGATGCGAACAGCGTCGGACACGGACAGCCCCATGGCTGCGAGCGCCTCGCTGGCTTGCGTCTTGATTTCGTCGTCCACCCGGACGTGCAGCATCGTGGAATGGGCCATGATTGAATCCTCCGTTCCCTCAAACATGTATCTCGAATGCGATACAGCCAAGCAAGCACTGATGATGCTCTGGCGGCGTTCGATGCCTGACCGGCGGCCCTGGTTGACAGCGACCATGCGTACGTAAGTGGTTGATCTTGCAAGATCGCCATCTGCCCTACCCGTAGGCCAAACCGAGAATGGAGACGGCTCTGGCCGAGAAAGCGGCCGATTTAGGGCGTTTCGGCTGGTGGCCACCCGCAGCACCGGTGGCCAGAACCCCGCGCCACGCGGGCAATCGCGCAAAAAAAAGCCCGGAGAAAACCCGAGCCGTTGTGATGGGTGGGAAAACGGGAACCGAACCCGCGTCCATCATCTGAACAGGAGTCCGTCCGCAAGAACACAGTCCCGATTTTGGATCATTTGGCCGTTTTCGTGGACATCCGTCCGAACAGAAACAGTCCCGATCAGCAGGTTCGCAGCCTGAAATCGCCTGCCAACCGGCAACCCAACCCGCAGCACCAAACGCGACACGTATTGACAACGGCTACACATTACGCCACAGTGCGTGTATCTGTTGTGTATGCACGATTAGGAGAAGCCAATGCGTGACGCCGCCATCAATCTGCGGGCACTGCCCGAACAGCGGGACTTGATCGACCACGCCGCCAGCCTGCTGGGCAAGAACCGTTCTGACTTCATGCTGGAGGCTGCTTGCGAAAGGGCGCAGGCGGTTGTGCTTGATCAGGTGTTCTTCAGTCTGGACGCCGACAAGTTGAAGCAATTCACAGAGATGCTCGACGCGCCGCCCGGCCCCAACCCCGGGCTTGAGCGCCTTATGGCCGTCAAGGCGCCCTGGGGCAGCGGCGCGACATGAGCTTGCAGTTCAGTTCGCCGCAACCGCTGACCACGGCCCATCGACTGGATGACTTTGCTTGTGATGAGGCGGTACTCGATGAATGGCTCAAACGCCGCGCCCTGGTCAATCAGTTGAGCGGAGCCAGCCGCACCTTCGTCGTGACCGATCTGGATCAGTGCGTGTTCGGCTACTACGCCATGGCGGCGGGCGCTGTCTCGCACCAGGCCGCCACCAGCGCCGTACGCCGCAATATGCCGAACCCGGTTCCGGTGATGGTTCTCGCCCGATTGGCCGTCGATCACCGTGCCCAAGGGCTCAAGTTGGGCGGGGCGCTGCTGCAGGACGCAGTGAGTCGGGCAGTGACGGTTTCGCAGAACGCCGGTGTTCGGGCCCTGCTGGTACACGCGCTGCACGACCGCGCCAAGGAGTTCTACGAGTACTACGGTTTTCAAGCATCGCAACTCCATCCGATGACGCTGATGCTGCGGCTGAATACGGTCAAGCCGTGAAGCCGAAGTCTTGCGCTCACCCAGAGGACAAAGTGCGGACGATGCTCGATGCACTCGCTGATGACATCCACCACCGCCCCGACATCCTTCGACCCGTGCCAGCCGAGTTTGTCGACCGCATTCGAGCACTCGTCGGTGACGTCGAAGTCGATCTCGCTCAACCGTTGCCACCCGAGACCGACGGCGCGGGCACACACTGAACGCCGAGCTTGGCTTCTACAGTGAACAGCGTTGTCATGGGGTCATCTGTTCAGGAGAAAAAGATGCACTACCCCGTGATGACCGAAAAGCACCTTGGAGATTCCGGTTCATGAGAAGCCACCGTTCCGGGCCATGTGAAGCCAGCATTCCGGGCCATGTGAAGCCAGTCTCCGCTGCCCGATTCCGGAGCATGAGAAGCCAGTGACGGATGTCGGGTGGGCGTGGGTCATCCTCGCGGATTTTTCGCGAGGTTCCCATGACTCAACCGAGGCTTCCCATGAGACAGATTCGAGAGGTGTTGCGTCTGCATTTCGAGGAGGGACTCAGCCAGCGTGTGATCGCGCGCGCGCTGGGTGTGGTGCGCTCCACCGTGGATCGGGTGTTGCAGCGTTTCGCGGCGGCAGGGTTGACGTGGCCGCCAGATCCGGCGCTGACCGACACCGAGCTGGAGCGGCGTCTGTATCGCGGCCCGGCGCACACGGGCAGCAGCAAGGCGTGCGTTCGCCCGAACTACGCCGACGTGGCGCGTGAACTGGCCCGCAAGGGCGTGACACGGCGGTTGCTGTGGCAGGAGTATCGCGATCGGCAGGCCGACGGGATCGGCTACAGCGTGTTCTGCGATGAGCTGGCGGCGTTCCTGGGCGACCGCGATTTGGCCTATCGCCACGATCACGTGCCCGGCGAGAAGGCTTACTTCGACTTCGCCGGGCTGACGCTGCGCTATCGCGACGGCGCAGCGGTGCATGCGGCGCACATCTTCGCTGGCGTGCTGGGCTGGTCCAACGCGATCTTCGCCCACGCCTATGCCGACGAGACCGCCATCAGCTGGCTCGATGGCCAGCAACGCGCGTTCGCAGCCTTCGGCGGCGTGACGAAGATCGCCGTGCCGGACAACCCCAAGGCGCTGGTCGCACGTGCCGATCGCCATGAGCCCACGCTCACGCCGGTCTACGCCGACTTCGCGCGGCACTTCGACCTGATCGTCCTTCCCGCGCGGGTGCGCAAGCCCAAGGACAAGGCGGCCGTCGAAGGCGCGGTGAAGATCATCGAGATGCGCATTCTGGCGGCCGCACGTGATCGGGTGTTCGCATCGCTGGCGGCGTTGAACGACTGGCTGGCCGGCGAAGTGGTCGCGCTCAACACGGCGCCGTTCCAGAAGCGCGTCGGTTCCCGGGCCAGTCAACTGCTGGCCGAGCGCGAGCACCTTGCACCGCTGCCGGCGACGCCGTTCGAGGCACCGACCTATCTCAAGCGCAAGATCGCGCGGGACTACCACGTCGATGTGCACCGGCAGTACTACAGCGTACCGTATCACCACGCCGGCCAGACCGTCGAAGTGCGCCTCACGCACACGCATGTCGAGGTGTTGCGCAACGACACCCGCATCGCCCTGCATCGACGTGCGCCGGTCAGCCAGCGCTTCGTCACCGATCCCGCGCACATGCCCGCGCATCATCGCGCGTATCGCGATCCGAAGATCATGCAACGCGCCGCCGCCATCGGCCCGCACACGGTGGCCCTGATTGAGGCGCTGTTCGCCAAACGTCGTCATCCCGAACAGGCCATCCGCAGTGCCCAGGGCGTGCTCGGCCTGGTGCGCGATCACGGCGCGAATGCGCTGGAAGCCGCCTGCGCCCGCGCCGTCGCGCTGGACACCATCGGCTACGCTGCCGTGCAGCGCCTGCTGCAGATCGCGCACGTCCAGCCGCCCTTGCCCTTGCCGCCGGTCACGCACGAGCACGTGCGCGGGGGCGACTACTACGCCGCGACGGAGGTGCGCCATGTTGCATGAACCCCTCCACCAGCAACTCTCCCGCCTGGGCCTGCGCGGCGCCGCCGACGCACTCGCCCGGCTCGCCCTCGATGCCGACGTCGTCGACACCCTGGCCGTGCTGCTCGAAGCCGAGTGCCTGCATCGCGACAGCCTTGCGCAGACACGCCGCCTCAAGCTCGCCAAGCTCGGCACGAACGCGCATGTGGCCGATGTCGATCTGCGCACATCACGCGGCCTGGGCAAGACGCGCTGGCAGCACCTCGCCGGCCTCAACTGGTTCACGCAGCATCAGCACCTGCTGCTCATCGGCCCTACCGGCATCGGCAAAAGCTGGATCGCCTGCGCGCTGGCCAAAGCCGTGATCGACCACAAGCACTCCGTGCGCTACCTGCGCCTGCCGCGCCTAGGCGAAGAACTCGCCACGTTGCAGGCCCAAGGCCGCATCGGACACTGGCTCAAAACCCTCGCGCGCATCGACCTCGTCATCCTCGAAGACCTCGGCCTCGTGCCGCTGGCGCCCGCCCACCAGCCGCTCCTGCTCGAACTCCTCGAAGATCGCCAGCAGCGCGGCAGCGTCATCGTCACCAGCCAACTGCCCCTCAAACTCTGGCACGCCCAGTTCCAGGACCCGACCCTCGCTGATGCCATCCTCGACCGACTCGTCCACAACGCTGAAATCGTCGAGATGACCGGCGAGTCCCTGCGCAAACGCAACCCCAACAGCGACAAAAACGACCCCATCGCCTAGACTTCAACCGCCACGCCCACCTGGCATCCGTCACTGGCTTCCCATGCGCCGGAATGCTGGCTTCCCATCGGCCGGAATGCTGGCTTCCCATCGGCCGGAATGCTGGCTTCTCTTGGGCGGAATATCCAGATGGGTGCGTGCTTCCGCCCGACACCCTGCGCGGTGGGGCACGGGCCAAGGTGCTAACCGCGCTGTTGCAGCGGGGCTGGATCGAGCCTGCCTACGGCGGCCTCGAGCTGACTGACGCGGGTTACGCAGCCATCGGACAGCAGCGCCCCGCACCGCCGGATGATGTCCAGCCGGTGGACGCCATCGGTGATCTCCAGCTTTTGGAGGGCATCCCGGTGCGCCCGGGCACCAAGCTCGCCGCGTTGGTGATGGCGCTACGCCGCCCGCAGGGCGCGACCAGCCTGCAACTGATGCTGGCGACCGGCTGGCAGCCCCACACCGTGCGCGGGGCGATTTCCGGGATGCTGCGCAAGAAGCTCGGCCTGAACGTGGTGCTGGCGCACAACGACACGGGCGAGCGAGTGTATCGGGTGATCTGACCGGCCAAGGGTGTCCAGATTCTGGAGGGCCTTGCGTACCCTTTTCATGGTCACCGATTTGCCGGTTTTAGACCTTGGTTTCGTCCCAAACCCGCGCCGTTGCTGGCTTTGCCACGCTCACCGTGTGCGCTTTGGGCTGGGCGGCCGTTTCGCTGATTTGCAGCGCTCAAACCGCTGCAAGCCCGCGCCAGCATTGAGTTTGCGTCCTCGGCTGTTTGGCGCTGCGTACCTTTGCCGGGGTGCGAACCGCGAACCTGTGCGAACCTTGTTTTCTGGTCCGCCGGTAGCGCGCTGTCGCCTCCCGCATTGCGATTTGGGAAGGAAGGACCCCTTTTGCCTGGGGCGGGACGATGGGGTCACGAAACGTGAGGGCATCACCGTTTTGCCCGACCACAACAACAGGCGGCGATCATCACCACCGTCACAACTATCACGGAGGGGTGGCAACTGTGACGGTGGTGATGATTGTGATGGTCGGTGCTTATTGTTTACACCGGTGAGCACGCAGATATCCCCGGCAACCCAACCGTCACACCGTGTCGGGTTCCTGCATCCACGCCGGAATATCACGCTGGTCATGCAGCACACGCCAGACATCAACGTGATCGGGGTGCTCGACGTAGAACACGAGGTACGGGTAGCGTGTCAGTGGCCAGGCGCGCAGGCCGGGCAAGTTGAGTTCGTGCGCGTAGCGGGGAGAGCCCGTTGCCGGATGGCGGGCAATGTGGCCGTAGGCCTTCTCCAGCGCATCGATGAAGCCAAGTGCCACGGCCTCATTGGCTTGCGTCAGATAGTAGGCAACGGCTTCATCGACATCCCGGCAGGCCTGCTCACGCGGGATGACAGGTTTGCGCTTCACGCCTTGGCTGCGGGCTTGGCGGCCTTGCGCACCCGATCCCGCAGCCCTTCGAAGTAGCTGGCATCGGCAGGCGCCGCCTGGCTGGATGCCGCGCCGGCCAGCAGCAAACCGCGCAGTTGCAGGCGATCCTGATCCTTGCGGATCAACTCGCGCACATATTCGCTGCTGGTGCCGTAGCCGCGCTGGCTGACCTGTTCGTCCACGAAGGCCTTCAGGGTGTTGGGGAGGGAGATGTTCATCGTGCTCATGGCGCAAGTGTGGGTTCTTTGGCAAAATTTGGCAAGACCCGTATTCCACCCTACCGAAAGAAGGCATCCATGCCCAACCCGAACAACTGCCTGCGCTACTGGGATATGGCCGATCACATTCGCATCGATGACGCCATTGCCCTGTGGTGCGGCGTCGAGCCCGCCGAGCTTGCCAGCCTGAACTTCGACACCCAGTGCATGAGTGCCAAACGGGCGGCGCTGGTGGCTGCCCTGCGCTCGGAACGCCTCGAATACGAGGATCTGGGCATCGTCACCGCCCATGGACGGGTATACAAGGGCGCGCCCATCGACGAATTGCTGGAGAAGAATCGGCTGGTGATCAACAAGGCCAGCCTGCGTCGCTGGTTCGAGAAACTGCCCTTCGAGGAACGCCCGGCCTGCCGCTGGACTGGCAGCAGCAGCGCAGGATGATCCAGGCCAGAATCTGATGGCCAGCACCGCCACCGCGCGCCGCCTGCGGGCGGTTCTTTTACACCCGTTGCATCGTCGGTCGCGCCGTATCCAGCAGACGAAAAACGCAACCGGTCACGCGCAAACCCGCGTTTTTGCTGGGTGTGGGGCGTTTTCCGGTAAAGAGCCGGACAGAGAACAGAGAGAGAAAACGGGGCCAAACGGCCCGGAAACGGGCGTCGGCAGAGGGGCGGCGCTAAAGAGGCCAGCGCCCGGAACCGCGCCAACACTGGCGCTGCGGGCAGAAAAAAACCCAACCGATAAGGGTTGGGTTTTCAAGTAGTGGTGGCGGATGGTTGACCAAGTGCTGACTGGCCTCCCGAGCTTATAAGCACTGATATGGGTTGCTGCGGGTTCTGGCGAAAATCCAGACTGCGTCCGGAAAATTCACTGTTACTCGGCAGAGCCATCAGCGCCGACCCTGTACCCCATCGCCCGGTAGCCGCGCTGCCGTTTTTCCCACATTCGCAGCAGTGCCGGGTGGCCGGTGTCAACGAAATCGATGATCCGCACGTCGGTCTTGCTGGCGTGCTCGCGATGTAGCCGCCCCGCGTACTGCTGCAGCGTGCCCTTCCAGGACACGGGCATGGCCAGCACCAGCGTATCGAGTGGCGAGTGATCGAAACCCTCTCCAACCAGCTTGCCTGTCGAGAGAAGAACGCGCGGTGCACCGGGCGGCAGTGCATCCAGGTCTGCCACCAGTACCGATCGCTGCTTCTTCGACATTCGACCGTGCAAAACGAACGGAACCGGCAGCATGCCTTCGAGCTCCGCCTTGATGGCATAGAGGTGCTCCGTGCGTTCGGTCAGAACCAGCACCTTGCGCCCCTGCCCAACGGCGTCACGCACCTCGGCCGCAATGGCTTCCGTTCTGGCCTGGTCATTGGCGAGATACCGAAAAACGTCCTGGATGCCTGCATCGGTGGGTAGGTCGATCCTGGTGAAGCGTGAACGAGGCAGCACTTCCAGGTCGTGTGGTGCACCAGCCGGGCTGGCCGCCTTGTATCGGATCGGCCCGCACTGCATGAAGATGATGGGCTGCTGACCATCACGGCGGATGGGCGTCGCCGTCAGGCCTAAGACATACTTGGCTTTGGTCCGCTTCAGGATGGCGTCGAAGGACACCGCGCCGACGTGGTGGCACTCGTCCACGATCACCTGCCCGTAGTTCTCGACCAGCGGGTTGACCTCACCCTGACGGGAAACAGACTGCATGACCGCAATGTCGATCTTGCCGGTGGGTTTGGCTTTGCCACCGCCGATGGTGCCGACCACGCCCTTGCCAACGCCCAGAAAAGCCTGCAACCGTTCCTGCCATTGCTTGAGCAGTTCCGTTCGATGCACCAGCACCAATGTGTTGACACCTCGGCGCGCGATCATTGCGGCGGCGGTGACCGTCTTGCCAAAAGCCGTCGGAGCGCATAGCACGCCGATGTCGTGATGCAGCATTCCGGAAACTGCGGCCTCCTGGTCCAGACGCAAAGTGCCAACGAAGGAGACATCAATAGGCTCCCCTCCGAAGCGCTCATCGCGCAGGTCACAGGCTATACCGTTGTCCCGCAGCAAATCCAGCGCGGCATCGAGGCAACCGCGAGGCAAGGCGATGTGCTGCGGGTAGTTTTCCGCGTTGCCGATGACACGGGGCTTGTCCCATACCGACATGCGCATGGCCTGGGCCTTGTAGAACTCAGGATTCTGAAAAGCCGCCAGCCTGATCAGGCGGTTGGCCAGTGCCTGCGGCAGTTGGGCTTTCTCGAAGTAAATCAGGTTAGCCAGCGTCACGGTCAGCGACTTTGGAATATGCCCGGCCAGCTGTTGGGGTGACGTGCTCTGCTGTTTCCAGGGTGTGGCCAGGTCTTCTTCGTCAATAAAGTTGACGTCCAGCGGATGGACACCACCTGTGGCCCGCAGGATGGTCGGCTCGACATCATGTGTTGCCATGGGCTGGATGGATGCGAGGAATCCCCACTGATCAGGATGCGGCAGCATCTGAGCATCAACGAACACGCTAAAGCCGCTTTCACGTGGCCACTTCTGCAACGGCAAGGCAATCAGGTTGCCGAAGCCTCCTTTCGGCATCGTGTCCTGGTTCGGGAACAACCGATCGTAAGATTCCAGCTTCAGTTGCCGGGTGCGCGCGCAGGTATGACTGATGATCGCTGTCCCCAAGCGCCGGGCATCGCGTGCGGAAACGCGACTGGCGAAGAACACCCATGCGTGTGCGCCATTTCCGGACCGAGAAATTTCCAGTGCCGCCGGAACACCCAGTTCTTCGCAGGACTGCATGAAGGCTCGCGCGTCGTCACGCCAGTCGGCCTCGTCAAAATCGACTGCCAAAAAATAGCAGGAGTCATCCTCCATTAGCGGGTAGACGCCGACCGTGTGCTCGCCGGCCAGATGGTCGTAGATCACAGCATCGGAAAGTGGGATCAGCAGACGATTGCTGCAATCGCCGCATTTGATACGCGGCTTTTCGCAGATACCAGCGCGCCATTCGTTGGCGCAGGCCGGCGCGTAGCCTGATTTGCCAGAGGTCTTGCTTTCCCATCGGACCGGATAGACATCCGTGCGCCCGCGAAACAGTCGTCGGAAGAGTGCCACCTTGTCAGCAGTGGAGAGCCTGGATGGCTCAGGCTCCCTCGCCACGACAACTACTGATTGCGGCGCACGCCACTCAATGCCGTGGGATTCGAGGAGCGCGATCAGACGGTCGTTTTCGGCGCGGAGGGTGGCGATCTCCAAGCGCTGACCGTCGTGAGCATCACTGGGGATCACAGTACCAACCCCGCACCGCGCTGCGCCCAGCTAGGCACAGCCTTCCAAGCATCGCGCATCCGACCGTGCAGTGAGTCCGCTGCTGGCTCGAAATGCCTCAGGTGCATCCAGAATCGCTCCGAATGATTGGGCTCAAGCAGATGACAAAGCTCGTGCCAAATTACGTATCGCACCAGATCGCGCGGCAAAAACAGCAGTTTGCAATTGAGGCTGATGCGTCCAGTGGTGGAGCAACTTCCCCAGCGCGTGCGCTGGTTCTTGATGGCAAGGTCCGCGTACCTCAGGCCAGAAGGTTCGGCAAGATTCGCCAGCCAGGGTGACAAGGCCATGTTGGCATGACGGGCCAGCCACCTTCGTAATGCAGCGTGACAGGCTTCAACGTCATCGACAGCCCCAACCACAACGATACGGCCCGGTTGGTCGATGCGGGCCCCCACCGTACGGCTGCGCGTTGGCTTGTATTCCACCCGCCAGGACTCGGCAAGCGCCGGTAAGTCAAACGCCTGGGGGCGTGCTACTGGCTCAGTGGTGATCAGATCACGCACGGCATCAAAGCCGGCAATCTGCGGGCGCCGGCCCTGACTGCCGCTCGCACCAATTTCGATTGCCGGCCCTGCCGGAACTGCCGGAACTGCCGGAACTGCCGCGGAAGAGTCGATCAGATGTGTCGACTACGTCGTCTCGTCAATCCTCGAAGCGAAATCCCGCAACGACCGCATTGAATGCGCTCATGTTCTTCGCGATCAATGCGGAGCTCGACGCCCTCATGCCGACTTGATAGGAAGCAGGCGACCGATCACCGACCCGACGAACGGCCACTACGAGCAGCTCTACGTACGCCTCATGATCACCCTTCTTCGGGCACGAGAAGCGAACCGACAATGCGGAAGCCGATCCCAAGGGCGCGAGCCTCCGCTCGTTGATAGCGCAGCCACTCGTCAACAACTCGACCTGCTCCGCGGCCGAAGGGCTGTCCGTGTACGAAGCATCAGCCCAAAGCTTTGCACCGGGCACTGCAACGCCAAATCCATGGTTGGGATTGGGCGCGGCCGTGCGGAGCAAATTCTTGCTTGGCGAAAGCGTAATAATGAACCCATAGTTCGTATTGCTATAAACCATCGCCACCGCGTCCGCATTTCCGCGCGGAATCGCACCGCATAGCGATGAAGTAAGGAGCAGAAGCCCCACAAAGCATCTTCCGTGCAAACTTTGCATCAAATAGCTAACCCCAAAGATGCAGACCAGAATCGTTCGACGTCTTCGCTCCCATCTTGATGATCGAAACAGTTACACGCGCCATGGCAGTTCTCAGAAGCACGGACCATCGGTGTCCTCGGGTACTCCTTTTTGTAGTCCCGCTTCCCGGCGGAGCTTTCGTTGCATCCTCAAGAGCGCCGCAGTTTGAAGCTGGCGGCATGCTAGACGCTCCCAGAGTGCTGCGGTCCTTCTATCGACTGCGTACGATCCAATACTGACGAGGCGTGAATCAGAATTGAAATAGGCATGAAACAGAAAGTAGTTCTTGAGGTCGCTTTCATCCGGGTCCACCTCAAGATCGAATTTCGCCGAATCGGTCCTATAACCCTTGGACTTCAAAAACGTTAGCACAATCGTCTTTGCTTGGTCGCGAGCCAAAGTATTTCCCGCGAAGGCAGACTCGCTGCCGAGCAGTGATGTGAGAGCAACGGTTAAGACGAGGATGGCGGTTCGGCCATCCTTCTTGTTCCACCAGGCGTGCTTCGCCCCGCGCTTATTGATCGACACAGCCCTTTACTCCATTGATTGCGCCATTGACCAACTTTACGAAATCAGGATTTCCGCCTGTTTTGGCATTGGCGGTGTTGAATTTTGGTACCAGCGCTTGCGCAAATGCGGCGGAATCGCTTATGCCTTGGACCAAAGACCCAAAATTCGAGGCGAAAGAAAGGCCAGACGAGAGATAGCCTGTACTGGCTGGGTACTCAGAAACCCTGGCGCCGCCGGACGTCACGTATGTGCCGATACTGCCGGGCGCTCCGGCGTGAATACCAAAGAAGTTGTTTGCATTCATGGCGATCGAACTGGTGCCCCACCCGGTCTCTTCTGCCGAGAGTCCCAAGACGTTCTCCGCGGGAACATTGAGTTGAGTAGCGATTTGCGCGGCCGCTTTGGAATTTGCTGCAATGAAGGCGGCTTTTTTCTGAGTGCACTTCGGGCATAGGCCATGCCAATCGACAAGTGATACGGGGTTGCCGTTGGCATATGCGTACGTATTGATTCCTCCAGCCACGCCGATTGGATCGCTTTCCACATAAGCGCCAACGCTGGAATCGTAGTCTCGAAAGCCGTTGTTCCAGAGTCCAGTTTCCACATCGTAGTATTGACCTGGAAACCCGATGTTCAAACCGCCTACGTTGTCCTGCGAAACAATGCGGTAAAACGCGAAGTTACTGGCCCGCCACACAATAGCTTGCGTCGGACCAGTGACCATTTCTGGCCTGCCGAGGTGGTCGGTGTGTATCGCGTAGAGCGTGTTATTTCGGACCATGCCGACTAACGTGTTGCCCATCCAGAGATAATCTGTCATTCCGGACGTCGTGCTTTCCGAAAGCAAAGTCGAATCCGTGCCGTAGATGAAGTGAGTCCATGGACCGTTCGTCGTCGCTTTGTAAGTCCGTTGACCATATGGGTTGACCCGATAGCTGGTTATCGTCCCCACCCACGTAGAGCTGTCCATCCTGTTGAAGGAGTCAAAGTGAAGCGAAAGCGTGCCCGCAGATCCGGCGTCGGAAATCCGATTACCCAGCACATCCACGCCGAGGGATCGCGCGCCCACTCCGGTGATGGATCTCAAGCTGTTACTCGACGACGCTGGAGTCAACGTGGTGCTGCCCTGCGGGCCAGTCTGGCTAGTGCGACTGCCATTCGAATCGTAGCCCCAGGACCAATTGCCAGAACCAGAAGTAACGCTGGTCAGGCGAGTCAATTCGTCGTAGCCGAAGTTCTGCGTAAGTAAAGCTACGACGCCGTTCGTGACCGACGTCAAAGAATTGTTGGCGTCATATCCGAAGCTCAGGCTCTGAATCATCGCGTTGGTCGAGGGGACCGTGGTCGCGATGCTTGTAAGCCTTCCGTCGAGATCATAGGCGTTGCTGCGGAGGAGGCCATTGCCGTATGTCCAGCCACTGGCTTCACCGAACGGCTGATACGTGAGCGCGGAAACAACATTGCCGGTCACGCCATTGATTGTGACCGTCATTGAGCTGAGCTGGCCATTCGCGCTGCTGTATCGAACGACCACGCCGTTAGGATAGGTGATGCTGGATACACGCCCCAGGGCGTCGTACGTGTAGCTCGTCGTGTAGGCGACGCCAGCGATGACGCTGGTTTGGCTTGCTATCGTTCCTTGAGGGGTATAGGTGTTGGTCAAGGTTCCCTGATCATCCGAAACGATGCACAGTCGACCCTTGCCGTTGGTGCAGGTGTCGTAGGTCTCGGACTGGGTCTTCCCTCCAGACGAGGCACTGATTTCGCGACCGATTGCATCGAAGGCGTACGTGGTAGCACTGCCGTCAGCCCGAGTCATTCCAGTGCGCAATCCATTCGCATCATAAGTGTAGGAGGTGGTTCCCGAGTCTGGGCTCGATTTGGACCACAATTGGTCAAACCCGTCGTAGACATAAGCTGTGACCAAGCCGCGAGGATCCTTTACGCTGGTCACATTGTCGTCGGCATCGTAGGTGTACTGAGTAATGCCGCCTCTCCCATCAACGGACTTGACCAGCCGATTCAGTGCATCGAAAGTCTCGGTCGTGGTTTTGCCAAGCGAATCGGTCATCACGGCAGGATTGTCATTGGCGTCATAGGTAGCCTGGAAGTTCTGGCCACCATTTCCGCCAACCGTCCAGATGCGTCCCAACCCGTCGTAGCTGGTAGAGGAACTTCGCGTAACAGTGCCCGCAGGTACCCAAACCTGCACTGATTCGATGCACTCGTTGTAGCCTTCGCCGTCCTTCCACCACTTGGTGCATTGGTCGTGGTAGTGCCCTACCAGATTGCGATCCTGCGTTGAGGTGACGTTACCCATCGGATCATAATTCCTGTCTTCCTCCTGTTGCGCCGACCCAGTGCCGCTCCAGATAGCGGACAGGTGTCGCGTAATGTCGTACGTGTAGTTCTGGGTCACGCCATCCGGGGTCGTGCGGGCTGTGAGCAAGCCGGTCGCATCGTAGGTAAGCGACGTGTCGGCGGCGGCTCCGTTTGGGTAAGTTCGCGCATTGACCATGCGACCCTGGGCGTCATATGTGTAGTCGGTGACCGCTCCATTCGGATCGACAATGCGACCGACTTCACCCAAGCCGTTGTATGCGCTGTAGGTAGTTGTGAGGCCCATTCCGTTGGTGACCGACGTCAGATCGCCACTGGCGTTGAACGTCGAAACGACTGCGTCTGCCGTCCCGGGAAGCGGCCCGTCAACCGTGACGGTCTTCATCATTCCATTGGCGAACGTCGTGTACGAATACGTCGTGGTCCGGACCTGGTTCGCCACGCCATTGCTGCTGAGATTTTGAACTGACACCGTCGCCAATCGACCCAAGGTGTCGTACGTGTAACTGGTCTTGCTCATTCCCACCAGAGTGACCGAAACCAGCCGGTTGCGCGTAGGATCGGCGTCCCATTGGTAGTTTGTCGTGCGAGCGATCGGCTTGTTGAATGCCTCGATCTTCTGCTGGAGCTGCCCCGTTGCGGCATACGTGTACTGCGTGATGTTGCCGTTGAAATCCGTTTCCTGGAAATCGTACCCGTTCGCATCGTATGTGTGGGTCTTGCTCGTCCCCATGCAATTCGCGCCACCGCTGCCCGTGGTCGAACTGATGTTGCCGTTCACGAATCGATACGTCGTCTGCCTTCCGAGCGGATTGGTCTCCAGGACAGTGAGCGTCCCGTCACCCGGATCGGTGTACGAGAACGAATACTTGTCCATGGTCTGCAAGCCGCTGCCGTGCTGGGTCAAGATGGCACGACCGGCAGCGTCGTAGGCGAAAGTTGAATAGCGTGTGCCGTTGAAATCCTTTCCTGTCAGGCCGAACGGGAAGCGCGCGTCCTCGTAGTAATACGTGATCGTGGTGGGGACGGAACCTGGCAACGTTGCAGAGAGCAGCAGATTGGAACCAGCGCCGTCGCGATTGGCAAGATAGGTGTAGTTGTACTGATTACCCTGCGGATCGGTGACGCGCGTGAGCTGCGATCCGGTCCAGGCAAACAGCACGTATCGACCGGATGTGTGCGCTACCTTCTTCAGATAATTGTTCGCATCGTAGGTAAAGGTCCAGCCCACGCCTTGTTCGGACATCACGGAGAGTACGTAACCCGTAGCGCTGTAGCGCTCCACATTGTGGCTTTCGCCGTAGAGCGTATAGGTTCCGTCGGCATTTCGAACGATCTTCGAGATCGGGTTGGGCTTGTCCTCCCACCAGACGCCTTGCGTTGCGTTGTAGTTGAACTTGATTTGAATCCCATCGGGACGCATGGCCCAGAACGTCGTCACGCTTGTTGGGGGCGTCGCACAAGTGCCCCCTGGTTTGGGGTAGCAGGTTCCTGATGGGGAACTGTCATTGAACGCCAGCTTGTAGTCGTAGTCGGTCAGCCAGTTTCGTCCCAGAATTCCTATCCCGTCCCAGTAGTTGTTGTATGTCCGGTGGAAGGAGAGACCGGAACTGCCCTTGCTCTCGAAGTCGGTTTCCGGCTCGATCTTGTTGCCGGTCGAATAGACGATGGGATTGCCTTTCGTATTGCAGGGGTCCTTCTTTGGATCCTTCTTGCCGTCGGCATTCCCCTTGTTGCCCACCTCACCGGCACCACCACCGCCGCCGTCCATCAATTTCTGCACGCCCGCGCCTGTTCTGATCCATTCAACCGGATCGCAAGTAACGGGACCGCTTCCCGTGTAAACGCCGTTCGTGAAGTAGTCCCAGACCCAACATCCAGCATGCGCGGAACCGCTGAAGCAGCACCAGGCGAGCGTGAGCTTGAAGACAAAAAACAGGCCTGCGCGCAGGAGCGCACCGTTCGTACGGATCATCGAATGTTCCCCTGAAAATACGTTTGGCGATCGAAAAGCTGCTGCGCGATGGCTCGCTGCCGCCCGGTCTGTCCGCTTGGCGGTGCAATGACCCGTACGGCACCTCGCGTCGCGCTTACACCCGATTCCATCACAGCACAGTCGCGAATTGAACACCATCGGCAAGAGCCGGAATTCTTGGACAATATCGCTATCACTGCGTCAGTACGCTGCATTGTTGTGCCCAAATACTCGTAGCCCGCTAGCAATTTCGGGCAGACGTGTGAGAGAGTTGCTGGCACGATCCGGTTACTAACGGCGATCCGCCATGTCCTTTGCCTCCCGCATTCGTCGGGCGCGGCTCCATGCCGAACTCACGCAGGCGCCCTGGCTGCTCGAGTGCAAGTACAGCGCAGTGCGGTCTCACATTGGGAGAATGTCGACGGGGCTCGGCCAACTGGTGAGAATCTGGCCAGCGTTGCCTCGGCCACGGGCGTCCGATTTGAGTGGCTCGCTACCGGACGAGGCCCAATGAGACTCCGGGAAAGCGAACAGGCGCCCGCCTTGGTGCTCTCTGAGTTCGCCCACGATGAAATGGAAGCGCGCTTGCTGCACGCCATCCGGCAGATTCCTGTTCGCAAGCGAAAGTTGGTCATTGAATTCGTGGAGGGGCTGGCCAAGTGACTGGCGACGTCTATGTCGTTTCGGCTGCGAGATCGCTCAACCCCTCGTCGTCTTTCTCGACCGGCAGACGCTGCAATTCTATGGCTCGTGCCGAACCAACTGACGTCAACTTATGGGTCCAGGTCCGAACCAGATGAACTCGTCGATTCCCGTCAGCCTCTTCCAGGCATCCATGGTCACGAACGGTGCGCGGATCGATGCACTGCGGCGCATCGACGGCAGCGACCACGTGCAGGCGAGCACGCGTGCGCTGACGAGCCGTTCGAACTTGTCGCGGATGTCGGCCATCCAGGGATCGGCGAGCAGCCGCTCGGCGCAGTCCGAGAACGCGTCCCGATGCAGGTCGAGCAACAGGTCCTGGTCGGTGAGGAAGCTCTCGGCCACCAGCACGCCCAGCAGGCTCAACGCGGCAGGAGCCTGCATCCTGGCCAGCAACGCGAGGGAGTCGGCGTAGCGTTGCACCCGCGCGCGCTCGGGAAGTCGCGCGAGCTGGTCGTAGTCCTTGTCGCGCAGGAACGGTCGATACTCTTCCTGAGCGGGATTGTAGACGTCCAGTTCGCGCATCAGCAGCGCGAAGGCCATATGCAACTCTTCCAGGGATGGAATTTCCGGGCGCGCGAGGATCCACAAGTACGCGGTTGCCCAGCTCGACATGGCGGGAAAAATGGCTTTGGCGGCTACCCACAGATCGAGCGGCACCTGCACGTAGTCGATCTTCCCCTCGCTCGCATCGCGGCCCGTCGCGCGGCCCGAAGGCGTCCTGGGCTTCGAGCTCAGGCCTTCCGGAAGAGAGCCGGCAAAGTCCTCTCTGGGAATCCTGCGCACGACCTGGCGCGGATCGTTGCCCTCGCGCACCACACCCATCAACCCTGGTAGGGCCGCGCCCTGAGGCAGGCTCCCGCCATGCGGCAGCGCGTCCTGTAGCTTCTGCGCCAACGATAACCAGTCGCTTGATGGCTGCGGTCGGCCCGAGCCTGTCGTTACGAGTCGGACACCGGACGCGCGCGCGTGTTCGCTCTGAACGGCGCGGATCCACACCTGCCACGACAGCCGCTCGAGATCGGATGCGCAGGACTTTGTCAAGGATTCGAAAAGACCGGATTTCGAATGGTGGCCATTGGCGAGGATAACCGACATCGTATGCGGACATCGGCCAACTCCTCGGGAAACCGGATGACTCCTCACGCGAGACCTGCGGCCTTCGATCCGTTCCGATGGCGCGAAGACCAGCTCCGTCGCCATGGCCCGATCGTCGGCGGCGCCGAGCTGCGCAAGAGCCTAGGGTTCCGGACACCGGCGGGATTCCAGAAGGCCCGCACGCAAGGCACCGTCGGCGTGCGTACGTTTTCCATGCCCGGCCGGCAGGGCGTCTACGCGATGACCGCCGAGGTGTGCGACTGGATCATCACGCAGCGCTGCACCGGAGACCCAATCGGCGCTCACCCTGGCGATCGCGAACACGACCAGGAGACCGGCGATGCCGACGCCTGAGATTTGCCCAACAACCGTCGATCCGGAGGAGAGGCCCCCATGACCTGATGCGCCTGCACTGCTGAAAGACCATTTCCGGGGCGCAGAAACGATCAAGGCTTGGGCGTTAGCGCGCCCAAGCCCTGCTGAGACCGACCATACCTTGTGGTCTTAGTGTAATCGAATTGCCCGCCCGCTTGTCAATCATCCGGTCGCCGCCTAGCGGCCGGAATGGGCGGGCTGCGCCTCCTTGCCACCGATCGCGGGCCCAAGCCCGCGAACCCAAGGAGTTCTCGAGATGACATCGATCCACAACGTGGTCCAGCTCCTGCTGACCACGTCTCTGACCAACACCGAAATCGCCGCGGCCACCGGCGTGAGCCGCGCCACGGTTCGCCGCTACCGCGAGATCGCCGAACAGCGCGGCTACGCCTGGGACGCCCTCTCGGAGTTGCCCGACGCGCAACTGATCGCGAAGTTCAACCGGTCTCGCCATTCGTGCAATGGCAAGCGCCGGCCCGACTACGTGGAGGTCCACAGCGCCATGCAGCTCAAGGGCGGTACGCTCGTCGTGCAGTGGGAGCGTTACCGCGAAGTCGGCCCGGAGGATGCGCTGGGCTACAGCCAGTTCACCGAGGGCTACCGGCAGCATCTTCGCTCGATCGACCGGACGATGCGGCAGACTCACTTGCCGGGACAGTGCACCTTCGTCGATTTCTCCGGGCTTCGGCCGCACTACGTCGATCGTGAGACCGGCCAGAAGGTGTACGTCGAGCTCTTCGTCGGCGTGCTCGGCTACTCGAACTTCACCTTCGCACTGGCCACAGTCTCGCAGAAGCTTCCGGACTGGATCGAAGCCCACAACCTGATGTTCGCTTATTTCGGCGGCGTGACCCAGGTCCTCGTACCTGACAATCTCCGCTCCGCGGTGGACGAGGCCGGCTGGGACCCGACGGTCAATCGTACCTACCACGACTGCGCCAGCCATTACGGCGCGACGGTCCTGCCGACGCGCGGTCGCCGTCCCCAAGACAAGGCCAAGGTCGAAGTGGGCGTGCAGATCGCCCAGCGCTGGATCGTGGCCTGCCTGCGCACCATGACCTTCTTCTCGCTGCGGGAGCTCAACGCCGAAATCGCGCGCCTGCTCGAGAAGCTCAACCAGCGCCCGTTCAAGCGCTACCCGGGGAACCGTCTGTCGCGGTTGAACGACGAAGAGCGTGCCCACCTCAAGCCGTTGCCGGCGACCACGTACGAACTGGCCGAGTGGACCGGCGAGCTGCTGGTCGACAAGGCCTACCATCTTTGGGTCGCCCAGCACTGGTACTCGGTCCCCGAACGCCTGGTCGGGCAGCGCGTGTCGGCGCGGTACACGTCCCGGACGGTGGAACTGTTCCACCAACGCAAGCGGGTCGCCGAAGACGCCCTTGACGGTCGCTTCAGGTCGGAAGCCGGGGAAGGCGTAGGCGTCATGCAGACGCCGCTTGCGTCGAGGTGATCTGGCCATCGCCAAAGCGTGCCAGATTTAGAGCCCTCATCAACCGGCCTCAAAGCAATGACTGGCGCGGCCTACAGCCCGATCAAGAGCCGAAATCACCCACACGTTTCCACGAAGAGCCTTCTTCTAGATCGCGTTTGCTGGCCGCCACGTGGACGTTGTCCGTGCCAGTGGAATTGAGCTCGCGATCCATCTGATCACCCAGCTGCTCACGGTCCACCAGCAGAATGACTGTGGGCTGCTGCAGCTTCGGTTCTTCCCATAGGCTGCGCGCGGCATAGATCATGGTCAGTGTCTTGCCCGAACCCTGGGTTGCTACGAGGTCACGATTGCCATTTCCTCGCAGCACAAAGAAATCGCCTGCCTGGGTCCGATACCGATCAATTTCGTCGGCGGAGACGTCGACATAGGTGACCTCTGCTGGGCTGCAAACGCCTTCTTTCACACAGCTGACGTTGAGGATCGGCGTGCCGGGTGGATCAGGACGTGAAAGAGGCGACGTACCACTGTCAGGTTTATCTGCAAGCACTGACTTGATCGTGCGGACCGTCCATGACCGTGGGATCAGGCCGACCTTCGTTTCCTGAAATTCAGCGTGCCGGCCAGGCATGCCCAACACGAACAAGGATGCCATCAGCGACCGCTTCAGTTCCCTCGTCGCATCCAATTCCGCCCGCGCTTTCTGAATGGACTCATCAGCCAGATTGAGGGCAGCGGCAATGCGACGCTGTTCTTCGGCGCAGGTAGGAAAGCGCACGGGCAGCTTCTTAACCGCGCCCCAGCTGAAATTGGCCAATCCCGTCGTCTGCTGCGAGGTTTTGCTAAAAATTTCGTGGACGAGATGCAGGCGCATCCAGTGTGCGAAGAAATCAGACCTCAGACGCCCCTGGTCCTTGGGTTGAATGCCTATCAGGAAGGATGCAAAGACCATCGGGCGGTCTTCCTCGATGAGCACCGAGTCGCCGATACGATCTTGGGTACCGTTCGAGCCAACGAACAGCAGCCAGTCTTTGGTCACGGCGGCCTTTTCCAAGGCTTCCGGCGACACATTTCGAAGATGAATAAGGTCGGTCAGATCGAGTGTGTTCTGAACGTTCGGAATGCGTATAACCGGGACCGTGTCGACCTCTGCCCTATCGACTTCATCCGCCTTCTCCCACGTATAGCCTCGGCGGGTGACGACTACTTTGCCAAGGGGCTCCTCGCTCCATCCGTCAGGTAAAGGCTGATCGTAAATCGCCTTCATGCCGCGTGCACTCCCGCCGTACTGAGCATCTCCTTGAGGGCTTTTGTAGAGTTGTTGGCGGCTGACTCCGCTGCGACCAATTCCCTGATCGCAACCGACAGGGGCTTGGTATTCTCCGGCTCGAAGGTATCTACGTAACGTGGCAGGTTGAGGTTGAACTCGTTCTCAGCAATCTCCTCCTGACCGACAAGAGTGAAGTAGCGTCGAGCTTCGTCTTCACTGCTGCAAATGCGCAGCAGGTCGGCGGATGCCTCCCGCAGGTGCGCGATCTCACGTTCGGCGGCCAGCCTGACCTCCTGCTCGCGGGCATCCCGATCTTCCTGCAGCTTGCCCAAGTCCTTGACCGCACGAGCTACCTGTTTGTGGCGGGCCTTAATGGCGTCGATCAGCTTCTTGCGGGCGACATCGAATTTGGCCTTTGGGGTGACCAACTGGGTTTTTAGCGCTGCCTTTTCGCCACGCCCGGCAGCGTCAATCTCACCTTCGATGCGTTCGACATCCGCTTGTAGCGGAGCCAGGGGGTGAAAGTAGGGATGCTCGGGCGTGATGGCATCCTTGACTGCTTGCTGCTTCAGGTCCAGCGCATCCAGCGCGGCCAGCTCGGCTTGCAGTCGTGACAGCGGCTCCAGCACCGGGCCGTAGGCGTCCTCGATGTCGGCCAAACGGGCATCACGCTGCTCCTCAACTTCGCGGATCAGTTGCGCCTCATGCTCCGGCACCAAACGTTGGGCGGTGGCCAAATCGCCGAAGGCGCGCCAAGGCACCAGGATTCGCATCAGGTCCGAGGGACGCAGCAGGTTCTGCGGGTTTCCTTTCTGGAAATGTCGGGAGGCCCAGATCATCAGAATCTTGTTCTTGCGATCAGCAGGCTTGGCCTTGTTCAGCAGTACCAGACAGCCGGGCACGTTGTTGCCATAGAACAGCTTGCCCGGAAGCACGACGATGGCTTCGATCAAGTCGGCCTCGATGAAGCTGCGGCGAATCACGTACTCGGCATCGGCTTTCTGGTTCTGCCCATCTTCATCTTCGGTCTGTTCGGGCTGGCCACGGAACAACACGCCCTGTGACATCACCACCATGCCCTGACCGCCAGTGCCAATGTCGGCGTCGGCGTCCTTAAGGGATTTGACGATCTGCTGCATCCAAGCCCAGTCGCCATTGCTGGCTGGCGGCATGCCATGGGACAGGCGGCCGAACTTGTCACCCGCGGCCACGGTGTCGTAACCCCAGTCCTCCAGCGAGAAAGGCGGGTTCATGATGATTCGGTCGAACTGCTTGAGACGGTTTTCGGCGGTGACGTGACGCGGATCGCGCAGGCTGTCGCCCTGTTTGTGCTCCCACACTGGGATGCCATGCAGGATCATGTTGATGCGCGAGATGTTGTACGTGGCAACGTTGGATTCCTGACCGTGCAACTGCAATTGGCGCACGTCTCCGTCATGCTTTTTGACGTAGCGGATGCACTGCAGCAAAAGGCCACCCGAACCGCTGGCCCAATCACAGACGGACATACCCGCCTTGGGCTGCAACACCTCGGCCATCAGGAAGCCGACCTCTGCCGGGGTGTAGAACTCGCCGCTGGACTTGCCAGCCTTGCTGGCGAAGTTGCGGATCAGGTATTCGTATGCGTTGCCGAACAGGTCGTCAGAGACGTGTGCGCGATCGAAGGTCTGACTGCCGAAGTGGTTTATGAGGTTGACCAGCTTGTCACGTGGCAGCTCGTCCTGCTTGTTGAAATCGATCTTTCCGGTCAGGATGCCGTCGAAGTTGTTCTGGCGGTGCGCGTTGGCCCGCTCGATGGCGAGCATGGCGTCATTCAATGCCTGTCCGAGCTGCGCCTTGGCTGTGCGCGCCACTGCTGCCCAAGTGGCAGCCTCGGGAACGATGAAGTGGTGATTCTGCGGGTCCCGCGCCAACAACAGGGCCTGATCCTGGGGTACGCCCGCCTTGGTCAGGGTCGCGACCTGGGCGCGGACTTCCTCGTCGAAGCAGTCGCTGATGCGCTTGTAGAACAGCAGCGCGAACACATAGCCGCGAAATTCCGAGTGGTCGGCGTTGCCACGCAGGATGTCGGCGGCCTTGTCGAGGTAGCTTTCCAACTCGCCCTGGGTCATCCGCCGTGTGGGACGGATGACGATGGGGGATTCAAGGGGGAACCTCTCGAAACAGTGTTTT
>JAFEFT010000016.1 GCA_018240435.1 Pseudomonadota bacterium
AGTTCCGAGTTCCGAGTTCCGATTCCCGATTCCCGATTCCCGATTCCCGAGTTCCGATTCCCGATTCCCGATTCCCGATTCCCGATTCCCGATTCCCGATTCCCGATTCCCGATTCCCGATTCCCGACTCCCGATTCCCGATTCCCGATTCCCGATTCCCGACCACCCCATGCCCGTCACCGCCTACCAGAACCACATCACCACCTTGTGCGCGCGCATGGATCGTGCGCTCGAACGCAGCGGCCATGACCATGTGCTGATCGCGGCCGGCGTCGAGAAGATGCGCTTTCTCGACGACATGCCGTATCCGTTCAAGGTCAATCCGCAGTTCAAGGCGTGGGCGCCGCTGACGCACCATCCCGACTGCTGGATCGCCTATACGCCGGGCACCACGCCGGTGCTGGTGTACGTGCAACCCGACGATTACTGGCACCTGCCGCCGGCACCGCCTTCGGGCTACTGGACGCATGCGCTCGACGTGCGGGTGGTGCATTGCGCACACGACGCCGCGCAGCATTTTCCGAAAGCCGGTCGCCTTGCCATCATCGGCGAGGCCGATGCCGCGCTGCCGGGATTCGCGCCGGACAATCCGCCGGCATTGATGGACTACCTGCACTTCCATCGCGCCTTCAAGACGCCTTATGAAATCGCGATGATGAAGGTGGCGCAGCGCCACGCCGTCGCTGGCCATCGCGCCGCCGAGGGGTGTTTTCGTGCCGGCGGCTCGGAACTGGACATCCATCGTGCTTATCTGGCCGCCAGCGGCCATTCCGACCTCGACCTGCCGTACGGCAACATCGTCGCGCTGAACCGGCACGGTGCCACCTTGCACTACCAGTACCAGCAGGCGAAGGCTCCCGACTGCCATCGCTCGCTGCTGATCGACGCCGGTGCCGAACACGCCGGCTACGCCGCCGACATCACCCGCACGCACGGCAACGGCGATGAACGCTTCCAGGCGCTGATCGCCGGGGTCGATCGCGCGCAACTGGCGCTGGCGGCGCAGGTTCGGCCCGGCCGCGACTATCGCCATCTGCATCTGGACGCCCACCTGCGCCTGGCCGGCGTGCTGCACGAGTTGGGCATCGTCCGGATGACGCCGGAGGCGATGCTGGAAACCGGCGTCAGCTCGGCATTCTTCCCGCACGGGCTCGGCCACCCGATCGGCTTGCAGGTGCACGACGTCGGCGGCTTCATGGCCTCCGATGCCGGCGGCGCGATCGCCAAACCCGACGGCCATCCGTTCCTGCGCATGACCCGCACGCTGGCGGCTGGCATGGTCGTCACCATCGAGCCGGGCCTGTATTTCATCGACCTGCTGCTGGCAGGGCTCAAGGCCGGCGCCCATGCCCAGGCGGTGGACTGGGACGCCGTCGAGCACCTGCGCCAGTTCGGCGGCGTGCGCATCGAGGACGATGTCCACTGCACCGACGGCGAACCGGAAAACCTCACCCGCGAGGCTTTCGCCGCCCAGCAATGAGTCGCGCCCGCTGCGTCCCGATGGTGTGCGGGCATTCGGTTTACACTAGCCGCCCAATGGCCGGCGCAACGCCGCCCGGCCCCACGAATCCGGTCTTTGCAGGAATCCACGATGCGCCTACGCACCCTCGTCGCCACCCTCGCCTTCGCTCTGGTACTCGCCGCGCCACTGGCCTCGGCGCAGCAGTTTTCCTCGCTCGAAGAGCGCATGTCGTCGGCCGACTTCAAGGCCGCCGGGCTGGACAAGCTCTCGCCGGAAGAACTGGCGCGGCTCAATGCCTTCATCCGCGGCGAAGTCGACAAGCGTACCGCGGTCGCGCGTCAGGAAGGCATGCGCGAACAAGATCGCAACGACGCATCGAAGATGGGCTTCCGCGATTACCACGGCGATCGTGACGTCATCACCAGCACCATCACCGGCGACTTCCGCGGCTGGCAGGGTGGCACCACCTTCACCCTCGACAACGGTCAGGTCTGGCACCAGATCGAAGCCGACCAGTTCTCGATTCGTCTGAAGAACCCGACCGTGACCATTACCCCCGGGCTGATGGGCACGTGGTTCTTGCGCGTCGAAGGCTACGGTTCGTCGACCAAGGTCGAACGCATCAAGTGATCGGCGGCACCGTGCCGACTGCCGGCGCCACGCTCACGTCGAGGCGGTGCGCAGTTCGGCCAGCTGCCGGGTCAGGCGCTTGATCGAGATGCCGGCTTGCGCGCCCAGTTCCTGCGCGAAGATCGACACCCGCAGTTCCTCCAGATCCCAGCGCAGCGCCAGCCAGCCGGGCGTGTCGAGGACGCCACGCGCACGCGCCTCGGCGAGGGCGTCGACGAAGGGGCGCAGTTCCAGCATCCGCGCCTGATCGCGCGGCGGATCGTCGATCGCGCGCCTGGCGCGCAACGCCATCGCCTTGAGATAGCGCGGAAACTGCGCCAGCGCCGCCGGTGGCGTGCCGTGCAGGAAACCCGGCGGCAACAGGGCATCGAGTTGTGCGCGCAGATCGTCCAGATTGCCGCGCGCCCAGCCCAGCAACGGTGCGTCGAGTTTGGGTTTGAGCGCGGCCACCGCTTCGAGGATCGCACTGGCCAGTTGCAGCCGCGTCATCGCCTCGGCGAACAGGCCACGCCCGATCGCCTCGGCGCGCGTGGTGAACGCGGCGCGATCGCGGATCGCCGCCATGCCGTCGGCCAGCAGCGCATTCAACGCCGCTTCGACGATGTCGGTGCGCAGGTGTTCTTGCGCCGCCGATTTACCGCTGGCCGGGCCGGAAAATTTTTCGATGGCCGCATACAGCAGGCCGATCTGCGCGCCGATCGGCAACTGCTTGCGCGCCGATTTGATGCGCTCGGCCAGCGCGATCCGCAGCAGCCGACGCACGCCGCCGACGTGTTCGCGACGGGCCTGCGCAGCATCGGCGAACATGCGCAGCGCGACGCAATCGTCGCCATCGACCAAGGCCGGATAGGCGATCACGCCGGCCTCGCCGGGCACGCATTCGGGTATCGGCAGCGCCGGAAATTCGCGCAGCCCTTCGACTGCCAGTTCACGGCCACTGCGCGCCGCGAAAGCGGCGTCGGCGCGCGCGCCCAACTCTGTCCGCAATGCATCCAGATCGCGCGACTGCGCCAGCACGCGGCCCGCGTCGAGCACGCGCAGATTCATGCGCAGATGCGGATCGAGCGCGACCTCGTCGAAGTCGGTCGCAGCGATGACGGCACCCGTGGCGCGGCTGAGGAATCGCGCCAATTCACCGGGCAGCGAATCGGCGCTCGCCGCCGGCCACGCCTGCGCGAAAGCGCGCGCGAAATCCGGTGCCGGCACATAGTTGCGACGCAATGTCTTGGGCAATCCGCGAATCAGCGCGGTGGCCTTTTCCTCGTGCAATCCCGGCACCAGCCACGACAGCCGCGCGCCGTCGAGCGCACGCAGCAGGTGCAGGGGCACCAGCAGGCTCACGCCATCATCCTCAGCGCCGGGTTCGAAGTGGTAATGCAACGGCAATCGCGCGTCGCCGAGCGCGAGATATTTCGGAAAGCGATCCGCTTCGCTGCCCTCGCCCGGCAGCAGTTCGAGCAGTGGCCATTCCAGCGCCCGCCGCGCTTCCGGCGATGCCTTGCCGTACCACGCCTCGATGCCTTGCTGGGTGCAGATATCGGACGGAATGCGATCCAGATACCAGCGCGCCTGCCAGTCTTCGTCGGCGACCAGTCCGGCGCGACGCAGCTTGGCTTCCTCCTCGCGCGCCTTGTCCAGGGTGGCCAGGTTGCGTTTGAGAAACGGCGCACGCAGATCGATCTCGCCAGTCACCAGCCCTTGCCGGATGAAGATCTCGCGCGCCTCGGCGAGCGCGATCGAGCCGTAATGGACGGGCCGTTTCGGCGCCAGCACCAGACCGAACAGGCTGATCTGTTCAGACGCGAGCACTCGCCCCTGCGCGCGCGACCAGCGCGGGTCGAAATGCTTGCGCGCCAGCAGATGGGGCAATTCGGCGATGGCCCAATCGGGTTCGATGCGGGCGTTGATCAACCCCCATGCCTGGGTCGTATCGAGCAACGTCGCCGACAACACCCACGGTGGTGGCTGCCTGGCCAGCGTCGAGCCGGGAAACAGCTTGAAGCGCCGCTGCCGTGGCGCGGCGTAGACGTGTTTCTCGTCCTTGTTGCCGATCTGCATCGGCAGGCCAGCAATCAGCGCGCGATGCAAGGCGGCGTAGGCGGCGGCCGACCACGCTTCGGCAGATTTTTCGGGATCGCGCGCCGGTCGCGTCGACGACGCGTTTTGATCGACGCGCAGTGGCGGCCCTCGTTCGTCCAGTTCGTCGCACACCAGCACCAGTTGCCGATGCAGTTCGCGCCACTCGCGCATGCGCAGGAAGCCGAGGAAGTGGCGCTCGCACCAGTCGCGCAATTTCGATTGGGTCAGGTCTTCGCTGGCCTTGGCATAGGCATCCCACAAATTGACGATGCCGACGAACTCCGAGCGCGGGTCGGCGAATGCGGCATGCGCGGCATCGGCGGCACCGCGCGCTTCCGGCGGGCGCTCGCGGGGATCTTGCACCGACAGGAACGAGGCGATGATCGTCGCCGCGCGCAGGCAATCGTGTTGTTTGGCGGCGATCAGGATGCGCGCCAGTTTCACGTCCACCGGGATGCGCGCCAGCGTGCGCCCGATCGCCGTCAGCGTGCGTCGGCCGTGCGCGTCGGCGACACTCACCGCGCCCAGCTCCCACAACTGCTGCCAGCCATCGGCAATGGCGCGGCCATCGGGCGCGTCGATGAAGGCGAAGTCTTCCACCCTGCCCAGGCCCAGCGCCAGCATGCGCAAGATCACTCCCGCCAGCGACGCGCGCAGGATTTCCGGATCGGTGTAGCGCGGCCGGCTTTCGTAGTCGGCTTGCGCGTACAGCCGATAGCACACGCCGGCGGCGACGCGACCGCAACGGCCCTTGCGCTGGTCGGCGCTGGCCTGCGAAATCGCCTCCACGCGCAGGCGGTCGAGCTTCATGCGCGGGCTGTAACGCTTGATGCGCGCCAGCCCGGGATCGATCACATAGCGGATGCGCGGCACCGTCAGCGAGGTTTCGGCGACATTGGTCGCCAGCACGATGCGCCGGCCCGGGCCGGGATTGAACACGCGATCCTGATCCTTCGGCGACAGCCGCGCGTACAGCGGCAGCACCGCCGTGTGGCGAAACGCGTTCGATGAAGCCAGGCGCTTGCCGAGAATCTGATGCAGATCGCGGATCTCGCGTTCGCCGGGCAGAAACACCAGCACATCGCCGTGGGCATCTTCGCGGGTGATTTCTTCGAGCGCGGAAACGATACCGGCGCTGACGCTGCGCGGCTCGCGCGATGACGGCTCTCCGGATGGTGGGTCTCGTGATGGTGGCTCGCGCGCCGGCGCTCGCTCGGCCACACGATCGTCGTCGCCCGACGGAATCTCCAGCGGCCGGTAGCGGACTTCCACCGGGTAACTGCGCCCCTCCACCGCCAGCACTGGCGCATCGTGAAAGTGGCGGGCGAAACGCGCGGTGTCGATTGTCGCCGAGGTGACGATCACTTTCAGATCGGGCCGGCGATCGACCAGCGCGCGCAGATAGCCGAGCAGGAAGTCGATGTTCAGGCTGCGCTCGTGCGCCTCGTCGATGATCAGGGTGTCGTACGAAGACAGCCAACGATCGGACTGCATTTCAGCCAGCAAGATGCCGTCGGTCATGAACTTGATGCGCGTGTCCGGGCCGACCTGATCGTTGAAGCGCACCTGGAAGCCGACCGCGCCACCGAGCGTCACGTTCAATTCCTGCGCTACTCGTCGCGCCACCGAGCGGGCGGCGATGCGTCGCGGCTGGGTGCAACCGATCATCCCCATCGCGCCGCGCCCGGCCGCCAGGCACAGCTTGGGCAACTGCGTGGTCTTGCCCGAACCGGTTTCGCCAGCAATCACCACCACCGGATGCGCGCGGATCAGTTCGACGATCCGTTCCGCCTCGCGCGCGATCGGCAGCTCGTCATCGAACTGCGGCACCGGCGCTGATTCACGCCGCGCGATCACTGCCGCCCGCGACGCCGCCAGTGCCTTGGCGAACGCCGCTTGCCGGGTCGCATCCTTGCGCGCCGCCGCACGCAGGCCGATCAAGCGGGCGCGATCGATCGTGCGGGTGCCGGCGAGCACATCGTCGCCGCCGTTGCGTCGCTTGCGCGGCGCCGGCGGATCGGGTTTGCGTGCAGCCGCCGCCTGTTCGTCCATCCTGCCGATTTTCCCACAGCCGCGCACCGTCGTAGGTCATTTCCGACAGCAGGTCACGGCAATGCCCGATGGCCCGATCGCCGACGACCGCCCACACTGGCCTGCGATTGCCGTCCGATCGAACATGACCACAGCCATGCCACGAGATGCTCGCGAGGGATTGGCCACTGCCATGCGTACGATGCGCTCGCCGTCGCCTGCGGCAGATCCCGCGTCGGCGGCCAGCGCATCGTCCGCATTGCACCGGCACATCGCCCCGGCTCTGCTACCCTTGCCGGCGATGCCATCCGCACGCGACATCCTCCAGCACGTCTTCGGTTATCCCGAGTTCCGCGGCGACCAGCAAGCCATCGTCGAGCACGTCGCCGACGGCGGCGATGCGCTGGTGCTGATGCCCACCGGTGGTGGCAAGTCGCTGTGCTTCCAGATTCCGGCGCTGCTGCGCGATGGCACCGGCATCGTCATCTCGCCGCTGATCGCGTTGATGCAGGACCAGGTCGAGACGCTGGCCCAGCTCGGCGTGCGTGCGGCGGCGCTGAACTCCGCCCTCGATGCCGGCGCCACGCGGGCGATCGAGCAGCGGCTGCGCGACGGCGATCTCGACCTGCTCTACGTCGCCCCCGAACGCCTGCTTGGCCCGCGATTCCTCGACCTGCTGGCGTGCTGTCGCATCGCCCTGTTCGCCATCGACGAGGCACACTGCGTCTCGCAATGGGGCCACGATTTCCGCCCCGAATATCGTCAACTCGACATCCTGCACGAGCGCTGGCCGGAGGTTCCGCGCATCGCTCTGACCGCCACCGCCGATCCGCCCACCCGGCGCGAGATCGCGCAGCGCCTGCAACTGGACCAGGCGCGCCAGTTCCTGAGTTCGTTCGACCGCCCCAACATCCGCTATCGGGTGGTGCACAAGGACAATCCGCGCCGGCAGCTGCTGGATTTCCTGCGCGAACACCGCAGCCAGTCCGGCATCGTCTACTGCCTGTCGCGACGCAAGGTGGAACAGACCGCGATCTTCCTCGCCGGCCACGGCATCATGGCCCTGCCCTACCACGCCGGGCTCGATGCGACGACACGCACGCGCAACCAGCACCGTTTCCTGCGCGAAGAAGGCGTGGTGATGGTGGCGACGATCGCCTTCGGCATGGGCATCGACAAGCCCGACGTGCGCTTCGTCGCCCATCTCGATCTGCCCAAGTCGCTGGAAGGCTATTACCAGGAGACCGGCCGCGCCGGTCGCGATGGCGACGCCGCCGAGGCGTGGATGTGCTACGGCCTTGGCGACGTGGTGACGCTGCGGCAGATGATCGAACAGTCCGAAGCCGGGCCGGATCGCAAGCGGATCGAACGCCGCAAGCTCGACGCCCTGCTCGGCTATTGCGAATCCGGCCACTGCCGGCGTCGGCTGCTGCTGGCCGGCTTCGGGGAAAGCTATCGTCGCCGCGACGGCGCAGCCGACTGCGGAAACTGCGACAACTGCCTGCACCCGCCCGAGCGCTGGGACGCCACCGAGGCAGCGCGGAAATTGATGTCGTGCATCCATCGCACCGACCAGCGCTTCGGCGCCGCGCACGTGATCGACGTGCTGCGCGGCGCGCAGACCGAGAAGGTCAGGCAGTTCGGCCACCAGCGCCTGAGCACCTGGGCCATCGGCGCCGATCTCGAAGCACGCCAATGGCACGGCGTGGTCCGCCAATTGGTCGTCGCCGGCCTGCTCGACGTGGATGTCGATGGCTATGGCGCCGTGCGCCTGACCGCGGCAAGCCGGCCGGTGCTGCGCGGCGAACAAACCGTGGAATTGCGTCGCGACGCAGCGGCTTCGCCGCGATCTCGCCGCCGCGGTAGTGAGCCCACGCCCGCCGACGGTGGCATGCCGCCGCCGGCGACGGCGCGACTGGAAACCCTGCGCGCCCTGCGCGGACGGCTCGCGCGCCAGCAAGGCGTGCCGGCGTATGTGATCTTCCACGACACCACCTTGCGCGCGATCGCGATGGAGCGACCGCGCGACATGGAAGCGCTGGCGCAGATCGCCGGCATCGGCGCGCGCAAACTCGAACGCTACGGCGCCCTGGTGCTGGCAGCGCTCGCCGAGGCGCCGCCGCCATCGTCGCCGACGATGACGGACAGCGCCGAAGCCACCCTCACCAGATGATCACGCGCTGGTCCGGCGCCACGTACATCTTGTCACCCGGCTTGATGTCGAACGCCTCGAAGAAACCGGGCTGGTTGGCCACCGTGCCCATCACCCGATCGACCGGGATCGAATGCGGGTCGGACTTGATCTGCGAAATCATCGCGTCGTCGCGCATCTTCTCGCGCCACACCTGGGCGAAGCCGGCGTAGAAGCGCTGCGGCCCGGTCATGCCGTCGATCACCGGCGCCGGCTTGCCGTGCAACGAGATCAGGTACGCCTTGTAGGCGATCGCCAGCCCCGAGTTGTCGGCGATGTTCTCGCCCAGGGTCAGCTCGCCATTGAGGTGGAAGCCCTTGACCGGCTCGAACGCCGAATACTGCGCCACCAGCGCACGGGTCTTGGCGGCGAACTTTTCATGGTCCTGCTTCGTCCACCAGTCGTGCAGGTTACCGGCGCCGTCGTACTGCGAGCCCTGATCGTCGAAGCCATGGCTGATTTCGTGGCCGATCACCGCACCGATGGCGCCGTAGTTGGCCGCGTCGTCGGCCTTGGGATCGAAGAACGGCGGTTGCAGGATCGCCGCCGGGAACACGATCTCGTTCATCTCCGGGTTGTAGTAGGCATTGACCGTCTGCGGCGTCATGCCCCACTCGCTGCGATCGATGGGCTTGCCGAGCTTGTTGATTTCGCGGTCGTATTCGAACTCGCCGGCGCGGGTGACATTGCCGAGCAGATCGCCACGGTCGATGCGCAGCGCCGAGTAGTCGCGCCACTTGTCGGGATAGCCGAGCTTGAGCATGTAAGTGGCAAGCTTGGCCTGCGCCTGCTTTTTGGTCTCCGGGCTCATCCAGTCCAGGGTGTCGATGCTCTGCTTGTAGGCGGCCAGCAGGTTGTGCACCAGCTCGGTGACGCGCGCCTTGCTTTCCGGCGGGAAATACCGCGCGACATAGGCCTGGCCGAGCTGCTCGCCAAGGGCGCCATTGAGCAGGCGCATGCCGCGCTGCCAGCGCGGGCGATTCTTCGGCACGCCGTTGAGGGTGGTGCCGTAGAAGGCGAAGCTTTCGTCGACGAAATTCTTGCTCAGGTAAGGCGCTGCCGCGTGCAGCGCTTGCCAGCGGAAATACGTCTTCCACACCGGCAGCGGCGTGGATGCGATCAAGCCCGACAACGCCTTGAAGTAGCTCGGCTGGCTGATGATGACGTAGTCGACCTTGCCGGCCACACCGGCATCGGCGAGGAAAGTCGTCCAGTCGAACCCGGGCATCAGCGCCGGCAGGTCAGCCACCATCACCTTGTTGTAGACCTTGTTCGGGTCGCGGTTTTCGACCTTGCTCCACTGGATCTTCGCCAGCGCCGTCTCCAGCGCCAGCACGCTCGCCGCCTCGGCCTTGGCATCCTTGTCACCGGCCAGCGCCAGCATCCGCTCGATGTGCGCCTGATAGGCGTCGCGCTTGGCCTTGAGGGCGTCGGTGAGGTAGTAGTCGCGATCGGGCAGGCCCAGGCCGCTCTGGCCGAAGTCGATGACGTACTTGGTGGAATCCTTGTTGTCCTGATGCACGCCGCCGCCGAAGGGCGCATCGACGCCGATACGGCCGAAGCGGGCGATCAGCGGCGCCAGATCGGCGACGCTCTTCATCGCCGCGATGCGATCGAGTTCGGGTTGCAGCGGCTTCAGGCCCAGCGCGTTGACGCGCGCCTCGTCCATGAAACTGGCGTACAGATCACCGATCTTGCGCTCACCGGCATTGCCCGGCGCCTTCTGCGACTGCTCGACGATGGCGCGCAGGTTATCCAGTGACTTGTCGTAGAGGATGGTAAAGACGCCATAGCTGGCCTTGTCGGCCGGAATCGGCGTGGTGGCCAGCCAATGACCGTTGACGTACTGGTAGAAGTCATCCTGCGGGCGCACGGATTTGTCCATGCCGGAAGTGTCGATGCCGGAAGTCGGTGGCGTCGCCGCGGCGACGGTGGCGGACAGCAAGGCCGTGGCGACGGCACTGGCAAGAAGATGGTTCATGACGATTCCTGGAGGTGGGGCGCGGTCGTGCGCAGACGCGGCTGGCAGCCGCAACGGGCGAGCAGGCTAGCGCGTCGCGCGGCTGGCGCGCATGGGCCGAAAGTCGTGGTAGGGGTGCGACCTGCCGCCCTCACGGCTGCCAAGCGGTCGTCCGATCCGGCGCTACGCGCCACCTCGCCATCGCGCCCCGGAGGAAAAAGAAAACCATGCGGTTGCTTTCCCCATCGGGGGAACGGAATGGCGCGTTCGGCGCAGTTGTGCTGCGACCGTTGACTGCGCACCGTTCACCCTCTGTCCTCTGTCCTCTGTCCTCTGTCCTCTGTCCTCTGTCCTCTGTCCTCTGTCCTCTGTCCTCTGTCCTCTGTCCTCTGTCCTCTGTCCTCTGTCCTCTGCCCTCTGCCCTCTGTCCTCTGCCCTCTGCCCTCTGCCCTCTGGCCCCTGTCCTCTGTCCTCAGTCCACCAGATTGCGGCCGTGGAACAGCTCCTCGATCTCGCGGCGCAATTGGCCTTCGATGCGCAGGCGTTCCTTGAACGAGAGGTTCTTGGCCTTCTCTTCGAACAGGTAGGTGTCGAGGTCGAACTCTTTCACATGCATCTTGGTGTGGAACAGATTTTCCTGATATACGTTGACGTCGATCATCTCGTAATGGGCGCGGTGGGCCTTGGACAGGAAGTCCTGAATCGAGTTGATCTTGTGGTCGATGTAGTGCTTCTTGCCTTTCACGTCGCGGGTGAAGCCGCGCACGCGATAGTCGCAGACGACGATGTCCGACTCGAAACTCTCGATCAGGTAGTTCAGCGCTTTCAGCGGCGAAATCACGCCGCAGGTGGCGACGTCGATGTCGGCGCGGAAGGTGGCGATGCCGTTCTGCGGATGCGTCTCGGGGTAGGTGTGGACGGTGATGTGGCTCTTGTCCATGTGCGCGACCACGCTGGCCTCGCCGACGTGTTCGAGCATGGCGCCGCTGATCGCCTCCGAGCCGACGTCCTTGCGGTCGATCACTGGCTCTTCGGAAATCAGGATCGTCACCGACGCGCCCTGCGGATCGTAGTCCTGGCGGGCGACGTTGAGGATGTTGGCGCCGATGATTTCGGCGACGTCGGTGAGGATCTGCGTCAGGCGGTCGGCGTTGTACGCCTCGTCGATGTATTCGATGTAGCGCTGGCGCTGCTCGTCGCTGATCGCGTAGCAGATGTCGTAGATGTTGAAGCTCAACGACTTGGTGAGGTTGTTGAAGCCTTGCAGCTTCAGGCGCGGCAGTGGCTTGACCACGGCGTATCTCCACCCGGACGGACGTTTCGGGCCGCGATTATCGGCCAATGGGCCCCGGATGCAAGCGATGCGTTGCCCAAAACGCGGCTACAGCCTAGGATGCATCCGTTATCGGGGAAATCGAACGCGACCGCCATGGCCAAAGTCTCCCATCTGCTGCCGCATGCGCTGCTGCGCCCGCTGGTGTCGTCCGAACTGGCGCCTGATGCGGCCACGCTCGAGCGCTTCCTCGGCTATTGCCATCGGCGTCGCTACCCGAACCGCACCGACGTCTTCCGCCCTGGCGATCCAGCCGACACCCTGCACTACGTGATCAGCGGCACGCTGTCGATCATCAGCGAAGAAGCCGATGGCCGCGAGTTGGTGCTCTCGTATCTCAACCCGGGCGACTTCATCGGCGAACTGGGCCTGTTCGTGAAGACCGACCACCGCGAGGTGCTGTTGCGCACGCGCAGCCAGGTCGAAGTCGCCGAGATCAGCTACGAGCGCCTGCTGGCGCTGTTCCACGGCCCGCTGGCGATCGAATGCCCGCGGCTGATGTACGCGATCGCCTCGCAGCTGGCCAAACGCTTGCTCGACACCAGCCGCAAGGCCAGCCGGCTGGCCTTCATGGACGTGTCCGGTCGCATCCTGCGCACCTTGCTCGATCTGTGCGAGGAGCCCGAAGCACTCAGCCACCCCGAAGGCACCCAGATCCGCGTCTCCCGGCAGGAGTTGGCGCGCATCTCCGGCTGCTCGCGCGAGATGGCCGGGCGCGTGCTCAAGCAGATGCAGGCCGACAAGCTGCTGCACGCCCGCGGCAAGACGGTGGTGATCTATCGCGCCACCCGCGAGGGTGCGGCGGATTGATCGCGGACGCGGGAATCGGGAATCGGGACTGCGAAGGCAGGATGCCGAAGCGAACGGCGAAGCCGGCCCGAAGGGCGGGCCGCTGATGCGGCCCGTAATCGGGAATCGGGAACAGCCTACCACCCACTGACTACCTTTCTGCCCGTCCCCTGTCCCCTGCCCTCCGAACCCCGTGCCCCGTCGCTCGCATCCACTGATCCATATCCGCAGCGCCCGCCATGGCGACGCCGGCGATGTCGCTGCCTTGTTCGGCGTGCTTGGCTATCCCTGCTCAGCCGACGAGGCGCTTGCGCGGATGCGCGCCGTTGCCGCCGAGGCCGATCAGGCGCTGCTGGTCGCCGAACGCGGCGGCATGCTTTGCGGCCTGTTGGCGCTCGATGCGATGTATTACCTGCCGCTGGGCGCGCGCACCTGTCGCATCACCGCTCTGGTGGTCACGCCCGCGCATCAGGGCGAAGGCATCGGCCACGAGTTGCTGCAAGCCGCCGAGTCCTGGGCGCGACAGGCCGGCGCGGTGCGCATCGAGGTGACCAGCGCAGCGCACCGCGAACGGGCCCACGCCTTCTACCGCGGCAGCGGTTACGACGATCGCTCGATCCGCTTCGTCAAGCATCTGGGTGATGCCTGAAGCTCAGCGCGCGAATAATTCTCGCAACGCCGAGCCCGGATCGGGCGCACGCATGAACGCCTCACCGACGAGGAAGGCGTGCACGCCGGCACCGCGCAGGCGCGCCACGTCGGCGCGGGTGGCGATGCCGCTTTCGCTGACGAGGATGCGATCACCCGGCACGCTGGCTCGCAACGCTAGCGTGGTGTCGAGCGACACCTCGAAACTGCGCAGGTTGCGATTGTTGACGCCGAGCAGGCGTTGCGACGCGGGACATGACAGCGCCGCGGTCGTCGCCGACAGCCGCGTTTCGAGTGCCAGCGCGCGACGCATCTCGTCGCCATCGTGGGTTTCGATCAGCACATCCAGCCCGAGGTTGGCCGCGAGCTGCGCCAAGTCCTGCAAACGCGCATCGTCGAGCGCAGCGACGATCAACAAGATGCAGTCGGCACCGAGCACGCGCGCTTCGTAAACCTGATACGCATCGATCACGAAATCCTTGCGCAGCACCGGCAACGCGCAGGCGGCGCGCGCCTGCCGCAGATAGTCGTCGGCGCCCTGGAAGAAATCGACATCGGTCAGCACCGACAGGCAGGCCGCACCGCCGGCTTCATAGCTGCGCGCGATCGCGGCCGGGTCGAATTCGGCGCGGATCACGCCCTGGCTCGGGCTGGCCTTCTTGATTTCGGCGATCACCGCCGCCTCGCCGCGGGCGATGCGCGCGGCGATCGCGGCAGCGAAACCACGCGGCGGCGGCAGGTCGCGACAGCGCGCGATCAACTCGCTGCGTGGTTGTCGCGACGCGCGTTCGGCCACTTCCTCGGCCTTGCGGGCGAGGATGCGCTGCAGGATGTCGGTCATCAGCGATCCGCGCGCGGGCCGGCGTAGGCGCGCTCGACCTTGGCCACGCGCAACTCGAAGTGCTCGTACCACTCCAGGCGGCCGCGCTTGCGCACCTCGGCGTGTTCGGCGTTGCGTTTCCAGGCGGCGATCGCTTCCTCGCTGTCCCAGTAACTGACGGTGATGCCGAAACCGTCGGCACTGCGCGCCGATTCCACGCCGAGATAGCCCGGCTGCTGCGCCGCCAGCTCCAGCATGCGTTCGGACGCCTCGTAATAGCCAAACGGATCGGCGTCGGTGCGTTGCGAGGCGAAGATCACCGCGTAATACGGCGGATCGGGCGTGGTGGCGAAAGAAAGACTACTCATCGCGGCTCCCCAGTCGTGATGGTTTGAGTGGTGGGCGCAAGCGTATCAGGATGCGGCCGCCAACCGCCGCGTCGTTGCGACGAACGCGTCGAGCGCGGCGCGCGCCGCGCCGCTGGCGAGCACCTGACGCGCCAGCGCAATGCCCTGCGCGATATCGGCCACCGCATCGGCGGCATACAACGCGGCACCGGCGTTGAGCGCGACGATTTCGCGCGGCAGGCCGGGCTTGTTCGCCAGCGCATCGAACAGCATCGCCTTGGATTCGACGGCATCGGCGACGCGCAGATTGCGGCTGGCCGCCATGGCGATGCCGAAATCCTCTGGATGCACCTCGTATTCGCGCACCTGCCCATCGCGCAACTCGGCCACTTGCGTCGCCGCGCCGAGCGAGATTTCGTCCATGCCATCGCGCCCCCACACCACCAGCGCATGCCGCGCGCCGAGGCGCTGCAACACGCGCGCCTGGATGCCGACCAGATCGGGATGGAACACGCCCATCAGGATGTTCGGCGCGCCGGCGGGATTGGCCAGCGGGCCGAGGATGTTGAACAGCGTGCGCACGCCCAGCTCCCCGCGAACCGCCGCCACGTTCTTCATTGCCGGATGGTGGTTGGGCGCGTAGAGGAAGGCCAGCCCGACCTCGCGCAAGCACTGCGCCACCTGCACCGGCGTCAGATCGATGCGGGCGCCGAGCGCTTCGAGCACATCGGCGCTGCCCGACTTCGACGACACGCTGCGGTTGCCGTGCTTGGCCACGCGCACGCCGGCGGCGGCAACCACGAACATGCTGGCGGTGGAAATGTTGAAGGTGTTGGAACCATCGCCGCCGGTGCCGACGATGTCGATGAACGGCGTACCGTCGTCGGGCACCTCCACCTTTTCCGAGAACTCGCGCAACACGGACGCCGCGCCGGCGATCTCACCCACCGTTTCCTTCTTCACCCGCAGCCCGGCGAGGATCGCCGCCATCATCGTCGGCGAAACGTCGCCACGCATGATCTGCCGCATCAGCTCGACCATCTCGTCGTGGAATATTTCGCGATGCTCGATGACGCGCTGCAGGGCTTGCTGGGGGGTGATGGGCATGGGTGAGAATCGGGGAATCGGGGAATCGGGAATCGGGAATCGGGAGTCGGGACTCCGGAAGCGGAACAGCGCGCCGGCCAGGGATGTTTCCACGAGCCCCTGGCCTCGCGCCGCTAGTCCCTGGTCTCTAGTCCCGGCTCTCCAGAAAATTTCGCAACAACGCATGCCCGTGCTCGGTCAGGATCGACTCGGGATGGAACTGCACACCTTCGATGCGATGCTGACGATGACGCAAGCCCATGATCGCCTCGCGCGATCCATCCTCGTTGCATGTCCACGCCGTCACTTCCAGACAATCGGGCAGGCTGGCCTCGGCAACGATCAGCGAGTGATAGCGCGTGGCTTCGAACGGATCGGGCAAACCGGCGAACACGCCCTGCCCGCGATGGTGAACCTTCGAAGTCTTGCCATGCATGATCCGGCCGGCGCGCACGACTTTCGCCCCGAACGCCTGCCCGAGCGACTGGTGGCCCAGACACACGCCGAGGATCGGAATCCGCCCGCCGAGTTGTTGCAACACATCCAGCGACACTCCGGCATCGTCGGGCGTGCCCGGCCCCGGCGAGATCACGATATGCGTCGGCGCGAGCGCGGCGATGCCATCGACATCCAGCGCATCGTTGCGCACCACCTTCACGTTCGCGCCGAGCTCGCCAAAATACTGCACGAGGTTGAAGGTGAAGCTGTCGTAGTTGTCGATCATCAGCAGCATGCGGCACCACGTTTGGGCGATTGCACGGGAACCCGATCCAGCATCGACACCGGACCGGGATCGGGTGCACCGGCGAGTATCCGGTCACGATCGCACATTGTGCCGACAGGCTCGCAGGCTGTCGCGTACCGCCATGCGCTGGGTGACTGCGTGATCGGTGCGGGTGTGATCCTCGTCCTCGGCACCATGCCGCATCGGCAAATCCTCACCCCACCCCGAAGCCACCCATTTCGCGCGGCTGCGCGCGCTGGCGCAGCACGCTTTCGACCTTGGCCAGCGGCGAGCCACGGCCAATCCACTGCGCGAAGGACTCGATCGCTGGCGCGGCGCCTTGCACGAACACCTCGACCTTGCCATCGGGGCGGTTGTGGGCGTAGCCCGACAGCGCCAGCGCCAGGGCCTGATGGCGGGCGCTGGCGCGGAAACCGACGCCTTGCACCTGTCCACTGACGAGAAAAAACGCGGCTTCCATCGCATGCTCCAGATCGTGGGCGCGGCCGCAGCGTCACTGCGGGTTGACTGTACCGGATCGCGATCGCAAAGGGCCGTGCGCGACGGCCACCGGACGACATTGCGCCGGCCGATCGCGCGTGTTCGCGTCGCGCGTCATCGTCAACCAACGTGGTGTCGGCGGCGAACAGGTCATCGCGCGGCGGCCTGCTTGCCATCGACCATCGCTTCGAGTTCAGCGATGGTGATGGGGCCGAGGAATTTTCTCGCGACCGTGCCATCGGGTGCGATCAGATACGAAGTCGGCAGTGCCCGTGGCGGGTCGAAGTCGGCCGGCGGCGCATACGGGTCCACCACCGCGATCGGATAGCCGGGTGTGTGCTGCTTGAGGAATGCCGAAAGCGTCGCCGCGTCGATGCTGTCGCCTTCGACATCCAGGCCGATCACCGACACGTTGGTGCGGCGCTTGGCGAAGGCGGTCAGGTCGGGGATTTCCTGCAGGCACGGGCCGCACCACGTCGCCCAGAAGTTGACCACCACCCAGCGCCCGCGCTGGCTGGCCAGATCCCAGTCGCGGCAATCGAAGGTGGTGACCTTCAGCGCCGGCCGCGGCTTGTCGCCGGATCGCGGTGAACTGGCAGCCGACGACGCCGGTGCTGGCAGGCATTGCCCGTTCGCGGCGCTCGCCGTCGATGCGGCAGATGCAATCGACGAGGCGGATGAGGATTCGGATGACGATGTCGACGACGAGGCCGATGTCGACGCGGCGCTGGCCGCCGCCGGGGTTTGCGACGGCCCGCAGGCGGCGATCGCCAGCACGACAAGCAGCAGGGCGATGCACGGCGCCCATCGGATCGAATTCATTGCGCGCGATTTCCTGATTGGGCCGCGGTCGCGGCGGGATAGATACTACCGACGCTGCGCCGCATCTGCTCGCGCAGCGGCAAACGCAGCGCATCGAGCGCGGCACGCGCGCGGCGTCCGAACGGATCGTCGTCGCCGGGCAGAGGGCACGTGCCTAGCGGAATCGGCAGGCCGACCGCCGCGTACAACTCGCCCAGATCGATGTCATCCAGATCGCGCAGCAATCGCCATTGACCATCGCCGGCGCGCTCGACCAGCCTCGCCGCTGCCAACGCACCGAGCAATTGCTGCTGCAACGCGTCGCCGACGATCGGCTCGATCGCCAGCAGTTGCGCGCTGTGCAGGCCGCGATCGGCCGCGCGCGCCTGTGCCAGCCGACCGAGCAGGCGCAGCAGGCCGTAGAACTCGTAACCACGCGGCAAGCGCAGCGCGATCGGCTGATAGCGAAACGCGGCCAGCGAGGCGCAGAAGGTGGCGCCGAGCAAGATCACCAGCCACGCCGTCCAGATCCACAGCAAGAAGATCGGCACCGCCGCCAGCGCGCCATAGACTTGCTGGTACGAGGCGTGATGCAGATACAGCGCGATGGCGTACTTCGAGGCTTCCAGGAATGCCGCCGCCAGTGCGCCGCCGGCCAGCGCATGCCGCCAGCGCACCGAGCGATTGGGGATGATCGCGTAGGCGGCGGCGAAGGTGATCCATTCCAGCAACGCCGGCAGCAGGCGCAGCCCGTAGCGCGCCCACACCGATTGTTCGGCCAGCGCCACCGCCGGCAGCGCCAGCACATACGAAGAAATGGCCAGGCTCGCCACGCCCAGCAACGGCCCCAGCAGCAGCGCGGCGAGGTAAATCAGGAACCGCGCCCAAGCTCGCCGGCGTGTCGGCACATTCCAGATGCGGTTGAAGGCGTCCTCGATGCTGGCCATGGTCAGCAACGAAGTCGCCAGCACACCGGCGGCACCCAGCCCTGTCAGCCCACGCGCGCTGTGCGCGAAGGTGCGCACATACTCGGCGATGCCGGCGGCGGCGTGCGGGACGAGATGGCGGAACAGGAAGGCGGTCAACGCATCGCCCCAGTGCTGCCATTGCGGCACCATCGCCACCACGCCCAGCACCGTCGCCGTCAACGGCACCAGCGCGACCAGGCTGGTGTAACTGAGCGAGCCGGCGATGCCGAGGCAATCGTCGGCGAGGAACCGTCGCCACGAGAACGCTGCGAACGCGCGCAGGCGCTCGTGGTCGATGCGCTGCAACCAGCGCCGGAGGGCGATCAGGGACGACACCGCGCAAGGATAGCCGATGGCGGTCGCCGTCCCGGATGTCCACACCCGCGCCGACCGTCATCCGTTCCGTGCCGTCCTGGCGCAATGGCGCCAGTCCGGGCGAGCGACCTGTTAGGCTTTGCCGCTCGCGGAGGCCGCATGGCGCAGATCCTGATCGTCTACTACAGCCGCAACGGCGCCGTCGCCAGCCTGGCGCGACAGATCGCGCGCGGCGTCGAGGAAGTCGCCGGCATGCAGGCGTGCCTGCGTACGGTGCCGCCGGTGACGGCGATCACCCAGACCCAGGCGCCGCCGGTGCCCGACGAGGGCGCGCCGTACGTTCAACAGGACGACCTTCACGACTGCGCCGGCTTGATCCTCGGCAGCCCGACGCGCTTTGGCAACATGGCGGCGCCGATGAAACACTTTCTCGACGGGCTCGGCGCGATCTGGGCTTCGGGCGCGCTGGTCGACAAGCCGGCGGCGGTGTTCACTTCGACGTCGACGATGCACGGCGGCCAGGAATCGACCCTGCTGTCGATGCTGATTCCGTTGTTGCATCAGGGCATGCTGCCGGTCGGGATTCCGTTCACCGAGCCGGCAATGAACACCACCACCAGCGGCGGCACGCCCTATGGTGCCAGCCACGTCGCCGGCCCGCAGGGCGGACGCGCGCTGAGCGCCGACGAGAAGCACCTCGCGCAGGTCCTGGGCCGGCGGGTGGCGCGGCTGGCGGCGCGATTGGCCGCTGCGCCGTGAGCGCCCGCGCGCTCGCGCTGGGAGGCATCCTCGCCCTGCTGCTGCTGCAATGGCGCTGGCATGCGCAGATCGCGCCGCCGACGGCCGCCGCGCCGGCGCTGCTGGTCGCGCTGTACTGCCTGCCGATGCTGCCCTGCCTGTGGCTGCTGCTGCGGGGCGATCGCCGGGCGCCGCTGGTCGGTGCGATCGCTGCCCTGCTCTATTTTTGCCACGGCGTGATGTTCGCGGTGGGCGTGCCGGCGCTGCGCGGACCGGCACTGATCGAAACCGCACTGAGCCTGGTGGTGATCGTCGCCGCCAGTTGGAATGGCCTGCGCGCGCGGCTGGCCCGCAAGCCCGATGCCAAGGCGTGAGCGCCGGCGATCGCCGCGCCTATAATCGCGTTCCGATTCCGACAGGCGCGCGCCCGATGATCGACCATCTGTGCATCGTCACCACCGGCGGCACCATCGACAAGATCTATTTCGACGACAAGTCGGACTTTCAGGTCGGCGAGCCGCAGATCGGACGCATCCTCGAAGAACTCGGCGTCGGCTTTCGTTTCAACGTGATCCCGATCCTGCGCAAGGACAGCCTGCACATCACCGCCGCCGATCGCGAGCTGGTGCGTGCGGCCATCGCCGCGCAGGACGCGCAGCACGTGCTGGTCACCCACGGCACCGACAGCATGGTCGAGACGGCCAAGGTGCTGGCCACGCTGACCGACAAGACCATCGTGCTCACCGGCGCGCTCAATCCGGCGCGCTTTCGCGGTTCCGACGCCGAATTCAACATCGGCACCGCGGTCGGCGCCGTGCAATGCCTGCCGCCGGGCGTGTACATCGCCATGAACGGGCGCATCTGGGATCCGCGCAAGGTGCGCAAGAACGTCGCCGCCAACCGTTTCGAAGCGGCGGGCTGACGCCAGCCGGGCAGCATCGGAACGGTCGCGGCCCCGCGCCGGAATAATCAGGAATACAAAAACCCCGGCCGAAGCCGGGGTTTTTGTTTGTTGCCGATGCCGCCGTCGGATCATTCGCCGCCAGAGGTCTGCTTCAGCGTCACGTCGTCGATCACGAACGAGGTCTGCATCGTCGCGTCTTCCTTGGCCGTGAAGCGGAGCGTGACCGTCTGCCCGACCCATGCCGACAGATCCGCCGTCTGCAGCTGGTAGCCGGCAGCGGCATTGCGGTTGTCGAAGGTGGCGACGTTGGCCAGCAGCGTGCCGGTATTGCTGTACACGCCCACCGTCAGCTTGTCGAACGCGCGGAGCTTGTTGGTCTCGTTGGTGTCGACGTGCAGCCAGAAGTTCAACTGCGCGCCCGTCCACGACGGGATGTGGAAGCGCTGCGACACGGTGTCGGTATGCGCCTTGCCCTGACCACCCAGCCACGCCGCCCACTGGCCGCCGTGCGAGGGCTCCTGCGAGCCGCTGTAACGCAGCGGGTGCGTCGGGCCATCGGCCGAGAACACCCACGGCGTCGTGCCGGTTTCGAAGCCGGCGTTCTTGATCGGCGTGTTGGTCTTGACGGTGACCGCCTGCGAGGTGCTGGCGAGGTTGAGGTCATTGTCGGCGACGGTCAAGGTGGCATTGTAGGTGCCATCGCCCGCGTAGGTGTGCGTCGGGTGCACGTTGCCGGTCGCCGTCGGCGAACCATCACCAAAATTCCAGGAACGGAAGGTGATGCTGCCATCGGGGTCGTTCGAGGTATCGTTGAAGTGCACCTTCAGGCCATTGATGACATAGCTGAAGCTCGCCACCGGCGGCTGCCCGACCGGCTGCCCGATATGGGTGAGAGCCGAGCTGAGGATCATGCTGCCGCGGCCGCTGGCGAAGTCGTAACCGACCTTGGCGCTGATGCCGTTGCTGCCCGAGGTGATGTCGTGGAAATCCGACCACGGCAACTGGTACAGGTAGGGGTTGGCAAAGCCGAAGGACTGCCCCTTGATCGCCAGCACGCGTGCCCACAGGCCGGCAAAGATCGGCGCCGACAGGCTGGTGCCGCCGACCTGCTCGGTGCCGCTGCCGACGTTGATGATCGCGCCGGAGTTGGGATCGCCGGCGAAAGCGACGTCGGCGACGCCGCGGAAATCGCCCGGAACCAGCAAGGTCTGATAGGTCGGCTTGGGTTCGTACTTGCTGGCGCTGCCGCCGCTGCCCGGCCACACGACTTCGCTGTTCCAGGTGGCATTGGAACCGGTGGAGGCATCCAGCGTGGTGCCGGCGACGGCGACCACGTACGGCGAATTGGCCGGCCAGCTCGGGGTGGTGCCGCCATTGCCGCACTCATCGGCACCGGAGTCGCCGGTGGAGATCGAGAAGGTCTGGCCCTGCGCCACGCCCACCGAGAGGATCTGGTCGACTGCCGCCGCGGTGCCATTTTGCTGCGCGTAGGTTTCGCAACCGCCGATCGAGACGTTGATGATCTTGGTCGCGTTGGCGGTGACGATGGTGTTGAAGTTGGCGGTCATGTCCGCATCCGACAGCGTCGGCGCGGTGTAGAAGGTGATGCTGCCGACCTGGCCGCCGCCGGCACCGACGATGTCCTGGCTGTCCAGATCCCACTCGACCTGACCGCTGGTGTCGGTGCCACCGCCGTTGGTCTTGACCACCGAGGTGGTGACCGCGGCCAGACCATTGGCGTTGGTGAAGGTGTTCAGATCGGTGATCGACGAGGACACGTCGCCGTTGGTGAAGATGCCGACCGGAACGCCGGCCGCCGTCTGCACGCCGGTGCCGCCGTAGATCGGCGAGAAATCCAGCGGGTTGTGACCGGTGATCGCCATGCGATGCGGCGTGCCCTTCGGGCGGGCGATGGTCACGTGGCCCTGGTGGACGTTCTGCATGCCCAGCACCGACAGCACGCTGCCGCCGAGCAGGCCCGGAATGCGCACGTCGCTGGTGTTGGCGTAGGCAATGCGACCGTCGTGCGTCTTGACTTGCGCGAAGGTGGTCATGAACGCCTTGCCGGCCGTCGCTGCGTTGCCGCTGGCGGTGACCAGCATGCGGTTGGCCGAGATCTGCACGTTGGTGAAGCCGGCCTTGCTCAGGTAATTGGCAACGGTTTGTGCCTGGACCTGACTGGGCGCATGGTTGGCCATGAAACTGGCGGCAGTCATCGGCTTGACCGCGCCGGGATTCTTGGCCGAAGCCTTGTTGAAGGCTTCCAGCCCGGCCGCGTCACGGACCTTGAGCACCACCACCACCTGCATCGGCTGGCTGGCCGGGAGCGCACCCATGACCGCGTCGCCATGACGCAAGCTGACCGGCTTGGCCACCGAAAGCACGGAAGTGTTGGCTGTGGCTGCCATGGCGCCGCCCATGCTCATGGCGGCGACGATGGCGAGGGCGATGGACGATTTGCGCAGAGACGTCGAGTTCATTACATGACCCCAGTGAAGAAATTGGTGTGATACGTCAGGCCGACACGCATCCCGACGTTGTGTTTTGGGCATCCCGCCCCGACCGTGCCATTGCCCACGTCATGTCCCGATGACGTCGGACCCGCCATGCAGCGGCGGGCTGCGATGAAAGTGACCATCCCGTGCGTTGCCAGACGCCCCGTGCGCACGAACCGGTTGCCTCCCCCTTGCCGGGCTTGACCCATTATCAACATGCAGTCAGCGCTCTGCAAGCAAGCGGCGACGGCAATGCCCAACCGCACCCGCCGGCGCCGGCTGCGATGTCACGCGGCCCGCCCGCGAACCTGCCAACGACATACCACGGCGCAAACGGACACCCGGCACCGATCCGCCGGCTTATCATGCGCCGCACTGGCCACGGCCGCCGCCGTGGCAGGTCTGGATGCACGCCGATGCCGCCCTCTGCCGCCAGCGATGCCCGTTCCTCGCCCGAGCAGTGGCTGGCGCTGTTGCGCACGCAGCCGGCTGCGGCCGAGGCGGCGTTCGCCGCAGCGTTTGCCGCCCTGCGTCTGGATGCGCCCAGCCTGGGCGCCAGCGCCGGGCATTTCCAGCGCCGGGGCCAGGTCGCCGTCGCGCATTATCTGTGGTGGCGGGCGCGGCGGCTGGCCCCGCAAGACGACCAGGCTTGTTGCGGGCTGGGGCGCGCCGAGCTCGCCCTGGGCGCCACCGAGGCGGCGCGCGCCTGCTTCCAGTCGGTGCTGGACCGAATGCCCGCAGACGGCGCAGCCCATGCAGGCATCGCCGAATGCCTGCTGCGCGGCGACCGGATCGCGCCCGCCATGGCTGCCATCGCTCGCGCGCTGGACGCCCCGCCGACGACGCCCGCGGCTTGGCACGAGCTGGCGCTGCTGGCGCTGCGCGCCGGCGCGCCGGCACTGGCTGCCCGCGCCTTCGCGGCGCTGGCGCAGGTAGCCGCCGACGATCCGTCATGGTGGCTGGCGCGCGCACGCTTCGAACGTGAGCGCGGCGATGCCGTCGCGGCGCTGGCATGGGTCGACCGCTTTGGCCGGCTGCATCCGGATGACGTCGCGGCGCGACTGGAAAAGGCGCGCTGCCTGCTCGCCCGGGGCGATGTCGAACCGGCGCGACGCTGGCTGGAAAAACTGGAATCGCGACACCCCGGCGTGGCCGAAAACAGTGCGATTTATGGCGACAGCCTCACCGATCCGGCCCAATCCGGGCTGCGCGCACGACATTGGGTACGGGCGATCGACCTATGGACTGCGACCGGCGATGCCGCCGCGGCGCGGGCGCAGGCACAACGCCTGCTGCACGAGCAACCCGAATGCGCCGCCGGCTGGTGCGCGCTGGGTCGGCTGGAACACGCCCAGTCGCACTGGCTTGCCGCCGAGGCAGCATGGACGCGGGCGTTGGAGCTCGATCCCGCCCATCTCGACGCTGCCGCCGGCCTGGCCAACCTGTACGAGGAAAGCAATCGCAGCGACGAGGCGGCGGCCGTGGCTGCCGCCGGGCTGGCGCAGCTGCGCCCCGGAGAAGCGCGCAACGGCGCGATCGAATTGCATCTGGCATTGGCCAAGGCGGCGCGGCGGCGCAAGGACGCCGTCGCTGGCCTGAGCCAGTTGGCCGCGGCCGAGGCGTTGGCGCAGTCGGACTCGCAACACGAGCACATCGCCTTCGAACGCGGCCGCTTGCTTGAATCCCGACATGAGGATGATGCCGCGTTCGCCGCCTTCACCCACGGCAACGCGCTGGCACTGGCGGCGTGGCAACGCCAGCACCCCGGCGGCAACCGCTATCTGGCAGGCATCGAGGCGATGCTCGCGCACGTCCGCGCCGGTGGCCTGCGCGCATGGGCGCCGGTCGCAGGCCAGGCCATCGCCGCGCCGGCCTTTCTCGTCGGCTTCCCGCGCTCGGGCACCAGCCTGCTCAATCACGTGCTCGACGGCCACGACCACATCCGCACGATGGAAGAAAAGCCACCGACGCAGACGATGCTGGCCGCGGTGCGGGCGATGCCGGCCGGATACCCCGATGCGATGGCCCGCTTCGATGCGCTCGATCTGGACTACCTGCGCGAGCGGTATTTCCGCTCGGCGGATCAACACGGCGGCGGCGACCGCAACCGCCTGCTGCTCGACAAGTTTCCCTTGCACATCAACCTGGCGGCACTGATCCATCGCGTGTTCCCGCAGGCCAGATTCATTTTCGCCCTGCGCCATCCCTGCGATGTCGTGCTCAGCTGCTTCATGCAGCAATTCCGCCTCAACCACGCGATGGCGAATTTCTGCACGCTGCAAGGCGCGGTGGCGCTGTACACGCGGACGATGGACCTGTGGCAATCGGTGCGCTCGCAATTGCCGCTGGCGGTGCACACCATCCGCTACGAGGACATGGTTGCCGACTTCGACGGCCAGGTGCAGGCCTTGTGCGATTTCCTCGGCGTCCCCTGGCAGCCCGACTTGCGCCGCTTTTCCGAGCGCGCCCGCGACCGCGGCCGCATCGACACGCCCAGCTACGCGCAAGTCAGCCGGCCGCTGTACGGCGAGGCGGTGTATCGCTGGCAGCGATATCGCGCACAGCTGGCACCGTGGCTGCCATCCCTGCAACCGTACATCGAGCGTTTCGGCTACGCCTGAGACAGGCCGGATCACCGCCCTCGCCGCCAGCACCGTTTTCCCGCGGACCGCTGCGCCCGTGCCGGGCGCACAAAAAAAGACCCCGGCGCGAGGCCGGGGTCGGAGTACACCGTGTTGCGGGGTCGATTACTGAACCGTCAGCGTCACGTCGTCGAGGACGAACGAGGTCTGCAGCGAGCTGTCTTCCGTGCCGGTGAACTTCAGCGTCAGTTTCTTGCCGTGGTAGGCGCTGACGTTGATCGAGTTGCTGTGCACCGTGTAGCCACTGTTGTGGTTGAGGTTGGAGTAGGTCGCCAGCGTCTTGACCAGGGTCGAGCCGTTGTACAGGCGGACGTAGAGCTTGTCGTAGGCGCTGCTGGTGGTGGTCTCGGCGGTGTCGACGTGCAGGTAGTACTGGATCGTCGCCGTGGTCGCCGTCGACGGGATGGTCACCGCCTGCGACAGGGTGTCGGTGTGCGTGCTGCCATAGCCGTCGAGCCAGGCGAAACCGACGCCGGTGTGCGCACTCTCGCCCGAGCAGCCGGTGGCGCAGATCACGCCCGACGAACCCGACCACGAACCGGTGCTCTCGAAGCTGGTGTTGGCCAGCAGCTGGCTCGAACCACCGCCACCGCCGCCGCTGGAGGCCACCGTCACCGACGAAGTCTTGCTGGCGGTCGCGCCGCCATTGTCGGTCACCGTCTCGGTCACGCTGTAGGTGCCGGCCGCCGCGTAAGTATGGCTCGGGCTGGCCGCGGTCGAGGTGCCGCCGTCACCGAAGGTCCACGAATGCGAGGCGATCGTGCCGTCGCTGTCGCTGGAGCTGTCGGTGAAGGACGCGGTCAGGCCACTGGTGGTGAAGCTGAAGTTCGCCGTCGGCGGATTGTTGCCGCCACCGCCGCCACCGCCACCCGGCCAGTTGGCCAGCGCCGTGCTCAGGATCATGCTGCCGCGGCCCGAGGCCAGGTCATACCCGGACTTCGCGCTGATGCCGTTGCTGCCCGAGGTGATGTCGTGGAACGCCGAGGCCGGCAACTGGTAGATGATCGGGCCGGCAAAGCCCACGCCGGTGCCCTTGGTGGCGATCACGCGGGTCCATTCACCGGCGAACAACGGCGCCGACAGGCTGGTGCCGCCGATCTGCTGGCTGGCGCCCTTCACGATCACCTGCGCGCCCGAGTTCGGATCGCCGTCGAAAGCGACGTCGGCGACGCCACGATAGGTGCCGTTCCACAGCGTCTGCCAGCTCGGCTTGGGCTCGTACTTGGACTGCGAACCACCCGAATCCTTCCACACCGTCTCGCTGCTCCAGGTCGTGGTCGAGGCGTTCAGGGTGGTGCCCGCCGCGGCGACGACATACTGCGAGTTGGCCGGCCAGCTCGGGGTGGTGCCGCCGTTGCCGCACTCGTCGGCACCGGAGTCGCCGGTCGAGATCGAGAAGGTCTGACCCTGCGCCACGCCCTGCGCGAACGCCTGATCGGAGGCATTGGCGGTGGCGCCCTTGGCCGAGGTCTCGCAGCCGCCGATCGAGACGTTGATGATCTTGGCGGCGTTGGCCGACACGATCGTGTTGAAGTTGGCGTTCATGTCCGCATCGGACAGCGACGGCGTGTTGTACCAGATGATCTTGCCAACCTGGCCGCCGGCCATGCCGACGATGTCCTGGCTGTCCAGATCCCACTCGTCGATGCCGCTGGTGCTGGTGCCGGTGCCGTTGGTGTTCACGGTCTGGGTGGTCACCGTCGGGTAGCCGTGCGCGGCGGTGAACGAGTTCAGGTCGGTGATCGACTGCGTGATCTTGCCCTGGGTGAAGATGCCGACGGTCACGCCGGCGCCCGTGGCAACGCTGCTGGCACCGTAGATCGCCGGGAACTCGACCGGATTGTGACCGGTGACGGCCATCGTGTGAGCGCCGGCCTTGGGCTGCTGAACCTTGAAGAAGGTGTGGCCGACGTTGACGTTCTGCAGGCCGACCACGCCCAGCACGTTGCCCTGCAACGCCGCCGGGATCCTGGCTTCGGTGGTGTTGCCGAAGGCGATGCGACCGTCATGGGTGCGGAACTGCGCCATGGTGGTGTTGAAGGCGCGATTGATCTGCGCGGCGGTGCCGGTGGCATTGACCAGCAGATGATTCGGCGCGACTTCGATGTTGCCAAAGCCCTGCGCCTGCAGCCACGAGGTCACCTTGGCGACCTGCGCCTGGGTCGGCGCGTGCTTGGCCATGAACTGCGCCGTGCTCATCACCTGACCGGGGTGGTTCTTCATGCCGGCGATGAAGGCATCCAGACCGGCGCGATCGCGCATCGCCACCGACATGCTGAAGTGGATCAGCTGGCTCTGCGGCAGCGCGCCCATGATGGCGTCGCCCTGGCGGGTGTAGGTCGGATGGGCAACGGTCATCAGCGAGTCGGCCGCAGTGGCGGTGCCGACGGCGCAGCAAGCGGCCACGACGGCCAGCGCGAGAGTCGATTTACGCATCGTTTTCATGTAAGGCCCCGATTGGTTGAGTATTGTTTTGTTCGAATCTGTTGGTCTGCTTCGGCGCCGTCGATTGCTGGTCTGACGCCTGCCGGTTCAGTCGCACTTCGGATCGCCGCTTCGCAAACGTGGTGCCAAGGCTGTTGTTCGTCGTTCGCTTGCGCACCTCGTTGTCATGCCACGACCCGGGTTCACCGGAAGACAACCAGCCACGGCCCACTGCGAACGCGGCGACACTAGACCCGCTCTTTGTTCAGTGGCGATTAAACTTTCGTCATACTGTTGTGCGATGCACAAATGCGGATGACCCGCCGGGTCCGCGAGCCCGCATAGCAATGCCGGTTCACTGCGACGACGGCATGACATCCACATGCAAACCATTGACTACCAATGGTTTCGCCCGACGATGCCCGGCCGCGGAGAGCCCCCACGGCGGTGTCGATGCAGTCGCGATGGACTCTTGTCGCATCGCACAATTCCCGCTCCCCGAACACGACCGGAAAGTCGCCCCGCCGAAGAGGCGTGGCAAGCAAATGCGCGACTGACGCACAGTTCCGGCGACGGTCGCGTCACGGAAACGATGGCGATGGCGTGAGGGCGCGGCGAAACCGCGGCGGCGGTGGCCAGGAGTCTGCGGAGGCGGAAAACCTCACGGCATCTCGGCACCGCGGGAAGCCAATTCCCGCAGGCGCCCCTGCGGCCGCATCCGGCGGTGCTCCCCGGCGGCCCATCTTGCCGATATTTTCAGAACGATCAATGGCTTGCCCGCCAGGCCGACGACCTTCTGGCGGGCTTGAGGTAGTGCGCAGGGCACCCCGCCACCGCGGATCGTCCAGCCGCCGCCGCGACCGCGCAGGCTCAGTCGCCCGGCTGGACTTGCAGCGCGGCGCGCAGCGGATCGAGCAAGGCGCCGTAGCGATGGGCGCGGGCGGTGTCGCGGCGCAGGGGCTGGCGCACCTGCCCGGCACTGAAGGTGTTGACCGCGCGCGCCGAACGGTGGAAATCCAGACAGGCCGGATCGAACGGCAGGCCGAGGAACGCCAGCAGGCGCTGCACCTGCGCCTGCGGGTCGGCGAGCAAGTCTTCGTGGACGGCATCGAAGTACGCATGCGGGTAGCGCATCGACCACGCCCGGCTGAGGCGGTCGTAATCGCGCCACGAGGCTGCCAGTTCGCCGAGGTCGTAGCTGCCGTGGTTGCCGAAATGAAAGAGCTGGCGGTAGCAGGACAGACAGGTCTCCACCGCGTCGCGGCGGCAATTGACGAAACGCGCGCCGGGCAGCATCGCCGCCGCCGCGCCGACCAGCGGCCAATTGTCCAGGCCCTTGTCGGTGAACCGCGGATGCTGCGTGCGCCAGCGCGCGGTGCGGTGCAGGTAATTCTCGCCCAGTCGCCGCCAGTCGGCCGGCGTCGCCTGCGCCACCCAGTGCGGGAACTCGCGATCGCGGCGGGTCGATTCCTCGTTGAGCACGGCATGCAGATCGCTCAATTCACTGGCACCTTCGATCTGCGGGTGCGAGGCGAGGATCTGCTCGGTCAGGGTCGATCCGGATCGCGGCAGGCCGACCACGAAAATCACCTCGTGGCCGAATGTCGGCTCGGAGGCCGTCGCCGGCGGACGCGCGAAGGCAGCGTCGATCGCGCAAATCCACGCCGTGAATCGCGCCGCATCCCAATCGACCTGCCGGCGCTTGCGCGCGCTGGCGTCTTGCAGCACGGCAAACGCCGTCGGGTAGTCGTCTTGATCCTCCAGCGCCTTGGCCAAGGCATAGCCGGCGAAGATGCGCTCGTCGTCGCCAAGGCTCGGATCGGCCAGCAAGGCGCGCAACGCGGCCACGTCCGCCGCCGTCATCTTCAGCGTCTTCAGATTGGCGATGCGCGACCACGCGCGCGGCGCATGCGGGCGATCGCGTGCGCACAGGCGGAAACACGCCGCCGCGCCCTCGCTGTCGCCGAGGCTGAGCAGCACATCGCCCAACGCACCGCGCGCTTGCGTGAAATGCGCATCGAGCGCCAGCGCACGCTCGAGCGCGACCTTGGCATCGTCGACCGCGCCATGCGCCTTGAGCACCTTGCCGAGTGCGTACCAGACACCTTTCGCCGAGGGCGCCAGTTGCGTCGCTTGCCGCAAGGTCGCGACCGCCTCGTCCATCGCACCGGCCGCACGCAGGCCATTGCCGAGTTCGACCTGCAAGCCGGCATCGCCCGGCTGCAAGGTAGCCGCCTCGCGCAAACAGGCGACCGCACCGGCGTGTTCGCCGCGCCGCTGCATTTCGCGCGCCAGTTGCCGCAACACGTCGACGTGACGCTGCAAGAATGCGTCGAGAACCGCCGTCGCCGAGCCAGAGCAGGCGCGACGCAGCAGGTGCAGGTCATCGGCGGCCAGCGCACGCGCCGCGCTCGGTCTCGAATCGGGCGGCGGCATCGGGCTCATCGGAAATCTCTCAATACATCCCGGTTTCCAGCCGCGCCGATTCCGACATCATGCTCTGGTTCCACGGCGGATCGAACACCAGGCCGATGTCGGTTTGCCCGATGGTGGGCACGCCTTCGAGCTTGGCGGTCACGTCGGAAACGAGGATGTCGCCCATGCCGCAGCCCGGCGCGGTGAGGGTCATGCGCACGCGCACGTCGCGTTTGCCGTCGTCGCGATGGCTGAGCGTGCACTCGTAGACCAGACCCAGATCGACGATGTTGATCGGAATCTCCGGGTCGAAACAGGTGCGCAACTGCTGCCAGACCAGTTTTTCGACATCCTCGTCGCTGGCATCGGGCGGCAGTTCGGGCGCCGTCACCGGCTCCTTGCCGAGCGCATCGGCATCGGCGCCGGCGATGCGGAACAGGTTGCCCTCGATGTAGACGGTATAGCTGCCACCGAGCGCCTGCGAGATGTAGCCGATGCTGCCGGCCGGCAGGGTGACCTTGTCGCCCTGCGGGACGAGCACGGCGGCGCAGTCGCGCTCGAGGCGGAACGGTTCGCTGTTGCGGCTGTACATGCGTGCATTGTACCGATGCCGCCGCGGCCGGACACCCGCCGGACTTGACGCAGATCAGTGGCCGCCGCCGTCCAGCGCCTTGAGCTCGCTGACCAGTGCATTGGCCATCTCGGCACCATCGCCATAGAGCATGCGCGTGTTATCGGCGTAGAACAGGGCATTTTCGATGCCGGCAAAACCCGTGCCCTTGCCGCGCTTGATGACGACGGTGTTTTTCGAGTTGACCACGTCGAGAATGGGCATACCGTAGATCGGGCTGGCCGGGTCGGTTTTCGCCACCGGATTGACGACGTCGTTGGCGCCGATCACCAGCGAGACGTCGGTGTTCGGGAACTCGGGATTGATGTCGTCCATGTCGACGATCAAGTCGTAGGGCACGCCGGCTTCGGCCAGCAGCACGTTCATGTGCCCGGGCATGCGTCCGGCGACCGGGTGGATGGCGAACTTGACCTTCACCCCGCGATCGATCAGCCGCTGCGACAGCTCCCAGATCTTGTGCTGGGCCTGCGCCACCGCCATGCCGTAGCCGGGCACGATCACCACCCGCTCGGCGTAGGCCATCAAGGCCGCCACGTCGGCTGCCTCGATCGGCTTCATCGAACCGCCGATCTCCTGCATCGCAGCAGAGCCGCCACCGAAGTTGGAGAACAGCACGTTCTTGATCGAGCGGTTCATCGCCTTGGCCATCAGGCGGGTGAGCAGCATGCCGGCCGCGCCGACCATCATGCCGGCGATGATCAGTGCCTGATTGCCGAGCACGAAGCCCTCGAACGCCACCGCCAGACCGGTGAAGGCGTTGTACAGCGAGATCACCACCGGCATGTCGGCGCCGCCGATCGGCAGCGTCATCAGGATGCCCAGCAGCAGCGCCAGCGCGAAGAAGCCGATCACCCCGTACTGCGTGGTCTGCTGCGCGTCGATGCCCCCGGCCAGCAAACCCCAGACAACGATGCCGCCGGCGGCCAGCGCGATCAAAAACACCAGCGCATTGAAATACTGCTGACCGGGGAAGGTGTAACGCTTGTCCATGCGGCCGTCGAGCTTGGCCCAGGCGATGATCGAGCCGGTCAGCGAGATCGCGCCGATCAGCGCGCCGACCACCGCCAGCACGACATGCACCGCGCCCGGACTGACGGCCGGCGGGATCGCTTTCCACAACGCCACCGCACCGATCGCCGCCGCGCTGCCGCCGCCCATGCCGTTGAACAGCGCCACCATCTGCGGCATGTCGGTGATCGGCACCTTCTTGCCCCAGACCCAGTTGGCGCCGACGCCGAGCACGATCGCCACCGCCATCAGCGGCAGGTTGTGCATGCCCGGCAGGAAGAAGGTGGCGATCACCGCCACCAGCACGCCCACCCCGGCCCACTGGATGCCGCTGCGCGCGGTCTTCGGGCTGGCCATGCGCTGCAGGCCCAGCAGCAGCAGGGTGGCGGCGACGAAGTAACTGAGTTCGATCAGGGTGAGGGCGCTCACTTGCCGCCCTCCTTCTTGCTGGACTTGAACATCTCCAGCATGCGCTCGGTGACGACGTAGCCGCCGGCGGCATTGCCGGCGCCGAGCAGCACCGCCACGAAACCCAGGCCCTGCTCCAGCGGCGTGGTCGCCTCGCCCAGCACCACCATCGCCCCGATCAGCACGATGCCGTGGATGAAGTTCGAGCCGGACATCAGCGGCGTGTGCAGGATCACCGGCACCCGCGCGATGATGACGTGGCCGGCGATCGCCGCCAGCATGAAGATGTACAGCGCCACCAGTCCGTCGCCCATGTCCCCTCCACCGGGCGCACCCTGGCGCCGGAATGGTTGCATCATAACCGTGCCGGGCGCGGCGGCAAGCAATGTCAACGGCGGCCGTCGTCGCGCGTTGCACGAGGTGATGATCGCAGGCCCCTGCGGGGACGGAACGGCATGATGGATGGCAGCATCCCGGCATCGACACTGCAAGCACAAACCCTGCCGGGCTTTCTGGCGGATGTCGAGCGCCGCGCCTTTCGCCACGCCGAGATCGCCCTGCGCCACCGCGAGGACGCGCTGGATGCGGTGCAGGATGCCATGCTCAAACTGGTTCAGCGCTATGCCGACCGGCCGCCGATGGAGTGGACGCCGCTGTTCTGGAGCGTGCTGCGCAGCAAGATCACCGACATCCGCCGGCGGCGCAAGGTGCGCTCGGTGCTGGTGGCGTGGATGGGATCGGGTGCGGACGAGGATGCCGGGCCGGCGTGGGAGCCGGCCGATCCGGCCCCTGGCCCGGCCGCCATCCACAGCGATCGCGAAAGTTACAAGGCACTGGCGGCAGCGCTGGCAACGTTGCCGCGGCGGCAGCGCGAGGCCTACCAGCTGCGCGTGCTGGAAGGCCTGGATGTGGCCGATACCGCCCGCGCCATGGGCTGCTCGGAAGGCAGCGTGAAAACCCATACATCGCGCGCGATGGACGCGCTGCGCAAGCAACTGGAGGACTGGCGATGAACGCCCCCGACATCGAAACCACTCTGCGCGCCCGCGCCGCATTCAACGCCAGCCTCGCGCACCTGGACGACGACACCCGCCACCGCCTGCGCGCGGCGCGGCTGCGCGCGCTGGAACCGAAAGCATCGGCGCACGGGCACCGCTGGCTGTGGCCGGCCGGCGCGGCACTGGCGGCGGCACTGGCCGTGGTCGTGGTGCTGCCGCGGATGACGCCGGCGCCGATCATGCCGCAGGCGCTCGCCTCGACCGCGGCCGACACCGCCACGGCCACCGCACCTGCCATCACCGCGGCAACGGTGGTCGCGGCCACGCCCACCGCTTCGACGCCGCGCATCGCCGCGGCAACGCCGGTCGAGCCGGCGTTGGCGACCAACGACGCGCATGAATCGCTCGACGCTTCGACGGTCGATACCGCCGATCCCGACATGCTCGACCAACTCGACTTCTACGGCTGGCTGGCCCAGCAGCCAGGCTCCGGCCACGGTGGAGGCTGACCATGCGCAATGACGACAAGCGCGCCGCCGGCGGGCGGCGGATGATGCTGGCGGCACCGTTTGCGCTGCTGCTGGCCGGTGTCGCCCTCGCCGTTCCACCCCAGGTCGGCCCGGACACCGCGGCGGCAGCGCCGGTCGCAGCCGCGCCGCTGCCGTGGAGCCAGCTCAATCGCCAGCAACGCGATTTCCTGCAACCACTGCAGGGGCAGTGGGATTCCTTGCCGCCACAGCGCCAGCAGCGCATGGCCGGAAAAGTTGCAAATTGGCAACGGATGCCGCCGGAAAAACAGGCGCGCATCCAGCAACGGCTGGCGCAATGGGCACAGATGACGCCCGAACAGCGCCGGCAGGCCGCGCGCAACCGCCAACGCTTCCAGCAGATGACGCCCGAACAGCGGCAACGGGTGCAGGATGCCTATGCGCGCTTCCAGTCACTTTCGCCTGCGGAACGCCATTTGCTGATGCAGCGTTTTCGCGCCGAACGGCAGCGCGCCGGCGATGGCACGGCAACGCCACCGCAGCACTGACGCACCGACGCCGCCTCACCTCCCGGCGGCACTCGCGCCCCGGCCCGGCACGCGGCAAACGAGCGGTCGATCGGCCCACCTGCGCGCAGAATTTGCCGATGCTGGAAAACCCGCAGCATCGGAGTCGACAGGCTCGGGAGCTTGCGTGATTGATCCGGTGCCGGCCATCCAGCGCCGGCAGCCGCTGCCGGCCTTCGAGGCCGGCAAACTCACCGCCTCTCCGCCGTATCCTTGATTTCGACCGCGAGGATGTGCAGCACCGCATTGCCCACGTTCTGCACGAAGTGTGGCCCGATCGGCCCGCCCCACAGCGCCGACCCGGCCAGCGGACGCTCGGCCATGGTTCGCGAATCGAGCAAGACCTTGCCGTCGGGGTCGTAGCGGACGAAATCGCTCCAACTCAACACGTACAGCGCAGCCGGCCATTCATGCGCATGCACGGGTGTGCGCTGGCCTGGTGCGAGCCGCGTGTCGAGAACACGAACCCGGCCATTCTCCAGCAGCAGGCGATGATGATCCGGCGCCTTGCACATGGCGTCGAAGACGTGTGTTGCCGGACGCGCCGAATCGAGGTCGTCCATTCCGCTCTCCTCGCCGCCATCTTCTCGACGCACCTGTGGACGCGTGAATCAGCCGCGCACCGCGCCTGCATGCAGATGACAGGTCCTGGCGACCAGATCGTCGTCCCAGTTCAGGTGCAAGGCACCATCCTTGATCAGCAACTGGGTGAAGTTGAACAGGTTGCGGGCGTACATCTCGCTGGCGTGCAGGGCGCCGGAACTGGCCAGATGGGTTGGCCCGACCACGCTCACGCCGCCGACCACGACCGTCTGCCCGGCTTGCGTCAGCTCGCAATTGCCACCGGATTCTGCCGGCAGGTCGACGATCACGCTGCCCGGCTTCATCCCCGCCACCATCGCCGCGTTGACGATCTTCGGTGCCGGCCGGCCCGGCACCGCGGCGGTGGTGATGATCACGTCGACGCCCTTGAGATGATCGGCCAGCCGGCGCTGCTGTTCGGCGCGCTCCTCGGCCGTCAGTTCGCGCGCATAGCCGCCCTCGCCCTTGGCACTGACGCCCAGATCGAGGAATTTCGCACCCAGCGATTCGATCTGCTCGCGCGTCTCCGGGCGCACGTCGAAGCCTTCCACCTGCGCGCCCAGGCGCTTGGCGGTGGCGATTGCCTGCAAGCCGGCGACACCGGCGCCGACTACCAGCACCTTCGACGGGCGAATGGTGCCAGCGGCGGTGGTCAGCATCGGAAAGAATCGGGGTGCGACTTGCGCGGCGATCAACGTCGCCTTGTAACCGGCCATGCCGGCCTGCGAGGACAGCACGTCCATCGCCTGCGCGCGCGTCGTGCGCGGCAGCCGCTCGAGCGGGAAACTGGTGGCTTGGCGCGCATTGAGCTGCGCTTCGCGCGCGGCATCGGCACCGGCGGCGAGCAAGCCGATGATCACCGCGCCCTGCTTCAGTGCCGGCAGGCGATCGACCGCCGGAGGCTGCACACAAAGCAATACGTCGGCACGCGCCAGCACGGCATCGCCGTCGGCGACGAACTCGGCGCCGTCATAGGCGGCATCGGGAAAATGCGCAGACTCGCCGACGCCGGCCTGCAGCACCACGGTCGCGCCCGCCGCACGCAGCTTCTTGCAGGTTTCGGGCGTGATCGCGACGCGGCGCTCGCCGGCAGCGGTTTCGCGGATTGCGGCAACGGTGAACGCCATGCGGAACTCCAGCCGGATATCGACCGGAGCATCCTAGCAGGTCGCCATTTGCGTTGGAGCAGGGGGACTGAAGCTCGGGAATCGAGAATCGGGAATCGGGAATCGGAACTCACAACTCACAACTCGCAACTCACACCTCGGACCTGCCGACTACCCGCCTTGCTTCGCCTTCACCGCAGCCCCAGAACCCCGACCCCTGTTCCAGCCTACTCGCTCGGCGCAGTCGCGCCATCGCGCAGGCGACCGAGCACCTGATGCATGGCCTGATCGAAGGCGGTATCGGCGATGCGCAGGCGCAGCTTGCCCTGCTTCATCATCGCCGCCAGCTCCTCGGCCGAGGCGACGTGCATGCGCGCGCCGCGCTTGTTGACGAACAGCATGCGCGCCGAAATCGGGCTGATCCACGACAGCTTGCCCGGTTGCGCGCGGTCGTCGTCGCCGACGAACTCGACCCAGCTGCCGACGGTGAGCTGGCGCAACATCGCCACGTCGGCCGGATCGACATCGAGCGGCGCCGCCGGTGCCTCGGGCTCGGGCAATGGCCGCGCGGTGGCCGCGCGCGGCGCGTTCTCGGCGACGTCGCCGGGGGCCGGCGCATCGGCCGGCGGCGGCGCGGCAGGCGCCGGCTTGGACGCGGTCGCCGCCGACGCCACGTCAGCCGCGGCGGGCGTCACCACCGCAGCCGTCGCCACCCGCGGCGGCGGCTGCATCAGGTGCTGGGAGATACCGCGCGCACATTCGGCGGCCGCCTCGCCGGTCAAACCCGAACTGGACAGCATGGCCAGCAGGCCCGGTTGCAGGGATTCGGTCTCTGCCGCCGCCGTCAGCCCGCCGGTGTGGAAGGCGACGTCGGCCAGCGCCAGCAGTTGGTCGAGGGTACGCAGCGCCTGCGCGCAACCCTCGCCATCAGGGCCTTCACGCAAGAACAGCACGGCATAGTGATGCGCCCAGTAACGGCGCAGGTCGGCCAGCGCCAGCGGTGCGATGCGGCGCGCGCCGATGCGTTCGCCCAGCAGCGACTCGGCGCGCATCCGCGCCTCTTCCAGACGCTCCTTGCCGCGCTGCGCCTCGGCGACGCGGCGCTCGGCCAGATCGGCACGCCGACGGTACTGCTCGATGAAGCTGCGCAGCTCGTGTTCGAGCAACTCGAAGATGGCGATGTCTTCGTTGAACTCGGCGACCAGGCGGTCGACCGACCGGCCGACGCGATCGAGCAGTTCACGCTCCTGCGGGCCTTCACCATGATTGCCCTCGCAGGCTTCGGCGATGGCATTGAGCAGGCGCCGCGCCGGATGCTGCTTGTGCAGGAACAAACGGCGATCGAGCAGCGCGACCTTGATGTAGGGCACCAGCAGCCGCGCGATCTGGTCGCGCATGTCGGTCTTGATGTCGCGCTCGTCGAGGAACACCTCGAACATCATGCCGACCACGTCGATGGCGTCTTCCTCGGCATCGCCCAGCCGCGCGTCGCCCTTGCTGATTCCCAGTGCAGCCGCGCCGGTCAGCACCTCGCGCTTGAGTTGCTGCGCCAGCGAATGATCGCCGGACTTGAAAGCCGTCTTGAGACCGTCGGGAAGCTCGTTCTGGAACAGCGACAGCACCGAGAGCATGTCGTGGGAGCTCAGCTGCGGCCGCTCGATCTCCGCCGCCGGCATCATGCCCGGCGGCATCGTCATGCCCGGCGGCAAGGTGATACCGGTTCCGCCGCCGCCCGCGCCGCCGCGGCGCTGCACGCGCCGCCAGACTTGCAGCAGCTCCTGCAGGTTGCCCATCAGGTTGTCGTCGGGCTCCTGATTGCCGTCATAGGCCGGCTCCGGCGCGCGCTGGCGCTGCGGTACCTGGTCGAGATTGAAGTCCGGCGGCAGCGCACGCGGCAACGGCGCGACCGGCGTCGATGGCATCCGCGGCGTCGGGCCGGATACGAAGCCGGTTTCCGACAGCAGCCGCAGCACATCCGGGTACAGCGTATCAAGCGCCTGCAGCAGCTCGCGCTCATAGAGCTTGAACAGCACGAGTTTGACCTCGGTCGCGGCCTGAAACGCCAGACAGGCCTTGCGAAAGGCCTTGGTGAGATTTTCCGGCGCGAGCGGCCCTTGCGACAGTTCGGGATTTTGCGCCGCCGCCGGTGTCAGCCGCGCCATCGCCCGCATGATCGGCTCCAGCACCGTCTTGAAGCGGCGATGGATCGTGCTGGCGCTTTGCTCGGCCGCCAGTTGCTCTTCGAGCTCTTCTTGCGCCAGCAAGCTCAGTTCGTCGCCGCGTCGCGGCGGCGGCGCCACCGGCGCCATGCCTTCGCCGCGCTGGAACGCGACGAAGCCGGCGACGATTTCCTCGTGGTAATGGCTTTCGATCTGCCGCCGTTCGCGGCGAATCTCGCGCATGGCGTCGAAATAGCTTTCCCGGGTGGCATTGCTGCGCGCGTTCTGGGCCAGATCGAACAGCGAATCATCGGCCTTGCTCAGCGCCTCGCCGCAGGCCAGCTCCAGGCGCGGCAGGACGATCTGGCGCAGGCGTTCGAGCAAGGCTTGCGGCGAACGGCCGCCGTGCGCCGGCGAACCCGGCGCAGAACCCTGATATGGCGGCTGGTATGGCGTCATGGCTGCGTCCTGCGACCTCTTGGGTATGATGCGGATGCGCGAGATCCGCCATGTTCCCTGCGACTATGCCGCGATCGCCGGCGTCGATCCGTGACGCCGGGCACGCTTCGCGGCCATCATCCGCACGCGTTTCCACAAGTCAAGCCGATGGACTCTTACACCACCTTGCTGCAACGCCATTCCACCCCCTCGCGCCAGCTCGGCCTGCCCGGCCCCGACGACGCGCAGCTGATGCAGATGCTGGCGGCCGCCGTGCACGTGCCCGATCACGGCCGACTGGTGCCCTGGCGTTTCGTGCGTATCCACGGCCCGGCGCGGCAGGCATTGGGTGCCGCCCTCGCCGCCCGCTTGCAGGAACGCGATGCCGCGGCGGCGGCGGACAAGCTGGCCAAGGAACGCGCGCGCTTCGACCACGCGCCGTGCATCGTCGCGGTGATCGCCCACCTCACGCCGGGGCACAAGGTGCCCGAATCCGAGCAGATCCAGTCCGGCAGCTGCGTTTGCTTTTCGCTGCTGCTGGCGGCGCAGGCGCTGGGTTTCGGCGGGCAATGGCTGACCGGCTGGGCCGCCTACGACCCGGTCATCGCCCGCCTGCTTGGCGTCGGCGAACACGAACAGGTCCTCGGCTTCATCCACATCGGCACCATCCTGACGCCGGCGCCGGAACGGCCGCGCCCCGACCCGCGCGCCCTGCTCACCGACTGGCAGCCGCCATGAGCGCAACCGGCGATCGCGATGCCTATCTGATCGACGCCAGCATGTACGTCTTTCGCGCCTGGCATTCGATACCGCCCGACTTGCTCGATGCCGACGGCCAGCCGGTCAACGCCGTGCACGGCTTCACCCGCTTCCTGCTGGAATTGCTGGAACGCCGCCAGCCCCGGCACATCGTCGTCGCCTTCGACGCGGCGCTGGAATCGTCATTCCGCAACGCGCTGTACCCGCCCTACAAGGCCAATCGCGAGCCTGCTCCCGACGCCCTCAAGCGCCAGTTCGCGCACTGCGCGGCGTTGTGCGAAGCGCTCGGGCTGACCGTGCTGGTCGATGGCCGTTACGAGGCCGACGACCTGATCGGCACCGCCTTGCACACGCTGCGCGCGCGCGGCAAGCGCGGGGTGATCGTCTCGGCCGACAAGGACATGTCGCAACTGCTGCAAGGCGACGACGAGCAATGGGACTATGCCCGCGACCAGCGCTGGAACGCCGCTGGCGTGAAAGCGCGTTACGGCGTGCATGCCCATCAGATCGCCGATTATCTGGGCCTGACCGGCGATGCCGTCGACAACATCCCCGGCGTGCCCGGCATCGGTGCCAAGACGGCGGCGACCTTGCTGGCGCACTACGGCAGCCTCGACGAACTGCTCGCCCGCCACGCCGAAGTCGCCTACCTGCGATTGCGCGGCGCGGCCATGCACGCGCAGCGGCTGAAGGATCACCGCGAGCTGGCGCTGCTGTGCCGGCAACTGGCAACCATCGCCATCGACGCGCCGCTGCCGGCGGATTTCAGCGATGCACCACGCGGTGCCCACGACGAATCCGCACTGAACGCCCTGCTCGACCACCTGCGCGTCGGGCCGATGACGCGGCGGCGGATTGCTGCCGCCGCGCCGGCCGGATGACCAAGGTCAGTGGATAGCAGACGGAAGACGGACGATAGTCGGTAATCAGAAGCCTGTTCGTGGTGAGCCTGTCGATGATCCGTTCGTGGTGAGCTTGTCGACGAGCCGTTCGTGGTGAGCTTGTCGAACCATGAACGGGGCGTTCGCGCCCTCGTGCACGCCCTTCGACAGGCTCAGGGCGAACGGCATGGGTCGTGGTGAGCCTGTCGATGATCCGTTCGTGGTGAGCCTGTCGAAATTCCGTTCGTGGTGAGCCTGTCGAACCATGAACGGCAGCGCCCGAGCTCGCGACGAAATCGGCGCACACATCCCCTATCATCATCGGCATGGACGCCGACACGAACGAATCGCCGCGCACGGTCTGTGAGGGCAAATACCTGCGCATGTGCGTGCGCGGCCGCTGGGAATACGTCGAGCGCACCCACGCCGGCGGGCTCGCCGCGGTCATCCTCGCGCTCACGCCCGATGATCGCGTGCTGTTCGTCGAACAATTTCGCGTGCCGCTGGGCCGCAACGTCATCGAATTACCGGCCGGGCTGGTCGGCGACATCGATGCCGACGAGTCGCTGGAACTGTCCGCGGCGCGCGAACTGGAAGAAGAAACCGGCTGGCGTCCGGCGCATTGCGAGGTGCTGCTGATCGGCGCGACCAGCGCGGGAATGAGCAACGAGCGCGCCGCCTTCGTGCGCGCGACGGGATTGACGAAAATTCACGCCGGCGGCGGCGATGCGACCGAGAACATCACCGTCCACGAGGTTCCCCGCACGGATGCGCCGCGCTGGCTGGCCGGCAAGCGGGCCGCCGGCTGCGAGCTCGATCTCAAGCTGTGGGCCGGGCTGTGGCTGCTCGAATTCGGTCTCGATGGCGCGCCGGCCAGCGCAGGCTCCGATTGATTGTGGCGCGCATCGCTTGCTTTCAGCGAAAGCCGTCGCTCGCCTTCACCAACGCATCGACGTTCTCCGCCTCGAATGCCGAGTGCCCCGAGGTTGGTGTGTAAGTCAGTTGCGCCTTCGGCCAGGCCTTGTGCAGATCCCACGCGTTCTGCGCCGGGCACACCACGTCGTAGCGACCATGCACGATTGCGCCGGGGATGTGGGCGATGCGATGGGCGTCGCGCAGCAGTTGATCTTCGACTTCGAAGAAGCCGCCGTTGACGAAGTAGTGGCACTCGATGCGGGAAAAGGCGAGCGCGAAACGGGCATCGTCGTGGCTGTCGATGAAATCGGCATCCTGGCGCAGGAAGCTGGTCGAGCCTTCCCACACCGACCACGCCCGCGCCGCAGCCAGGCGGGTCGCTTCGTCGTCACTGGTCAGACGGCGATGGAAGGCCGAGATCAGGTCGTGGCGTTCGACCTCGGGGATCGCCGCGAGATATTTCTCCCACGCATCGGGGAACAGCCGCGAGGTTCCTTCCTGATAGAACCACTCCAGCTCCCAGCGCCGCAGCATGAAGATGCCGCGCAGCAGCAGTTCGGTGACGGCCTCGGGGTGTCTTTCCGCATAGGCCAGCGCCAGCGTCGAGCCCCAGCTGCCGCCGAACACCTGCCAGCGCGCGATGCGCAGGTGCGCGCGCAAGCGCTCGATGTCGCCCACCAGGTGCCATGTCGTGTTGTCGACCAGATCGGCGTGCGGCGTCGAGCGGCCGCTGCCGCGCTGGTCGAACAGGATGATGCGATAGGCGTCCGGGTCGTGGAAGCGCCGCATCTTGGCGCTGCAGCCTCCGCCCGGCCCACCATGCAGCAAAACGACCGGCTTGCCGATCGGGTTGCCGCACTGCTCGTAGTACATGGTGTGGCGCGCGTCGAGCTTGAGCATGCCGTGGTCGAACGGCTCGATCTCCGGGTAGAGCGTGCGCATGCGATCTGGCCTTGAACGGGGTGCGAGAAGCGAAGTCTAGCAAGCCGCGCCGGTCCGGCTTGACGTGCCGGCGCACCACCGCCCATCGTGATCCATCCTTGGCGCCTCGATGATGACCCATCCGGACGTGCCACCACCCGATCGCCGCACCCGCCGACTCGCCCGGCTGGTGCTGTTCACCTTCATCCTGACCTTCATCGTTGCCCGCGTGATCGTGCTGCTGATCATGGCGCACGCGATGCCGGATCTGTATCTGCATCTGGGCGGCACCCACGTCCACCATCTCAATTACGGCATCTTCCTGCTGTGCGGTGTTGGCGCCTGGCTGCTGCTGGCACCGCCACACGGCCGCTGGCGCTCGCTGTGCGCGGTGCTGTACGCGATCGGGCTGGCGCTGACCTTCGACGAATTCGGCATGTGGCTGCACCTGGGCGGCAGCTACTGGCAGCGCGGCAGCTTCGACGCGGTGATCGTGGTCGCGGCGGTGCTCGGCTTGCTCGCATTCGCGCCGTCGCCGTCGCAATGGCGTGGCAAGCACGTCCTGGCCGCGATTGTCGTGGTCGTCGCGCTGGCCGTATTCGGCACCTTGTTCATCGGCGCACTGGACAGGCACGACGTGCCGCAACGGCTGCACCGGCTGGAGCAACAGGCACCGCCGTGAGCTGGCGCCGCAGCGGGCGCAGACCCGCCGGAATCGACGCAGTGATGGTCAGGCGGCGGTGCGCCACCGTGCACTACGGCTCCGGCAACGATGGGCTATTGCTCGACTTCGAATGGTCGGGACGGCGGGATTCGAACCCACGACCCCCTGCCCCCCAGGCAGGTGCGCTACCAGACTGCGCTACGCCCCGACGAGGGCCCAACCGCGCACGTCGTTGCGTGCGGGATGCGGATTATACGGGTTTGCGATGACCGGCGCTGCCAGCGGCCGAGCGCGAAGCAGACCGTGCGAAAAAACGCCGCGCTCGCCACTACGATCGCCGCAGCAGGTGCAGGATGTCTTCGAGCTCTTGCCGCACCTGCTTCACGATCTGCGAGGAAAGGTTGTTTTCCTCGCGTGCGGTTTCGCCTTCCAGACGCTGGCGGGCACCGCCGATGGTGTAGCCGTTTTCGTACAGCAGGCCGCGGATCTGGCGCACCATCAGCACGTCGTGGCGCTGGTAATAGCGACGATTGCCGCGGCGCTTGACCGGCTTGAGCGAGGGGAACTCCGTCTCCCAATAGCGCAGGACATGCTGCTTGACATCGCACAGATCGCTGACTTCGCCGATGGTGAAGTAGCGTTTGGCCGGAATCGACGGCAGTTCGCGGTTGCTGCCCGGATCAAGCATGGTCGTCTCCCGCTTCGACGACCTGCGCGACCGCGTGCGCCTCGACCCGCTCCTTGAGCTTGTGGCCGGGGCGGAAAGTGACCACGGTGCGCGCGCAGATCGGGATTTCCTCGCCGGTCTTGGGATTGCGGCCGGGGCGCTGGTTCTTCTGGCGCAGCTCGAAATTGCCGAAGCCCGACAGCTTGACCTGCACGCCGCGCTCGAGCGATTCGCGCAATGCGTCGAACCACGCATCGACGAATTCCTTCGCCTCGCGTTTGTTCAGGCCGACTTCCTCGAACAGTCGCTCGGCCATTTCCGCTTTGGTCAGTGCCATCGTCATCCCCGCTCGCAAGCCCGCTCGCAGCCCCGTTCACCCGCAATCACCGCAATGCGGCGCCGCAATCGCGAGCCACCGCGGCCACCGCGGCGGCCACCGCCGCATCCGCATCGTGGTCGGTAAGCGTGCGCGCAACATCCTGTAAAATCAAGCCCATAGCCAGACTTTTCGTCCCCGGTTCGAGGCCCTGGCCGCGGTAGACGTCAAACAGCCGGATCTCCTGCAACAACGGACCGAGGGCGCCGCGCAGGCTGCCCTGCAGGTGCGACCACGCCACCGTATCGGCGACGACCAACGCCAGATCGCGGCGCACCAGCGGGAACCGCGAGAGCGGCTGCGCGACTGGAATGGCACGCGCCGACAGCGGCTCGACGTCGAGTTCGAATGCCACCACGTCATCGTCCAGGCCCAGCGCCTTGAGCAGCCGCGGATGCAGGTGACCGATCCAGCCCAGCCGAACATCACCTTTCCATACCTCGGCCGAACGCCCCGGATGCAGCCACGGTGCCGATGCCGACCGATAGCGCAGCGGCTCGCCGACACCCGCCAGCGCCGCGAGACTTTCCAGATCACCCTTCAGATCATGGAAATCGACCGCGCGCACCGGTTCGCCCCATTGCTCGGCACGCGCACCGCCGCAGGCGACGGCGGCAATGCGCACGGTTTCCAGTGGTGCCGGAGGGGCGAGTTCGGAGTTCGGAGTTGCGAGTTCAGAGTTCCGAGTTGCGAGTTCAGAGTTCCGAGTTGCGAGTTCCGATTCCCGGATCTCGAATACCCGGCCAATCTCGAACAACCGCACCCGCGCTTGCTGGCGAGCGCGATTGCGCGCCAGCGACTGCACCAGCCCCGGCAGCAGGCTGGTGCGCATCACCGCCAGTTCGGCGCTGAGCGGATTGGCCAAGGCGACCGCGCCGGCTTCCAGCGACCATGTCGCCAGCAACGCGGCATCGACGAAGGCAAAGTCGATCGCCTCGCGAAAATCGCGCGCCGCCAGACGCCGGCGCAGCTCGGCCTGCGCCACCCGCGCTTCGCTATCGGCAGCGATACGAATCTCGCCGCTGGGCATCGCCACCGGGATCGCGTCGTAGCCGTGGATGCGGGCGATTTCCTCGATCAAATCTTCTTCGATGGCGATGTCGAAGCGACGGCTGGGCGCGGTCACGAGCCACCCTTCGGCATCGGGTTCGACCACCATGCCCAGCGCGCGCAAGATGCGCTCGACCTCACCGTCGGCGACGGTGGCGCCGAGTACGCGCGCCAGCCGCGCGCGGCGCAGCGTCACTGGCGATCGCTCCGGCATGTCCTGCGTGCGCACGATGTCGAGCAGCGGCCCCGGCGCGCCGCCGGCGATGTCGACGATCAATCGCGTGGCGTAGTCGACCGCGATCGGCGGCAATTGCGGATCGACGCCGCGCTCGAAGCGATGGCCGGCGTCGGTATGCAGGGCCAGCTTGCGGCTGCGCCCGGCGATCGCCGCCGGTGCCCAGTGCGCGGCTTCGAGAAAGACGTTGCAGGTGGCGTCGGTGACACGGGTGGCGTGGCCACCCATGATGCCGCCCAGTGCCACCGCGCGGGAGCCGCGGCCATCAGCGCTGTCGGACACCACCAGGAACTCGCCGCCGAGCGCGACCTCGCGGCCATCGAGCAATTTCAACGCTTCGCCTGCGCGCGCGTGGCGCACGACGATCGGCCCGCGCAGCGTGTCGCGGTCGAAGGCGTGCATCGGCTGGCCGAGTTCGAGCATCACGTACTGGGTGACGTCGACCAGGAAGCTGATCGGGCGCACGCCGCTGCGGCGCAGGCGTTCGGCCATCCAGCGCGGTGTCGGCACGCGCGCGTCGACATTCTCGATCACCCGCCCGGCGAAACGCGGCGCGTCGGCGCCCGCGTCCAGTTCCACCGTCATCGTCGCGCTGCCGTTGGCGACGACCTCCGCATGGGCCAGCGGCTTCACCGCGCCGCCCAGCGCCGCTGCCACGTCGTAGGCGATGCCGCGCACCGAGAAACAATCGGCGCGATTGGGGGTGAGCTTGAGCTCGATGGTGGCATCGGGCAAGCCGAGACAGTCGGCGAGCGGCGTGCCCGGCACGGCATCGGCGGGCAGTTCCAGCAAGCCCGAGGCGTCGGCGTCGATGCCCAGTTCCCTGGCCGAACACAGCATTCCGAAACTCTCGACACCGCGCAGTTTCGCCGGCTTGATCGCCAGATCACCGATGGTCGTGCCCACGGTCGCCAGCGGCGCCAGCAATCCCGGCCGCGCATTGGGCGCGCCGCAGACGATCTGCAACGGCTCCGCGCCGCCGGCATCGACGCGGCACACCTGCAGGCGATCGGCCTGCGGATGCTTTTCGCAGGCGACGATTCGCGCCACCACCACGCCGTCGAGCGCACCGCCGATCGGCTCGACGTTCTCCACTTCCAGCCCGATCGCGCTCAGGCGCTCGACCAGGGCCTCGTGCGTCGCGCCGACGGTAACGGTATCGCGGAGCCAGTTTTCGCTGAATTTCATGGGAAACACCCGTGAATCGTGAATGGTCAATCGTGAATGGTGAAAAGCGGAGAACGGAAGCGCAAAAGCCTGGCTTCTGCGATTCACGATTCACGATTCACCATTCACGGCACTACGCGAACTGCTGCAAAAACCTTGCGTCGTTCTCGAAGAACGCGCGCAGGTCGTCGACGCCGTAGCGCAGCATCGCGAAGCGCTCGACGCCGAGGCCGAAGGCGAAGCCGGTGTAACGCTCGGGGTCGATGCCGCAGTTGCGCAGCACGTTCGGATGCACCATGCCGGCGCCGAGCACCTCCAGCCACGAGGTGCTGCCATCGGCGCGGGTCCAGCCGATGTCCACTTCCGCCGAGGGTTCGGTAAAGGGGAAATAGCTGGGTCGCAGGCGCATCGGCAGCTGCCGCTCGAAGAAGGCGTTGACGAACTCCGACAGCGTGCCCTTGAGGTCGGCGAAACTCGATGTTTCATCGACGAGCAGGCCTTCGACCTGGTGGAACATCGGCGAGTGGGTCTGGTCGGAATCGCTGCGATAGACCTTGCCCGGCGCGATCAGCCGGATCGGCGGCGTGCGTCCGGCGCTGCCGCGGATCTGCACTGGCGAGGTGTGCGTGCGCAGCAGGCGGCCGTCGGGAAAATAGAACGTGTCGTGCATCGCCCGTGCCGGGTGATGCGGCGGGAAGTTGAGCGCCTCGAAATTGTGCCAGTCGTCCTCGATCTCCGGGCCTTCGGCGACCTCGTAACCGAGCCGGGAAAAGATCGCCACGATGCGCTCCATCGTTCGCGTCACCGGATGCAGGCTGCCGCTGCCGCCGTCGCGGCCGGGCAAGGTGACGTCAAGCCGCTCGGCGGCCAGTCGCGCTTGCAGCGCGGCTTCGTCGAGCTGCGCGCGGCGCGCGGCGATCGCCTCGGCAATGGCCTGCTTGGCGCGGTTGATGCCTTCGCCGGCAGCCTTGCGTTGCTCGGCCGGCATCGCGCCCAGCGATTTGAGCAGCGCGGTGACGCTTCCTTGCTTGCCCAGCAACTGCACGCGCAGCGCTTCGAGCGCGTCGATCGTGCTGGCGGTGGCGATGTCGCCCAGGGCGGCGTGGGTGAGTGCGTCGATTGCGCTCATCGGGATGGCATCCGTGACGATGGCTGAAAAGCAGACGGGGAAGGACTTTCGCCCTTCCCCGTCGGATTGCTGCGGGTTTCGCTGACCGGAAAAGTCGGCCAAGGCTGGCCAGTCGTTCTTTTCGCGGATGGGCCTGGGTGAAACTCAGGCGGCGAGGGCATTCCTGGCCTGTTCGGCCAGCTTTCCGAATGCCGCGATGTCGTGCACCGCGATGTCGGCCAGCACCTTGCGGTCGAGCGTGATGTTGGCCTTCTTCAGGCCGTCCATCATGCGGCTGTAGCTCAGCCCGAACTGGCGCGCGCCGGCATTGATGCGGACGATCCACAACGCCCGGAACTGGCGCTTGCGCTGCTTGCGGCCGATGTAGGCGTACTGGCCAGCCTTGGTCACCGCCTGCTTGGCGACGCGATAGACCTTGCGGCGGGCGTTGTAATAGCCCTTGGCGGCGCTGATGACTTTCTTGTGACGGCGGCGCGCCGTCACACCACGTTTGACTCGTGCCATGGTTCAGCCCTCCTCAGAGATAGGGAAGCATGCGGTCCAGACGGCCCGCATCCTCGGCGCGCACATGCATCGTGCCGCGCAGGTTGCGCTTCCGCTTGGTCGCCTTCTTGGTGAGGATGTGGCTGCGGTTGGCGTGACCGCATTTGTACTTGCCCGATGCGGTCTTGCGAAAACGCTTCGCAGCCGCCCGGTTGGTCTTGATCTTCGGCATGGAATGTCCTTTCGGTCTTTTTATGTCACTGGCCCGGGCGCCTGCTCGGCAACGTTGCTGCTGCGAGAAGGTCTTTCCATCCTGCCTGGCCGGCTTGTCTGCCCCGTTCCGCGGAAAACCCGCAGTCGATGGCGTGTCCATGAAGCATCGCCCCGGCTCGCACCGGGCCGCAAATTATGGCAGGCGTGGCAACGCCTTGCAAATCAAGGGGGTCTCCACGCCATTTCTGCCGGCACGCAGCGTTCGCGTGCGGCGCAACACCGGGCGCGTGCCGCCACCGCCGCTGGCACCGCCATCCGCGGCACGGCCGCCCGGAGCGGGCGGCCGCAACATGGCTGGCGCGCTCAGCGCCGCCAGTACTGGTTCTTGTCCTCGGTGGAAACCAGTTCCACCGCGCCCAGACCCTCGGCCAGGCTCTTGGCGTCGCCGCCCTGCGCCAGCTTGATCTTCAGGCGCACCTCGTTCTGCGAATCGGCGAAGCGCAGTGCATCCTCGTAGGTGATCTCGCCGGCCTGATAGAGCTCGAACAGGCTCTGGTCGAAGGTGCGCATGCCGAGGTTGGTGGATTCCTTCATCACTTCCTTGAGCTTGTGGATCTCGCCGTCGCGGATGTAGTCCTGCACCAGCGGGGTGCCGAGCAGGATCTCCATCGCCACCCGCCGCGCCTTGCCGTCGGGCGTCGGGATCAACTGCTGCGCGACCACGCCCTTGAGGTTCATCGACAGATCCATCAGCAATTGATGACGGCGATCCTCGGGGAAGAAGTTGATGATGCGATCCATCGCCTGGTTGGCGTTGTTGGCGTGCAGGGTGCACAGCACGAGGTGGCCGGTTTCGGCGAAGGCGATGGCATGATCCATGCCCTCGCGGGTGCGCACCTCGCCGATCATGATCACGTCCGGCGCCTGGCGCAGGGTGTTCTTCAGTGCGTTCTCCCAGTTGTCGGTGTCGATGCCGACCTCGCGCTGGGTGATGATGCAGCCCTCGTGGCGATGCACGAACTCGATCGGATCCTCGATGGTGATGATGTGGCCGGTGGAGTTCATGTTGCGGTAGCCGATCATCGCCGCCAGCGAGGTCGACTTGCCGGTGCCGGTGGCGCCGACGAAGATGATGATGCCGCGCTTGGTCATCGCCAGCGACTTGATGATCGGTGGCAGGTTGAGCTCTTCCACGGTCGGGATCTTGGTCTCGATCCGGCGCAGCACCATGCCGACCTGGTTGCGCTGGTAGAAACAGCTCACGCGGAAGCGGCCGACGCCAGCCACGCCGATGGCGAAGTTGCATTCGTGGGTTTTCTCGAATTCCTCGCGCTGCGGCGGCGTCATCACGTTGAGCACGAGGTCGCGGCTTTGCTGCGAAGTCAGCGCCGCCTGCGTGATCGGGCTGATCTTGCCGTGCACCTTCATCGCCGGCGGCATGCCCGAGGTGATGAACAGGTCCGACGCCTTGTTGTGCGCCATCAGCTTGAGATAGGAGGTGAAGTCGATGCCGCTCATGGGGAAACTCCGTGAATCGTGAATGGTGAATGGTGAATCGTTGAAACGGAATCTGGAATCTGCGGCGTCAGCCTGCGGCCTCGCCTTTTCGATTCACGATTCACGATTCACGATTCACGCCCCGTCACTCGAACAGCTTCTTGTCCTTGGCGTATTCCTTCGCCGTCGGACGGGTGATCTGGCCGCGCTTGACCATGTCCTGCAGGCACTGGTCGAGGGTCTGCATGCCGAGGTTCTGGCCGGTCTGGATCGACGAGTACATCTGCGCGACCTTGTCCTCGCGGATCAGGTTGCGGATGGCGGGGGTGCCGATCATGATCTCGTGCGCGGCGATGCGGCCGCCGCCGACCTTCTTCAGCAGCGCCTGGGCGATCACCGCGCGCAGCGACTCGGACAGCATCGAACGCACCATCGGCTTTTCACCGGCCGGGAACACGTCGATGATGCGGTCGATGGTCTTGGCCGCCGAGCTGGTGTGCAGGGTGCCGAACACGAGGTGGCCGGTCTCGGCGGCTGTCAGCGCCAGCCGGATGGTTTCAAGGTCGCGCATTTCGCCGACGAGGATGTAGTCGGGGTCTTCGCGCAACGCCGAGCGCAGCGCCTCGTTGAAGCCGTGGGTGTCGCGGTGGACTTCGCGCTGGTTGACCAGGCACTTTTGCGAGGTGTGCACGAACTCGATCGGGTCCTCGACGGTGAGGATGTGCGCGTATTCCTTCTTGTTGATGTGGTCGATCATCGCCGCCAGCGTGGTCGACTTGCCCGAGCCGGTCGGCCCGGTGCACAAGATCAGCCCCTGCGGCTGCTCGATGACCTCGCGGAAGATCGGCGGGCAGGCCAGATCCTCCAGCGTGAGCACTTCCGAGGGAATGGTACGGAATACCGCGCCGGCGCCGCGATTCTGGTTGAAGGCGTTGACGCGAAAGCGCGCCATGCCGGCGATCTCGAACGAGAAGTCGACTTCGAGGAACTCCTCGTAGTCGCGGCGCTGCTTGTCCGACATGATGTCGTACACCAGCGCGTGCACCTGCTTGTGCTCGAGCGCGGGGATGTTGATCCGGCGCACGTCGCCATCGACGCGGATCATCGGCGGCAACCCGGCCGAAAGGTGCAGGTCGGATGCCTTGTTCTTGACCGAGAAAGCCAGCAGTTCAGCGATGTCCATGCGCGTCCCCCCACGCCGAGTATGGTGTTCGCCCGGAGTATAGCCCCAATCGACGGCGCGGATTCCAGCCCCGCCAGCCAAACCGATCCGCAACGGGCGTGCCGGCGCCGGCGCTGCGCCGGCACGGAGTTGTGTACGCTATCGGCCTGCGTCGCGGCGCCCGCAACGCCGATCCGCCCTTCATTCAAGGCCAGCCCATGTCCCGCCCATTCACCGTTTTGCTCGCTTTGGCCGTACTGGCCCCGCTGCCGCTCGCCGCCGCCCCGGCAGCGCCCGCCGCCAATGGTCCGCAGTCGTATATCGACGGCAACCCGCAGACGAAAAACAACCCGCAAATCGCTGCCGTGCGGATCATCACCGTCGATGGCGAGCGGCCGCTGAATGTCCCCTTCGCGCTGCCGCCGGGGCCGCACTGGATCGAGGCGGTGCCACAGACCGCCAGCGCCGCGCAGGCGCCCAAGTCGCAGAGTTTCGTGCTCAAGATCCAGCCGTGCACGTATTACTACCTCGCTGCGCGCCGCAATCCGGTCGTCCAGGGGTCGTGGAAGATGATCGTGGACGCCGAGGAAACCATCACCTCCTGCAACCCCGCCGACGAGCTGCGCAAGGCCCGGACGGCGATGGCGCGACCGCAGCCGACTGCGCCGACGCCGCCGGCGTCCGGTTCGCACTGAGCGGGCGTGGCACGCCCGGCACCGTTGTACCGGCGCGATCCATTCACCGGCGCCGGCCATGCGCGGCGCGCGCACGCATGAACGACACCCTCGCCGGCCGCCGCCACGCCCTGCTCGCGCGCATGTCCGCCGCCGGCGGGCACGGCGCGGGCATGTCGCCGCGGCGCCTGCTGGCGGTGTCGAAGACCCGCGATGCCGACGAGATCGCCGCACTGGCAGCCGCCGGTCAGCGTGCCTTCGGCGAGAATTACGTGCAGGAGGCGCTCGCCAAGCAACGCCAACTCACCGACCTGGCGCTGGAATGGCATCTGATCGGCCACCTGCAATCCAACAAGGCCGCGCAAGCCGCCGTCGCCTTCGACTGGGTGCAGTCGCTGGACCGGATCAAACTCGTGCCGCTGCTGGCGCGCCACCGACCGGCCGCACGACCGCCGCTGAACGTGCTGATTCAGGTCAACATCGACGACGAGGCCAGCAAGGCCGGCTGTCGCCCCGACGAAATCGCCGCGCTCGCCGACGCCATCACCGGCGAGCCGCGGCTGCGCCTGCGCGGCCTGATGGCGATTCCTGCGCCTGAGCCGGACATGACGCGCCGCCGCCACGCATTCGCCGCGATGAAGGCGTCGTTCGACGCACTGGCTGCACGGCATCCGGGCATCGACACGCTGTCGATGGGCATGAGCGAGGATTTCGAGTTGGCCATTGCCGAGGGTGCCAATCTGGTGCGGATCGGAACTGCCTTGTTCGGGCCGCGCCTGCGCATGGGCTGATTGCAAGAGTGCGGGCATCGAGACTGTGCAGGCAGGATGCCGAAGCGAACGGCGAAGCCGGCCCGAAGGGCGGGCCGCTGATGCGGTCCGCAATCGCAAATCCCCTCCGCCGTTCGCCCTGAGCCTGTCGAAGGGCGCACCGGGACTCGCAGCAGGGCAAAGCGTGATTCGACAAGCTCACCACGAACGGCATGCCGGGACCAGGGACTCGCAATGCACCCTCCGCCCCGATCGCGCGATTGTGCAATGCACCAAAAGCATTGCTATGCTCGCCGGACTGTCCTGCGAAGCACTCATGATGACCGTGCCAACCGATGCGCTGACAACGACCCTGACGGTTGAAGCCGATGCAGTGGCCTGCGCCCTGCCGCGGCGCGCCCGCATCGCCTTCATCGGCGGCGGCAACGTCGCCCGCAGCATGATCGGCGGCTTGCTGGCGCGCGGCACGGAGGCATCGACCCTCGCCGTGTCCGAACCCGATGCCGGCCTGCGCGCCGCGCTGGTCAACGACTTTCGTATTGCCGCGCACGCCGGAAATCCCGAGGCCATCGCCGATGCGGTGCTGTGGGTGCTGGCGGTCAAGCCGCAGGTGCTGCGCGCGGTGTGCCATGAGTTGGCGCCGCTGGCGCAGCAGGCGCGGCCGCTGGTGGTGACGCTGGCCGCCGGCATCCCGATCGCCGCCGTGCGGCGCTGGCTGCTGGCCGATTCCGGATCGGCCCCGGCGATCGTGCGCGCCATGCCCAACACGCCGGCCTTGCTGGGCGCGGGCGCGACCGCGCTGTGCGCCAATGCGCAGGTGTCGCCGGCGCAACGAACCCAGGTGCAGGCGCTGTTCGAGGCCGTCGGCACCGCCGTGTGGGTCGATGACGAGACGTTGATGGACACCGTCACCGCCACCTCCGGCAGCGGCCCGGCCTATGTGTTCGCGCTGATGGAAGCGATGCAGGCAGCGGCGGTTGCGCAAGGCTTGCCGGCGGCAACCGCACGCGCGCTGATCGCGCAGACCGTGCTTGGCGCTGGGCGAATGCTGGTCGAATCCGGCGAGGATGCGGCGACCCTGCGGCGACGGGTGACCTCGCCTGGCGGCGTCACCGAGCAGGCGCTGCGTTGCTTCGCCGAAGACGGCTTCGACACCCTGCTCGCCCGCGCCATCGCCGCGGCGACCACGCGCGGCGCGGAATTGGCGGCGCAGTACGCCGACTGACACCCTCCAGACGGGTCAGCGCCGCGTCTGCCAGCGTTCGATGATGCGCGCCAGTGCGCGCACGCCGTCGGTCAGCGCCGCCGGCCCCGGTTGCAGGATCAGCGGCGATTTCACCTCGTGCAATTGCCCATCGCGCACCGCCGGAATGGCATCCCAGCCGGGCCGGGCCGCGAGCGCCGCGGGGCGAAACTTCTTGCCGCACCACGAGGCGATGATGATGTCCGGCGCCCGCCGCACCACCTCGCTGGCGTCGTCGAGGATGCGCCCGCGCGCCAGCGGCTGCGCCGCGCGTTCGGGGAAAATGTCGTCGCCGCCGGCGATGCGGATCAACTCGGCCACCCAGCGGATGCCGGTGATCGGCGGCTCGTCCCACTCTTCGAAATACACTTTCGGCCGCTGCCGCCAACGCGCCGCATCCGACGCAATCGCATCCAGACCACGCGATAACTCATCGGCCAGCGCCTCGGCGCGCGCGCCAGCGCCGACCAGCGCGCCAAGGCGGCGGATGTAGTCGAGGATGCCATCGACGCTGCGATGGTTGCTGATCCACACCTCGATGCCACGGCGGATCAGCTCGGCGGCGATGTCGGCCTGGATGTCGGAAAAGCCGATCGCGAAATCCGGCTGCAACGCGAGGATGGCTTCGATCTTCGCCGAGGTGAAGGCGCTGACCTTGGGCTTGTCGCGGCGCGCCTGCGGCGGCCGCACAGTGAAGCCGGAAATGCCGACGATGCGCGCGTGCTCGCCGAGCAGGTACAAGGTTTCGGTGGGTTCCTCGGTGAGGCAGACGATCCGCGCCGGTCCGCGCATGCATGCTCCTGCTGGGCTGTCGTGGTCGCCGTCCGTCGCCGTCGCGCTGCCGACGAAGCGGCCGGTGGCGGCCGGGTCGTTGCCGCCATTCTGGCACGGGCTATGATCGTCGCCATCGCCTGCCGGGAGTGCGTCGATGCGCAAGGATCTGCTGTCCATGACCCTGCTGCCACTGCTGCTGGTGAGCTGCTCGTGTTCGCATTCGCCCTCGCAGCCGGCCGCGAGCGCCACCAAGAGCGCGGCGCCGGCGACGGCCGCGTCGTCACTGCCGGCGATCGCCGGAGCATCCACCGGCGACGCGGCGGCGGGCGATGCCAGCTCCACCGCGCCCGCCGGGCCCGATCAGGTATTGCGCATCAGCGTGCGCGATCGTGGTGGCAAGGGGCCGGTCTATCACGCCGGCCTGAACCTGGTCGGCGCCAAGAGCCTGCAATGGACCGACCGCGCCGGTCGCCATGAATGGAGCGGCGGCATCCCCGTCAGCGGTGCCATCGAGGTGCGCTGCCCAGCACTGCGCGCCGAAACCGGGCGCAAGATCGCCACCGTCGCCTACGCCATGCAGGGGCCGTTGACCGAAGTCGCCGCCAGCATCGACACCGCCGCCTGCGTCGAACCGCCGGAAAAATCCACCGCCGGCGACTTCAAGGGCACCTTCTTCCCCTACTTCGGCCACGGCGCCTTCATCCCCTGCGCCGGCCTGCCCGCCGATGCCGCCTTCTACGGCAACGCCAAGGCCGCCTGGGTCAACCTCGACGCCAGTGCAACCGGGCAATACGGCACGTTGCGTGACGCCGCAGCAATCGCCGCCGATTCGCAAAAGCCCGTGCATGTGGAATGGACCGGCACCCTGATCGGCCCCGGTGGCTACGGCGAACAAGGCGCTTTCGCCTATCGCCTGGAAGCGACCGTGGTAACCGCGTTGAGCACCGATTTCCCGCAGGACTGCCCAGCCGCCAGCCTGCCCTGAGCCGTTTCCCGTTTCCCGTTTCCCGTTTCCCGTTTCCCGCTTTCCGCTTTCCACTTGCCACTTGCCGATCGCCGTCTGCCGTTTTCTGTCCTCTGCCCTCTGCCCTCTGCCCTCTGCCCTCTGCCCTCTGTCCTCTGTCCTCTGTCACGGATACAGCATCCGCTTTTCCCACGCGCCATCGCGCAATTCGTAGCGATAGCGTTCATGCAAACGGAAGTCGCCGGCGTACCAGAACTCGATGCCATCGGGGACGACGCGATAGCCGCCCCAGCCGGGCGGCCGCGGCACGTCGCGGCCTTCGAATTCATGTTCGGCACGGGCAATCGCCGCCTCGAAGCTCGCCCGCGAATCCAGCACCTGCGATTGCCGTGAGGCCCACGCGCCGATCTGGCTCATCCGTGGCCGGCTGGCAAAGTACGCATCGGCTTGCGCCTCGTCGACCCATTCCACTCGCCCCTCGATGCGCACCTGCACCGGCTGCGGCAGGTGCTTCCAGTGGAACAGCAAGGCCGCGCGCGGGTTGTCGCGCAGGTCGCGACCCTTGGCGCTGGCGCGATGCGTGTAGAAGACGAACCCGCGATCGTCGAATTGCTTGAGCAGCACCGTGCGCGCCGACGGCTCGCCGCGCGCGTTGGCGGTGGCCAGCGTCATCGCTGTCGGCTCAGGATCGCCCGACGCGCGCGCACGCTCGAGCAGATCGCGGAAGGTGTCCAGAATTTCGGGGGATACGTCGGTCATGGGGACGTTGCGAGCTGGGAGTTGGGAGGCGGCACGCGCTTGCCTTCTCCCATTGGGAAAAGGTGGCCCGGCAGGGGCGGATGCGGGAAGAGACTACGGGAACGGATGATGCCGACGGAAATTCCCTTCCCGTATCCGTCCTTCGGGCACCTTCCCCCGGCGGAGGAAAGAACCAGAATGGCGGTGCGCGGAATCGCGCGGCCCACGCTGCCGTCATTCCAGTGCGGGCGCCTGCCCGACACCGTGCCTACTTGACGACAAACGTGATGCGCAGGTTGACCCGCCATTCCTTGACGCGACCGTCGTCGTCGGTGGTCACCTTGATGTCGTTGACCCAGGCGCCCTTGATGTTCTTCACGCTCTCGGCGCATTTGAGCAGGCCCGACTGGACGGCATCCTCGATGCTCTTGCCGGACGACGAGGTGAGTTCGATGACCTTGGCTACCGACATGATCGTGCTCCGTTCGGGCAGTTGGGAACGCTGTCGGCAATGCTAGCATTGCCGCCATGAATCCGGCTCCGAATCTGGCATTCGTCGGCCCCATGGGCGCCGGCAAGACGACCATCGGCAAACGCGTGGCGGCGCAGCTCGGGCTGCGCTTCGTCGATGTCGATCAGCAGTTGGAACGCCTCACCGGCGCGCGCATTCCGCTGATCCTCGAATGCGAGGGCGAAGCCGGTTTTCGCGCCCGCGAATCGGCATTGATCGCCCAGCTGTGCGGCGAACGCGGGCTGCTGATCGCCACCGGCGGCGGCGCCGTGCTCGATTCGGAAAATCGCCGCCTGCTGCACGAATCGGCGTTCGTGGTGCATTTGCAAATCGATGTCGAGGCGCAACTGTCGCGATTGGCGCGCGACCGCAGTCGGCCGTTGCTCGCCAGCGGTGATCGCCGCGGCAAGCTCGCCGCGCTGGCCGCCGAACGCGAGCCTTTGTACGCGCAGATCGCCGACCTCATCCAGCCGGCGGCGGGCGGTCGCCCCGACGCCGCGGCACGCCGGCTTGCTGCCCGCATCGTTCAACACTGGCAGCGCAGCGACCATGACGCGGCGGCCTGAGATGCTGCAATTGCAGGTGGAGCTGGGCACGCGCGCCTACCCGATCCGGATCGCGCCGGGCCTGCTCGAACGCCGCGAGGCCTTCGCCGGCCTGCACTTCCCGCAGCATGTGCTGCTGGTCACCGACACCCACGTCGGCAAGCTCTACGGCGATCGCGTCCGCCGCATCCTGCCCGGCAACCACGAGGCGGCGCTGATCGCGCTGCCGCCCGGCGAACAACACAAGACGCTGGTGAGCGCCATGCGCATATTCAACGCGCTGGCCGAGATGCAGGCCAGCCGCGATGCGCTGGTGGTCGCCCTCGGCGGTGGCGTGATCGGCGACATGGCCGGTTTCGCCGCCGCCTGCTGGATGCGCGGCGTGCGCTGTCTGCAAATCCCGACCACGTTGCTGGCGATGGTGGATTCGTCGGTCGGCGGCAAGACTGCGGTGGATCTGCCGCAGGGCAAGAATCTGGTCGGTGCCTTCCATCAACCCTGCGCGGTGGTGATCGACACCGACCTGCTCGCCACCTTGCCGCCGCGCGAGCTGGCGGCCGGACTGGCCGAAGTGGTCAAGTACGGCGCCCTTGGCGACGAGTCGTTCTTCGCCTGGGTCGAGCAGCACGCCGATGCGCTGATCGCCGGCGACACCGCGCGGCTGGCGCAGGCGGTGCATCGCAGTTGTGCGCACAAGGCGCGGGTGGTGGTGGCCGACGAAACCGAACAGGGCGAGCGCGCCTTGCTCAACTTCGGCCACACTTTCGGCCACGCCATCGAGGCCGAAGCCGGTTACGGCAACCTGCTGCACGGCGAGGCGGTGGCGATCGGCATGATGCTGGCGGCGCGGCTGTCGTCCGAACTCGGCATCGCGCCATTGCTCGACGTGGCGCGGCTGGCGGCGGTACTCGAACGCCTGCGCCTGCCGGTGGCGGTCCCGGCGAAGATCGCCGCCAGGCTCGATCCGTCGGCGCTGCTGGCGCGGATGCGGCTGGACAAGAAGAATGTCTCCGGCCGCCTGCGCCTGATCCTGTGGCGCGGCATCGGCCATGCCTTCGTCGCCGAGAACGTCGACTCGCACCACGTCCTCGACTTGCTCACCGACGCGGTCGCAGGCGATGGCGGCTGACCACATCGGCCGGGTCCCGGCGGCGCGCCAACGCCGACGCCGCCTTCGCTAGAATATCCGCATGCGCATGCTCCTCCAGCACCCGCCAGCCGGCACCGAAGCGCCGCGCTTCGTGCAACTCACGCTCGAACAGGATCTGTTCGGCGGCTGGCTGCTGCTGCGCGAATCCGGCCAGACCGGGCAACGCAGTGCGGTCAAGCGCGAGCAATTCCTGCAGCGCGCGCAGGCCATCGCCGCGTTCGAACAGGCGCGCGACGCCAACCTCAAGCGCGGCTTTCGCATCACGTTTGCGCAAGGTGAAGATGCCCGCGCCTGAGGCCGCAGCACCGGCCTCGTCGCGCAGGCTGCACTCGCGCATCGCCACCATCGCATCGCGACGCTGAGACCGAATCCGTTGCAGCCATCCGGCGCGCCCACTCCATCGAACCCATTGCCGCACACCATGGTCACCGACACTCCCCGCAACGATTCCCTGCTGCGCGCCCTGCGCCGTGAACCTGTCGATCGCACACCCGTCTGGCTGATGCGCCAGGCCGGCCGCTACCTGCCCGAATACCGCGCCACCCGCGCCCGCGCCGGCAGCTTCCTGACGATGGCCAAGACGCCCGAGCTGGCCTGCGAAGTGACCCTGCAACCGCTGGCGCGGTTCGATCTCGATGCCGCGATTCTGTTCTCTGACATTCTCACCGTGCCCGACGCGATGGGCCTCGGGCTGTATTTCGTCGACGGCGAAGGCCCGAAATTCGAACGCCCGATTCGCAGCGCCGCCGATGTCGAACGCCTCGCCGTGCCCGACATGGACCGCGAGTTGCGCTACGTGATGGATGCGGTGCGCCTGATCCGTCGCGAGCTCGCCGGCCGGGTGCCGCTGATCGGCTTTTCCGGCAGCCCGTGGACGCTGGCTTGCTACATGATCGAAGGCGGCGGCAGCGACAATTTCTCGCGCATCAAGGCGATGATGCTCGACCAGCCGGCGCTGCTGCATCGTCTGCTGAGCATCGTCACCGACGCCGTGATCGCCTACCTGTCGGCGCAGCGTGCTGCCGGCGCGCAGGCCCTGCAGGTGTTCGACACCTGGGGTGGCGTGCTCGCCCCGCATCACTATCGCGAGTTTTCGCTGCCGTATCTGACCCGTATCGCCCGCGACTTGCTGCGTGGTGATGGCGACGATCGGACGCCGCTGATCCTGTTTGGAAAAGGCAACGCCCCGTATCTGGAAGAACTTGCCGACAGCGGTGCCGACGCCATCGGCGTCGACTGGCTGGTGTCGCTCGAAGAAGCCCGCCGCCGCACCGATGGCCGCGTCGCCGTGCAAGGCAACCTCGATCCCGCCGTGTTGTACGGCTCGCCCGCCGCGATCTGCAATGAAGTGCGCCGCACGCTCGCCAGCTACGCCGCCGGCGGCGACGGCACCCACACCGGCCTCGTCTTCAACCTCGGCCACGGCCTGTCGCCGGACATGAATCCCGAGCATGTGCAGGCATTGGTGGAGGCGGTGCACGAGGGTTCGCGTCGCAGCTGGTGAGACAGGCCGGCCTCATGCTGCTACCCGGTTCCCACACTGGAGCACCCGATGGGCCATGCCACCGTGCCACTGACTTCCGATCTGTCCGTCACGTTCATCACCGTTCCGGCCGCCGGCCGCATCCGCATCCAGATCCCCGGCCAACCCGACCTTGCCTGGGATCCGGGCGCCCGTCATCTGTTCCTGTTCGGCGATCGGTCGCAGACGCCGGTACCGCCGCCCTTGCCTGCCGAACTGATGGCGAAACTCCATGAAGCCTTGCGCGCCCACGATGCGTGGCGGCGGGCGCCGGCCCGCGTCGAACGCTACCATTGATCGTGCGCAAGCCCAGTCTGGCGCCATCGCCGCGAGTGGCCAGGCCACGGGTTGGCGATGACCTTGGCATTCGCGCGTGCTGCCACGCACGCGCGAACAGCACACGTTCGTCACCTGCCCGGCAACGCCGCCAATGCTGCCGCCAGCAGATCCCCCGTCACCGGCTTGCGCAGGAAGCCATCCATGCCGGCGGCGCGGGCGTCGGCTTCGGCACCGGCGTCGGCGCGGGCAGTCACCGCCAGCAACGGCAACGACAGGCCGCGGGCGCGGATCAGGCGCGCCAGGTCCAGACCGGTGACGCCGGGCAAATCCAGATCAAGCAGGACGGCGTCGAAACGACCGCCATCGAGCTCGGACAGCGCCGCCAGCCCATGCGCGGCACGCACCACGGCGTGGCCTTGCAGGCGCAGTAATCCATCCATCACTTCGGCGACGATGGCGTCGTCCTCGACCAACAGCAGGTGCAGCGCACGACGCCGCCTTGTCGCTGGCGTTGCTGGCGTGGTCGTGCCATCGGCCGCGCGCGACTCCGGCGGTAGCACGGCAGCGGGCAATGGCAGCAGCACGTCGAATCGGCTGCCGACACCCGGCGTGCTGTCGACCGCGATCGAGCCGGCCATCGCCGCCGCCAGTTCGCGGCAGATCGCCAGCCCGAGGCCACTGCTGCCGTGCCGCGTCGCCGCCTGTGCGCCCTCGCCCTGCTCGAAACGCGCGAACAGCCTTTCGACTTGCGCCGGCGCCATGCCCGCACCCGTGTCATTGACGGTGATGCGCAACTGGCCGGGCTCAGCCTGCCAGGAGAACACGATGCGCACGCCGCCTCGCTCGGTGAACTTGATCGCGTTGCTGCCCAGGTTGAGCAGGATCTGCCGCAGACGCGCGCTGTCGCCGGCCAGCCCACGCGGCAGGTCGGCGACCGCATGGGTGTCCAGGCGCAAGCCTTTTTCTTCGGCCAGCGGCCGCAGCAGGGCATCGACTTCGCGCAGCAACTGACGTGGATCGAACGGCGCGATCGCCAGCGCCAGCTTGCCGGCCTCGATGCGGGCCAGATCGAGGGCGTCGTTGACGAGCCGCAGCAGGTGTCGGCCGGCACGGTCGATCGCCTGCGCCTGCCCGCGCTGGCGCGGATCGAGCGGACTGGCCAGTAGCAGCTCGGTCATGCCCAGCACGCCGGTCATCGGCGTGCGGATCTCGTGCCCCATCGTCGCCAGAAAGCGCGATTTGGCCTCCGAATTCTGCTCGGCCAGCGCGCTGCGCTGCTCGGCCAGGGCCAGGGCATGGCGCTGGCGCAGGCGGCGCCGATACAGCCACGCCGCCAGCCACAACAGCGCCAGCGTGAGCAGGATGTAACCCAGGCGCGCGGCGGTGGTCTGCCACCACGGCGGATGCACGACGACGATGATCTCGGGCAACCGCACCGCCTCGCCGTCGGCATCCGCGGCGGCAACCATCAAGGCGTAGCGCCCTGCATCCAGCCGCGGCCACACGTGCTGGCCATCGTCACCGCCATCGACCCAGTCGGCATCGTAGCCGCGCAGGCGGAAGCGGTAGCGATTGGCCTTCGGGTCGAGGTAGGAAAGCAGGCGCGCGTTCACCTTCAGGTCGCGATCGTCCGGCCCCAGTTCGATCGGCGCATGCGGGTCGAGCGCCACCGTACGCCCGCCACGCCGCACCGCCAGCGCGTCGATCGCCAGCGTCGGCTGGCCGTCATCGAACGCGATGGCGGTCGGATCGAACAGCAGCAGGCCATCGACGGTACCCGCGACGGCGATCCCCGCCGCGGTGAGCAACGGCGGATGCCGGCCGAACTCCTGGCTCGGCAAGCCATCGCGCACGCCATAGACGCGCACGCGCCGACGCCGCGGATCGAAACGCAGCAGGCCGCGCTGGCTGGTCACCCAGACATCGCCGGCGGCATCGGCGAACACGCCGCCGGCGTCGACCTCGGGCAAGCCCTGGCGGGCATCGACGCGCGCCTGCAAAGTCAGGACATGGCCGTCCCAGCGATAGCGCTCCAGCGCGGACTGCCGATGCAGCCACAGCGTCGTCGCATCGGCGAAGGCGAAGCCGTCGATGCGGTCGACCGGCGCCCCGGGCACCGTCACGAAACGGTGCAAGGCGTCGTTCCACGCCAGCAGGCCGCGGCCATTGGCGAGCCACAGCGCACCCTGCGGCGACACCCCGAGTTGCTCGGTATCGGCAACGGCCAGGCCGGAATCGTCGCCGGGCTTGATCGAAAACAGCACATGCCCGCTGCCATCGCGCGCCTGCACGCCGACGCCGAGGCTGGCGATCCACACCCGCCCGTCCGGCGTTTGTGCAATCAGGTCGTTCGGCCCGGCCAGCGGCGCGTCAACGCCGGCGCCTTGATCCCACACTTGCACCTTGCGCGTATGCGGATCGGCACGGGCGATGCCGGTGTTGTAACCGATCCACAACGGGCCATCGCCGCGCTGGCTGATCGCCCACAGGAACTTGCGCGCCAGTTCCGGCGGTTGCCAGTGTTCGATGACGCCGGTGCGCGGGTCGATCCGGTCGATGGCGCTGCGCCCGCCGGCGACCCACAGGCGGCCGTCGCCGGCATCGGCGATCGCCTCGGGCGCGATCGTGCTGAGCGACTGCGGCCGCTCGCCGTCGTGGCGGAACGAGGCGAAACGCAATGCCTGCGGCGTCAATTGCGCCAGCCCGCCGTTGCGGGTGCCGAACCACAGATTGCCCTGGCGATCTTGCAGCATCGCCAGCACCCGCTGGATGGTGGCGCCGGGCAAGGGCACGGCCTGCGTCGCCGCCACCGCTGTCGGCGCATCGAGGCGCCGGCGCAGCAGGCCGGGCACGCTCAACCACCAGCCGCCGCGACGGTCGTGGAGGATGCCGGTCACGCGCGGATCGTCGCCGTTGCCATTCCACGGCAGCGCCTGCACGCTGTCGTCGCGCGCGCGCAGGAACAATCCATCGCGAGTGCCCAGCAACACCGAGCCATCGGCTTGCGGGGCGATCGCCAGCACCAGCGTGTCGCGCACGCCGGCGGCTTCGACGCGATCGAAGTCGTGGCCGTTCCAGCGCGCCGCACCGGCGGTGGTGCCCACCCACAAGCCGCCGTTCGCATCGTGCGCCAGCACCATCACGTTGGCATCCGGCAGGCTGTGCCGATCGCCCTGGCGCGACGTGAACGCGCTGACGCGGCCCTGCGCATCCAGACGATACAGGCCGCCGCCAAAGGTGCCGATCCACAACGCGCCATCGGCCGTGGAGTCGATCGCGAACACGTCGTCTTCGCCCAGCGCCGGCGTGGTGGTGTGATCGTAACGACGAAAATGCCGGCCATCGGGCAGCAGCAGCGCCATGCCGTGCCCTTCCATCGCCAGCCAGAGGCGATCTTTCGCGTCGATGTGCAAGGCCTGCACGAGATTGCCGGGCAACGACGCCGGATCGGCCGGATCGTGGCGCCACACCCTGAACCCGACGCCATCGAAGCGCGCCAGACCATCGTCGGTGGCCAGCCACAGGAACCCGCGCGCATCCTGGGCGATGGCGTTGACGCTGCTCGACGGCAGCCCATCGGCGACGCCGTACATGCGCAACTGCGGCGTTTCCGCCACCGCATCGGCAGTGGCACCGGCCGCGCCACCCAGTGCCGATGCCAACACCCGCAGCGGCGCCGCCACCATGCCCAGGCAGACCGACAACACCCCGGCAATGACGATCGCGCGCATGCCACCCCCGGCGAGCATCCTCGCAATGCGGCGGCGCCGCCGCAAGCCTGCACCGATTCGCGCGCCCGTCCTACAATGCCGTCAGCGCCACGAACGCGGGCGGCCGGAGATCACCATGCCCGAGCACGGGAAGATCGACTACGTCGAATTTCCATCACGCGACCTGGCTGCGACCAAGCGCTTTTTCGAGCGCGCGTTCGGCTGGACATTCGCGGAACACGGCCCGGATTACGCTGCATTTTCCGACCAGGGGCTGGATGGCGGCTTCTTCCGCTCCGAGCTGACCGCGCGCACGGATGCCGGCAGTGCGCTGGTCGTGCTCTACAGCGACGACCTCGAAGCAACGCTGGGCAAGGTTCAGGCTGCCGGCGGCATGGCGGTGAAAGCGATCTTCGCCTTCCCCGGCGGTCGCCGCTTTCACTTCACCGAGCCGGGCGGCAACGAACTGGCCGTGTGGTCGCAGCCGGAAGCCTGAGCGAACCCAATCGCACGCAACAGGTCGAAGAACCCGATGGGCCGCCGGCACGTCGGCCCGCCCAGTCGTCGACCCGCCTGCGTTATCGTTTCCTGGCCCGATTCCGTACCCGACCCGAGATGAGCCTTCCTCCCTTTGAACGCTGGAATCGCATCGCGCAAGCGCTGCACTGGTTGATCGCGCTGCTGATCGTCGGCATGGGCGTGCTCGGGCTGACGATGACGCAGATGGATCCGTCGATGGCCAAGCTGAAGGTCTACGCCCTGCACAAGTCGATCGGGCTGACGGTACTGGCACTGGTCGCGGCGCGGCTGCTGTGGCGGCTGGCGCACCGCGCACCGCCGCCGCTGGCGATGCCGCGCTGGCAACGGCGGTCGGCGCAGGCGATGCACGCCGTGCTGTACCTGCTGATCGCGGCGATGCCGCTGTCGGGCTGGCTGTACAACTCGACCGCGAACTTTCCCCTGCAATGGTTCGGCTGGCTGCAGGTGCCATCGCTGTGGCACGCCGACCCGCAACTCAAACACTACGCGCACACCTTTCATGAAACCGCGTTTTGGCTGCTGATGGCGCTGGTCGCGCTGCACGCTGCGGCGGCCCTCAAGCATCATTTCGTCGATCGCGATGCCACCCTGGCGCGGATGCTGCCAGGCCTGCCGCCCCCTGCCGGAGATGCGCCATGACTCGCCCGCTCGTCCTCCTCGCCGTCACCTTGCTGGCCGCGCCGGCCGTGCACGCCGCCGCCTGGCAGGCCGATGGCAACACCTCCACGCTCGGCTTCATCGGCGTCAGCCAGGGCGCCGCCTTCGATGGCAAATTCAAGCGCTTCAAGGCGGCGATCGAATTCGATCCGGCCCAGCTCGCCAGCGCCCGCTTCGATGTCCAGATCGAGCTGGCGGCCGCCGACACTGCCAATGCCGAACGCGACGACACCCTGCACGGCAAGGATTTCTTCGACGTCGCCCGCCATCCGACCGCGACGTGGACGGCCGCCAAGGTGCGCAGCCTCGGCGGCAACCGCTATGCTGCCGACGGCACGCTGAGCCTGCGCGGGGTGAGCAAACCGGTGCGCTTGAACTTCACCTGGACGGCCGGCGCGAAGCCGACGCTGGTCGGCGAGGCGATGGTCAACCGTCTGGACTTCAACGTCGGCAACGGCCAATGGGCAGATACCACGGTGATCGGCAACGCGGTGAAGGTGCGCACCAGCCTGCAGCTGGCGCCGGCCGGGCACTGAGCGACGCCGGGCGCGCCCGGCCAGGCGCGCTGCCGATCGGTGCCGTCGTGCGCCGGCGCTACAACAGGAACTCGCGCACCGCAGCGGCATCGAACGGCCAGCCGATTTCGCGATCGTGCCCGGTATCGCGCAACACCGGCACGCGGTCGCCGTAACGTGTCTCCAATGCCGGGTCGCCGTCGATCCACACCGAGTCGAATTCCGGCACACGCGCGGCGGCCAGCACGTCCAGCGCGGCATCGCACAGCGGGCAGTGATCGCGCTGGAACAAGATCAGGCGCATATCGGTTCGCCGGTAGCCAAACGAGGCCGCCAGCATAGAATAAGTCATCGGACGGCATGCCAGTTGCAGCCGACGGGCGCGGGCAACCAACGGGAATCGCCATGGCCGTATCCACTTTCGACTTGTTCAAGATCGGCATCGGGCCGTCGTCGTCGCACACGGTCGGGCCGATGCGCGCCGCCGCACGGTTCGTCGAACGCTGGCTGGTCGAGGCCGGGCTGCTGGCGCAGGTGGCGCGCGTGCGCTGCGATCTGTACGGCTCGCTGGCGCTGACCGGGCGCGGTCATGGCACCGACAAGGCGGTGCTGCTCGGGCTGGAAGGCCAGTGGCCGGATCGCGTCGATCCCGATGCCATCGCCGGCACGTTGGCGCGCATCCGCGGCGAGCGCCGCATCCGCTTGCATGGCGAGCACGAGATCGCGTTCGACGAAAAAACCGATCTGGCCTTCAACAAGCGGCACAGCCTGCCCTTTCATCCCAACGGCATGCGCTTTGCCGCGTTCGATGGCGATGGCAACGAACTGGCCAGCCGCGATTACTACTCGGTCGGCGGCGGCTTCGTGGTCAATCAGGACGACGCTTCGGCCGACCGCATCGTCGCCGACACCACGGCGTTGCCGCACCCGTTCCATTCCGGCGAGGAATTGCTGGCGCGCTGCGAACAAACCGGCTTGACGATCGCGCAGTTGATGTTCGCCAACGAACGGGTGTGGCGCAGCGACGATGAAATAACGACCAGCCTGCGCGCGATCTGGCAGGCCATGCAGGATTGCGTGGCGCGCGGCATCGGCCACGGCGGCACCCTGCCCGGCGGCCTGCGCGTGCAACGGCGCGCGCCGATCTTGCGCGAGGACCTGCTCAAGCGGCCGGAGGCGGCGATGCGCGATCCGCTCACCGTGCTCGACTGGGTGAACCTGTACGCGCTGGCGGTCAACGAGGAAAACGCTGCCGGCGGTCGCGTCGTCACCGCACCCACCAATGGCGCCGCCGGCATCATCCCGGCGGTGCTGCACTACTACGATCGCTTTTGCCCGGGTGCCAGCGAGCAGGGCGTGTTCGACTTCCTGCTCACCGCCGCCGCGATCGGAATTCTTTACAAAGAGAACGCCTCGATTTCCGGCGCCGAAGTGGGCTGTCAGGGCGAGGTCGGCGTCGCCTGCTCGATGGCCGCCGGCGGCCTCACTGCCGCGCTCGGCGGCAGCCTCGGGCAAATCGAAAACGCCGCCGAGATCGGCATGGAGCACAACCTCGGCCTGACCTGCGATCCGATCCGCGGGCTGGTGCAGATCCCGTGCATCGAACGCAACGCGATGGGCTCGGTCAAGGCGATCAACGCCAGCCGCATGGCCCTGCGCGGCGACGGCAAGCACCGCGTCAGCCTCGACAAGGTCATCAAGACCATGCGCGACACCGGCCGCGACATGAAGGACAAGTACAAGGAAACCTCGCGCGGTGGCCTGGCGGTGAACGTGATCGAATGCTAATTGCGACCGGACTTGATTCGGACTAGAATTCTGTCCAGATCAGACAGGAGCACGACCGTGAAAAGCTGGCAGGTTCAGGAAGCCAAGGCCCGCTTCAGCGAGCTGCTGCGCGCGGCGGCCGATGACGGTCCGCAACTGGTCAGCCACCACGGCAAACCGGCGGCGATGGTGGTGCCGTATGCGCAATGGCAGCGTTTGCAGCAGCGCCAGCCGCACGACCTCAAAGCCCTGCTGCGCAGTCCGCGCGCGCGCGGCGAGCTGGCGTTGCCCGCGCGTGGCCGACTGCGCAGCCGCACGCCGCCCACGTTCGCCTGATCGGCGTGTTCTTGCTCGACACCAACGTCGTTTCGGAATTGCGCAAAAACAAGCCGCACGGCGCGGTGCTGGCGTGGCTGGAGCAGGTGCCGGCCAGCGCCCTGCACCTGTCGGCGGTGACCATCGGCGAAATCCAGCGCGGCATCGAGTTGACCCGCGCGCTCGATCCGGCCAAGGCCGAAGAAATCTCCGGCTGGCTCGACGAGGTGGTCGTCGCATTTCCCGTTCTGCCCGCCGATGCCGCAGTGTTCCGGCACTGGGCGCGCCTGCTGCACGGCCGCACCGACCACCATCTGGAAGACGGCCTGATCGCCGCCACCGCGCAAGTGCACGGCCTTACTGTCGTGACCCGCAACACCAGGGACTTCAAGGCTTTCGGCGTGCCCCTGCTCGACCCATTCCGCCACGGACGTTGACCATGCACAAACAACCCACCGCGATCATGGCCTGCTGGCGCGGCATCGCCATCGCCCTCGCCGGCATCGCCCTCGCCGGCTGCTCGCATATCCCGCTGGTGGGCAAGAAAGCCGAGACCGGCACCGTGGTTGGCGTCGTCGAATACGACACCGGGCTGACGAAGTTTTCCACCGTCACCGGCATCTACCATCAGGACATGTGCTCGAAGGACAGCGGCGACACGCCGGTGCATTTGCGTGATCGCGAGATGCGCAAGCTGCTGGCGATGGCGACGGCGAACAGGTTCTACGACGTGCCCGCCGATCTAGGCACCGTCTTTCCCGACCCGCCCGGACGACCGCCGCATTGTGCGAACTTCCGCCTGCACATCGCAGCCGGCGAGCGCCACAACGAGGTGCGCTGGGACTGCGGCGCCGATGGCTCGAACACGCCGCCGCCAGCGGTGGCGCCGCTGGTGCTGGCGATCCAGCAGATGCTGCGCGCGCGCAAGCAAGTGCGCGAACTGCCGTGGTCGCGCTGCCCGGTGCGCTGATTCGGCGGATCAGCCGCGCGCGATTCGTAACACATCATCCAGCAGCGCCGCGGCGGTGACATGCGCGCCGGCGCCCGGGCCCTGGATCAGCAATGGTTGCTCACGATATCGGATTGCCGAAACGGCGACTATTCCAACTTTCGATACGGCTGTGCGGGATGGAATTGCATTAGTCCCACAATGGGACTACGCTACGCCCATGCGATTGATCGCCGTCAAGATCTTGCGGGATTTCTGGGCGGCGCACCCCGATGCGCAGTCGCCGTCGCGGGCGTGGGCCGACGAGGTGCGGCAGGCGCAATGGCAGCAGCCCGCCGACATCAAGGCGCGCTACGCCAGTGCCAGTGTCCTGCGCAGCCGGCGCGTGGTGTTCAACGTCAAGGGCAACGACTACCGCATCGTCGTCGCCATCGCCTACCGGCTGGGCGTGGTGTATGTGAAGTTCGTCGGCACGCACACTCAGTACGACCGCATCGACGCCGATACCGTGGAGGATTCGCCATGAGCCATACCCTGACCCCGATCCGCACCGAAGCCGACTACCGTGCTGCGTTGGTGCTGGCGGCACGCTTCACCGAGGCCGACCCTGACCCGGCCAGCGAGGACGGCGCGTACTTCGATGCGCTGGTGACGCTGGTGGAAGCGTGGGAGGCACGGCATAGCCCGGTGCTGCCGCCCGACCCGATCGACGCGATCAAGTTTCGCATGGAGCAAGCCGGGCTGACGGTGAAAGACCTGGTGCCGTCCATCGGCCAGCCGAACCGGGTTTACGAAGTGCTCAACCGCAAACGCGCGCTGACGGTGGCGATGATCCGCCGGCTGCATCGCAATCTCGGCATCCCGGCACAGAGTTTGATCGGGGCGGCGGGGTAGATCTGGCAGGTGCGTTGGGCCTGCGGTGCCGATGGCTCGAACACACCGCCTCCGCAAGTCGCATCGCTGGTACATTCGCCACTGGAAGCCGGCACTGCAAAGCTTCCAGCTGATGTTCGACGATGAGCGCGTGCCGCTGGCCGCGTTGCAATGGAAACGCAGTTACACAGTTCGTTTGACAGACTCCCGCAGGATGTCCGATCCCGGCGCATGAGGCAGCTATCGCCCCCATCCCAACCTTCCCCCGCAAGCGGAGGAAGGGGACAGGCAGGTGAAGTCCGCTGCGCCGTGAGCCCACTTCCTGTTTGCCGCTTCCCAGGACTCTCTTCCCAGGCCCCAATGCTTCGCGTCAAACGGATGTGATGCTTGCGATCCGCAGCACATCGTCGAGCAAGGCGGCGGCGGTGACTTGCGCGCCGGCGCCCGGGCCCTGGATCAGCAGGGGCTGCGGGCGATAACGGTCGCAGGTGATGGCGACGCGATTGTCGGTGCCGGTGCCGCCAGCCAGCGGGGCGTCGGCGGGCAACGATTCCAGCCCCACCCGCGCCTGCACACGGCCGTTGTCGCCACGCTCCAGGCGAGCGACGAAGCGCAGTTTCTCACCGCGCTTGTAGGCCTCGGCATAGCGCTCGCGCAGCGGCGCATCGAGCAGCGGCAAGGCGGCATCGACGTCGTCCTTGCTCAGCGCTGCCAGTGTTGCTGGCACCAGCGAATCCACTTCGACCGCGTCGGCATCCAGTGCGAAACCGGCGGCGCGGGCGAGGATCAACAGCTTGCGGCGCACGTCTTCGCCGGATAGATCCTCGCGCGGATCGGGTTCGGTGTATCCAGCCGCGCGCGCTTGCCGAACCAGCGCCGAGAATGGACGCATGCCGTCGTAGTGATTGAACAGCCACGCCAGCGACCCCGACAGCACGCCGGCGATGCCGTGGATGCGATCGCCGCCGGCTTGCAGTTCGCGGATCGAACGCAACAAAGGCAGACCTGCGCCTACCGTCGCCGAATCGCCATAGTGCGTGCCGCCGTGCGCGCAACCGGCGCGGATCGCCCGCCAGCGCGCCAGCGCCGTGCCTTGCCCGAGCTTGCAGGCGGTGACGACATGGATGCCTTGTGCCAACCACCGCGCGTGCTGTTCGGCGACGGCTTGACTGGCGGTGGCATCGATCAGGATGCGGGTGCCGTGCGTGCCGAGCGCCGTGGTGGCCGCACCTGGCCCTTCTACCAATGGGAGAGATTGCCAAGCAGCTATGGGTGAGGGGACGAAGCGCTGCGTCGAATTGGCGATGTGTACCAGCCGCAATCGTTGCGTGAGCGCCGATCCGGCCAGTGCGTCAAGCCGTTGCAGCAGCGCTCTGCCGACCGTGCCGACGCCAAGCAAGGCAATGCGTATCGGCGCGACGGGCGGCGATGGTTCGACCGCGGATGCGGATGCGGTCGCCGGCAAGGTTTTTCGCGTCAGCTCGCCGGATTCGACGACGGCCGCGGTCAACACGACACCCGCTCGCGTGCGTCGCAGATCTCGGGAACATCGCCCTCGCCATCGAGCACCGCCTGCGCGCGTGCAAGCGCGGCATCGAGGTCGGCGGACAGGTCGTCGCCATGTTCGATCCCCACCGACAGCCGCAACAGGCCATCGGCGATGCCCGCAACCGCACGAGCTTGCGGCGACATTGCCGCGTGCGTCATCGTCGCCGGATGTGCGATCAGGCTTTCCACGCCGCCGAGCGATTCGGCCAGGGTGAAATGACGAAGGCCATCGAGGAAGGCACGCACGGCGGGGATGCCACCATGCAATTCGACGCTGAGCATCGCGCCATAGCCGTACTGCTGGCGCGTCGCCAGCGCGTGGCCGGGATGCGACAGCAAGCCCGGATAGTGCACCGCCGCCACCGCCGAATGCCGTTGCAGCCGGTCGGCAAGCACGGTCGCGTTTTCCTGATGCACGCGCAGGCGCGCATCGAGCGTGCGCAGGCCGCGCAAGGTGAGGAAGCTGTCAAACGGGCTGCCGGTCAGGCCCAGCGCATTGGCCCACCACGTCAGTTGCTGGTGAAGTTCGGCGTCCCTGGCGATGACCGCGCCGCCGACCACGTCACTGTGGCCGTTGATGTATTTCGTCGTCGAATGCAGCACCAGATCGGCGCCGAGTTCGAGCGGGCGCTGCAGTGCCGGCGACAGGAAGGTGTTGTCGGCCAGCACCAACGCGCCCACCGCATGCGCGGCATCGGCGACGGCACGGATGTCGGTGATGCGCAGCAGCGGATTGCTCGGCGTCTCGATCCACACCAGCTTTGGTGCCGTCCGCAAGGCAGCGGCCAGCGCCTGGGCATCGTTGAAATCGACGGTGATGACTTCGAAGTGATGCTTGCGCGCGAGCGCATCGAACAACCGCCAGCAGCCACCGTAGCAGTCATGCGGAACCACAACGCTGTCGCCCGGTGCCAGCAGCGCGTTGAGCACCAGCGTGCAGGCGCCCATGCCGGTGGCGGTGACCACGCCGCCGGCGCCGCCTTCGAGTTCGGCCAGCGCCTGGCCGAGCAGGTCGCGGGTGGGGTTGCCGCTGCGCGTGTAGTCGTAGCGGCGTTTTTGCTCGAAGCCTGCGAAGCTGAAATTGCTCGAAAGAACAATGGGCGGCGTGACCGCACCGAACGCGGTATCGGAGTCGATGCCGCTGCGCACGGCGAGCGTCGCCGCGCAGGGGCGGGAGTTGGCAACGGCGCTCATGCCGACACTCCTGCGCAATCGGCCAGCACGGTGCGCACGATGGCGGCGAAGACGGCGGCCTCCTTGAGGAAGGCGTCGTGCCCGAACAGCGACCGCAGCACCCGCACCCGCACCGGGCCGCGCAGGCGCCCGGCCACTTCGTAGGCGTCCTCCGGTGGCACCAGCGGATCACCCTGCACTACCACCACGGTTGCCGGCACGCTGATCGCTTCCGGGCGCACGCGATGCAGGTCGATCGATTCGGACAACCGCAGGAACGCGGTCGCCGCCCAGCGGCTGGCGTAGCGCGTGCCCTGCACCTCCAGATAATCCTCGGCGGCGCAGCGCGCATGGGCGCCGTCGAGTACCGCCGGGGCGTCGAAGCGCTGCCCGAATTCCTCCGGCGTGCGATAGGTCAGCAACGCCAGTTGCCGCGCCAGCGACACCCCCAGTTCGTCGGCGCATTGCAATTGCCCGAGCGCGACGATCTTGCGTTGCACGGCGCGCAGCGCGCTGGCATAGGGATGCGGGCGATGTGCGCCGGCGATCGCCAGCAGCCGCTGCACGCGCTCGCCGTGGCGGGCGGCGAACTGCCAACCGACCAATGCGCCATACGAACAGCCGATGAAAGCGGTGATGCGATCGACGCGCAGATGATCGAGCACCGCGGCGATGGCATCGGCCTGATCGGCAGTGTCGATCGGTGCGTCGAGGCTGCCATCGGCACCGAGCCAGTCGATGCCGATCACTTGCACGCGGCGCGGATCGAGCGCGCGGCCGGCACCGACCTGCGCATCCCACCAGCCCGGCAACTCGTCACCTTGCAGCGCCGCCGCGCGGCGGTCGGCGGAGATGCCGCCCTGCACCACCACCGCCGGCAACGATGGATCGCCCAGCCGCTGCCAGCCGATGCGCACTTCACGGCGACCCGCGTGACGCAAGTCGAGGGCGATCACCATTTCGCCGCGCGCCGATGCGATGGGCGCATGCACGAATTGCGATTTCGCGCGAGCGTCGAGGGAACGATCGCTGTCGATGGACGCCGAATCGGCGCACGCGATGGGCGCTTCGTGGCGGGACGAGAGAGCGGCGGGGCTGGCGACGAGACTCATGGCGGATCTCCGGTTGGGCCGATGCCCCAACGAGATCCGCGGTACGAAAGCACGATGCCGTCCACGCACGACGGCGAAGACGACCCATCTTCCGGTGGACGCGAACGTCCCCGCAGGATTTGGCACCGCCCGGCGCTTGCGCGTCGCGGTTGCCCCGGCTTCCAAGGGCCTGTCCCTCAGCCGGTCTCGATGGGATTGCGCGGACGATACTGCCGCAGCCGCAGCCGCCTGTCAATCGCTTTATGCGGATGAAGCGATGAAATAACGAAAGATCATGACGACCGGCAGCCGACGCCGCTCCGGCGACGCCGGCATATCGCAAACGTGGACGCTGGCGCTAGACTGCCGGACAAGGGGGAACGCCGATGCCGCGATCGCGCAAACCGTCATCGACATGGCAGGCGCTGGCGTGGCTGTCGGCGCTGGCGCTGGCGTTGCTGCTGACGGCAAGTGCGTGGGCGCTCGACCCGGGCAAGACCTTCGAGCAATACGTCGCCAACCGCTGGTCGATCCAGGACGGGCTGCCGCAGATCAGCGTGCTGGCCATCACGCAAGATCGCGATGGGTACATCTGGGCCGGAACGCAGGATGGCGTGACGCGCTTCGACGGCGTCCACTTCACCACCTTCACGCCCGAGAACGAGCCCGAATTGGCAGGCGTGTGGATCCGCGCGCTGCGGGTCGATCGCAGCGGCCGGCTGTGGATCGGCAGCTACAAGGGGCTGACACGCTACGCCGATGGCCGCTTCCGGCGCTACCGGCTGAGCGGCGCCGATCGCGAGCGCGAGTTCGACGTGTTCGCCATCGTCGAGGATGCCAACGGCACCGTCTACTGCGCCACCGACCTTGGCGTGCTGCGCGTGGCTGGCGATAGCCTGGTGCGCGTCGCGCCGACCGTGCAGCCGGCATTGTCGCTGCTGCTGCGCACCGACGGCATGTGGATCGGCACGCACGGCGCCGTCGCCCACATCCGGAACGGGGCGATGCAACGCCTGCCGCTGCCGGACGAGGTGGACGCGGCGGCGGTGAACACGCTGGTCGATGCGCAAGGGAAGATCTGGGCTGGTACCTCGCAAGGCTTGTACACCTTCGACGGCCAGACATGGACGAAATCCGACGACCCGACGCTCGCCACCGCCCCGATCAACTTTGCCTTCACCGATCACGACCACAACCTGTGGCTGGGCACCAATCCGGCGCTGTTTCGCATCCGCGACGGCCGCGCCGTCGAGTCGATCACCCAGATCGCGCACATGACCGCCAAGGACATGCGCAGCATTTTCGAAGATCGCGAGGGCAATCTCTGGCTGGGCAGCCAGATGGAAGGTCTGCTGCGGATCTGGAATGGCTGGACGCGGCGATACAGCACGCCCTACGGCCTCAACAATCCGGTGGTCTGGTCGGTCGCGCCCGGGCCGGGCGACGGCGTCTGGGTCGGCACCAGCGATGGCGTGAGCCTGCTCGATCACGGCCGATTCCGCACCGTTCTGGAAGGGTCCCGCCTGCCGCATCCGCATGCCTACAACCTGTTGTTCGAACGCGACGAATTGTGGATCGGCACCCGGCACGGGCTGGCGATCCTCCATGCCGATGGCAGCCTGGAAACCTCGGCCCTGTTCGCGCCGATGGCCGGCGCGCAGATCAACGGCATCGTCCGCGGGCGCGATGGCGCCTTGTGGTTCCCGACCACGCAAGGGCTGTTCCGCCTGTCCGGTGCCGGGCAGCCCGACGCCATCTTGCAGCGCTTCGGCGCCGCGCAGGGCCTCGACGAGGGGCGCGTGCGCATCGTGTTGTGGCTGCGCGACGGGCGCCTGCTGGTGGGCACGCAATCGGGCCTTTACGAAATGCGCGGTGAGCGTTTCCTGCGAACCGACGCCGCCGCCGGCCTGCCGGGCAACATCGATGTCACCTACGCCTACCAACTGCCCGGTGGCGAGGTCGTCATCGGCACCCAGGCCGAGCAGTTCTTCATCGGCAACCACGGCCAGTGGAAGGCGATCGGCCCGGATCAGGGCATGGCGCGCAACTCCGCCTTTTTCATGGCCAGGGACGACCGTGGATTTCTGTGGGTCGCGGGCATTCGCGGCATCGCGCGCGTGCCGATCGCCGATCTGGAAGCGTTCATGAGCGGGCGCATCGCCCCCGTGCGCGGCGAGATGATCCTCAACGAGCGCGGCGACCGCAACGCCGGCCAGCAAGGCTACTGCTGCAATGGCGCCGGCATGGCCAAGGGGTTCATCGTCGACGGCCACGTATTGTGGTTGCCCACCCGCGACGGGGTCGTCTCGGTCGACACGCACGGCATCGTCAAGAACGAGGTGGCGCCGGTGCCGGTGATCGAGCACGTCGATGTCGGCGGTCACCGCTACCTGCCGGCGACGATGCCAGCCCTGCTCGCCGCCGGCGAACGCGACTTGAGCATTGCCTTCACCGCGCCCAGTTTCCAGGATCCGCACAGCGTGCAGATCCGCTACCGGCTGCGTGGCTACGACAAGGACTGGCACGAGCTCGACGACCCGCGCACCCGCAGCGCCCACTACACCAACCTGCCGCCACGCAACTACGTGTTCGAGGTGATGGCCGCCAACAATGCCGGCGTGTGGGCCGCGCACACGGCCAGCGTAGATTTTTCCATTGCGCCGTATTTCCACGAAACGCGGCTGTTCTACGGGCTGCTGGCGCTGCTGATCGTGGCCATCGTCTATGCCGGCTACGTCCACCAGCATCGCCAGCACGAAGTCCAGCGGGCGGCGCTGGAGCGCATGGTCGACGAGCGTACCGAACAGTTGCACGTTTCCAATTCGCGCCTGGAAAACGCCAGCCAGACCGACCCCGCCACCGGCCTGCGCAATCGTCGCTACCTCGCCAACCAGATCCCCGCCGATCTGGCCTTCTACGACCGCGAGCAGCAGCGCGACGGCAAGGCCGAGCAGCTGATGCTGTTCGCGCTGGTGCGGCTGTATCGTGCCGACCCGTCGGGCACCGGCGAGGATGCGCAACCGATCGGCGATCGCGCCCTGCAGCAGTTCGCCCAGGTGCTGTCGGCGCTGGTGCGTGGCGGCGACTACCTGGTGCGCTGGGCGGATGCCGAGGTGCTGTTGCTGTTCCGGCCGATGCTCAGTCGCGACATCGACGGAATGGGCGAGCGCATCCTCGCGGCCACTCGCGGCCACGCCTATGACACCGGCAGCGGCGCTCCGGTCGCACTGCATTGCGCGATCGGCATCGCCGAATACCCGTTGTATCGCGACGCCCTGCGTCGGCCCGGCTGGGAACAGGTGATCGGCCTTGCCCATGCGGCGATGCGCTGGGCGATCCATCAGGGCGGCAACCGCTGGGTTGCCTTCCGCCCGACCCTGCGCTCGGACCTGACCAATATCGTGCGCGAGCTGCACGACGACCCACAGCCGCTGATCGACAGCGGGCGCTTGCAGGTGCTCGTTGCCGCGCCCCGCGCCCGCGGTGACTCCGACGCCGAGCGGGCGTAAGCTGGGCCCGTGAGCAAGGTGAAGCGGCCAGCAACGACGTTCCTTGCGCTGGTGGGGCTGTATCTGGCCTGCACCGCGTACGCGACTTTTTTTGCGCGCGGCCCGAATGAGTTCACCCTGTTCTGGCCGGCCGCCGGTCTGGCCTACGGCGCCACGGTTCGCTACGGGCCACGCTGGGCCGCACTGGTGCCGGTGGCGGCGGCACTGGACTATCTGCTTCGCCACGTCCTGCTGATCGATTTGGCAGGGCAAGGGCGCGTCTCGGCACCCGTTGCCTACGCCGTCATCGCGATGGCCGGCGATACTCTGGCGGTCGTCATCGGCGCCTGGATCGGGCGTAGTGGCCGCCTGCTGCCGTATCCGGAGTTTCGCTCCGCCTTGCGCATGCTGGTCGGCGGAACGGTGGCCGCGGCGATCAGCGCGACCGTCGGCGTGGCGGCCATGCTCGTCGCCGGCAATCTCACCAACCACGCCATCGCCGACGCTTTCGTGCGCTGGGCGCTGGGCGACCTGCTGGGCATCACCACGGTCGCGCCGGCGCTCGTCCTGTTCAGTTACCGCAACAGCCAGTACCCATCGTTCGACGAGGCCGAACTGGCCGCGCGTCGCGGCGAACAGTCGTTGTGGAACGTCGCCTTGGTGGCGAGCTTCCTGTTGATGTCCTGGGGTGCGGCCAACGGCGACCGCTACCCGCTGGGACTGTCGAGCCTGCCGTTGGCGGTGATGGTGTGGGGCGCCTTGCGTTTCGAGCCCTTGCGCACGGCAGTGGCGGTGATGCTGACGGTGCTGCTGATCGGCAGCTTCTCCGGCATGGGCCTGGCCGGCTTCCACGCACCGGCCACGACGCTCGACTGCGCGATGCTGTTGTCCTATCTGTGCGTGTTGTCGGTGCTGCCGATCACCTTGGCCCTGGTCGGCAACGAACGCCGCATCGCCACCCGCAAGCTGATCCGTCGCGCCAGCATCGACCCGCTGACCGGGCTGCCCAATCGCGCCGCCTTCGAAACCGCGGTGCGGCGCGCGCTGGCCAATCCGGCGACGCCGCCACTGGCGCTGTGCTACATCGATCTGGACAACATCAAGCTGGTCAACGACACCGCCAGTCACGCCGCCGGCGACGCGCTGATCGTCGGCATCGCCGGCGTGTTCAGCGCCAGCGCGCAATCGGGCGATGTCGTCGCCCACCTGGGTGGCGACGAATTCGCGGTGCTGCTGAACAACGTCACCCCGACCATCACCCGCGACCGCGCGCAGTCGCTGGTGCGCGCGATCGAAGCCTATCGCTGCAACTGGGACGGGCGGATGCTGACCACCACCGCCAGCCTCGGTGCGGTGCCGTTCCGCGCCGGCGAAGCCGAGTTCGGCAACCTGCTGGCCCAGGCCGATGCGGCCTGCTTCACTGCCAAGGAGCAAGGCGGCAACCGGGTGTGCCTGGCCGGTGCCATGCCCGGCGACGTTCTCGACCGCACCGTGGCGATGCGCTGGGCGGTGCGCATCCGCGAAGCGCTCGACCAGCGCGCCTTCAGTCTGTACGCGCAATCGATGGCGCCGCTGCACGCCGGCCTCGAGTCCGGCCGCCATTTCGAGATCCTGCTGCGCATGCACGATCCCGACACCGGCGCCCATCTCACCCCCAACCATTTCATGCCGGCGGCCGAACGCTTTCGCCTGAGCCTGCCGATCGATCGCATGGTGATCGGCATGGCGCTGGACTGGCTGGAAAGCCACCCGGCCGAAGCGGCCAGTGTCACCACCTGCTCGCTCAATCTCAGCGGCGAGGCGCTGGTCGACGAGTCGTTCATCGGCTTCATGGTCGAGCGCCTCGGTCGCAGCAAGTTCCCGGCGTCGCAGGTCTGCCTGGAAATCACCGAGACCAGCGCCGTGCGCGATCTCGGCCGCGCGCAGCGCTTCATCGACCAGTTGCGCGGCCTCGGCTGCCGCTTCGCACTCGACGATTTCGGCACCGGGTTCTGCTCGTTCAGCTACCTGCGCTCGCTGGATGTGGACTATTTCAAGATCGACGGCAGTTTCGTGCGCGAGATGCTGACCTCGCCGCTGTCGGCCGCGGTGGTGCGCTCGATCACCCAGATCGCGCACGTGCTGCACAAGAAGACCATCGCCGAACACACCGAGGACGAGGTGCTGATCCGCGCCCTGGCCGAGTTGGGCGTCGACTTCGGGCAAGGCTACGCGATCGACAAGCCGCAACCGCTGGCCGATTACTTCGCCCGGCCCTTCGTGGCGCCCCAATTCGTGTCGCTGGCGGAAACCCGCATCCGCGCCTGACCAAGCCGCGTCGCCCGACGGGCGAGGCAATGCCGCCGCCGGATCACCGCGCCGCGTCCCGTCGGCAGACCCCGCACCTTGTCTTCCGGAGGCAGGAGCGCGCCCGCACGGCGCGGCCCCGCGTCCGGGCCGTTTGCGGCACCGGGTTATAATGATGACCTCCCGTTCCCCGACCGCGCCCGAGCACGGGCGCCTTTCGCATGTCCGAGCAACTGCGCGAAACCCGGCGCCGCCGCACCTTCGCCATCATTTCCCATCCCGACGCCGGCAAGACCACGCTGACCGAGAAGCTGCTGCTGTTCGGCGGCGCGATCCAGATGGCCGGCAGCGTCAAGGGCCGCAAGGCCGCGCGCCATGCGACCTCCGACTGGATGGCGCTGGAGAAAGAGCGCGGCATCTCGGTGACGTCGTCGGTCATGCAGTTCCCCTACGAGGGCCGCATCGTCAACCTGCTCGACACCCCCGGCCACGCCGACTTCGGCGAGGACACCTACCGCGTGCTCACCGCGGTCGATTCGGCGCTGATGGTGATCGACGTCGCCAAGGGCGTCGAGGAACGCACCATCAAGCTGATGGAGGTCTGCCGCCTGCGCGACACGCCGATCATGAGCTTCATCAACAAGCTCGACCGCGAAGGCAAGAACCCCATCGACCTGCTCGACGAAGTCGAATCGGTGCTCGGCATCGCCTGCGCGCCGGTGACCTGGCCGATCGGCATGGGCTCGCGGCTGAAAGGCGTGGTTCACCTGCTCACCGGCGAAGTTCACCTGTTCGAACCGGGGCGTAATTTCACCCGTCAGGATTCGACCATCTTCGCCTCGCTCGACGATCCGCAGCTCGAAGCGCGGATCGGCGCGGCGATGCTCGCCGAGGTGCGCGAGGAACTCGAACTGGTCGCCGGCGCCTCGCATCCCTTCGACCGCGAGCAATATCTCGCCGGCCAGCAGACGCCGGTGTTCTTCGGCTCGGCGGTCAACAATTTCGGCGTGCAGCTGCTTCTGGATTTCTTCGTCGAACACGCGCCCTCGCCGCTGCCGCGCGCCACCACATCGCGCCTCGTGCAGCCCGACGAAGAGGCGTTCACCGGTTTCGTGTTCAAGATCCAGGCCAACATGGACCCGATGCATCGCGACCGGGTCGCGTTCCTGCGCGTGTGCTCGGGGCGTTACAGCGGCGGCATGAAAGCCTTCCATGTCCGCGCCGGCAAGGAAACCAAGCTCGCCAACGCACTGACCTTCATGGCCTCCGACCGCGAGATCGTCGACAGCGCCTGGCCCGGCGACGTGATCGGCCTGCACAACCACGGCACCATCGCCATCGGCGACACCTTCAGCGCCGGCGAAAAGCTGTCTTACACCGGCATCCCGAACTTCGCACCGGAATTGTTCCGCCGTGCGCGCCTGCGCGATCCGCTCAAGCTCAAGCAATTGCAGAAAGGGCTGGCGCAACTGTCCGAAGAAGGCGCGACGCAGTTCTTCCGCCCGCTGATGAGCAACGACCTGATCCTCGGCGCCGTCGGCACCTTGCAATTCGACGTCGTCGCCTACCGGCTCAAGGACGAATACGGCGTCGACGCCAGCTTCGAGTCGGTCGGCGTGACCACCGCGCGCTGGGTCACCTGCGCCGATGCGAAAAAACTCGAGGAATTCCGCGAGAAGAACGCCATCAACCTCGGCCTCGACGCCGCCGGTCACCTCGTCTACCTCGCCCCGACCCGCGTCAACCTGCAACTGGCGATGGAGCGTGCCCCCGACGTGCACTTCGCCGCCACCCGCGAGCACGCGCAGTCGGTGGAGGTTTGAGGCCTGACGCGCCGTCGTACCGGCACCCGACGTCGCCATCGGCAGCAGGGACGCTTCCGTATCGGCACGCTCGACACCCAAGGCCCATCGCCGCATCCGAATAGAATCCGGATTGCCGCGATCGGCCGGATTCAGGCCCTCAATGCCACTCGAACAAGCTCCATTGCACCGGCAAGGTCTGCTTGCTGGTGGCATCGTTGCGGTCGATGCGGCCGTCGTGGTTGTTGTCGTTGATCTCGAACGCCGGTGCATTGGCTGGCTTGACGCGCACCCGGGTCACCTGCCCGCCATGGCGGTATTCCTGGATGCGATCGCCATTGGCGGTGGTGTAGCTGCGCACGCTGTAGCCGTCGGCGCTCTGCACTTCGGAGGGCTTCTTCGGTGGCGGATGGAAGGCGTCGTCGGTAGGCATCGCCGGCAGGTTGGTCGGATCGCCGTCGGATTTTTCGTGCCCCTGCGCGGCCGGCGACGGTGGCGCGACGGGGGCCGATTCCGGCGGCAAGGGTGCCAATCGGGGATCGTCGGCCTTGATCGCCGGCGCCGGCTGGCCGGGATCGTCCATCGACGGCGGCGGTGGCGCCGGCGCGATTTGCTGTTCTTGCGCCAACGCCGGGCCCGAAGCGGCGGCCAGCAGCATGGCGACGATCAGCAGGGAGCGCGGGATGCGCATGGCGAGTCTCCGGGGCGGGGTCGTTGATCTTCGCACCACGCTCGGCGAATGGAAAGCCGAAGCCGAAGGTGCAGGCAGGCAAGGACGGCGTCGTGGCCACGCCAGCACCCCGTCGTTCGTCGATCGCCATTCGCCGCTGATCGCGCGCACCTACAATGGCGCATCGCCATCGGAAGCGCCGCCATGCCCCGCCTCGTCCTGATCGACGGCTCGTCCTACCTGTTCCGCGCCTTCCATGCCCTGCCGCCGCTCAGCAATGCCGCCGGCGAGCCGACCGGCGCGCTGTTCGGGGTGGTCAACATGCTGCGCGCCACGCTGAAGGAAAAGCCCGAGTGCGCGGCCTTCGTCGTCGACGCGCCCGGGCCGACCTTCCGCGATGCGCTGTATCCGGACTACAAGGCCAATCGCCCGCCGATGCCCGACGACCTGCGCGCGCAGATCGAGCCGATGATGCAGATCGTCGCCGCGCTGGGCTTCCCGATCCTGCGCGTGCGCGGGGTCGAGGCCGACGACGTGATCGGCACCCTGGCGCTGCAGGCGCAGGCCGCCGGCAGCGAGGTGACGATCTCCACCGGCGACAAGGATTTCGCCCAGCTCGTGCGGCCCGGGATCGTCCTGGCCAACACCATGAAGACCCTGCACAGCGACGGCAGCCGACTCGATTCGGAGGCAAGCGTGGTGGCGAAGTTCGGCGTCCGCCCCGACCAGATCATCGATCTGCTCGCGTTGATGGGCGACACGGTCGACAACATCCCCGGCGTCGAAAAATGCGGCCCGAAGACGGCGGCCAAGTGGCTGGGCGAATACGGCTCGCTCGACGGCGTGATCGCCAACGCCGACCGGATCGGCGGCAAGGTCGGCGAGAACCTGCGCGCGGCGCTGCCCCGGCTGCCGCTGAACCGGCAACTGACCACCATCAAGACCGACGTCGAACTCGACTTGCCGCACGACGCGCTGCGCCTGCGCGAACCGGACGTGGCGGCGCTGCGCGAGTTGTACCAGCGCTACGGGTTCAATGCGGCGTTGCGGGAATTGGATGGGAAGCCGGGAATCGGGACCGAGAAGCCGGGAATCGGGAAAGCCGAAACGAGAATCGGAAGAGCCGGTTCGCCCAGCGGCGCCGAGCCGCTCGACCCCGCGCTGTCGGTCAAGGGCGAATACGAGTGCGTGACTGCCACCGCACAGCTCGATGCGTGGATCGAGCACCTGCGCACTGCGGAGTTGATCGCTTTCGATACCGAAACCGATTCGCTCGACCCGATGCGCGCCAATCTGGTCGGCATGAGCTTCGCGGTGGAGATCGGCCGCGCCTGTTACCTCCCGCTGGCGCACGAATATCCGGGCGCACCGGCGCAGCTGGATCGTGCCGCGACGCTGGCGGCGCTGCGGCCGATCCTCGAAGATGCGAACAAGCCCAAGCTCGGCCAGCACGGCAAGTACGACCTGCATGTGCTGCGGCGGCACGGCATCGACGTGGCCGGCTATGCGCACGACACGATGCTCGAATCCTTCGTCTGGAACGCCACCGGCAGCCGCCACGACATGGATTCGCTGGCGCAGCGCTACCTCGGCTACACCACGATCAAGTATGCCGATGTCACCGGCAAGGGCAGCAAGCAGCTCGCCTTCTCGCAAGTCGCGCTCGACGTCGCGACCGCCTATGCCGCCGAGGATGCCGACATCACCCTGCGCCTGCATCGCGCGCTGCAACCGAAACTGGCAGGCGAGCCGGCGCTGGCCAGTGTCTATCGCGACATCGAGATGCCGCTGGTGCCGGTACTCGAACGCATCGAGGCCAACGGTGTGCTGATCGACGCTGCCGAGCTGCACCGGCAAAGTCAGGATCTCGGCAAGCGCATGCACGCCGCACAGCAGCAAGCGCATGCGATCGCCGGCCACCCCTTCAATCTGGATTCGCCCAAGCAATTGCAGGCGATCTTGTTCGACCAGCTCAAGCTGCCGGCGCTGGTGAAGACCCCCGGCGGCCAGCCCTCGACCAACGAGGAAGCGCTCGACGCCATTGCCGACGCCCACCCGCTGCCGCGGCTGATCCTCGAATACCGCGGCCTGGCCAAGCTGCGCAGCACCTATACCGAAAAGTTGCCGGCGGCGATCAACCCGGAAACCGGCCGCGTCCACACCAGCTACCATCAGGCCGGCGCGGCCACCGGGCGGCTGGCCTCGTCCGACCCGAACCTGCAGAACATTCCCGTCCGCAGCGACGACGGCCGCCGCATCCGCAAGGCCTTCATCGCGCCGCCGGGGCGGCAGATCCTCGCCTGCGACTACTCGCAGATCGAGCTGCGGATCATGGCGCACCTGTCGGAAGACGCCGGCCTGCTGCGCGCCTTTGCCGCCGGCCTGGACATCCACCGCGCCACCGCCGCCGAGGTGTTCGGTGCCGCCTCGCCCGACGCCGTCAGCAGCGAGCAGCGGCGCGCCGCCAAGGCGATCAACTTCGGCCTGATCTACGGCATGAGCGCGTTCGGGCTGGCGCGCCAGCTCGGCATCGAGCGCGGCCAGGCGCAGGACTACATCGGCCTGTATTTCTCGCGCTATCCGGGCGTGCGCGAGTACATGGAGCGCACCCGCGCGCAGGCGAAACAACGCGGCTACGTCGAAACCGTGTTCGGCCGCCGCCTGTATTTGCCCGACATCCACGCCCGCGACCAGGCCCTGCGCACCGGCGCCGAACGCGCCGCGATCAACGCGCCGATGCAGGGCACCGCCGCCGACATCATCAAGCGCGCGATGGTCGCCATCGACGGCTGGCTGCGCGGCCACGATTCACGCGCAAGGATGATCATGCAGGTGCACGACGAACTGGTGTTCGAGGCCGATGCCGACTTCATCGAAACGCTGCGTTCTGCTGCTGTCGAGAAGATGCAGGCCGCCGCCACGTTGCGAGTGCCGCTGGTGGTCGATTGCGGCACTGGCGACAATTGGGATCAGGCCCACTGACCGCCGCCTGCGGCAGCGCTGGCGCGGCTTGCCGGCGATGTCATGCCGTCGGCCGACGCCGCCGCGCACCGCCCGCAACGATGCGCGTGATGGTGGAAATCCGCGCCGCCGCATGCCGGAAGTCATGCATTCTCGGCCGTCCGGATTCCGGGCATGAATGCATCCTGAACCCATTCACGAAACTGCGGCCGCTTTCACGAACTCTAAAGGTCGGTAATGGTCAACTATGTCGCGACGGATGCAACGTCCGTTGCCGGATGACTCTCTCCCCTGAGTGCATCCCACGGAAGTCCGCCTCTCCCCAAGGCCGGCTTCCACCCCTGGCCCCGCGAGCCCACCCCTGGCTCGCGGGGTTTTTATTTTTCTGCTCCCCGCCACTGCGTTGGCCGCTATTGCCCGCCTTCGACCTTGCGCTGCGCGAACCACGCCAGGATCGCCGATGCCTTGGCCGCCGATTGCGACGGTCGCGCCGCCAGCCCTTCGTGGTTGGCGCCGGGCACCTTCACCAGCGCGGTGGCAACCCCGCGCAGTTGCAAGGCGCTGTAGTACTGCTCGGCCTCGCTGTCGGGGGTGCGGAAATCCTCGCTGCCGACCACCACCAGCGTCGGCGTCTTGACGTTGCCGACCAGCGACAGCGGCGAGCGTGCCCAGTAGCCGGCTGGATCCTCCCACGGGAACTTGCCGAACCAGTAGCGCGAGAAATAAGGCGTGATGTCGGAGGTGAGCACGAAACTCGACCAGTCGATGACCGGCTTTTGCACCGCCGCGGCGGCGAAACGGTCGGTCTTGCCGACGATCCACGCGGTGAGCACGCCGCCGCCCGAGCCGCCGGTGACGAACAGCCGCTGCGGGTCGATGAAGCCCTTGCCGATGGCAGCATCGACCGCGCTCATCAGATCGTCGTAATCGTGTCCCGGGTAAGCCTTGTCGATGCGATTGGCAAATTCCTCGCCATAGCTGGTGGAGCCGCGCGGATTGACGTAGAGCACGACGTAGCCGGCCGCCGCATAGAGCTGGTCGTCGCTGGCAAAGCTCGGCCCGTAGGCGGCGAACGGGCCGCCGTGGATCTCCAGGATCAACGGGTATTTGCGGTGCGGGTCGAAATCCGGCGGCGTCACCAGCCAGGCGTCGATCGGCAACTGGTCGAACGCGGTCACCTGCAAGTGCTGCACCTGCCCCAGGGTCTTGCCGGCCAGCGCCTGATTGAGGTGCGTCAACTGCCGCGCGCTGCCGCCACGTGCGATCCACACGTCCGCCGGCCGCAGCGGCGTGCCGGAGGTGTAGGCGATGGTGCCGTCGCCGGCGACGCTGAACGAGCCGCCGGTGTAGGGGCGGTCGAAATCGCTGCCGGTCAGGTGCTCGGCGACGGTGCGGATCGAACCATCGAGACCGACGCGGACCACGCGCCGGCTGCCGTGGTCGTCATGGTCGACGAACAGCGCCCGACCGTCGGCGGCCCAGACCGGATCGCCGACGCTGCGGTCGAGCCCGGCGGTGAGCACGCGCGCGCCGCTGCCATCACGGTTCATCACCGACAGGCGCAGGTTCTGATAGCCCAGATAGCGATCGTCGAAACCGACCCAGGCGATCGACCGGCCATCGGGAGAAACCACCGGCTGCGCGTCGGGGCCTTTGCGGTGGGTCAGTGCGCGCACCTGCATGTCGTCGATCGAGACCTCGTACACCTCGCTGTCCACCACCTCGCGCTGCCAGTCGTTGCCGCGCACGGCGCTGAACAACACCGCCCGGTCGTCGCGCGACCACGACAGCGGCCCGCCGGCATTGCGGGTGCCGAAGGTGAGCTGGGTGGGCGCGCCACCATCGGCCGGCACCCAGAAGATCTGCTCGTAACCGGGCTTTTCGTAGCCGCCCTCGTCGGTGCGGTAGATCACCGAATCGATGACCTGCAGCGGCTCGGCCCAGTTCGCTCCCTCGGGCTTTTCCGGCGCCTTGCCGAGCCGGGCCGGCTGGTCGGGCACGAACATCGCATAGGCCAGGCGCCGGCCATCGGGTGACCACGCGATCGCGTGCGGCGCCGCCGGCAGCCCGGTGATGCGCGCCGTCGCGCCGCTGCGCATCCAGCGCACGTACAACTGCGCACCGCCCTTGTCGTCGCTGCTGGCCACATAGGCGAGCTTGCTGCCATCGGGCGACCAGCGCGGCTGCCCGTGCCCGCCCGGCCCGGTGACCAGCGGCGTCTGCGTGCCGCTGGCGACATCGATCGCCCAGATCGTCGAGCGCGTGCGATCGCTCATGATGTCGTTGGCGCGCCGCACGTAGACGACGGTGCGCCCGTCGGGCGAGATCTGCGGATCGGCCGCCGCCTCCAGGTTGAACAGATCGGCGCCGGTGAACAGCCGCGTCGGCCCCTCGGCAGGCGCGGCAAGGATCGGTGCGGTCAGCGCCAGCGCGAGCGCGGCAACGATGGGACGGATCGGCATGGCAAGGCTCCCGGAAGTTGGTCTGCAGGCGCGACGGGCCGGTGGACCGGCGCCACACCCGCCGGCCAGCATCACCTCGCGCGATGCCTTTGTCACCATCCCGCGCCGTCACGTCGCGGCAAGGGGCGATCATCCGGCACTCCGGTTCGATGCCGTAAAATCCACCCATGCCCCGCTGGTTGACGATCCTCCTTGCCACGCTGCTGCTGGCGACCGCCTATGTGGTGCTCGCGCCGCATCCGGTGCGCACGCACGCGCCGGGCGTGCTCGCGCCCGACGATCCGGTGCAGGTCGACATCGCCCGCGGCACGCCGTTCGCGGTTGGCGATTACACGCTCACGCCGCTGGCCGATTTCAAGCTGACCGCGCGCGTGCTGTCGCGCGCCGACTACAGCTGGGATCGCTCGGCGGCGCTGTCGCCGACCGACTTTGCCTTCGGCTGGGGCGCGATGTCCGACAGCTCGGTGCTGGCCGGGCTGGACATCAGCCAGTCCGGGCGCTGGTACTTTTACCGCTGGCGCACATCGGAGCCGCCGATTCCGCTGGCGCAGATCATCCATGACAGCTCGAACATGCACATGATCCCGGCCAACGACACCGTGCGGGCGCAGATCAAGCGCGTGCGCACCGGCGACATCGTCCATCTGGATGGCCAGCTGATCGAGGCGCGCGGCAAGGACGGCAGCATCTGGCGAAGCTCGATGAGCCGCGACGATTCCGGCGATGGCGCCTGCGAGGTCGTTTATGTGCGCAGTCTGGTGGTGATGTGATGACGCCGATCGCAAACGCTTGCCGGCGCGCGACCCTCGCTTCGTGCCGATCTGGATACCGCCGCCGATGAACCTTTCGCTGCGCGCCAGCAAACCCTCGATCTGGCTGGTGTTCTTGCTGGCACTGGCCTTCGTGCTGCCATTCCAGGGCACGCGTCCGCTGTGGGGCACCGACGAGGGCCGCTACAGCGCGGTGGCAGTGGAGATGCTCGACTCGGGCAACTGGCTGGTGCCGCATCGCCATCCCGAGCACGAGCACCTGTCGAAGCCGCCGATGACCTACTGGTCGCTGGCGGCGTCGATGGAGGCCTTCGGCCGCAACACCTGGGCGCTGCGCTTGCCGGGCGCGTTGGCGTTCGCGCTGACCATCGCCGGCGTGTTCTCGATCGGGCGCCGGCTGCTGCCCGAGCGGCCGTGGTGGCCGCCGCTGGTCGCCAGCGGCACGATGATGCTGTTCCTGGCCGCCAACGTGATCAGCACCGACGCGTTGCTGTGCGCGTTCGAGACCCTGGGCATGGCCGGCTACGTGCTGGCCTGGCGCGGCGAGGACGAGCGCATCGCACGGCGTGGCGCATGGCTGCTCGGCCTGGGCTTCGGCCTGGCCTTCCTCACCAAGGGCCCGCCGGGGCTGGTGCCGCTGATTCCGGGGCTGTGGTTCTGGGCGCGCAACCGCCGCGAATTCCGCGCCAGCCCGTTCACCTGGGTCACGCTGGTGATCTGGGCGCCGCTGGCGCTGGGGTGGTTTCTGGCCATCGTCTGGAACCATCCCGAACGCCTGCATTACTTCCTCGGTTACGAAACCTACGGGAGGATCTTCACCAAGGCCGCCGACCGTCACCCGCAGTGGTACGGCTGGATCGTCGCCTACGGCCCGGTGGCGCTGGTCGGTGCGCTGCCGTGGACGCTGGTGCTGGCGTGGAATCGCTGGCGTCGCGGCAGCGAGCCGCGCGTGGTGGACGAATCCACACGGCAAGCCGAACGCTTCTTGCTGCTGTGGCTGCTGCTGCCGTTGGCGGTGTTTTGCATGTCGCGCTCGCGCCTGGTGCTGTACGTGCTGCCGCTGCTGGTGCCGTTTGCGCTGTGGGCGGCGCTGCGCTTGCGCGATTGGCGGCCCGGCGCGCTCGGCAAGGGATTGATCGGCGCGTGGTTCGTGCTGTTGCTGGCGATCAAGGCCGGCATGCCGCTGGTGCATTCCAAGGCGATCGTCGGCAAGAACTCCTACCTGCTCTCGCAGGCCATTGGTTCGCAAGTGCCGGCGCCGGTGCGCGAGGTGGTGTTCGTCGACGAAACGGCGCTGTACGGCATCCGCGTCTATCTCGATATCCCGGTACTGCGGGTGGATTACGGCCAGACCGCCAAACCCGACGTCGACATGACACTGGCGCAGGCGCTGGCCCAGCATCGCCGGCAACGGCTGTGGATGGTGCACGAGCGCACCGCCGACAAGTTCCAGCGGCAGGTGCAGACCAGCGGCGGCACGGCGCGGCAGGTGCTGACCTACCGCCACTATGTCGGGTTCATGGTCGAGCCTGCGGCCGCCGCTTCGCCACCCGCTCAGCCCGGCAGCGGGCAGCTCACGCCGGTGCCAGCCAGCCCGCAATAGCCACCGGGATTTTTCGCCAGATACTGCTGGTGCTCGTCCTCGGCGTAGTAGAACGGCGGTGCCGGGTGCAGGATTTCGGTGGTGATCGCGCCCTTGCCGGCGGCGTGCAGTCGCGCCTGATAGGCGTCGCGGCTGGCCAGTGCGATTGCGTAGTCGCTGGCATCGTCGCAGCCGAGCAGCGAACGATATTGCGTGCCCGAATCGTTGCCCTGACGCATGCCCTGGGTTGGATCATGGCGCTCCCAGAACAGGCGCAGCAGCTCGGCGAAGGTGACCTGCGCCGGCGCGAAGATCACGCGCACGACTTCAGCGTGGCCGGTCAAGCCCGAGCACACTTCGCGATACGTCGGATGCGGCGTGCTGCCGCCGGCATAACCGACGGCGGTAGTGAACACGCCCGGCAACGTCCAGAACGCGCGCTCGGCACCCCAGAAGCAGCCCATGCCGAAATATGCCTGCCGCATGTGGGCGAAGGCGCCTTCACCGATCGCACCGACGATGGGGTGGCCGTGGACGTGATGGCGGCCTCCGATGCGCATCGGTGCATCGCGACCGGGTAGAGCCTCGCCGGCCCGTGGCAGGCGCTGGCCGTGCGCGCCGATGCCGAGCATTTCAGCCAGCCGATCGGAAATCATTGCAGCACCTCCACCTCATCGCGCGGCGAGTGCGTGACGACGCGCATTCCAGCACGCATCATTCCACCACGTCCTCGGCCAGTTGCGCACGCCGCTCGTCCGGCGTGGAACCACGCAGCGAGCCGATGAAGATGCCGGCCAGCGACAGCAGCAGCCCGAGCCATTCGATCGGCCGGGTGGCGCGGTGGAACAACACCACATCCATCAGGAAGGCCAGCACCGGCTGCAACAACAGCAACAAGCCGACCAGCGAGGCCGGCAGGCGCGGCATCGCCCGCGAGATCAGCACCCAGCCCAGACACTGCCCGACCAGCCCGAGCGCGATCAGCGCCAGCCACGTCTGCGCATCGGGCACGGCGAACGATTCGCCATCGGCCAGACACAGCAGCGCCAGCACGACCGCGCTCAGCAGCGAGGAGATCGCCAGCAGTTGCGACGAATGCAGCGTCGAACGCTCGCGCTGCGCATGCCGGAAACTGAGCATGTAAGCGGTGTAACACACGGCTGTAAACGCGCCGTAGAACACGCCGATGCGATAGCCGGCGGCAAAGCCGGCCCAGCCCTGCCCGACCAGCAACCACAAGCCGGCGAAGGCCATCGCAAGACCGGTCAGGAACCGCCAGCCCAGCCGCTCGCGGTGCAAGGCCAAGCCAGCCAGCGCCATCAGGAATACTTGCAGATTGCCGAGCAAGGTCGCCAGGCCCGGCCCGATCACGAGGATGGATCGATGCCAGAAGGCCAGATCGACGGCGAACGCCAGCCCCGGCGGCAACATCCACGCCACGTCGCGCAGGCGCACCGCCCGCCACTGCCGCAATGCCGCCAGCGCGAACGCCAGCATCGCCCCGCCCAGCGCCATCCGCCAGAAACCCGACACCGTCGGCGGCACATGCGCGTATTTGACCAGCACGCCGGTCAGACTGATCGCCGCCGCACCGGCGATCATCGCCAGCAGCGGCCCGCGCGGGGTGCCGGAATTCATGCTCGAGCTTCAGCCGGTGACACGGTGGGAGCGGCAGCATGCCAGAGTTCCGTGCTTCGAGTTCACGCCACGACGTGAGGCGAACGCCGATGACATCCCCGCTCGCCACGCGACTCGCCATTCGGGACTCGGGACCCGGGACTCCGAACTCGGGAATCGGGACTCGGGAATCGAGAATCGGGAATCGGGAATCGGGACTCGCAAATCCGAACTCGCAACTAAGAACTCCGAACTCCGACCTCGCAACTCACCTCGGTGCCGTTCCACTCGCCACGCCCTGGATCGGCGGTGCCTGCACCGGCCCGCGACCACTGCGCTTGGAGGCGGACAGCGCCTTCTCGACGCGATCGAGGATCGGATGGATGTCGGCATCTTCGGCCAGCCGGCTGGCGATGCCCACGCTCACGCCCACGCGCAGGATCTTGCCGTCCGCCAGCGTCACGTCGCGCGCCATCGCGTCGGTGCGCATGGCCTCGGCCCAGCGCCGCGCCTGTTCGGGATTGAAGTCGGGCAGGATGACAACGAACTTGTCGCTGCCGTAACGGCCGACCACGCCGGCGGTGCCGCAATGGGCCTTGAGCACGTCGGCCAGCAAGCGCAACGCCTGATCGCCGGCGGCATGGCCATACACCTCGTTGGTCTCCTGCAGGTGATCGAGATCGGAGAACAGCACCGCCAATGCCGAGCGCCGCACCAGCGATTCCTTGAAATAAGCAGCCAGGCGGTTGTCCATCGTGCGCCGGTTGAAGACCGCAGTGAGCGCGTCGAACTCGGCGTTGATGCGCAGCACGCGGTCGTTGGCGGCATCCTCGACCGCGCGCGCGGCCTTGTGCGCCAGTTCGCTGGCGAGATTGAGTTCGTCGCGCTCGAAACCCTGCCAGCCGCGCCGTTCGATCAACAGCATGCCCCACGCCGGTGCCGTCAGCGGCAACGGCACCACCGCGACCTGCACCTGCTCGGGTTCGCCAGCCTCGGCTTGCACCGGCGCATCCACGCGCAGCTGCATCGGCAACTGCGAGCGGCTGATGCCCTTGAAGGCACCGCTGCGGGTGGCGAGCAGATGCTGGTAGGACTCGCGAGTGGTGTTGGGCTCGCAAAGCAGCAGATCGGCATCGTGGAAACCGTGCAGCGCCACCGCCGAACTGGCCTGCGGCACCAGCTCGCGCATCACTTCGAGCAGGCGGCGAAAACCCAGCCATTCCTGATCGCCGCTGGGGGCATCGCGCAAGGTGGTGTGCAGTGCCTCGATGAAACGCAGCCGCTCGCGCTCGCGCTTGAGGCTGGCATCGGCCTGCTCCTTGGCGAGGCTGGCGCGATCGCGCTGCAGGCGGAACTCGATGATATGGTCGGTCAACGCCATGCCCATCATCAGCGCGTTGAGCGCGAATGCAACCTGATCGGCATAGGGCAGCCAGCCCTCGTTGGCGAGACTGCCGGCCACCACCATCGCCCGCAGCGATGCCGCCAGCAGCACCAGCATCCACATCAACAACATCGGCAGCGCCATCCGCTGGCGGTTGCGCCACGCCGCCGCGGTGGCGGCAATGGCCAGCACGATCGCGCCCAGGCGCACGGCGGTCGTCGCGCCATGCAAGATGCCGGCGGCGCCTTGCAGGTCGAGCAGGCAGGCCAGAGCCAGCACGGCTGGCAACAACGGGAACCACTGCAGCACCCGATCCAGCGCCGGCGCGAATCGCGACAAGCCGGCGAAGCCGCGTGCGGTGACCACCATCGCCGCCGCCAGCACGTTGCCCAGCGCGAATGCGCCCAGTTCGCCCAAGCGCGTGAACCAGCCCGGCCCCGGCAGATCCGCGAAATGGCCGTTGCGCGCCATCAGGAAGGTCAGCGTGGCAGCGACGTAGCCCAGGTAATACAGGTATTGGCGATCGCGCAGCGCCGCGTACATGCCGCTGCCGATGAACAGCAGCAAGCCCAGGCCGGTATACAGGACGGTGAACACGATCAGCGGCCCGACCACGACCGGCGTCGATGGCACCATCGCCACCGCTGCCACCGTGGCCGGCGCATCGACCGCCGCCGGCGAAGCCGTGCTGGCCGCCAGCGCCGTCGTCGCCAGCGCCGCGGCGGGAGCAGCGGCGTGCGCCGTGCCGTGCCGTGCCGCCCGCGCCAGCGGCGGCGCCGCCAGCGCCAGTACCGCCAGCATGACCAGCAGCCACGCCAGCATGATCCACCGGCGTGCCGGCGAATCCGCCAGCGTCCGCGCCTTTGCCGTTGACCGTCCCTTCGTCATCGCACGTCGCTCCCTGCCTTGCCTTGCGGTCGATCCCCGACCCGACGACTCACCTCACGCCCGCACGCCACCCTGCCAATCCGCCGCCGCGGCCCCGCCCGCGTCCGCCACTGACGAATCATCGCGCGCGGCCAGCAGTGAGGCCACCCGCACGAGGGCGGCGGCGGCACAGGATTCGGGAACGCACAGGGCGTACAAGCCGATGACCGGAACGCCACCGATGCCGCCGGCGAGGTGTTCGCCGCGCAGGTAGACCGGCAGGCCGTCCGCCTCCAGCGCCCCCTTGACGAGGTGGGCATCGAGCAAATCGACCGGCTCGTAGACGACGCGCATCACACCGACTCCTGTGGAGCCTGTCACAAGCATAACCCGACGTATTGCCCGAACGGCTAAACTGCACGCTTGCAAACCGCCGACTGCATCACATGATCGAACATTCGTCCGCGGCCGCCGGGGATTCGGCGGCGCCCGAGCCGGCTCGCCGCGATTTCGTCCGCGAAATCGTCCGTGCCGATCTCGCTGCCGGCCGCCACAACGCCATCGCCACCCGCTTTCCGCCCGAGCCCAACGGCTATTTGCATATCGGCCACGCCAAGGCGATTTGCCTGGACTTCGGCATCGCCGCCGAATTCGGCGGCCGCTGCAACCTGCGCTTCGACGACACCAACCCGGCCAGGGAAGACCCCGAGTACGTCGAGGCGATCAAGGAAGACGTGCGCTGGCTGGGTTTCGAATGGGATCAGCTTCGCCACGCTTCGGATTACTTCGAGGTGTTCTACCGCAGCGCCATCCGGCTGATTCAGACAGGTCACGCCTTCGTCTGCGATCTGTCCGCCGAACAGGTGCGCGAGTATCGCGGCACGCTCACCGAGCCGGGTCGCGAGTCGCCGTTCCGCAACCGCAGCGTCGCCGAAAACCTCGACCTGTTCGCACGCATGCGCGCCGGCGAGTTCGCCGATGGCACGCGCACCTTGCGCGCGAAGATCGACATGGCCAGCGGCAACATCAATCTGCGCGACCCGGCGCTGTACCGCATCAAGCACGTCGAACATCAGAATACCGGCAGCGACTGGCCGATCTACCCGATGTACGACTTCGCGCATTCGCTCAGCGACGCCATCGAGGGCATCACCCATTCGCTGTGCACGCTCGAGTTCGAAGACCACCGGCCGCTGTACGACTGGTGCGTGGACAGGGTCGATCTGGTCAACCATCCCGAGCTCTGGGATTTCCTGCCCGCGCGCGGCTTGCCGACCGCCCCATCGAAGCCGCGGCAGATCGAGTTTTCGCGGCTCAACATCAACTACACGGTGATGAGCAAGCGCAAGCTCATCGCGCTCGTCGGCGAAGGTCTGGTCGATGGCTGGGACGATCCGCGCATGCCCACCTTGCAAGGCCTGCGCCGTCGCGGCGTGACGCCGGCGGCGCTGCGTCTTTTGGCCGAGCGTGTCGGCATCAGCAAGCAGAATTCGGTGATCGACTATTCGGTGCTCGAAGGCTGCATCCGCGAAGATCTCGATGCCAACGCGCAGCGGCGGCTGGCGGTACTCGATCCGCTCAAGCTGGTCGTCGTCAATCTCGATGCCGATCACGTCGAATCCATCGCCTTCCCGAATCATCCCAAGAACGAGGCATTCGGCACGCGCCTGGTGCCGTTCTCGCGCGAGTTGTGGATCGAACGCGAGGATTTCATGGAGACGCCGAGCAAGGGTTTCCATCGCCTCGTGCCCGGCGGCGAAGTACGCCTGCGCGGCGTCGGCATCGTCCGCTGCGTCGATGTCGTCAAGGATGGCGATACCGTCACCGCCGTGCACTGCACGCTCGATGCGGAGACGCGGCACGGCATGCCCGGTGCCGATCGCAAGGTGAAAGGCACCATCCACTGGGTCTGCGCGAAGCACGCGATCGCCGCCGAGGTGCGCTTGTACGATCGCCTGTTCACGGCCGCCGACCCCGACGACGACAGCGATGGCAAAACCTATCGCGACCACCTCAATCCGGATTCGCGGCGCCGCGTGCGCGGTTGGGTCGAGCCGGCGGCAGCGCAGGTCGAAACGGAGACGCGCTTGCAGTTCGAGCGCACCGGCTACTTCGTCGCCGACCGTCGCGAGCACTCCGCGGCGCATCCGGTGTTCAACCGCACCGTGACCTTGCGCGATACCTGGGCGAAACCGAAATGATGCCGGCACGCGGGCCGCACTGATGCTCTACGCGCAAGTCCATCTCGTGTTGCCGGCGTGGATTCACGATGCGGTCGATCCGCTGACGATCTGCGCCGATGACGAGGCCAAGGTCGCGCTCGCCATCGAGCTGTCGCGCCTGAACGTCGCGCACGGCAGCGGTGGCCCGTTCGGCGCGGCGCTGTTCGACGAAGGCAGCGGCCGCCTGCTCGGCATCGGCGTCAATCGCGTGCTGCCGCAATCGTGCTCGGTGGCGCACGCCGAGATGATGGCCTTCATGACCGCGCAGGCGCGCACGCAGAAGGTGCGACTCAACGAGGATGGCGCGAAGATCGTGCTGGCAACCTCGTCGCAACCGTGTTGCATGTGCTACGGCGCCAGCTTCTGGGCCGGCATCGACACCTTGCTGATCGGTGCAAGATCGGAAGACGTGATGGCGCTGACGAGCTTCGACGAAGGCCCGTTGGCCGCCGACTGGATCGGCGAGCTGAACCGTCGCGGCATCGCGGTTCGCCGCGACATCCTGCGCGAACGAGCACGCGAGGTTCTGGCCGAATATGGACGACAGGATCATCCCCGCTACTGACGGCCTGCTGTGCTGGTGCCGCGCCGGCTTCGAGCCCGAGCTCGCCGCCGAACTGGGCGAGCGCGCGGCAGCGGCAGGCTTTGCCGGCTACGCTCGCGCCGAGCGCGGCAGCGGCCACGTCGAATATCTGGGCGTCGATGGCGCGGCGCTGTCGCGCGCGCTGCCGTTCTCTGATTTGATCTTCGCAAGGCAGAAGCTGCATCTGTTCGCCGAGTTGCGCGGTCTCGATCCGCAAGATCGCATCGCGCCGATGTTCGACGCGCTCGGCGGCCGCGGGCGCTATGGCGACGTCTGGGTCGAGTATCCCGATTCCGACGCCGGCAAACCGCTGGCCGGCCTGGCGCGCGCGTTCGCCAATGCACTGCGGCCGGCCCTGCGCAAACGCGGCCTGCTCACCGAGAAGGTGTCGCCGACGCTGCGACGCCTGCATGTGTGCTTTCTCGGCGGCGACCACGCCTTGCTGGCCATCGCCGATCCACGCGACGCCGCGCCCTGGCCGCTGGGCGTACCGCGCCTGCGCATGCTGGCCGAGGCCCCGAGCCGCTCCGCGCTCAAGCTCGAAGAAGCCTTGCTGGTTCTGCTCGACGCCGATGAACGTGAGCGATTGCTGCAACCGGGCATGACCGCGGTGGACCTGGGTGCCGCACCGGGCGGCTGGAGTTGGGTGCTGGCGCGCCAGCGCCTGCGCGTGAACGCGATCGACAACGGCCCACTCGCGGCAACCGCGCTCGCCACCGGGCTGATCGAGCACGTCCGCGCCGACGGCTTCCACTGGCAGCCACCGAAGCCGGTCGACTGGCTCGTTTGCGACATGGTCGAGTCGCCGCGCCGGGTGGCATCGCGCATCGCACAGTGGTTCGCGCAGGGCGGGTGCCGGCGCGCGATCTTCAACCTCAAGCTGCCGATGAAAAAACGCTGGGACGAGACAAGGCTGTGCCTGGACCTGCTGCGACAACAATCCGGCATCGCGCTGACACTGCGCGCACGCCAACTGTTCCACGATCGCGAGGAAATCACCGTGTTCGCGGCCCCGCGCTGATCGTCCGTCAGCCCTGGATGAATTCGGGGGGATGAATTGGGGCCGCACGGAAAACGAAAACCCCGGCGTGGCCGGGGTTTTCGTTGCCGACGGTGAGCCGCTGCCTCATTCGGCCGCAGCCGCAGCCGCCTGCGGCCGGTCGACCAGTTCGACATAGGCCATCGGCGCGTTGTCGCCGGCGCGGAAACCGCACTTGAGGATGCGCAGGTAGCCGCCCGGGCGGGCGCTGTAGCGCGGACCGAGCTCGACGAAGAGCTTGCCCACGGCCTGCTTGTCACGCAGGCGCGAAAAGGCAAGGCGGCGATTGGCGACGCCATCGACCTTGCCGAGCGTGATCAGCGGCTCGGCGACGCGACGCAGTTCCTTGGCCTTGGGCAACGTGGTGCGAATCAGCTCGTGCTTGATCAGCGAGGCCGCCATGTTGCTGAACATCGCCTGGCGATGCGAGCTGGTGCGGTTGAATTTGCGTCCGGCTTTCTGGTGGCGCATGGTCGTCTCCCTTGGTGCAGGCGCATCGCGGCGCTAGCTGAGTTGCATGTTGGACTGCGCGAAACGGCGCAGCATCGTTGGCGTGGTTCCGATCGAACGGCATGTTCGAACGGGCCATGCTGCGCGGGTTGGCGGCGTTGCCGCTGCACCACGCGAAACTTCGGTGTCACTCGTGGCGTTGCTGGCAGACTTCGGATCGCCCGCCCCGGCTTTGCTCTTTCGGCGCTCGTCCGGCCCGGTCTTGCGACCTGGCGTTCGCAACCGCGGCTGATGCGTTTCATCGCATCAGCCAAGCGCGGTTGCTCAGCCCATCATTCCTTGCTGGAGGCCGGCGGGCGGCCAGTTCTCCAGTTTCATGCCCAGCGAAAGGCCGCGCTGCGCAAGGACTTCCTTGATCTCGGTGAGCGACTTCTTGCCCAGGTTCGGAGTCTTGAGCAACTCGACCTCGGTCTTCTGGATGAGATCACCGATGTAATAGATGTTCTCGGCCTTGAGGCAGTTGGCCGAGCGCACGGTGAGCTCGAGGTCGTCGATCGGGCGCAGCAGCACCGGATCGACACCAGCGCTGGCGGCCTTCGGCGCACCGGTCTCGCGACGGGTGAAGTCACCGAACACCGACAACTGATCGGTGAGGATGTCGGCGGCGGTGCGCATCGCTTCCTCGGCGTCGATCGTGCCGTTGGTTTCGATGTCGATGACCAGCTTGTCCAGATCGGTGCGCTGCTCGACGCGCGCGGCCTCGACGGCGTAGGCGACACGGGTGACCGGGCAAAAGCTGGCGTCGAGCATCAGCCGGCCGATGGTGCGCGCCTCTTCGTCCGGCTTGCGGCGGGCGGTGGCCGGCTGGTAACCGAAGCCGCGCTCGACCTTCAGGCGCATGTTGATCGCCGTGTCCTTGGTCAGGTGGCAGATCACGTGCTCGGGGTTGAGGATCTCGACGTTGTGATCGGTCTTGATGTCGCCGGCAGTGACCACGCCACGGCCCTGGCGGGCCAGCGAGAGCATGCTGTGGTCGACGTTGTGCATGCGGATCGCCACGTCCTTGAGGTTGAGCAGGATCTCGATCACGTCCTCCTGCAGGCCCTCGACCGTGGTGTACTCGTGCAGCACGCCGTCGATCTCGACCTCGGTGATCGCATACCCGGGGATCGACGACAGCAGCACGCGGCGCAGCGCGTTGCCGAGGGTGTGGCCATAGCCGCGCTCGAGCGGCTCGATCACGACCTTGGAACGATGCGCGCTGACGCGTTCGATGTTCGGGCCGCGCGGACGCAGCACCTGATGGGCGGATACCGACATGGTTGTGCGTACTCCTGAATGAGTTGTGTCGCCACGAGGCACGTCTGCCTCGCGCCTGACGATTACTTCGAGTACAGCTCGACGATCAGCGCTTCATTGATGTCCGAAGGCAGATCGGAGCGCTCCGGCGCGGACTTGAACACGCCGCTGAACTTGCTGGCGTTGACTTCGATCCAGCCCGGCACCAGCCCCATCTTCTGCGAGACTTCCAGCGCTTCTTGCACCACCAGGTGCTTTTGCGCGTTCTCGGTCAGGGCGATCACATCGCCGGCCTTGACCTGATAGGACGGCAGGTTGACGGTCTTGCCGTTCACCTGCACGTTGCAGTGGCTGACCATCTGCCGCGCCTGCGGCCGGGTGACCGCGAAACCCATGCGATAGACGACGTTGTCCAGGCGCATTTCGAGCATCTGCAGCAACATCTCGCCGGTATTGCCCTTGCGCCGCGAGGCCTTGCGGTAGTAGCTGCGGAACTGGCGCTCGAGCATGCCGTAGATGCGCTTGATCTTCTGCTTCTCGCGCAGCTGGGTGGCGTAGTCGGACAGCTTGCCCTTGCGGGCGCCGGCGACGCCGTGCTGACCGGGCTTGTTCTCGAGCTTGCACTTGGAATCGATCGCGCGTGCCGGGCTCTTCAGGCCGAGGTCGGCGCCTTCGCGGCGGGCGAGTTTGCAGCTGGGTCCAAGGTAACGTGCCATGGGTTTTCTCTACGATTTGAGAAGTCCGGCGAACGACGCCGGTACTGGATCTTGCCAATGCCGTCCCCAGCCGAGCGTCGCGCGATCGCGACGATCTCGCCGGGGAGCCATCACACCCGGCGCTTCTTCGGCGGGCGGCAACCGTTGTGCGGGATCGGCGTGACGTCGATGATGTTCATCACCTTGTAGCCGACGTTGTTGAGCGAACGCACCGCCGACTCGCGGCCAGGGCCCGGGCCCTTGATGCGCACTTCCAGCGTCTTCACGCCGTAATCGAGCGCGGCCTTGCCGGCCTTCTCGGCAGCCACCTGGGCGGCGAACGGGGTGGACTTGCGCGAGCCGCGGAAACCGGCGCCGCCCGAAGTCGCCCACGACAGCGCATTGCCCTGGCGGTCGGTGATGGTGATGATGGTGTTGTTGAACGAAGCCTGGACGTGGGCGATGCCGTCGGTGACGACACGCTTGATCTTCTTCTTGGTCTTCGCTGCAGCAGCGGCGGGCTTGGCCATTTGATGTGATCTCGGAAAGGGTTACTTCTTGATGGCCTTGCGCGGGCCCTTGCGGGTGCGGGCGTTGGTGCGCGTGCGCTGGCCGCGCACCGGCAGGCCACGGCGATGGCGCAGGCCGCGGTAGCAGCTCAGATCCATCAGGCGCTTGATCGACATGCCGACTTCGCGACGCAGGTCGCCCTCGACCGTGAACTTGGCGACCGAGGCGCGCAGGCGCTCGACTTCGGCCTCGGCAAGGTCGCGGATGCGGGTGGACGGCTTGACGCCGGCATCCTCGCAGACCTTCTTCGACCGCGTGCGGCCGATTCCGTAGATGCTTTGCAGCCCCACCCAGACATGCTTCTGGACGGGAAGATTGACACCGGCAATGCGCGCCATCAGGCGATCTCCGACTGTGTGTTCGCGCCCTTCGACGAACGCAGGGCGCGGTGAACTGGAAATTGTAGCAGGGCTTCAGGATTTAGTGAAGTCCCGGTGAAAAATCTTCCGGAACCCGGCATGGGGAGTGTGCCCATGCTCCGGCGACAGGACGAACGTGACGGATCGGCGCTGAACTGCCTTGCCGTCGGCCCGCGCTCCTCAGGCGCAGGCACCGCGTCCGGCCCATCCGCGCGTGAAGCGTCGCGCGGATCGCCCTCGATGACGCCCTCGTCGGAGGGCGCCGTGCAACGTCAGCGGGGTTTGGCCCCCGATTTCAGATTCGCCTTCTTCAGCAGGCTCTCGTACTGGTGCGACATCAGATGCGCCTGGATTTGCGCGGTGAAATCCATGATGACCACGACCACGATCAACAGCGAAGTGCCGCCGAAGTAGAACGGCACCGCCCACGCCTTCTGCAAGGTTTCCGGCAACAGGCACACCAGCACCAGATACAGCGCGCCGACCAGCGTCAACCGCGTCAATACCGCGTCGACGTAATCGGCCGTCGCCTTGCCCGGGCGGATACCCGGAATCAGCGCGCCGGACTTCTTCAGGTTCTCGGCGGTTTCCTGCGAGTTGAAGGTCAGCGCGGTGTAGAAGAAGGTGAAGCCGAGGATCAGGCCGCCGTACAGCAGCATGTGCAATGGCTCGCCCGGCGACAGCGCGTCGGCAACCTTGCGCAGCCAGGAGAAGGTGCCGTTGGTGCCCGCCATCGCCGCCGCCGTCGCCGGGAACACGATCAGGCTGGACGCGAAAATCGGCGGGATGACGCCGGACATGTTCAGCTTGAGCGGCAGGTGCGAGCTCTGGTTCATGTACGCCTGGCGACCGCCCTGCCGGCGCGCGTAGTTGACCGTGATCCGGCGCTGGCCGGACTCGACGAACACCACGAACCACAGCACCAGCAGCACCAGCGCGAAGATGATCAGCACCGCCGGCGCGCTGATCTCGCCACTGTTGACCTGGTGGATGGTCGAGATCACGGCCGCCGGCAAACCGGCGACGATGCCCGCCTGGATCACCAGCGATACGCCGTTGCCGATGCCGCGTTCGGTGATCTGCTCGCCCAGCCACATCAGGAACATGGTGCCGGCGGTGAGCGAAACCACCGCCGTCAGCAGGAAGCCGGGGCCGGGCGCGAACACGACCTTCTGCGATTGCAGACCGACCGCGACGCCGAACGACTGCACGATCGCCAGCCCGACCGTGGCGTAACGCGTCCACTGGGTGATCTTGCGCTGCCCGCTCTGGCCTTCCTTGCGCAGGCTCTGCAGGCTGGGCAGGATCTGCGCCAGCATCTGGATCACGATCGATGCGGTGATGTAGGGCGTGACGTTGAGCGCAAGGATGCTCATGCGCGACAGCGCGCCGCCCGAGAACATGTTGAACATGTCCAGGATGGTGCCCTTCTGCTGCTCCATCAGGCGCAGCATCGCCGCTGGATCGACGCCCGGCACCGGAATGTAGGTGCCGAGACGATAGACGATCATCGCCCCGACCACGAACAGCAGCCGCTGCCGCAATTCGGTGAACTTGCCGGCCGAGGCCAGGCCCGCGATGGATTTGGGATCCCGCGACATCGATTACTCGACGCTGCCGCCGGCCGCTTCGATCGCCGCCTTGGCACCGGCGGTCGCGAGCAGGCCCTTGAGCGTCAGCTTGCGCGCGATCTCGCCCTTCTTGACGACCTTGGCCTGCTTGGCGGTGGCCGGAACCAGCCCGGCGGCGCGCAGCGCGGCGAAATCGACGACCTCGCCTTCGACCTGCGCCAGCTGGTAGAGCAGCACTTCGGCGGTATCGGCCTTGAGCTTGGAGCGGAAGCCGATCTTCGGCAGCCGGCGCTGCATCGGCATCTGGCCGCCTTCGAAACCGGCCTTGATCTTGCCCTTGCCGGCGCGCGCGAACGAGCCCTTGTGGCCGCGGCCACAGGTTTTGCCGAGACCCGAACCGATGCCGCGACCGACGCGGACGCGTTCCTTGCGGGCGCCCTTGGCGGGCTTGAGCGTGTTGAGTTTCATCGCGATATTCCTTTGGGCAGGAAACCTGCCTGGGACGACCGGCCGTTCGGGCCGGACCTGCAAATCAGCCTTCGACCTGGACCAGGTAGTGCACCTTGGCGATCAGGCCACGCACGCTGGGATTGTCCGGCAGCGTGCGCACATCGCCCAGCTTGTTCAGGCCGAGCGCCTTCACCGACAGGCGATGGCGGGACTGGCAACCGCGCATGCCCTTGATCAGGCGCACGGTGACGGTCTTGGTGGGGGCGTGCTCAGACATGGGTGATCTCCTCGACGGTCTTGCCGCGCTTGGCGGCGATCTTCGCCGGCGAATGCATCGCGGTCAGGCCCTTGACGGTGGCGCGCACCAGGTTGATCGGGTTGCGCGAACCCACCGCCTTGGCGAGCACGTTCTTCACGCCCACCGCTTCGAGCACGGCGCGCATGGCGCCGCCGGCGATCACGCCGGTACCCTCGGAAGCCGGCTGCATGAACACGCGCGCCGCGCCGTGGCCGGCCTTGACCGAGTGCCAGAGCGTGCCGTTGTTGAGATCGACGGTGACCATCGTCTTGCGCGCAGCTTCCATCGATTTCTGGATGGCAACCGGCACCTCGCGGGCCTTGCCGTAGCCGAAGCCGATCTTGCCGCTGCCGTCGCCGACCACCGTCAGCGCGGTGAAGGTGAACTGGCGGCCGCCCTTGACCGTCTTGGAAACGCGATTGACCGCGACCAGCTTCTCGATGAAGCCGTCGCTGTTCTCGTTGCGTTCGAAACTTGCCATGCCGATTCCTGATTGTTTACGGCCATCGGGCCGCTTATGGTTGTGATTGCTTTCGATGTCTCAAGATCATCGGCCCGCTGCGCGCCGATCCTGGCGCATGCGACTGCGGGCCATCCGGCGACCACGGCCGCCGGGATGTTGCTCCGTCAGAACTGCAGACCACCCTCGCGGGCGGCTTCGGCCAGCGCCTTGATGCGGCCGTGATAGCGATAGCCGGAACGATCGAACGCCACCTTCTCGACGCCGGCGGCCTTGGCCTTCTCGGCGATGCTGCGACCGACCTTGGCGGCGGCCTCGAGGTTCTTGGTGCCCTTCAGGCCGTCCTTGACGCCGGCCTCCAGCGTCGACGCCGCCGCCAGCACCCTGGCGCCATCGGCGGTGAACAATTGCGCATAGATGTGCTGGCCGGTGCGCAGCACCGACAGACGCGGCACGCCCAGAACGCGGATGTGGGAGCGCGTGCTCTTGGCACGACGCAGACGGGCAATTTTCTTTTCCATGACTGATTCCTCGATGAAGCGTCGAAAGCGTTTGAAGTACTGGCAGGCCGATTTTTGGAAAGTCGGCCATGGATGGCCGGTTCCCTTGTGCGCCGATGAATCCGCGCCACCTCGCAAAGAACGGCCATGGATGGCCGGCTTTGCCGTGCGCGGACGGACCGGCGCGAACCTTACGTCTTCTTGGCTTCCTTCATGTTGATCTTCTCGCCGCTGTAGCGCACGCCTTTGCCCTTGTAGGGCTCCGGCGGACGATAGCCGCGGATCTTCGCCGCCGCCGCGCCAACGCTCTGCTTGTCGGCGCCGCTGATCAGGATCTCGGTCTGCGTCGGGGTGGTGATGGTGATGCCCTCGGGCACCTTGAACAGCACCGGATGCGAGAAACCCAGGCTCAGGTTGAGATCCTTGCCCTGCATCGCGGCGCGGTAACCGACGCCGACCAGTTCGAGCTTGCGCTCGAAGCCCTTGGAGACACCGGTGATCATGTTGGCGAGCAGCGCACGCGCAGTACCGGCCATCGGCATGTGCTCGACCGGCGCGGAAAACTGCACGTGGCCATTGTCGATGGCGACATCGACACCGTGCGGACGGACCAGACTCAACGTGCCCTTCGGGCCCTTGACGCTGACCTTGTCGGCGCTGATGTTGCATTCGACGCCCTTGGGCAGGGCGATCGGCTTTTTGGCGACTCGGGACATTGATGCTCTCCTAACTCAGGCCACGAGGCAGATGACTTCGCCGCCCACGCCCTCGGCGCGTGCCTTGGCGTCGGTCATGATGCCCTTGGAGGTGGAAATGATCGAAACGCCAAGGCCACCGAGCACCTTGGGCAACTCGTCCTTGCCCCGATACTGGCGCAGGCCCGAGCGCGACACGCGCTCCAGGCGCTCGATCACCGGCTTGCCCTCGTAGTACTTGAGGACGATTTCCAGCTTCAGCTTGCCTTTGCCGGCCTCAACCACGCGCGAATCGGCGATGTAGCCCTCCGACTTGAGCACGCCGGCGAGCGCCACCTTGATCTTGGAAGACGGCATCGATACCGTCGGCTTGCCCACGGCCAGCGCGTTCTTGATGCGCACCAGCATGTCGGCGATGGGATCAGTCATGCTCATTTGCTTGTTTCCTTTGGCATCGATATCCGCTGTATAGCGGGAATGGTGAATCGGGAATCGGGAAACGTGAATCGTGAATCGTGAAAGCAAACGCACGACGCCGCGGGAAGGGCAGCGGTACCCGCTTTGCCAATTCACTATTCACAAATCACCATTCACAGCTTTTGCTTCACCAGGAGGCCTTGCGCAGCCCCGGCACGTCGCCGCGCATGGTCGCTTCGCGCAGCTTGGTACGCGCCAGGCCGAACTTGGCGTAGGTACCGCGCGGGCGGCCGGACAACGCGCAACGGTTACGCTCGCGGGTCGGGCTGGAATCGCGCGGCAGCTTCTGCAGCTTGACCGCCGCATCCATCTTCTCGTCGTACGAGGCGGTCGTGCTGGAGATGGTCTTCTTCAGCTCGGCGCGCTTGCCGGCGTACTTGGCGGCAAGCTTCGCGCGCTTGAGGTCGCGATTCACCATGCTTTTCTTGGCCATTGTGCAAATCTCTGCTTCGGTGTGAAGTCCGCACACCAATGTGCGGGCTGTAGCGGATGAATCAGCGATACATCAGTTGCGGAACGGGAACCCGAAGGCTTCGAGCAGCGCCTTGGCTTCCTCGTTGGTGCGTGCGGTGGTGGTGACGGCGATGTCCATGCCGCGGATCGCGTCGACCTGGTCGTAGTCGATTTCCGGGAAGATGATCTGTTCCTTGACGCCCATGTTGTAGTTGCCTCGGCCGTCGAACGCGCGACCGGAGACGCCGCGGAAGTCGCGCACGCGCGGCAGCGCGACGTTGACCAGGCGATCGAGGAACTCGAACATGTGCGCACGGCGCAGGGTGACCTTGCAGCCGATCGGCCAGCCGTCGCGGATCTTGAAGCTTGCCACCGACACGCGCGCCTTGGTCACCACCGGCTTCTGGCCGGCGATCTTGGTCATGTCGGCGACGGCGTTTTCGAGGATCTTCTTGTTGCCCACGGCCTCGCCCACACCCATGTTGAGCGTGATCTTGGTCAACCGCGGAACCTGCATCGGGTTGTCGTAGCCGAACTTTTCCATCAGCTTCGGCACCACGGATTCCTTGTAATGTTTCTCGAGCCGCGTCGTCATGTCATTTCCTTGAGATCTGCTTGTCGGAACCGGCCAGGCGCTGCGCCGGCTTTCCTGATCAGGCGTCGATCGCCTCACCGCTCGAACGGAACACCCGCACCTTGCGGCCGTCGCCGAGCACCTTGAAACCAACGCGCTCGCCCTTGCCGGTGGCCGGGTTGAGCAGCATCACGTTGGAGATGTGGATCGGAGCCTCGCGTTCGACGATGCCGCCGGGTTGCTGGGCCTGCGGGTTGGGCTTGGTGTGGCGCTTGACGATGTTGATGTTCTGCACGATCACGCGGTCGGCGGCCACGCGCAGCACTTCGCCCTTCTGGCCCTTGTTCTTGCCGGTGATGACGAGGACGTTGTCACCTTTCTTGATGCGATTCATGGCTTTACCCTTGAAAGGCGGGAATCGTGAAGCGTGAATCGTGAATCGTGAATCGTCAGAGCAAAAGCTGGCTCCTGGCGACTTCCTGATTCCGATTCCAACTCCCGCAAAAAAACGACTACCGATTCCCGGCTCTCAAAGCACTTCCGGCGCGAGGGACACGATCTTCATGAACTTCTCGGAACGCAGCTCGCGCGTGACCGGCCCGAAGATGCGGGTGCCGATCGGTTCGAGCTTGTTGTTGAGCAGCACCGCGGCGTTGCCGTCGAAGCGGATCAGCGAACCGTCGGGACGACGCACGCCCTTGCGGGTACGCACGACCACGGCGTCGTAGACCTCGCCCTTCTTGACCTTGCCACGCGGGATGGCATCGCGGATCGAGACCTTGATGACGTCGCCGATGTGGGCGTAGCGGCGATGCGAACCGCCGAGCACCTTGATGCACATCAGTTCGCGCGCGCCGGAGTTGTCGGCGGCCTGCAGGTAGGACTGCATCTGGATCATGATTCAGTCTCCTTATTCGGCCGCGTGGGCGACGATCTCGACCACGCGCCAGTTCTTGGTCCTGGACATCGGCGCGATCTCGGTCAGACGCACGACGTCGCCTTCCTTGCAGGCGTTGTCGGCGTCGTGCGCGTGCAGCTTGGTCGAGCGGCGGATGTACTTGCCGTACAACGGGTGCTTGACCTGACGCTCGACGAGCACGGTGACGGTCTTGTCCATCTTGTTGCTGACCACGCGCCCCTGGACGGTGCGCAGCTTGGTGTCTTGCTTGACGGCTTCGTTCATGGCTATGCCTTGGTCGTCCGGTGCTTACGGCTTGGCGCCGGTCAGCAGGGTGTTGACGCGTGCGATTTCGCGGCGCACCCGGCGGATCTGGTGGGTCTGCGCGAGCTGCCCCGACGCCTTCTGCATGCGCAGCGCGAACTGCTCCTTGTGCAGGTCGGACAGGTGGGCGGACAACTCGGTCGCGCTCTTCTGGCGGAGTTCGTTGATCTTCATGTCAGCGCACCGTGCGGGTGACGAAGGTGGTGGTCACCGAGAGCTTGGCCGAAGCCAGGCGGAACGCCTCGCGTGCGGTCGCCTCGTCCACGCCCTCCATTTCGTAAAGCACGCGGCCGGGCTGGATTTGCGCCACCCAGTACTCGACGTTGCCCTTGCCCGAGCCCATGCGCACTTCGATCGGCTTCTTGGTGATCGGCTTGTCCGGGAAGATGCGGATCCACAGCTTGCCGCCGCGCTTGACGTAGCGGCTGATGCTGCGGCGCGCGGCCTCGACCTGGCGGGCGGTGAGCAAACCGTGCGAGGTGGCCTTCAGGCCGTACTCGCCGAAACTCACGGCCGCACCGTTCCAGCTCAGGCCCTCGTTGCGGCCCTTGAACATCTTGCGGTATTTGGTTCGCTTGGGTTGCAACATGGCTTATTCCCTCTTGCCGGCGCCACGCGGGGCGCGGGCCTCGTCACGATCACGGCGCGGCGGACGCGGACGGTCGTCGTCGCGGCGGGGGCCGCGCGGAGCCGGCGCTTCCTCGCGCTCACCCTTGTCCTGACCGACGCTGGCGAAGTCGAAGATCTCGCCACGGTAGACCCAGACCTTCACGCCGATCACGCCATAGGTGGTGCGCGCCTCGGCAAAGCCGTAGTCAATGTCGGCGCGCAGCGTGTGCAGCGGCACCCGACCCTCGCGATACCACTCCGAACGCGCGATCTCGGCGCCGTTGAGGCGACCACCGACGTTGACCTTGATGCCCAACGCACCCAGGCGCATGGCGTTGCCGACCGCACGTTTCATGGCACGGCGGAACATGATGCGGCGCTCGAGCTGCTGGGCGATCGACTCGGCGACCAGCTGCGCATCGAGTTCGGGCTTGCGCACCTCGGCGACGTTGATGTGCGCCGGAACGCCCATCACGTCGGAAACGTCCTTGCGCAGCTTTTCGATGTCCTCGCCGCGCTTGCCGATCACCACGCCCGGGCGGGCGGAGTGGATCGTCACCCGCGCCGTCTTCGCCGGGCGCTCGATCACGATCTTGCTGATGCCGGCCTGCGCCAGCTTCTCGCGCAGCATCTGCCGCACCTTGAGATCGGCGGTCAGGTATTCGGCGTACTGCCGCTTGTTGGCGAACCACTTGGAATTCCAGTCCTTGGAAATGCCCAGACGGATGCCGGTTGGATGAACTTTGTGACCCATGGGTTATTTCCCCCCGCCGACGACGACGGTGATGTGGCTGGTACGCTTGAGGATGCGGTTGCCGCGCCCCTTGGCGCGCGCCATGAAGCGCTTGAGCAGCGGGCCTTCATCGACGCAGATGGTGGCGACTTTCAGTTCGTCGACGTCCGCGCCCTGGTTGTTCTCGGCGTTGGACACCGCCGACATCAGCACCTTGCGGATCAGGTGCGCGGCCTTCTTGTCGCTGAAGGCGAGCAGATCGGAGGCGCGCGCCACCGGCAGACCACGAACCTGGTCGGCGACCAGACGTGCCTTCTGCGGCGAGATGCGCGCGGTGCGCAGGATGGCTTTGGCTTGCATGATGGCCTCCTTACTTCGCCGACTTGGCAGGGGCGGCGGCTTTCTTGTCGCCACCGTGCGCCTTGAACAGACGGGTCATCGCGAACTCGCCGAGCTTGTGCCCGACCATGTTCTCGTTGACCAGCACCGGGATGTGCGCCTTGCCGTTGTGGATGGCGATGGTCATGCCGACCATTTCCGGCAGGATCATCGAACGCCGCGACCAGGTCTTGATCGGCTTCTTGCTGCCGCCGGCCGCTTCCACCTTCTTCATCAGGTGGTGATCGACGAACGGACCTTTTTTCAGAGAACGTGGCATATGAGTACCTTGTCAGGATGTCGCGTGCAGACGCGCCATCAACCCCTGCGGTCGCGCACGATGAACTTCTGCGTGCGCTTGTTGTTGCGGGTCTTGTAACCCTTTGCCGGCGTGCCCCACGGCGACACCGGATGCGGATTGCCCTGGCCGGCACGCGCCTCACCACCGCCGTGCGGATGGTCGACCGGGTTCATCGCGGCGCCGCGAACGGTCGGACGCACGCCCAGCCAGCGCTTGGCGCCGGCCTTGCCGACCTTGTGCAGGCTGTGCTCGCCATTGCCGACTTCGCCGATGGTGGCGCGGCACTCGCCCGGCACCCGGCGCATTTCGCCCGAACGCAGACGCAAGGTGGCGTAGCCCTGCTCGCGGGCGACCAGCTGCACCGAGGCGCCGGCGCTGCGCGCCAGCTGCGCGCCCTTGCCGGGCTTCATCTCCACGCAATGCACAGTCGAACCGACCGGGATGTTGCGCAGCGGCAGCGTATTGCCGACCTTGATCGGAGCATCGTGACCGGCGATCACCTGGTCGCCGACGACGATGCCGCGCGGCGCGATGATGTAGCGGCGCTCGCCATCGGCATAGCACAGCAACGCAATGTTGGCGGTGCGGTTGGGATCGTATTCCACCGTCTCGATGCGCGCCGGGATGCCTTCCTTGTCGCGCTTGAAGTCGATGATGCGGTAATGCTGCTTGTGCCCACCGCCGATGTGGCGGGTGGTGATCCGGCCGTGGTGGTTGCGGCCACCGGTACGGGTCTGCTTTTCCAGCAGCGGCTGGTGCGGAGCGCCCTTGTGCAGGCCCTCCGTCACGACCTTCACCATGCCGCGACGGCCGGGCGAGGTGGGCTTGAATGTCATCAGTGCCATGGGTGGTTCCCTGCCTTCAGGCCTTGGCCATCACGTCGATCGACTGGCCCTCGGCCAGCTTCACGTACGCCTTGCGCCAGCTGCCGCGACGACCCTCGCGCGAACGGAAGGACTTGACCTTGCCCTTAACGTTGGCCACGTTGACCGCCTCGACCTTGACGTTGAACAGCTTCTCCACCGCCGACTTGACGTCGGCCTTGGTGGCGTCCCTTGCGACCTCGAACACGTACTGGTTCGAGACTTCCTGCAACCGCGCGGTCTTTTCGGACACGAGCGGGGCGCGGATCACCGCGAGATATTTGAGCTCGCTCATGCCAGCCACTCCTCGATCTTCTTGACCGCTTCAGCGGTGATCACCACGCTGTGCGCGCCAACCAGCGAAACCGGATCCATGCCCTGCACGTCACGCACTTCCACGTACGGGATGTTGCGCGCCGACAGATAAAGCGCCTCGCTGCCGTCCTCGGTGACGATCAGCGGCCGCTCGACGTGCAGGTGCTCAAGCTTGGCGACCAGATCCTTGGTCTTCGGCGCTTCGACTTCGAGGCTGTCGACGACCTTCAGCCGACCCTGCCGATGCAGCTCGGACAAGATCGCGGCCATCGCCGCGCGATACATCTTGCGATTGACCTTCTGCGCAAAGCTGCGCGGCTTGGCGGCGAAGGTGATGCCGCCGCCGACGAAGATCGGCGCGGTCAGGGCGCCGTGACGCGCGCCGCCGCCCTTCTGCTTCTTCGACTTCTTGGTGGTGCCATGCACTTCGGCGCGCGTCTTTTGCGCCTTGGTGCCGGCACGACCGGCGTTGCGGTAAGCGACGACGACCTGGTGAACCAGATCCTCGCTGAAGGCGCGACCGAAGATCTCGTCGGAAACGACCAGATGCTTGTGCTTGTCGCTGCCGATGACGGGCAGTTCCATGATTTGACTCCTCAACCCTTGGCCGCAGGGCGGACGATGACATCGCCGCCCGGCATGCCGGGAACCGAACCCTTGACCGCGATCAGACCGCGCTCGAGGTCCACCTTGACCACTTCCAGATTCATCGCGCTGCGCGTTTCGGCACCCATGTGGCCGGCCATCTTCTTGCCGGGGAACACGCGGCCGGGCGTCTGGCGCTGGCCGATCGAACCGGGCGCACGGTGCGACAACGAGTTGCCGTGGGTGGCGTCGCCCATGGTGAAGTTCCAGCGCTTGATCGTGCCCTGGAAACCCTTGCCCTTGCTGACGCCCTGCACGTCGACGATCTGCCCGACGCTGAAAATGTCGGCCTTGATTTCGCCGCCGACCTGGTAGTCGCCGATCTTGCCTTCCTCGACGCGGAACTCCCACAGCCCGCGACCCGCCTCGACCTTGGCCTTGGCGTAATGTCCCGCCAGCGGCTTGTTCACCAGTGCCGCACGCTTGTTGCCGGCGGTCACCTGGATGGCGGTGTAGCCATCGCTGGCGACCGTCTTCACTTGCGTGATTCGGTTCGGGCTGGCCTCGATCAAGGTCACCGGGATGGAACGTCCATCGTCGGTGAAGACCCGGCTCATGCCGCACTTGCGGCCTACGATTCCGATAGTCATGTCGTGCTCCCTCAGCCCACCTTGATCTGCACGTCGACGCCGGCCGCCAGTTCGAGCTTCATCAGCGCGTCCACGGTCTTGTCGTTCGGATCGACGATGTCGAGCACACGCTTGTGCGTGCGGGTTTCGTACTGGTCGCGCGCGTCCTTGTCGACGTGCGGCGACACCAGCACGGTGTAACGCTCGATCTTGGTCGGCAGCGGAATCGGACCGCGGACCTGGGCGCCGGTGCGCTTGGCGGTCTCGACGATCTCGCTGGCCGAGCGGTCGATCAGGCGGTAGTCGTACGCCTTGAGGCGGATGCGGATTTTCTGGTCAGCCATGGCTGGTGCCTTTGCATGTAAAGAGCGATTGTCTGGTTTGCCGCGGCTTTTCGCCGCGGCTTTCGTGAATCGTGAATCGTGATACGTGAATCGTCAGATCAAAGGCCTCTGCTCGAACGATTCACCATTCACGATTCACC
>JAFEFT010000017.1:0-83167 GCA_018240435.1 Pseudomonadota bacterium
CGTGAATCGTGAGTCGTGAATCGGGAATCGTGAATCGGGAATCGTGAATCGGGAATCGTGAATCGGGAATCGTGAATCGGGAATCGTGAATCGGGAATCGTGAATCGGGAATCGTGAATCGGGAATCGTGAAAGCGACTGCATAACGCATTCGACAACCTACAGAGGAACTTGCAGTGACTACCGCTTCTTCGATTGCCGATACCCGATCTCCGAATCCCGGTTCCATCGTGCTGGCCTTTTCCGGCGGGCTCGATACGAGTTTCTGCGTGCCGTGGCTGATCGAACGTGGCTGGCAGGTGCATACCGTGTTCGCCGACACCGGCGGCGTGGATGCGGCGGAGCGTGCGTGGATCGAGGCGCGGGCGCTCGAGCTGGGTGCCGTCTCGCACTTCACCATCGATGGCGGGCCGGCGCTGTGGCGCGATTTCGTGGTGCCCTTCGTGATGGCCGGCGAAGGCTATCAGGGCCAGTACCCGCTGCTGGTGTCGGATCGCTATCTGATCGTCGCCGCCGTGTTGGCGCGTTGTGACGAACTGGGCACATGTGCCATCGCCCACGGCTGCACCGGCATGGGCAACGATCAGGTGCGCTTCGACTTGACCGTGAAGGCGCTGGGCGACTACGCGATCGTCGCGCCGATCCGCGAAATCCAGAAGCAGCACACGCACACGCGTGCGTACGAACAGCACTATCTCGAAGCGAGAGGTTTCGCGATTCGCGCCAAACAACAGGCTTACACCATCAACGAAAACCTGCTCGGGGTGACGATGTCCGGCGGCGAGATCGACCAGTGGCAGGCGCCGGGCGAGGGCGCGCGCGGCTGGTGTGCGCCGCGCACACGATGGCCGCAAGATGCGCTGCGCGTGCGCATCGGTTTCGAGCGCGGCGAGGCGATAACGATCGATGGCGAGCGCATCGACGGCCATCGGCTGCTGGCGAAGCTCAACGCGCTGTTCGCACCCTACGGCGTCGGTCGCGGCCTGTACACCGGTGACACCACGATCGGACTCAAGGGCCGCATCGTGTTCGAGGCGCCGGGCCTGGTCGCGCTGTTGGCCGCGCATCGCGCGCTCGAAGAAGCCGTGCTGAGCAAGGCGCAGAACCGCGGCAAGCCGGCGGTGGCCCGGCAGTGGGTCGAACTGGTCTACGAAGGCCTGTTCCACGATCCGCTCAAGGCCGACCTCGAAGCTTTCCTGCGCTCGTCGCAGCGCTGCGTGACGGGAACGGTGACGCTGGAAACGCACGGCGGCAACGTCCACGCTGTCGCCGTCGAGTCGCCGCACATCCTGCAGGCGAAGGATGCGACCTATGCGCAGTCGGCGGATTGGGGCGTGGCGGAAGCGGAAGGTTTCATCCGCTTGTACGGAATGAGTTCGACGTTGTGGGCGCAGGTGAATCGGGAGGACAGGGAGCGAGGCGACGAAAGCAGAACAATAGATCCGCGTTCCTGATTTCAAGTCCCGAATCACGAATCCAGATAGCGGACTTTCGACTTCCGATTACGCTTGACTGCTATTCCTTCCCCCGCATGCGGGGGAAGGTCAGGATGGGGGCGTCGTGCAGAGATGGCCCCCACCCCAACCCTTCCCCGCAAGCGGGGGAGGGAGCCGATTCCCGTCTCCCCTCCCGCCTCCCGCCTCCCGACGATCCTCATGCTCGACTCCGTCCTTTCCCACCTCGAACGTCTGGTCGCCTTCGACACCCGCAATCCGCCGCGGCGGATCGATGTCGGCGGCATCTTCGATTACCTGCGGGCGCAGTTGGCGGGCTTCGCCATCGAAGTGACCGACCACGGCGCCGGCGCGGTGTCGCTGTGGGCGGTGCGTGGCGCGCCGAAACGGGTGTTCAACGTGCATCTGGACACGGTTCCCGATTCGCCCGGATGGACGGGCGATCCGTTCGCGCTGCGGGTCGAAGGCGGCCGCGCGACGGGGCTGGGTGCTTGCGACATCAAGGGCGCGGCGGCCTGTTTGCTCGCTGCGGCACAAGGCACGCAAGGCGATGCGGCATTGCTGTTCAGCAGCGATGAGGAGGCGAATGATCCGCGCTGCATCCGCGCGTTTCTCGACCGCGAGCATGGCTGCACCCAGGTGATCGTCGCCGAGCCGACGCGCTGCGAAGCGGTGCTCGCCCATCGCGGCATCAGTTCGGTGCAGATGCGGTTCGCCGGCCGGGCCGGGCATGCGGCCAGCGCCGATGCGATCGCGGCCAGCGCCGTGCATCAGGCCGTGCGCTGGGGTGGCCGGGCGCTCGATTTCGTCGCCGCGCGGGCGGATGACTCGTTTGCGGGGCTGGACGGATTGCGCTTCAACATCGGCCGTATCGAAGGCGGCATCAAGGCCAACGTGATTGCGCCGTCGGCGCAACTTCGATTCGGCTTCCGGCCGCTGCCTTCGCACGAGGTCGACGCGTTGCACGCGACGCTGCGTGGCTTCGCCGACGCCTCGGCGCTGGCCGACTACGAGGAAACCTTCCGCGGCCCGTCGCTGCCTGCCGGTGCGCCCGAGCAAGCGCGTGCGCGTCACGCGCAGGCGCGAACGCTCGCCGACGAGCTGCGCCTGCCGGTCGGTGCCGCCGTCGATTTCTGGACGGAAGCGGCGCTGTTCTCGCAGGCCGGCCTGACCGCCATCGTCTACGGCCCGGGCGACATCGCCCAGGCGCACGCCGCCGACGAATGGGTCGCGTTGTCGCAGTTGCAAGCTGCCGCCACCACCTACCGCCGATTGCTGGAGCGCTGACATGCCCCTTGCCGTCGTCGAAACCTGCGCCGCCGTTTCGCGGAGGTCACCTCCGCCCACTTCCCGTTGAGCTGCACCTGACCATGAGCGAAATGCGTTCCACCATCGTCCGCCTGCTGTCCAACATGGCCAGCGCCAAGGAGATCGGCCTGTATCTGAAGCGGTTCTCGCGCGTCGATGCGGCGCGCTTTGCCGTGGTCAAGATCGGCGGCGCGGTGCTGCGCGACGATCTGGATGCGCTGGTGTCGTCGCTGTCCTTTCTGCAACAGGTCGGCTTGACGCCGATCGTGCTGCACGGTGCCGGGCCGCAGCTCGATGCCCAATGCGCTGCCGCCGGCATCGTCAAGCAGGCCGTCGACGGCCTGCGCGTGACCACGTCGGAAACGCTCGCGGTCGTGCGCCGCGTGTTCGCACAGGAGAACCTGCGCCTGGTCGAAGCCCTGCACGGTGCCGGCGTGCGCGCCAGCGCGGTGTTGTCCGGCGTGTTTGAATGCGACTTCCTCGATCAGGACAAATACCAACTCGTCGGCAAGGTGCGGCGTGTGCACACCGAATCCCTGCGTGCGGCGATCGCGGCCGGCTCGATCCCGGTGATCGCTTCGCTGGGCGAAACCGCCGGCGGGCAGATCCTCAACGTCAACGCCGACTGGGCGGCGAACGAGCTGGTCAAGGAGTTGCAACCGTACAAGATCGTTTTCCTCACCGGCAGCGGCGGCCTGCTTGACGGCCAGGGGCGGGTGATCGAATCGATCAATCTCGGCAGCGAATACGAGGCACTGATGCGGGCGCCGTGGCTGCATTCGGGCATGCGCGTGAAGATCGAGCAGATCCACGACCTGCTGATGCAGTTGCCGCCGTCGTCGTCGGTGTCGATCACCCGGCCCGACGAACTGGCCAAGGAATTGTTCACCCATCGCGGTTCGGGCACGCTGGTGCGCCGTGGCGAGCGCATCACCATGCACTGCGGCTGGGATACGCTCGATCGCGAGCAGCTGCGGGTGCTGATCGAGTCGGGTTTCGGCCGTCGCCTCGCCGCGGATTATTTCGAGCGGACGCAGCCGTGGCGGGTGTTCGTCAGCGAGCATCGCCGCGCGGCGCTGGTATTGACCGAGGAAACCTTCACCGATGGCGAACGGGTGCCGCATCTGGACAAGTTTGCGGTGGCCAACGATGCCCAGGGCGAAGGCTTGGGTCGTGCCGCCTGGCAGGCGATGCGCGAGCGCGTGCCGAAACTGTTCTGGCGTTCGCGGCGCGACAATCCGGTCAACGAGTTTTACCTGACGCAGGCCGATGGCTGCATCAAGGGCGAGCGCTGGAATGTGTATTGGTACGGTTTGGAAACGTATTCGGCGATCGCCGAAGCGGTGGACCATTGCCGGGCGCGCCCGGCCACACTGAAGGAGCATGCGCATGGCTGACGAGAACACGCAGTGGCTGCAACCGGTGACGCTCGCCGGCGAGCACGTCCGCCTCGAACCGCTCGATCAGGCGCATGTGCCGGCGCTGATCGCGGCGGCGAGTGACGGCGAGCTGTGGAGGCTCTGGTGCGCCCATGTGCCGTCACCGCAGACGATAGCGACCTGGGTCGCCACCGCCTGCGCCGATCGCGATGCGGGCCTGGCGCTGCCGTTCGTGGTGCGCGACGGCAACGGCGAGGTCGTCGGCTGCACGCGCTATTGCCATGCCGATGCCGGCAACCGTCGCCTCGAAATCGGCTACACCTGGTATGCCGCACGGGTGCAACGCAGCGGTCTGAACACGCAGGCGAAGTGGCTGTTGCTGCGCCATGCCTTCGAGTCGCTGCACAGCATCGCGGTGGAGTTTCGCACGCACTGGCTCAACCACCGCTCGCGCGCCGCGATCGCGCGGCTGGGCGCGAAGCAGGACGGTGTGCTGCGCAATCATCGCATCATGCCCGACGGCAGCTATCGCGATACCGTGGTGTTCTCGATCATCGCCAGCGAATGGCCTGGCGTGGATCGGCATTTGCGATTTTTGATCGAGCGGGGAGGGCGGTCGTGACGGTGCCGATCGGCATCGTCGGCGGCCGTGGCCACACCGGTGCCGAGTTGATCCGTTTGCTCGCCGGGCATCCGCATTTTCAGATCGCCTATGTGTCGTCGCGTGAACTGGCCGGCCAGCGCGTGCGCGATCATGTGCACGAATACGCAGGCACGGTCGCGTACAGCGCGCCATCGCATGACGACTTGCCGACGCTGGATGCCGATGCGGTGGTGCTGGCCCTGCCCAACGACAAGGCCGGGCTCTGCGTCGCCGCGTTCGATGCCGCCGGCGTCGATCCGGTCATCGTCGATCTGTCGGCCGATCATCGTTTCGATGCGAGTTGGCATTACGGCTTGCCGGAGCTCACCCGCGCGCAGGCCAGCGGACAGCGACGGATCGCCAATCCCGGCTGCTACGCCACCGCCATGCAACTGGCGATCGCGCCGATGCGCGACGTGCTCGACGGGCCGGTGCAGTGTTTTGGCGTATCCGGCTACAGCGGTGCCGGGACGACGCCGTCGGACAAGAACGATGCGGCCGCGCTGCGCGACAATCTGATGCCCTATGCGCTCACCGGCCATGTGCACGAGCGCGAAGTCGCGCGTCGCCTGGGCTGTCCGGTCGAGTTCATGCCGCACGTCGCGCCGCATTGTCGTGGCCTGACGATCACCGCCAACCTGCATCTGTCGCGGGCATTCACGCTCGACGAGGTGCGCGCGCGCTACCGAGAACGCTACGCCGGCGAGCCGCTGGTGCGCGTGGTCGACGCAGCGCCGTGGGTCAGCCGCATCGCCGGCGCGCAGCATGTCGAGATCGGCGGCTTCGCGCTGGCGGCCGATGGCCGCCGCCTCGTCGTCGTTGCGACCCTCGACAACCTGCTCAAGGGTGCGGCGACGCAGGCGGTGCAGAATCTCAACCTCGCGTTCGGGTTCGCCGAGTTCGCGGGAATCCCGCTTCCAGCGTATCCCCCTGTGGGCGATGGGTCGGGGTGAGGCAATACGCCGTCCGTCGACCCGCCGTCTTCCCTCATCCGCCCCTGTCGGGGCACCTTCTCCCGAACGGAGAAGGGCCGCTTGGCTTCAGCCCATGACCCATGTTCTCTGGCAAAAATCCGATACCACCGTCGATGCGCGGATCATGCGCTTTCTTGCCGGCGACGACGTGCTGCTCGATCGCGAATTTTTCACCTGCGACATCCGCGCCAGCATTGCGCATGTGGAGGGTTTGCAGCGCATCGGTCTGCTCTCGGCGGACGAATCGACGGCGCTGGTGCGCGAGCTTGCGCAGCTTGGCGCGGATTTTGCCAGCGGCGAATTCGTACTCGATGCGCGATTCGAAGATGGCCATTCGGCGATCGAGGCGCGCCTGAGCGAGCGCCTGGGCGAGACCGGGCGCAAGGTCCACGCCGGGCGCAGCCGCAACGACCAGATCCTCGTCGCCACCCGGCTGTGGCTGAAAGATCGCCTGCGCGAGCTCGAAGCGCTGTGCGCACGCTCGGCGCAGGTGTGTCTGGATCGCGCCGATTGCGAATCGCTGCCGATGCCCGGCTACACGCATCTGCAGCGTGCCGTGGTGTCGTCGAGCGCGATGTGGCTGGCCGGCTTCGCCGAAGCCTTCATCGATGATGCCGTACGCGCGCGCGATACCTGCGCGTGGATCGACGCCAATCCGCTCGGCACCGCCGCCGGTTACGGCGTCAACCTGCCGCTCGATCGCCAGTACACGACGCAGGCGCTGGGCTTTGCGCGGATGCAGCTCTCGCCGATCTACGCCCAGCTCTCGCGCGGCAAATTCGAGATCGCCGCGCTCGACGCGCTCGCCTCGGCGACCCTCGACCTGCGCCGACTGGCCTGGGATCTGTCGCTGTTCACCACCGCCGAATTCGGTTTCGTCGCACTGCCGAATCAATACACCACCGGCAGCTCGATCATGCCCAACAAGCGCAACCCGGACGTGGTCGAGCTGCTGCGCGCCAGCCACGCCAGCGTTGCCGCGGCGCGCACGCAGATCGAATCGCTGCTGTCGCTGCCCAGCGGCTATCAGCGCGATCTGCAATTTTCCAAGGGCGGCCTCGTGCATGGATTCCGCTGCGGATTGGGCGCGCTGGCGCTGCTGCCTGACTTGTTGGCGACGCTGCAGTGGAACGCACCGTGCATGCGCGCGGCGATCGAGCCGGGCATGTACGCCACCGATCACGCCATTGAGCTGGCGCGTGCCGGCACCCCGTTCCGCGACGCCTACCGCATCGCCGCCGTCGATCCCTTGGCGGCGGCCGGTGCGGACCCGGAGGCGAGCCTGGCGGCGCGGGTCTCGCCCGGGGCTGCCGCCGCTGCCTGCGTGCAGGCGCTGCGCGAACGGCTGCTGGCGCTGGCGCCGGCAGAGGCGAGCGTCGACGGTGCCGATCCGGCGGCGCGCCAGCCGCGCTGAGACGCCATGCGTTCTTTCAGCTCGGTTTTTTCCTCGCAGGCTCCGACTGCGACAGGCGGGGGGGGCTGTCGATGCCAGGTGGCAGCGAGTCGTATGCATCGATGGCGCGGCCGCAGCGGTCGAACCCGGCCCCGGCCCGGTCTTGCCGGTCGCACCGTCGCGAAGGCCGACGCGTGTCGTTGCGGGCGGCGCATCCGCGCGCCGTTGCGGCACTCACCGCGGCAGCGTCGGCACCTTCAGCATGGCGACGTAATGGCCATCTTCCACGCGGGTTTGCAGCAGGTCGCGCTGCAGTGGATCGAGGGCACGCACGCGCTCGCGCACCGCGGCCAGGCCGACGCGATGACCGCCGGACGCCCGCGCACCGGGCGGCGGCAGGCCGTTGCGGACGGTGATGGTCAGTTGGCGGGGCTCGGCGGCGATGCGGATCTCCACCCATCCGCCCGCCGGCGAGGGTTCGATGCCGTGGCGGATGGCGTTCTCCACCAGCGGCTGGATCGACAATGCCGGAATCATCGCCGGAGGCAGTTCGTCGGCCACGTCCCAGTGCAGGCGCAGGCGGTCGCCGAAGCGCAACGATTCGATCTCCAGATAGCGCCGCGCCAGCGACAGCTCCTCGGCCAGCGGGATGATGCGCGGGCCGGCGAGGGCGGCGCGGAACAGGTCGGCCAGATCCAGCAGCACCCGTTCGGCTTCACCGGGGCGGGCGTGGATGAGCGCCGCGCCGGTATTGAGCGTATTGAACAGGAAATGCGGCTGGATGCGCGCCTGCAGGGCTTCCAGTTCGGCTTGCTTGGCCTGCACGGCCAGTTGCCGGGCCTGCCAGTAGTTCTGGAAGGCGGCCAGCCCGAACAGGCCGACGGTCAGCGCCAGCCCGGTCAGGCGCAGGATGAAGATCGGGTCGGTGCGCTCCGGATGCGGCTGCCCGGTGTTGAGCACGTAGCCGGCGGCGGCGCCGACCAGCCAGGTATTGGCCAGCACCAGCGCCAACGCCAGCCACGCGATGCTCAGCGGCCGCCAGCGCGCCAGCATGCCGCGCAACAAGTAGAGTTCGCCGACGCTGAGCAGGGCGATCCACTGGATGAGCAGCGAGGCCAGCCCGAAATAGACCCAGCGATCGCCGCCGGCGTAAGGCGTGAGCGCCAGCACCAGCGCCAGCCCTTCGCCGGCCAGCAGCACCGAAAACAGCGCCGGCGCCTGCCAGAGGGCATCGAGCGGCTGCGGCGCCGAAGTGCGGTGCGTGGTCGCGGTGGTCATGGCGGCGATGATGCGCCGGCGACGAGCGCTGATGCCAGTTCCGGGCGCCATGCGTTCGGCTGGCACGGTGGCGGTGCGGCCGCACACTGGCGCGAGGCGGGGCGGCGCGCAATACTGCCGGCGGGGAACCCGGGGAGCGGGCGGCTTGGCCGCACATGCCCCCGATTGCCTCCGCTGGTCGGTCGGCGCTTGCCTGTCCGCCGGCTCCATCCTTAATGTCGCCTCAGTCGGGGAGGACCGCCGTGTCGTCGTATCCAATCCATCGCGCATCGCACGCGTCGCCCGGCCGCAAGGCCCAGGGCGGTTTCACCCTCATCGAGCTGATGATCACGGTGCTGGTCGGCCTCGTGCTGCTGACTCTGGCCGTGCCCAGTTTCGATGCCGCCATGGTTTCCGGCCGTATCAATGGCCAGGCCAACGAGCTGGTCGCCACCTTGCAACTGGCGCGTGCCGAGGCCATCCGCCGCAACGTGCGGGTGGTGGTGTGCCCGAGCGTCAACGGCACCAGCTGCGCTGCCGCCACTGCCAACTGGAACGGCTGGGTCGCGTTCGTCGATGACGGCGGCTACAGCCACAACTGGGCCGCGGGCGTGGCCGCCAATGCCAACAACGGCACCGTCGACGCCAACGAAACCATCCTGCGCAGCGGCCTGGTGCCGAGCAATGTCACCGTCACCACCAGCAGCAACATCTCCGGTAATGCCGGCGGCGCGGTCATCTTCAATTCCGACGGGCTGGCGCGCACCAATGCCGGCTTGCTGCTCAGCGGCCGCATCGGCGTCTGCGTCGCCACCGTGCATCCGCCCGAGAACGCCCGCAACGTGATGATCAATTCCGGCGGCCGCATCGCGGTCGAGCGCGCGGTCAATGCGACCTGCGCCGCGCCGGGCAACGCCAGTTCCTGATGCCGAGCCCAGACCAATCATGAACACCATCCGCTCGCAAGCCCTTTCCCCACCGGCGCGACAGCGCGGCATGAGCCTGATCGAAGTGCTGATCGCCGTGCTGATCCTCGGCATCGGCGTGCTCGGCATCGCCGCCATGCAGGCCTCGGCCATGCGCAACAGCCAGAGTTCGATGCAGCAAAGCCAGGCGGTGATCGCCGCCAATGGCCTGATGGATGCGATCCGCGCCAATCCCAATGGCGTGTATGCCCTGACCATGTCCACGCCACCCAATTGCCCGGTGCCGACCGCCGCCGCGTCGGTGGCGAGCAAGGATCTGCACGACTGGATCGCCAGCCTGCAGGCGGGCATCGGGCCCAATGCCTGTGGCTCGGTGGCCTGCAATGGCGGCAACTGCACCGTCACCGTGCGCTGGAGCGAAACCGCCGACCCGACCCAGCCGACCCGGACCATCACCATGCAGAGTCGCCTGCTATGAGCGCCTTCCCGTTCGCAAGTCCTGCCATGTTGCGCAGCGGTCGCGCCAACCAGGCCGGTCTGGGCCTGATCGAGCTGATGGTCGCGATGCTGCTCGGCCTGCTGGTGGCCGGCAGCGCGGTGGCGATTTTCTCGACCAACCGGCAAGCCTACTCGGCTACCGAAAGCCTCGGCCGCATCCAGGAGAACGCCCGGGTGGCGTATGAGCTGATGGCGCGCGACCTGCGTGCCGGCGGCGGTACGCCGTGCGCGCGCAACATTCCGCTGGCCAATGTCACATCCGGCAGCAACTGGTGGCAGAGCTGGGGCAATGGCAGCGTCAGCGGCTTTGCGCAAGGTTCGACCGCCCCGACGGGTGCGCCGGCCAACATGACCACCAAGGGCGATGCCATCGTTGCCTTGGTGGCCGACGACACTCCGCTGTCGGTGGTCACCCACAACAACGTCGCCGGCACCTTCAAGCTCAACGCCAAACCGTCGTCGTTCAATCCGCTCGATCTGGCCGTGGTCTGCGACTACCGTCAGGCCAGCCTGTTCCAGATCAAGGCCGGCGGCGTCGACACCAGCAACAACATCATCAGCTACTCGAAGAGCGGCATGAACTGCACCAAGGACTTGTCCATGCCGGTCAAGTGCAGCTCGACCAAGAACGGCGTGCAGTACGGCAACAACGCGATGGTCAGCCGCCTGCGTTCGGTGGCGTGGTACATCCGCGACAACGGCAAGGGCGGCACCTCGCTGTACCAGTCGCAACTGGGTACCAATGGCGCTGTGGTCGATCAGGAGATCGTCGAAGGCGTGACCGGGATGCAGGTGACTTACCTGCTCAACGGCGGCAGCGGCTACGTCGGCGCTGCGGCCGTCGGCGGTGGCACCAACTGGGCCAACGTCGTCGCCGTCCGCATCGCCCTGACGCTGCAAGGCGGTCTTGGCCAGGAACACGTCTCGACTACCGGCAACGCGGCGCTCACCCGCACCCTCGTGCAGACCATCTCCCTGCGGAACCATCAGTCATGAGCAAGCCCTTGACCCTTCCGCGTCCGGCCGCACAGCGCGGCGCCGCCCTGATGGTGGTGCTGGTGCTGCTGCTGATCATGACCGTGCTCGGGCTGTCCAGCCTGCGCGGCACCTTGATGAGCCAGCGCATGGCCGCCAACACCTACGATCGCAACATCAGCCTGCAGGCGGCCGAATCGGCGTTGCGCGAGGGTGAGGCGGTGGTGGCAGCGGGCACGTTGCCGGCAACGTCGTTCACCTATCCATGCACCGCAGGCAAGTGCGCGCAACCGACCGCCACCGCCGGCAACCCGGATCGCTGGGCCGATCCGTCGTTCGCGGGCTGGCAGAACGGCTCGATGCTCAGCGGCGACGCCAACATGACACCGCAATACTTCATCGAGCTGATGGGCAACGCGCCCAACTGGCCGGGTTGCGACCAGGAAATCCCGATGCACCCCAATTGCCTCACCCCGCGCTATCGCATCACCGCGCGCAATCTCGACCCCACCGGCGCCGGCAACAGCGACCGCTCGCTGGTCGTGTTGCAGTCCAACTACGCCGCCGCTCTGCCCAGTCCCTGACGGGAAGGATCGATCATGAACCGCACGTCTGCTTCCCCCCGCATCGCCCGGATCGGCCGCCACCTGCTGGTGGCATTGGCCGGCTTCGGCTGCACGCTGCCGGCGCTGGCCGGCGTGTCGCTGCCCAACACGCCGCTGCAGTCGGGCTCGACGGTGCCGCCCAACATCATGATGGTGATCGACGACTCCGGTTCGATGTACTGGCGCTACATTTACATCCACAACAGCGCCGGTGCCAAGCCCACCATCGCCCTTCCGGCTGGCGTGGATGGCCTGGGCGCCCGCACCAGCAAGGGTAGCGGCGATGAAGTGGGCGATGACAACTTCGGCAATTGCGCTGCCTGCACGGTTACCGGCGACGCCGCCAGCAGCAATACCGGCTACAACGACAGCAAGTACATGGTCGACAAGACGTATGTCACCAATGGCCTGTACTACAACCCCAAGGTCGCCTACACGCCCTGGAAGTACCCGGACGGCACCTCGGCGCCCAACGCCAGTTACGCCAATGCGTCGCGGGATCACCAGTTCGCGACCTACAACTTCACCAGCGTCGGCGGTGCGACCATTGCCACCACCAGCGGCGACAACGTCGACCTGTCCAACACCATCAATACCTATTACGTGCCCAAGGCAGCCAACGTCGACATCACCGACGCCCGCAACTTCTATCGCTATCAGATCCTCAAGGATGGCACCATCTGGCAAAGCCAGCTGGCGGCGGCAGGCTCCGGCGGCACCACCGGCAAGGGCTGCAACGACACCGCCGCCGCCGGGCTGGATTGGCGGATGTGCACGCAAACCACCGGTACGCCCCGCTCGGAGTTGAACGAACGGCAGAACTTCGCCAACTGGTACACCTACTACCAGACCCGCATCAAGACCGCCAAGGCCAGTTTGACTTCGGCATTCAGCAGCCTCGGCACGATTCCGCGCGTCGGTTTCCGCACGATCTGGAATCGCAACAACACGGACATCCCGGTCGGCACCGACGATGGCCTGTTCGAGGACAAATCCGGTTCGCCGGCGGTCAACAACAAGACCAAGTGGTTCAATTCGGTGGTCAGGGCCATCGCCAGCAGCGGCACGCCGTTGCGCACCGCGCTGGACGACGTCGGCAGGTATTACCAGAGCACCTCGGCTACCGGCCCCTACGGTCCCGAATCGGGTACCGACCAGCTGTCGTGCCGGCAGAACTTCACCATCATGACCACGGACGGTTACTGGAACCAGGCGTACAACAACGCCATCGTCGGTACTGCCGACAACTCGGCGCCGTATCCGTTCGGGTCCGCGGCGTCGCAGACGCTGGCCGATATTGCCTATTACTACTGGAATACCGATCTGCGCCCGGATCTGGCCAACAAGGTGCCCAGCAGCACCGCCGATCCGGCGATCTGGCAACACATGACCACCTTCACCATCTCGATCGGTGCGCGCGGCACGCTGGACCCGGCGACGATTCTGGCCGACATCGCCGCCAACATCGCCTTCACCTGGCCGACGCCGGTGCATGACGACCTTACCGCCATCGACGATCTGTTCCACGCCGCGATCAACGGCCATGGCAAGTTCGTGATCGCCTCCGACCCGACCGCCTTCGTCACCGCACTGACCGGTGCGCTGGCCACCATCGCCGAGCGCACCAGTTCGTCGTCGAACGTCAGCGTCAGCGGTGCGCGGCTGAGCACCAGCACGCAGTTGTTCCAGTCGAACTTCGTGATCGGCAAGTGGACGGGCGATCTGGGCGCCTACGCGATCAACGCCGCTGGCGTGGTCAGTTCGACGCCGACGTGGCTGGCCTCGCAGCACATGCCGGCGTGGAACACCCGCAAGATCTACACGTGGGATGGCAGCGCCGGCGCCACCTTCCCGACTGCGGCGCAGAACACCACGCTGGGCGGCGCGAACGTCGTCAACTACATCAAGGGCAACGCCTTGCGCGAGTTGCGCAACGGCGGCACGTATCGCAATCGCAACTCGATCCTCGGCGACATGGTCGACTCCTCGCCGGCCTTCGTGCCGGCCGACACCACGGTAACGCCGAACACGCCGGCGATGGTCTATGTCGGCGCCAACGACGGCATGCTGCATGCCTTCGACGCCACCACCGGCGCCGAGCGCTTCGCCTACGTGCCGAACGGGCTGAACTTCGGCAACCTCGCCACCCTGACCGACCCGAACTACGTTCACCAGTTCTTCGTCGATGGCGCGGTGGTGGTGTCCACCAAGGATCAAACCAAGACCGCCACCGACACGACCGGCAAGAACATCCTCGTCGGCGTGCTCGGCCGTGGCGGCAATACGGTGTATGCGCTCGATGTCTCCGACCCGGCCAACTTCAACGCCGGCAAGGTGCTCTGGGAATACTCCGACGCCGACATGGGCAATTCGCTGGGCACGCCGATCATCACCCGCGTCAACACCGGCGACCCGGCGGTCATCATCAGCAACGGTTACAACAGCGCCTCCGGGCACGCCATCTTCTACGTCCTCAACATCCGCACCGGCGCGCTGATCGCCAAGCTCGACACCAAGGCTGGCGATACCGGCGCCAACAGCAACGGCATGGCCACGCCCAAGGGCTGGGATGACGACCGCAACGGTACCGCCGACGTGCTCTACGGTGGCGACCTGCTCGGCAATGTCTGGGAGTACGACATCTCCGACAGCAATCCCGTCAACTGGGGCCCGGTGTTCGGCACTGCGGCAGCGCCGCAACCTCTGTACATCGCCAAGGATGCCAGCGGCAATCGTCAGCCGATCACCAGCGGTTTCACCATCGGCCTCGATCCGGTGACCTTCGAGCGCTGGATCTTCTTCGGCACCGGCCGTTACCTGACCTATGGCGACCCGACCGACAAGAGCGTGCAGACCTGGTACGGCCTGATCGACAGCGGCAGCCAGATTCCGTCGGTGACCACGCGCAACAGCACGACGCTGAAGCAGCGCTCGATCGTGGTCACGACGACGGTGAACGGCAACACCGTGCGTGCCTTCGGTGCCGCCACCGCGGGCGACATGGCCGGGCTCAAGGGCTGGTACGTCGACCTGAAGGACCCGACCGCGCGCGGCGAACGCATCGTCACCGACACGGTATTGATCGGCCAGGTGTTGCTGGCGGCCAGCATCATCCCCTCCGAAGATGCCTGCGACTTCGGCGGCAGCGGGTTCATCAACGCCATCGACGCCTTCACCGGCGGTGCGCTGAGCAGCCCGTTCTTCGACATCAGCGGCAATGGCAGCGTCGACAGCGGCGATACCGTCACCGGCCCCACGGGTGGCCAGTTGGCGGCCGGTTCGATCGACCTCGGCGTGGGCATGCCCAGCCTGCCAGCGTTCGTCCAGAAGGTGATCGCGGCGACCGGTTCGAGCGGCAACCTCGGCCAGATCATCGTGAGCACGCCGACCAATGCCGGCCGTATCTCCTGGCGTGAAATCCTGATCGGGAATTGACCATGAGCAGCCAGACCAGCAACACCCACCTCGCCGCCGCGCGGCGGCGGGGAGCGCAACAGGGTTTCACCCTGATCGAGTTGATGATCGTGGTGGCGGTGATCGCCGTGCTGGCGGTGGTGGCCTTCGCCTCCTACGACTGGGCCACCACCAAGACCCGGCGCAAGGAGGCGGCGGGATGCATCACCCAGGGTGCGCAGTTCATGGAGCGTTTTTATGCCACCAACCTGCGCTATGACAAGGATCTGGGCGGATTGGCAGTGGCGCTGCCGGCGCAGTGCCCGGACGATCTGACGCCGTATTACACGGTGGCGCTTGCCGCGACCACGGCCACCACCTATACGATCACCGCGACGCCGCAGGGTACGCAGGCAACGCGCGACACCACCTGTGGCGTGTTGTCGATGGACCAGACCGGCAAGAAGATGTACGGCGGTGGCACCGCCGACACCTCGGCGAAGTGCTGGTAAGCAAACGATCCGGGCGTCTGTCCTGCGGCCGCCAGGGCAACAAACAACCTGATTGGCCCTGACTCTCAGCCAGGTACGATGGTCACAACGCTGCGCCGTACGGCTCAAGCTCGTCATCCCCGCGAAGGCGGGGATCCACGGTCTTCGGGAAAGTCCGTCATCAACGTGGATGATCAGCCTTCGGCTGTCGGCAAGCGCTTCCCGCCTTCGCGGAAGTGCTTTACAACGGCGAAGCCGGTCAATGACGTCGCTGAGGATCAGGGATAGTCAGGACAAACGAAAGGGCTTGCGAGGCGACTCGCAAGCCCTTTCGTTTCGATATGGCGCCCGAACGCGGACTCGAACCACGGATCGCTGATGGGTCGTCGCAAGAATCAGCACGCTTGGCGGCGTTCGCCATTTTCATCGATGGCGGCAGGCGTGGGTTGTCGATGCTCAACCGGCCCCGAGAGGCTGAGCGTCAGGGATGCTCAGGCTCGATATTGGATGTCGTCGATGCGGCATCGAATCTCCGGTTTCTGCCACTTGCGCCGCACGGCTGCCGTCGACGCTTGCTTGCCGAGGTGATCGACGTCGCGTGTTGCTTGCGACGGATGCCGACGAATCCTGGATTCGGGTGTCGACTTCGCCGAAATACGCAGCGGTCTGTCCTTTGTTGTCATGTATTCCCCAACCGCAAATACAACGTCAGCGCCTTCTCGGCTGTTGGCCGCAGGCCGAATGCGGCGTAAAAACTGGCCGCGCGTTCGTCCTTCGCATCCACCACCAGCAGCCGCACGCCCAGCGCTTGACGCAGGGCACAGGCGCAGTTGGCAGCGTGGCCCAGCAGCAGCCGACCGTAGCCTCGGCCTTGCGCCTCGGTCGCGACGGCCAGTCGGCCGATGCGCACGGCGGGGACGGGGTAGGCCGGCAAGCGCTTGCGATCCGGCGGCTGCAAGTCGTGCAGGTGCAACTGCGCGGCGGAAAGGCTGCAATAGCCCAGCACCCGCCCCGGCGTGCGGTCATCGGCCAGGACGTGGGTGGTGGCGATACCGTCGCGCTGGTGTTGCCCGGCCTGTTCGCGCAGGTAGGTATCCAGCGCCGGAGTGCCGCAGGTGAAGGCGGCGCGGTCGTGCAGGCGACCGTCGAGCAGGGTGAAGTGCAGCGCCACGCGGCGAGGTCAGCGCGACTTGGTCAGGCGGACGGCATCGGCCATCGCCTTCTTGAGCTTGGCATTGGGCTGGAAGGGAGCATCCAGCGCCTTGAGGAAGCGCCGGGATTCTTCCGCCGACAGGGTGACGGACAGTTCGGCTGTCATGACGCTTTCGGCTTCGCGCATGGCTGCATCGCGCACAAAGGCGGACAGCGGCACGCCGCGCAGGTCAGCGGCGCGGGTAATGCGCGCCTTGTCCGTCGGGTTCAGGCGCAGGTCGAGGCGGGCGGCGGCAGTGGTCATGGCGGTTCTCCTGTGTACGGAAACATACCGTACAAACCGGAGCCGGGCAATGGTCGCCGATGGTGTGGCAGCAAGGCGCAATCCATCGCTGATGGCGATGCGCCGACGCGGGCCTGGATTCTGCGGTGCATCGAGTTTGCAGGTCCCGCAAAAAACAAGGGCCTGACCGTGAGGCCAGGCCCTTGAATGATTTGGCGCCCGAACTTGGACTCGAACCAAGGACCCCCTGATTAACAGTCAAGTGCTCTAACCGGCTGAGCTATTCGGGCGGGCCCGCCATTGTGCCGAGGTCGGATGCGGGTTGCAAGCTGCTGCTGCTGCAGCGCGCATTGCGTGTGCCAACGGCGATACGGAACTGTCGCCAGCCTGTTGCTGCGGTTGCTTCACCGCCCGCGCAGCCTGCCGAACAAGCCGCCCGATTTGGCCCCGGTTGTCGGGGCGGGGGCCTGTGGCGCCACCACTTCGGCAAAACCCGATTCCAGGCTGGCGTTGATGAAGTCGTTGACGTCGGCCAGTGGCGTGTCGCTCTTGATGGCGATTTCCTGCGGTGTCCCCGGTGCCTGCATCATCGCCGTGGCGATGCGCATGTGCTTGGGGAATTCGCGCTCGGCCTTGGGATATTTGGTCAGCCGGTACTGGCTTTCCGGGTCGTAGCCCGGCGCCAGTTCGCCGCCGCCCTGGATCAGCGCATACAACCAGCGCAGGCGCGCCAGTGGTTGCATGATGTTGGCGCCGGTGAGGTGATGGTTGACATCGGCGCCGCTGAGCGCCTGCCAGCGGTCGGCGCGGACGGTGCCCATTTCACAATAAGGAATGTAGGGCTTGAGCGTCGGGCCGCCTACATAACTGTCCGAGCGCGGATCGATGATCAGTGGTGGCGCGCCCTCGACCTGAAGCAACGAGGGCCCCGGCAAGCCGCCGGGTTGCAGGAAATCCCACAGCACCGGATTGCGCGTCGCCGCTGCGGCCGGGCGGTGTTCGGCCGGCGTCGGCGTCGCCGCTGCGGGCGGCGCCGGGCGGGGTGGCGCAGCGGCAGGCGCCACCGGCGGAGCCGTGGCGATCGGTGGTTGCGCTGCCATCGGCGGAGCTGCCGGAGCTGGCGGCGTCGGCGGGGCACGAAACGCCGGCTGCTGGCCGGTGATCGCGGCTGCCTGGGTGATGTGCCCGGAGGCCGCCTGATGCAATGCCGCAGCCAGCGAGTCGGCGGTCACCGGGCGCACCAGCACATGTTCGGCTTCCGATTCGGGATGCGTGCTGATCGCGATCACGTGTTTGCTGGTGTGCGCCTTGAGCCAGGTCATGTGGCCGTAGATGGACTCCATGTCCACCACCAGCACCCGCGCCTGTGCTTCGGCGACCAGATTCCATTCGCCGCCGAGGCGCGCGTTGGCTTCGGCGAATACCGCCTTGAGCTTGGCTTCTTCGGCGCGGTCCATCCCGGTGAAACACACGGTAGGCATGGCTTGAATCCCCTCGCTGGCGTACTGGACTCGCAGGACGTTCAGTGTCGTCCCAACCGACGCATGGCGTCAACGCTCGGCGCTGCATGCGGGTCGCGGCAGGTGTGCCGCCGTACCAGGCCGCCGCCGGTGCGGTCGGCGCATCGCGCCCGGCCGCGTTGTCGGCGAAAGGTGGGGGCGTGTCGGCGTGACTTGACGCACCCCGTCGTGCGCTGGACAGTGTCCGCGCCCATCGGAGCCGGAAGCATGGTGCAAAGCGTTTTCCACGACCTCGTGTTTGCCGCTTTCGTGCTGTTGACGATGGGTTTGCCGCTGGCCGGCCTGGCCGTCGCCGGCACCGCGCGCACGCTGCCGCAATGGCTGGAGATGGCGTTCGGGGTGGCGCTGGTGGCGGCGGCCGGCACCAGCGCCGTCGCCCTGCGGGAATTGCATCATGCGGTACTGGCCACGCCCTCGCTGGTCGACGACACCGTGTTCCGTGGCCGTTGGTCGGCGGCGATCTACATCCTGCCGGCGGCCTTGGCGGCGGTGGGTGCGTGGCTGCTGGCATCGCGGGCGATCGCGATGGCGCGATGGGTGGCGGTGGGCGGGGCAGCGACGCCGGCATCGACATCCCCGTACGCCGGCGCCGATGGCAGCGGCGAGGTCGGCGTGGTGCTGCTGGCGCTGCTGGCGATGCTCGTCATCTTCGCGACCGACAGCGTCACCAGCACCGATATCCGCCTGCACGTGCTGTACGTGTTCCCATTGGCGGCGGTGGCGGCGCGTTGCACGCGCCTGCGTGCAGTCGTGGCCGTGCTGGGGCTGGCGATCGTGCTGCAACTGGCCAACATCGCCGCCGACAACGCCGCGCTGGGGCCGTTCCTGATCGACAGTGCGGTCGACATCGCCGCCTCGGTGCTGGTCGCCGTGCTCGGGCGGCGCGGCCGCCGCGCCTATCTGCGCGTCGAGGAACTGGCGCGCACCGATCCGCTGACCGGCCTGGTGAATCGTCGCTGTCTGCTCGCGGCGCTGGATGCGCAGATCGCAAGGCAGCGGCGGCATGGTGGTGTCTTCGCGCTGACGATGCTGGACCTGGACGGATTCAAGCAACTCAACGACAGTCGTGGCCACGCCGCCGGTGATGAGGCCTTGCAGCGGGTAGCGACGGTATTGCGGGCGCAGTTGCGGCAAATCGACGAAATCGGTCGCATCGGCGGCGACGAATTCGCGGTGGTGATGGGCGACATCGGGATGCAGGACCTGGCGGACAAATGCGAGAGCTTGCGTGCGGCCATTGCCCAGGACCTGCAGGCGCATTCGTTGGCGGTGACGGCCAGCATCGGCGGCAGGTGTTTCCTCACCCCGCCCGCCGACGCCGGGCAGGCGCTGGCGAGCGTCGACGCGGCGATGTATGCCGCCAAGCAGGCAGGGCGCAACCGCGTCGTCTGCGAGTGATCGTTGCAGGCCGTCGCCACGGCGCGCACCGCGATTCACATTGCCCGCGGGTTGTGCTTGGGCAGGTGGCTGCGCAGGAAATCCATCTGGTCGGCAAGGATGTGCCGGTTGCTGAGGATCAGGTGTTCGACCCAACTGGGCCGGTAGGGCACCGCCAGCAGCGGCATCCCGGCCTGCTGCGGCGTGCGCCCGCCCTTGTGCGAATTGCAGGCGATGCAGGCGCTGACCACGTTCTCCCAGATGTCGCGGCCGCCGCGCGAGAGCGGCTGGACGTGGTCGCGGGTGAGCTGGTGGCGGCCGAATTCCTGGCCGCAATACAGGCACAGATGCGCGTCGCGGGCGAACAGGGCGGTGTTCGTCAGCGCTGGCGAGGGCGCGCGGGCGCTGCCACGGGCGTGGCCGCGGGCGGCGATGATCGGGTGCAGTGCCAGCACGCTGGGCGCTTCGAGCAGGCGGTTGTAGCCGCCGTGCAAGGTCATGCAGGGCTCGCCCAGCGTCCACGCCACCGCATCGCGGGCATACAGGCAGGCGGCGTCCTGCCAGCTGATCCAGTCGAGGATGCGGCCGTGCGCGTCCAGCGAGAGCATGCGCGGTCGCGCGCTTTCATGCCGCCCCGGCTCGGCGTGGGCATGGGCGTGACGGATGCGAGCCTCGATGCCCGGCAGCACGAACACGCGCCCGGAGTGGGCGCGGGCGCCGGATGAACGGATGTGTGCTGGATCGGACTCCATGATCCATCAGCATATACACCCATTGCGATGAATTGGGTAGCGCTGGCGTACTGCGTCCGCGCAGCGGCACCGAGGTGCCGGTCAACGGCGTGTCAGTGATCGAACAGCGCCGCATCCAGCGCCAGCAGCGGCTTGGCGCCGGCGCCGATCGCGGCGGCGTGGGCGAGCGTGCGCGGCAGGATGCGTGTGAAGTAGAAGCGTGCCGTCTCGCGCTTGGCGGTTTTCTGCGCCGCGCTCGCCGACGGCGACGTGTCGGCGGCGGCCACTGCCCGCGCCCACCAGTACGCCAGCGCGACGTAACCCGAATAGAACAGATAATCCACCGACGCCGCGCCGACTTCATCGGCATTGGCCATCGCCCGCCGGCCGATCTGCATCGTCAGATCCTGCCACTGCTGCGCTTTTTCCGCCAGCGGCTCGACGAACTCGGCCAGCGCGGCAGCGTCGCCATGCTGCGTGCAGAAGTCCTGAATCATGGCGAGGAAGCGCTGCAAGCCAGCGCCCTGCAATTGCATGATCTTGCGCCCGAGCAGGTCCAGCGCCTGGATGCCGGTGGTGCCCTCGTACAGCGTGGTGATGCGCGCATCGCGGGCGAGCTGCTCCATGCCGTGCTCGGCGATGTAGCCGTGGCCACCGAAGCATTGCAGGGCGTGATAGGTGCATTCCACGCCCCATTCGGTGAGGCAGGCCTTGACGATCGGGGTGAGGAAGCCGAGCAGTTCGTCGGCCTGCTGCTTCTCCGTCGCATCGCTGCTGTGTTCGAGTACATCGACCAGCGTCGCCGCGTGATAGCTCAGCAAGCGGCCGCCCTCGATGAACGCCTTGCAGGTCAGCAGCATCCGCCGCACGTCGGGATGCACGATGATCGGATCGGCCGGCTTGTCGGGAAACTTCGCGCCCGACAGCGAACGCATCTGCAAGCGCTCGCGGGCGTAGGCCAGCGCGTTCTGGAAGGCGCGATCGGCCAGCCCCAAGCCCTGGATGCCGACCGCGAGGCGGGCCGTGTTCATCATCGTGAACATCGCCATCAAGCCTTTGTTCGGCTGCCCGATCAGCCAGCCTTGGGCGCCGTCGAAATTCATCACGCACGTCGCCGAGCCGTGGATGCCCATCTTGTGTTCGATGCTGCCGCAGCGCACCGCGTTGGCCTCGCCGATCGCGCCGTCGCGACCGACCTTGACCTTGGGCACGATGAACAGCGAGATGCCTTTCGTGCCGGGCGGTGCATCCGGCAATCGCGCCAGCACGAGGTGGACGATGTTGTCGGTGAAATCGTGCTCGCCGGCGGTGATGAAGATCTTGGTGCCGGTGATGGCGTAACTGCCGTCGGCATTGGCCTCGGCGCGGGTCTTGAGCAGGCCCAGATCGGTGCCGCAGTGCGGCTCGGTCAGGCACATGGTGCCGGTCCAGCGGCCTTCGACGATCGGCTTGAGGAAGACCTCCTGCTGCCACGGCTCGCCGTGGTGCTTGAGCGCTTCGGTGGCGCCATGCGAGAGCAGCGGATAATTGCCCCAGGCGAGATTCGCCGCGTCGATCATTTCCTTCAGCGCGACGCCGAACGATTCCGGCAGGCCTTGCCCGCCGAAGGCCTCCGGCGCCACCAGCCCGCTCCAGCCACCGTCGACGAACTGCGCATAGGCTTGGCGAAAACCGCTCGGCGAAGTGACCTTGCCGGTCGCCGGATCGTGCCGGCAGCCCTCGCGATCACCGACCGCATTAAGCGGCGCCAGCACGTTTTGGGTGAACTTCGCCGCTTCTTCCAGCACCGCATCGAGCAGTTCGCGCTGGGCGCTTGCGAAACCCAGCCGCGCGTACAGCGCTTGCGCACCGAGCACGTCGAAGAGGGCGAAGCGGATGTCGTGCAGCGGGGCGTGGTAGCTATTCATGTCTGCGTGAGAGTGGGGCTGGGGGCTCGGGGCTGGGGACTAGGAACTAGGAACTGGGGACTCACCGACGACTGCTCACAATCTGTCCTCTGTCCTCCATCACCGCAACACGCCGGGCAAGCCCGGCACCGGGCTGAGCTGGCCTTCGAAGTGGTATTTGTAATCGCCCTTGGGATCGCTGGTAACGATGCGGCCATCGAGCTTGTACGCGATCGAACCAGAGCGCAGCGCGGCGACGGCGGCGCGGGCGGCGGGCGAGGGCGCGAGGGTGGTGTCGACCACGTCGGCCGATTCGGGGCCGATGCGCAGGTTGGGCGCGGCGCTGACGCTGCCGGCCGGCTGCGCGGCGATTTCCACCTTGGCATCGATGCGGGTGAACGTCGCCGAGACGTTGGAATAGTTCTGCATGCGCAGCTGCAGCGTCCAGTGGCCGTCGGGCTGCACCGTCAACTGGCCGAGGCTGGCGCGTGGCGGAAACACATTGCGAACCTGACCACCGCCGACGCAGCCGGCCAGCAGCAAGGGCAGCAGGGCAAGCACGAGGCGGCGGTGGGCGACGGGCATCATTGGCATCCGCGGGCGTATGGAAAACCAGAGGATAGCAGCCACGACCGACCCTGCGGCGGCACGGGGCGATGTTCGAAACCGCCCTTCATCTGCCGTTTTTCCGCGTTGCCGATGGCTGCCTGCGGCGCCCGGATCGCCATCGTCGCGGCGTGGATGCCTTGCCCTCGGCGGCGGCAGGTGCGGCCACCGCAGACGCGGGTTTGCGTCCGGCAACCGTCGTTGCACAACCCGGCGATCGTTGCTCGCCGCCGCGTTGCTCGCCGCCACAAGGACGATCTTCGCCTGCTATGGCATACTTGACGACTTGTCCGACGTACCGGTTGCCAACGCATGCTCAATCCTCTGGACCTGCTGATCCCCGTCGCCCACGCCCAGGCCGCGCCTGGCGGCCCCCAGGGCGGCGGGTTGATGAGCCTTTTGCCGTTCGTGGTGCTGTTCGTGGTGATGATCTTCTTCATGATCATCCCGCAGTCGCGCAAGGCCAAGCAGCATCGCGAGATGCTGGCCAAACTGCAGAAGGGCGACGAGGTGGTCACCCACAGCGGCATCGCCGGGCGGGTAGCCGAGATCGGCGACGCCTTCATCAGCCTCGAAATCGCCGACGGCGTGCGGGTGAAGTTCCAGCGCGCGGCGATCTCGATGGTGTTGCCCAAGGGCAGCCTGAAGGCCTCCTGATACCGACCGGGCGCGCGCCGATCGCCCGTTGGCGGGCGGTCCAGGCGCGGCCTGCCGTCCCATAGCCGGTCATTCCCATGCTCGAGTTCCCTCGCTGGAAAAACATCCTGGTGCTGGCGGTGCTGTTTTTCAGCCTGCTCTATGCGCTGCCCAACCTGTTCCCGCAGGATCCGGCCGTGCAGATCACCGCCAACCGCGGTCATGTCGTCGATGCCGCACTCAAGACGCGGGTGGCCACCGCCTTGCAGGCGTTGAAGATCCCGGTCAAGTCGATCGACCTGGCGCGCGACGAATTGCTGGTGCGGCTGCACGATCCGGATGCGCAACTCAAGGCATCCGACGCCATCCGCGATGCCCTCGGCGACGACTACACCAGCGCCCTGAATCTGGCCTCGACGGTGCCGCACTGGCTGAAGTCGATCGGCGGCAGCCCGTTGCTGCTCGGCCTGGACTTGCGCGGCGGCGTTCACTTCCTGATGCAGGTCGACGAGGACGCCGTGGTCGAAAAGCGCATCGGCGGCTATGTCGACGAGATCCGCGCGCTGATCCGCAAGAACCAGATCCGCGGTGCCGACGTCGCCCGCACCGGCAGCGGCCTGGGCTCGGGCATCGCCGTGCGCGTGGCCAGCGCCGCCGACGGCAACAAGCTCGGCGCCTTGATCGCCAATGAAATGCCGCAGCTCGACCTCAGGCCTTCGGCGGCCGGCACCACCCTGGCCGGCACGCTCAAGCCGGTCGAGCTCAAGAGCCTCACCGACGGCGCCATCGAACAGAACATCGGCACCCTGACCAATCGCATCAATCAGCTCGGCGTGGCCGAGCCGCTGATCCAGCGCCAGGGCGCCAATCGCATCGTGGTCGAGCTGCCGGGCGTGCAGGACACCGCCCAGGCCAAGAAGGTGCTCGGCGCCACCGCCACCCTGGAATACCGCGGCAACATCGACGGCAACCCCTACGACGCCGCCCGCTCCGGCAACGTGCCGCCCGATGCCAAGCTGTACTACATGCGCGAGCTGGGCCCCGACGGCAAGCCGATTCCGGTGCTGCTGTCGAAGAAGGTGATCGTCTCCGGCGACCAGCTCGAAAGCGCCAGCTCGATGACCGATCCGCAGTCGGGCACGCCGGCGGTGTCGGTGACGCTCAACGAGATCGGCGCCAAGCGCATGGAGGACTTCACCACCGACAACGTCGGCAAGAAGATGGGCGTGGTCTACATCGAGCGCACGCCGGTGACGCGCATCGTCGACGGCAAGGAAGTGCGCACCGTCAAGGTGACCGAGGACGTCATCAACGATGCGGTCATCCAGGGCGTGTTCGGCAAGCACTTCCAGACCACCGGCCTGGGCAGCCTGAAGGAAGCCTCCGAACTGGCGCTGCTGCTGCGCGCCGGTTCGCTGGCGGCGCCGGTGGACATCGTCGAGCAGCGGGTGATCGGCCCGAGCCTGGGCCAGGACAACATCGACGCCGGCCGGCGCGCGGTGGTGATCGGCTTCATCGCCGTGTGCGTGCTGATGATGGCCTATTACTACCTGTTCGGCGTGATTTCGGTGCTGGCGCTGTTCTCCAACCTGCTGCTGCTCACCGCGGTGCTGTCGCTGATCCACGCCACCATGACCATGCCCGGCATCGCCGGCATCGTGCTGACGCTGGGCATGGCGATCGACGGCAACGTGCTGATCATCGAGCGCATCCGCGAGGAATTGCGCAACGGCAACACGCCGGTGGCCAGCATCAAGGCCGGTTACGACCGCGCCTGGGCGGTGATTCTCGACTCCAACGTTGCCAAGCTGATCGCCGGCGTGGCGTTGCTGACCTTCGGCTCGGGCCCGGTGAAGGGCTTTGCGGTGGTGCTGCTGATCGGCGTGCTGACCTCGATGTTCACCTCGGTGACGGTCAGCCGGGCGATGGCCACCCTGGTTTACGGCGGCGGCAAGAAGATCACCCATGTGTCGGTCGGCGGCGGTTTTTAGCGTCCGATACGCAGCGGCATGACCGCCTTCCCCGTGTCGGGGCAGGGGCGCAGCAAGGCGGCCGATTCCGGCGCCGGCATCCACCACGATTCGTTGCAGGCAGATCGACATGGAATTCTTCAACCCGAACAGCAACGTCAACTTCATGGGGATCCGCCGCTACACGGTGGCGATCTCGGTCATCCTGATGATCGCCTCGATCGTCTCGCTGGCCACGCGCGGGTTGAATTTCGGCCTGGACTTCACCGGCGGTTCGCTGGTCGAGGTGACTTTCGCGCAGCCGACCGAGCAGCATGACGTCAGCGCCGCGCTGGAAAAGGCTGGCTTCAAGGGCGCGGTGGTGCAGCGTTTCGACACCCGCAACTACTCGATCCGCCTCGGTCCCAACGAGGGCGCCGACGCCGGCAAGGTGCACGGCGCCGTCACTGAATCGAGCATCGACGCGCGCAGCGCCGCGATCACCCATCACGTCGAGCAGGCGCTGGTTGCCAGTGGGCATCCGGCGCAGGTCAAACCGTCGGTCTACGTCGGCCCGCAGGTCGGCAAGGAACTGGCCACCAACGGCATCGTCGCGGTGTTCATGGTGCTGGCCGGCATCATGATCTACATCGCCATCCGTTTCGAATGGCGATTCGCCGCGGCCACCGTGCTCACCGAATTCCACGACGTGATCCTCACCGTCGGCTTCTTCTCGATGACCGGCATCGAGTTCGACCTCACCGTGCTGGCGGCAATTCTGGCGGTCGACGGTTATTCGGTGAACGACACCATCGTCGTGTTCGATCGCGTTCGCGAGTTGTTCCGCTCATCGCGCAAGGAGGCGCCGCTGGAGATCCTCAACCGCGCCGTCAACAACACCCTGTCGCGAACCATCATGACCTCGTTGGCGACGATGGTCTCGGTGGTGGCGCTGTTCTTCTTCGGCGGCTCGACCCTGCACGGCTTCTCGGTCGCGCTGATGGTCGGCATCGTCGTCGGCACGCTGTCGTCGATCTTCTTCGCCTGCCCGATGCTCAACATCTTCGGCGTCAGCAAGCAGGATCTGATGCCCAAGGCGCGCGACGATGCCGAATTGGCGCGGCGCCCGTAACGGCGCGGATGCCGCGCACTTCAATCGGGCTTGAATGCTCCGGCGTAGCCGCAGGCGACGATGGCCTGCTGCAGCTCGGCGGCCAGCTTGAGGTTGCCGGCAACGATGTGCCCGGGTTTGCCGCTCATTTCCAGCAGGTGCTGGGCACCACCGTGGTAATCGCAGGCATGGCCGCCGGCTTCGCGCACCAGCAATACCCCGGCGGCGATGTCCCAGGCCTTCACGCCGGCCTCGAAATAGCCATCGAGCCGGCCGCAGGCGACCCACGCCAGATCGAGCGCGGCCGAACCGGCGCGGCGGATGTCCTCGGCTTTTTCCAGCAGCGTGCGCACGCACTCCAGTTGCGCCTGCGTGCGTTGCCGTTCGCGCGGATGAAAGCCGGTGGCGATCACCGCGCCGTCCAGCCCCGGGCGTTGCGTGCAGCGGATGCGGCGGTCGTTGAGGGTGGCGCCGCTGCCGCGGCTGGCGGTGAACAGTTCGTTGCGCAGCGGGTCATAGATCACGCCGTGGCTGGGCACGCCGTTTTCGACCAGCGCGATCGACACGCAAAAATGCGGATTGCCGCGCAGGTAATTGCTGGTGCCGTCGATGGGGTCGATCACCCAGACGTGGCTGGGCGATTTTCCGCGCGCGCCGCCGCCTTCCTCGGCGAGAATGGCGTAGTCCGGATGCGCACGGCGCAGTTCCTTGACGATCTCGGCCTCGGCTTGGGCGTCGACTTCGCTGGCGAAATCCTGACGCGCCTTCTCGACCACGTTGAGGGTATCGAGGCGATGGATGTAGCGCAGCATCAGCGCCCCGGCCTGACGAGCGGCCTTGACCATCACGGTGACGGCAGGTTTTTGCATGCGCGGGGCGTCCGGATTGGCCATGAAAGAGCGGTGCCGGGCTCGCCGGCGGATGGCAAGGTTACCAGCTTGGCTGCCGCTGCGGACAGCCGAACGACGCGGACGCGGCGCGCCGGCGAGTGCGCGGGAGTCGCGGCGTGAGCGCTGACGCTGCGCAAGCCGGCGTGCGCATCGTGCTGGTGCAGACCCAGCATCCGGGCAACATCGGCTCGGCGGCGCGGGCGCTGAAGACGATGGGCCTGCACGATCTGCTGCTGGTCGACCCGCAAGGCTCGCCGGCGCATCGCGACGCGCTGGCGATGGCGGCCGGTGCCGACGACGTGCTGGCCGGGGCACGCATCGTCGCCAGCGCCGCCGAAGCAGTGGCCGACTGCGCGTTCGTCGCCGGCTGCACCGCGCGCAGCCGGCATGTCAGCTTGCCGGGGCTGAGCCCGCGTGAGGCGGCCGCGCAGTTGCTGGCGCAATCCGCGCACGGGCCGGTGGCGCTGTTGTTCGGCTGCGAACGCACCGGCCTGACCAATGCCGAATTGCAGTTGTGCCACGCTGCCGTGCACATTCCGGCAAATCCCGTCTATGGTTCGCTGAACCTTGCCGCAGCGGTGCAGGTGCTGTGCTACGAGTGGCGCGTCGCGGCACTGGAACGTGTCGCGGCCGGCTGCGGCGACGACACCGCCGGCGCGCGCGCCGATCCACCGGCGACGCAGGCGCAGATGGAAGGCCTGTTCGCGCATCTTGCGAGCACGCTCGATGCCATCGACTTCCACAAGGGCCGCTCGCCGGCGACGGTGATGCGCCGGCTGCGTGCCCTGTTCCAGCGTGCCCAGCCCGATGCCCGCGAGTTGCGCATCCTGCGCGGCATCCTCGCCGACGCGCAGCGGATGGCCCGGCTGGCCGGCCGAAAGGTGGAATGAAGGCGGCATTTGGTTACGATGGGCGGTGCGGATCGGTGCGCGCCGATCCAGAGCCATGGGGGCGACATGCGGTTCGGCTTGCAAGCGCGTTTCATCGCGATCCTGTCGCTGGCGACGATGCTGTGCCTGGTCGTGGCCTGGGTATTGCACGGGCAGGTGGGTGTGCATGAACGGGCGATCGATGCCGTCCTGCACCCGTCGACCGCCGCCGCCAGCGCGCCGGCGCCGGCAGGCGTCGATGCGGCGATCGCGCAAGCCAACCACCACTACCGCATCGCGCTGTCGGCGACGATCTTCGTCTGCGTGCTGCTGTTGGCGGCGGTGGCTTGGTTGGTCTGGCAGGCGCTGCTGCGGCCGGTGCTGAAACTGGCGGCGACGGCGCGCCAGATCGAGGCCGGTGAGGTGGTCGGGCCGCTCGCCGATGCGCAGCGCGACGACGAGATCGGCGATGTCGCCTGCGCCTTCGACACGCTGGCCACGGCGCTGGCCGGCTTGCGTGAACGCATGCATCACGATGCCGCTCGCCTGGCCGCCGAAGCAGCGGCGCCGGCAGCGGCCAGGGCGTCTGCGCCGGTCGCGGCCGTGGCGGCACCGCCTGCGCCGGTGGTGTCGGCGCCGGCAGCGACGGCTCCGGCCGCCGCGCCCGCGCCTGCCGCGATCGTCGCGCCCGTACCGCCGACGGCTGCACAGTTGGCGCGCCTGGCCGGGCTCGAGGAAGATCTGCACGACGCCTGGCGACGCGACGAACTGCGCGTGCTCTACCAGCCGATCCACTCGTTGTCCGATGGCCGCATGCGCGGTGCCGAGGCGCTGCTGCGCTGGCAGCATCCGCTCGAAGGGGCGATCTCACCGGCCGAGTTCATTCCACTGGCCGAGCGCAGCGACCTGATCGTCGACCTCGGCCGCCACGTCCTCGTCCAGGCCTGCTCGGATGCCAGCCTGTGGCCGGGCGACGGCACGCCCGAGAACAGTCCGTTCGTTTCGGTCAACGTCGCCCAGCGGCAGTTGCGTCACCCGCAGATTTTCGAATACGTGGTCGAGGCGTTGCGCAAGTCGGGGCTGGAGGCGTCGCGGCTGCATCTGGAGATCCCGGCGGCGGCGTTGCGCGTGGAAGATCCGATCGTCGAGTCGATGATCGAACAGTTGCGTGGCCTGGGCCTGCAGATCTGGATCGACGCCAGCGGCGTCGACGCCGGCGACCCGCAGCGCTGGATGAAACCGTCGGTGAGCGGCGTCAAGGTCGGGCACAGTCGTATCCGCGAACGTGGCCAGAGCGCCGCCGATGCGGCGTCCACCGACGCCATCGTCGCCACCGCGCGCTCGCTGCGTGTCGTCGCGGTGGTGGTCGGCGTGGAGCAATTGTCCGAGTTGAACGTGCTCAAGGAGCAAGGTGCCGAACTGGCGCAAGGCTATGTCTTGTGCAAGCCGGTGAGCACCGATGAGATCGGGCGGCGATTGCTGGGTTGATGCGATCGACGATACGCGCGGCAACGGCGCCGCGCAGTGCGTTGCCCGGTCGCGAACGATGCCCGCGCGTCGTTGCCAGGCTACTCCGCGTGGGGGCGGGCTGATCTGGCCGCAGCAAGCAAGACCGGTTCGGCGTCTTGCTGGATCAATCAGCGCCGGCTCGACCCGGTGCCGGCCATCCGTGGCCGGTCTTCGCGGCTGAAAAGCCCACGATTGCTCAGATCTTGCCGCGCGGCGTGGCCGCGTTCACGGTGCGGTCGTAGAACGAGGACAGGTCGACGTGCAGCTGGTGCAGGGCGTCGGGATTGAGGTAGATCATGTGCCCCGACGGGTAGTAGCGGAACTCGAGGTTCTTCTTCTGCGCCGGCTCGAGCATCATGTGCGCGATGTCGTATTCGGTGGCGAAAAATGGCGTGGCCATGTCGTACCAGCCGTTGAGCGAGAGCACGTGCAGGTAGGGGTTGGTGCGCATCGCCGCGGCCAGGTCGACCGCCACGTCGGGATTGTTCTGGCGGCCCCAGCCGCCGGGCGCGCGGTGCTTGAAGTCCCAGTCGAAGCCTTTCTCGCCGTAGGCAGCCACCAGATAGGGCATGTCGGTCTTGTAGCCCAGATCGCGGCGCAGGTAATCGTTGAAGGTGGCGATGAAGGCGCCGGCGATGGCGGTGTCGGAAGCGTCGTAATCGGGGTTCTCGCCGGCAGCATCGGCGTCGACGCCGGTGTAGCGGGAGTCGAAACGGCCCACGGTCAGGCGCTGGTCGCGCAGCAGCTCTTTCTCGAAGCGGCCCAGGTCCACGCGCAGGTTGGCGCGCTTGATGTATTCGGGCGAGATGCCGATCAGCGCGGACATCTTGTTGGCGATGTCGTCGGTCTCGGCCGGCGTGATGTCGTGACCTTTGGCCAGCGCCTGCGCATACGGGCCGGCGGCGAACGCGCGTACCTGATCGAGGAACGGCGCCAGTTCGGGCGGGCGGTTGGCGAGCTTGTGGTGATACCACGCGGTCGCCGCGTAGCTGGGCAGGTAGGTGATGTAAGACTGGTCGTAGCCGGACTGCTCGATGCCGTAGTTGAGGATCGACGACAGCAGGATCACGCCGTTGAGCGCCATGCCGCGATCTTGCAATTGATACGCCACCGCCGCCGCACGCGTGGTGCCGTAGCTTTCGCCGAACAGGAACTTCGGGCTCGACCAGCGGCTGTTCTTGGTCGTCCAGCGCATGATCGTCTGCGCGAAGGCATCGGCGTCTTCATCGACGCCCCAGAACTGCTTGGCCTTGACGTCACCCAGCGGCCGCGAATAGCCGGTGCCGATCATGTCGATGTAGACCATGTCGGTCTTGTCGAGCAGGGTGTCGGGATTGGGGCCGAAGGCGTAGGGCGCAGGGCGGATGGTTTCCGGGCTGGTGGTCTGCACCCGCATCGGGCCGAACGAGCCCATCCGCAGCCAGATCGACGACGAGCCCGGGCCGCCGTTCCAGAAGAACGTCACCGGGCGTGAATTCGGATTGGCGCCATCGAGGGTGTAAGCGGTGTAGAAGACGCTGGCGATGGGCTTGGCGTCGTTGTCGCGCAAGGTGAGTGTGCCGGCAAAGGCGTGATATTTCAGCGTGCGCCCGCCGATGTTGATGCTGTGCGCGGTCGCCACCTCGCGCTCGGCCACCGGCGGGCTGACCCAGGCGTCGCCGACTTCCTTGGCCACCCGTTCGTCGTGGACCTTGTCCGCGGACTTGCCGTCGCCACCGCCGGGGCCATCGGGCGGTCGATCCTGTGCCACTGCGGGCAGCGACAGCAGCAGGGCGAGGGCCAGCAGGCTCGGGCGCAGCATCATGGGCAATCCTCCATCGGGCAAGGGGATGAAACGCGATCCGGCAGCCATGCTGCCACGAATCACCCACTACGCCTCAGGCCTGCCGTCCGAAACAGTGCCGGAAGTCGTGGTCGCGACGTGGTCAGGCGGCGATCAACAGTCGGCGCAACAGGGCGTCATCGGCCGCCAATGGTTCGCTGGCTGCCGGCCGCGCCAGCGATTTCGCGAGCGCCGCCGGCACCTCGACCGGATGGCCGATCAACGGTTCGACGATGGTTTCGAACTTGGCCGGATGCGCGGTGGCGACCACCGCGAACGGTGCGGACTCGCCTTGCGCGCGCAAGGTTGCAAGCACGTGCAAGGCGGTGGCGGTGTGCGGGCATGGCACGATGTCGTGTTGCTGCGGCGCGCGACGGATGGTGTCGCGGATCGTCGCATCGTCCACCGCCTGCGCCGACACCGCGCCGCGCAATTCGTCGTCGTCGCGATGAAAATGGCGCAGGCGTTCGAAATTGCTCGGCGCGCCGACATCCATCGCATTGGCGAGGGTGGCGAGCGTCGCTCGCGGTGCGTAGTCGGCGCCGGCGAAATAGCGCGGCAGCACGTCGTTGGCATTGGTCGCCAGCACGATGCGTCCGATCGGCAGGCCCATGCGGCGGCCGAGCACCGCGGCGCAGGCATTGCCGAGGTTGCCGGTGGGGATGATGAAGTTCAGCGGCATGCCATGCCGTGCATGGAATTCCAGCGCCGCCTGCGCGTAGTAGCCGATCTGCGGCAGCAATCGTCCGAGGCTGATGCTGTTGGCCGAACTCAAAGCCCATCGTGCGCGCAGTTCGGCGTCGGCCAGCGCCTGTTTGACCAGGCGCTGGCAGTCGTCGAAGGTTCCGGCCACGCGCAGGCAGCGCACGTTGTCGCCCCAGCAGCCCAGGCCGTGGGCCTGGCGCGGCGAGACGCGGCCGTCGGGATACAGGATCACCACCTTGAATCCGGCGCGACGATGGAAGGCCGCTGCCACCGCGGCGCCGGTGTCGCCCGACGTCGCGACCAGGATGGTCGTGATCGGCGCATTGGGCGCGCGCAACGCGGACAGGGCGCCGGCAAGAAAGCGCGCGGCGTAATCCTTGAACGCCACGGTCGGGCCGTGGAACAGTTCCAGCAGGTAGTCGTGCTCGCCGCGCAGCGCGCGCAGCGGTGCAGCGAAGGCGAACGCCTCGGTGCAGATGCGCGGCAGCAGGCTGGCCAGCCGCGAATCGGCGAAATACGGCCTCAGCACCGCGCACGCGGTATCGGCCAGGGTGGCGCCGGGGCGATCCAGCGCCAGGCGCGGAAGCGTCGCCGGAACGTACAGGCCGCCATCGGGGGCCAATCCCGCGAGCAGGGCGGCATCGATGCCGGTGGTGGCGGCGCGGCCGCGGGTGCTGATGCAGTGCATGCTGGCAGGGCTCAGTCGGGCAGGAGGTCGGCACGCGCCGCATTCACGGGCGAAACGCAGGCGCGTGCGGCAACGCCGGCCTCGCCGAAGGCCGCGCACATCGCCGGCGCTGCGCTTTCCGCCATCGCCTTCGCCACGAACCACGCGAACACGCTGGGGCCGGCGCCGGAGATGCTGGCGCCGAGCGCGCCGTGGTCGAGCGCGGCGGCCTGCACGCGGGCGAAGCCGGCGATCAGCGGCGCCCGCCGCGGTTCGACCAGCAGGTCGCGCAGACCGGCGCCGATCAATTCGGCATCGCCGCGTTGCAGGCCGGTGAGGAACAGCGCCAGATTCGTGCAGTGCGCGACCACCTGCGGCAGGCCGTACGGGTCGCCAAGCACGGCGCGGGCGCGGCGGGTTTCCAGCACTTGGTCGGGATGCACGACGACCGCGTGCAGCCAGTCCGGCGCCTGAAGCTTGAGCATCCGCGTCGGGGTGGCCAGCGCCACGCCGCCGAGCAGCATCGGCGCGACGTTGTCGCCGTGGCGGCTGCCGCTGGCCACCGCTTCGCCGGCCAGCGCGAACGGATAAAGGCCTTCGCGCGCCAGCGGCGCATCGAGCAGGGCGTTGGCGGCGACCAGCGCGGCCACGCAGGAGGCGGCCGAGCCGCCGAGGCCGGAGCCGAGCGGGATGCCCTTGACCAGTTCCAGTTCGAAGCCGAACGGCAACGCCAGTGCCTGCCGCAACGCCAGCAGCGCCTTGCCAGCGGTGTTGCGTTCGGACTCGTGTGGAATCGCTGCCAGCGCAGCGGCCGCCGACGCGCTCTCGCCATCGGGCAAATCGCAGTCGATCGCGGCGATGCGCACGCTCGGTTCGTCGATGCGACGCACGGTCGCGATGTCGCGCAGGCCGTCGATGGCGTGGCCGAGCAGGTCGAAGCCGACGCCGATGTTGCCGACGCTGGCGGGTGCGAAGGCGCGGGCGATGTCGCTCATCGCAGACCCTGCGCGATCATCAGGATGTCGCCGAACACGCCGGCGGCGGTGACCTCGGGGCCGGCGCCGGGGCCTTGCACCACCAATGGATTGTCGGCGTAGCGGCGGGTGTGGAAGACGATCACGTTGTCGGTCAGGCGCGTGTGCAGGCTGGCGTGGTCGGCGTCCGGCGCGGCCAGGCCGACCTGCGCGCGCTCGCGGTCGATGCGTGCCAGGTAGCGCAGCGATCGTCCGCTCGCTTGCGCGGCGTCCAGCCGCGTGCGCATCGGCGCATCGAATTCTTCCAGCCGCGCCATGAAATCGTCACGCGGCAATTCGCGCAGCGCTTGCGGCACCAGGCTTTCGACCTGCACGTCGGCCAGCGACAGTTCGCGGCCGGCTTCGCGGGCGAGGATCACCAGCTTGCGTGCCACGTCCAGCCCGGAAAGATCATCGCGCGGGTCGGGCTCGGTGTAGCCCAGCGCGTGCGCCTGGCGCACCAGTTCGGAAAACGGGCGGCTGCCGTCGTAACGATTGCACAGCCACGCTAGCGTGCCCGAGAGCACGCCTTCGATGCCAGTCAGTTCGTCGCCGGTATCGAGCAGGCCGCGCAGGGTCTGGATCACCGGCAGGCCGGCGCCGACCGTGGCCTCGTAGCGGAACTGCGCCCCGGAGGCGGCACGTGCGGCAGCGATCGCGCGATGGCGCGCCAACGGGCCGCTGCCGGCGTGCTTGCTCGGCGTCACCACGTGGATGCCGGCGGCGAGCCAGCGCGGATAGTGCTCGGCGATGGCATCGGCGCCGCTGCAATCGACGATCAGCGAATGTGCCGGACGCTCGCGCCGCAGATGCGCGGCGAACGCATCCAGATCGACCGTGACGCCGTCCGCCAGGCGCGCCAGCGCGTCATCGCCATCAAGGCAGCCGGGCGCGAGCGCCATTCGCGTGCGATTCGCCAATGCGTGCAGGCGTAGCTCGCAAGCTCGCGCGGCGGCGATGCGCGGCACCGCTTCGGCCAGTTGCCGCAGCAAGGCGCGACCGACGTTGCCGGGGCCGACCAAGCCGATCGACAGCACCGGCGTGCGCCGCGGCGGCACCCTGCGTGCGGACGAGGGTGTGGCGGGACGGGCGAGTTCTGTTACGGCGAGAACGGACATCGGCAAGGATCCTGTGGGGGCCCCGCATCCGCACGGGTGAGGCTCGCAGCCGCACCCGATTCGGGTGCGGAGCGGGCGGTTCGAATCAACTCGACGCGCGCGTCCGCACTCCGGTGGTACCGGTAGTGGTCGTGGTGGTCGAGGTCAGGACGGTGGCGAATGCAAACACTGCGACCGCGCGCCGCTGCGGCGGGATCGTCGAAATCGCGAGGGCGTGGTTGCGCTGCGGCATGGGTGGAGCAAAACACGGCCGATTGCGCCATGTCAACCCGATGCGTGGTTGCGATGCGGTCGATGGCTGGCCGTTCGGACACTGCTGCGCCGAAACCGGCGCAAGACACCGAGCGTGGTTCGACAGGCTCACCACGAACGGGTTTCCTGGCAATCGCTCGAAGCTTGGAGAAGATCGCGCTTGATCCTGCCGTGGCGATCGAGGGTGGTTCGACAGGCTCGCCACGAACGGGTTTTCTGGCAATCGCTCGAAGCGTGGCGAGGGGCGTGCTTGATCGTGCCGTGGCGATCAAGCGTGGTTCGACAGGCTCACCACGAACGGGATTCTGGCAATCGCTCGAAGCTTGGAGAAGATCGCGCTTGATCCTGCCGTGGCGATCGAGCGTGGTTCGACAGGCTCACCACGAACGGGTTTCCTGGCAATCGCTCGAAGCGTGGAGAAGATCGCGCTTGATCTTGCCGTGGCGATCGAGGGTGGTTCGACAGGCTCACCACGAACGGATCTCTGCCATCTGTCATCTGTCCTCTGTCCTCTGTCCTCTGTCCTCCGTCCTCTGCCCCCCGCATGACTCCCGCCCGCGCGCGGGATAGACTCGCCGTGGACAACGGGAGAACGCCGTGCGACCGACCGATATCCGCAATCCGGATTATTTCCACAAGGTCGTGGACTGTCAGTGGGCTTGTCCTGCGCATACGCAGGTGCCCGAGTACATCCGGTTGATCGCGGCCGGGCGGTACACCGATGCCTACCTGCTCAACTGGGAAGCCAATGTCTTTCCGGGCATCCTTGGCCGCACTTGCGATCGGCCCTGCGAGCCGGCCTGCCGGCGCTCGCGGGTGGAGGAGCACAACACCGGCAAGCCCGAGCCGGTGGCGATCTGCCGGCTCAAGCGGGTTGCGGCCGATTTCAAGGACGATGTCAGGGGGCGGTTGGCAGAAACGCTGCCGCCGACGCAACCGCGCAACGGCCGGCGCATCGCCTGCGTCGGCGCCGGTCCGTCGTCGCTGACGGTGGCGCGCGACCTGGTGCCGCTGGGCTATCACGTCACCGTGTTCGAGGCCGACCCCAAAGCCGGCGGTTTCATGCGCACGCAGGTGCCGCGTTTTCGCCTGCCCGAGCGGGTGATCGACGAGGAAACCGGCTACATCCTCGATTTGGGCGTGGAGTTCATCGGCGGTCGCCGCATCGAGTCGATGAAGGCCTTGCTGGCCGAAGGCTACGACGCCATCTTCGTCGGCTGCGGCGCGCCGCGGGGGCGCGATCTGCCGATTCCGGGCCGCGAGGAAGCGGCGGCGCACATCCATGTCGGCCTCGATTGGCTGGCCAATGTCTATTTCGGGCACATCAAGACCGTCGGCAAGTGCGTGCTGGTGCTCGGCGGCGGCAATACCGCGATGGACTGCTGCCGCAGCGCGCGACGGATGGGCGGCGAGTCGGTCAAGGTGCTGGTGCGTTCGACCTTCGAGGACATGAAGGCCAGCCCGTGGGAGAAGGAGGACGCGCAGCACGAAGGCATTCCGATCCTGCCCTGCCGCGTGCCCAAGGCCTTCCTGCACGAACACGGCAAGCTGGTCGGGATGCGTTTCCAGATCGTGCAATCGGTGTATGAAAACGGCCGCCGCAAACTGGTGCCGACCGGCGAGCCCGATGAAATCCACGACTGCGACGAAGTGCTGATCGCGGTTGGCCAGGAAAACGCTTTCCCGTGGATCGAGCGCGATTGCGGCATCGCGTTCGGCGAATGGGACATGCCGGTGGTGGACAAGGTCACGTTCCAGTCGTCGTTGCCGAACGTGCTGTTCGGCGGCGACGCCGCGTTCGGGCCGAAGAACATCATCTGGGCGGTGGCGCACGGCCACGAGGCGGCGGTGTCGATCCACCGGTTGTTGTCGGGCGAGAACCCCGCCGAGCGGCAGCCGCCGATGACGCATCTGATGTCGCAGAAGATGGGCATCCACGAGTGGAGCTACGACAACCAGATCGTGCGCGACGAGCGTTTCGTGGTGCCGTGGTCGGAGCAGGCGAAGAAACTCGATTCGATCGAGGTCGAGGTCGAACTCGGTTTCGACGCGCAAACCGCGTGGAAAGAAGCGCAGCGTTGCCTGAACTGCGACGTGCAGACGGTCTTCACCGACAAGCTGTGCATCGAGTGCGATGCCTGCGTCGATATCTGTCCGATGGATTGCATTAGCTTCACCGGCAATGGCGAGGAGGCGGACTTGCGCGGGCGACTGACCGCGCCGGCGCTGAATCTGGAACAAGCCCTGTATGTCTCCGGGCCGCTGAAGACGGAGCGAGTGATGGTCAAGGATGAAGACGTATGCCTGCATTGCGGCCTGTGCGCCGAGCGCTGCCCGACGGGTGCGTGGGACATGCGCAAGTTCCTGTTCCAGCAGCCGCATGCGGCGCCGGATGCGGCCGCCGCGCAGAAGGTGGCGGCATGATGGCCACCAGGATCCGACCCTTTGAATCCAACTCCCCTCGGGAGATGGGCAGGGATGAGGGTGCGGTTTTCCGGCATCGCCGGATCACGTCACTGCGTGCCGTCTGTCCTGAAACGACGATCGACGCGTTCGTCGCCCGCTCCCGAAACCGAACCCTCATCCGGCGCTGCCGCGCCACCTTCTCCCGGCGGGAGAAGGGCAAGCTGGCTGCCTGCGCATGAACCAACCCATCACCGCCAGCAACGACTTCGTCATCAAATTCGCCAACGTCAATGGCTCGGGCTCGGCGTCGGCGAACGAGCTGTTCGCCAAAGCCATCCTGCGCATGGGCGTGCCGGTGTCGCCGCGCAACATCTTCCCGTCGAACATCCAGGGCCTGCCGACCTGGTACGAGCTGCGCGTGTCCGAAGCCGGCTGGCTCGGCCGGCGCGGCGGCAGCGTCGACCTGATGGTGGCGATGAATCCGCAGACGTGGGCGGCCGATGTCGCCGAGATCGCACCCGGCGGCTATCTGTTTTACGACAACACCAAACCGCTGCCGAAGTCGATGTTCCGCGACGACATCCATGTCATCGGCATGCCGCTGACCGCGATCTGCAATGCCACCTACGCCGATCCGCGGCAGCGCCAGTTGTTCAAGAACATCATGTACGTCGGTGCGCTGGCGCATCTGCTCGGCATCGAGGTCGAGGTTCTCGAAACGCTGATCGGCGAGCAATATCGCAGCAAGGAAAAACTGCTGCACGCCAATCGCGAGGCGCTGCAACTGGGGCGTGATCACGCCCGCGAGCACGTCGGCGACGCGATCGGTCTGCGTGTTCGGCGGGTCGACGCGGTCGGCGAGCGCATCTTCGTCGACGGCAACACCGCTGCCGCGCTCGGCTGCGTCTACGGCGGCGCGACGGTGTGTGCGTGGTATCCGATCACGCCGTCGTCGTCGTGCGCCGAGGCGTTCGAGAAATACTGCGGCAAGCTGCGCAAGGACGAGCAAGGTCGCAAGCGCTACGCCATCGTCCAGGCCGAGGACGAGATCGCCTCGATCGGCATGGTGGTCGGCGCCGGCTGGAACGGTGCGCGCGCTTTCACCACCACCTCGGGGCCGGGCATCTCGCTGATGACCGAGTTCATCGGCCTGGCCTATTTCGCCGAGATTCCGGTCACGTTGATCGACGTGCAGCGCGGCGGCCCCTCCACCGGCATGCCGACGCGCACCCAGCAATCCGACCTGCTTTCCTGCGCCTATGCCTCGCACGGCGACACCAAGCACGTTTTGCTGCTGCCGGAAGACCCGCGCGAATGTTTCGATTTCGCCGCCGCCGCGCTCGATCTGGCCGATCGCCTGCAAACGCCGATCTTCGTGCTGAGCGATCTGGACATCGGCATGAATCAACGCCTGTGCCAGCCGTTCGCGTGGGACGAGAACCGCCGCTACGACCGCGGCAAGGTGATGAGCGCCGACGAGCTCGAAGCCGGCCGCGACTTCGGGCGCTATCTCGATGTCGATGGCGACGGCATCCCGTGGCGCACGTATCCGGGCACGCATCCGAGCAAGGGGGGCTTCTTCACCCGCGGCACTTCGCGCGATCCGTATGCGCGCTATTCCGAACGCGGTGCCGATTACACCTACAACATGCAGCGGCTGCTGAAGAAGTTCGACACGGCCAAATCCCTGGTGCCGCAGCCGGTGCTGCAACCGGCCAGCGCGCCGACCGGGATCGGCGCGATCTACTTCGGCTCGACCAGCCCGGCGATGGCCGAGGCCAGCGCGCTGCTCGATGCCGCCGGCGTGCATGTCGACACCCTGCGCCTGCGCGCGTTTCCGTTCCCGCAGGCGGTCGCCGATTTCATCGCCGGCCACGAGTTCGTGTACGTGATCGAACAGAACCGCGACGCGCAGATGAAGACGCTGCTGGTCAACGAATTCGGTATCGACCCGGCGCGCCTGCGCTCGGTGCTGCATTACGACGGCACCCCGATCACCGCGCGTTTCATCGTCGAAGCGTTGGGTGGGGCCGCGACCGTCGGCGCCCGACCGCAGGCCGAGGTTGCCTGATGCGCGCGCGGCTGGCGATGCCCGCCCGAGGGTGGCCATGAACACGGCGACGGAAGCGTCACCGGCAGTGGTGCCGCTGGCGCAATGGGAACAGGCGGCACAGGCCGGCGACGCCGGCGCGCAACTCGCGCTGGCGAACCATCTGCTCAAAACGCATCGCTTCGGCACCGCCGAACACGAGCGCGGTCGGCAGTTGCTGCTCGCCGCCGCCGATGGCCCGCGCGCGCGCGAGGCCTGCTGGTTTCTGGGCGCCTACTACCTGCAGGTGACGACGTGGCCGGATGCGCATGCGCAGGCCGCACACTGGCTGGAGCGGGCCGCGCAGGCAGGGGTGGCGCCGGCGATCGACCGGCTGGCGACCTTGCACCTGCAAGGCATCGGCATCGCTTTCGATCCGGCGCGCGCGCTGGCCCTGCAACGCCATCTGGCCGATGCCGGCTTCCAGCAGGCGGCGTGGGAAGCAGGCTACCTGCTCGATCGTTGCGGCGATGGCGATGCCGCCGCCACCGCTTTCGCCCGCGCCTGCGCCCTGGGCTTTCCGCCGGCGTATTACTCGCTCGGCTTGCGGCTGGCGTTGGCCGCCGTCGATCGGCGCGATCTGGCGCTGGCCCGCGCCCTGCTGCTGCGCGCGGCCGATGCCGGCTTTCCCGATGCCGCAAGCGCCGCCGATGCACTGGCACCGGCCGCGGTCGCCGGCGCGCAGGCCGGGCAGTGGCATCGTCGCCTGAAGGAAAACCTCGTCGCCGCCCGTCCCATCCTGCAGTCGCTGCAGCCGGCCGACGTGCCGCTTGCGCAGGCGTCGCTGCATCCGCTGGTGGTCCGCCTCGAACGGCATTTCGCCGACATCGGCCACGCTGCATTGCGCATCGATGGTGCCGGTCGCCTGCAGGCCGCGGCCGGTTGCAGCGGCTCGCCGCGCACCGAACCGGCTCCGCTGCAATGGCTCGCGCAGCAGCCGCGCATCGGTGTCAGTCGCGGTTTCGCCAGCCGCGAAGAATGCGCACACATGATGCACAAGGCGGCGCCCAAGCTGCGCCATCCGCGGGACTACCTGCACGCCGACAGCGTCAACGATGCCTCCGAGGGCGAATTCTTCAACGGCCAGGGGCATCCACCCGGAGCGCTGTTCGCCGACGCCGTGGTGCGCTCGATCGAACGGCGCGTCGCCACCATCGCCGGCTGGGACGTGACCGCGCTCGAACCCCACGCGGTGATCCGCTACCAGCCCGGCGAGGAATACCTGCCGCATGTGGACTCGTTCACTGCCGAACAGATCCTCGTCAATCGCCGACGCGGCGATCTGGGCGGGCAGCGGGTGGTGACCTTCCTGCTGTGCCTGCATGCGGCCGAAGAAGGTGGCGAGACGTTCTTCCACCATCCCGACCTGGCCGTCCGCGGCGAAGTCGGCATGGGCCTGTTGCACTACAACGCCATCGCCGATGGCGGCATGGATGCGCAATCGCTGCACAGCGGCCGGCCGGTGCGGCGTGGCGAGAAATGGATGTGGCGCTCGACCCTGCGCGAGCATCCGCTGTACCCGACCGCCGCCGACGCGGCGCGCAACGACCCGCTCCAACCTTGACCCGCCCACGCGAAAGGCGCTCGTCCGCCGACGCCAGGATCACCCCATGACCTACCTCGCCAAGCCCAAGCTGCATCACCCCAGCCTGACCCGCAACAAGGTCGGCTACACCCGTCGCGACTACGAAGGCAAGATCAGCACCCTGTGTGCCGGTTGCGGCCACGATTCGATCTCGGCGGCGATCATCCAGGCCTGCTGGGAACTTGACGTGCAGCCGCATCGCGTCGCCAAGCTGTCCGGCATCGGCTGCTCGAGCAAGACGCCGGACTATTTTCTCGGCAACTCGCACGGCTTCAACACCGTTCACGGGCGCATGCCCTCGGTGCTGACCGGCGCCAACCTCGCCAATGGCGACTTGCTGTACTTGGGCGTTTCCGGCGACGGCGATTCGGCCTCGATCGGCATCGGCCAGTTCGTGCATGCGCTGCGCCGCGGCGTGAACATGGTCTACATCGTCGAGAACAACGGCGTCTACGGCCTGACCAAGGGCCAGTTCTCGGCTACTGCCGACCAAGGTTCGGTATCGAAGAAGGGCGTGGTGAATACCGACGCGCCGCTGGATTTGATCGGCCTGGCGCTGCAATTGGGCGCCAGCTACGTCGCCCGTGGCTTTTCCGGTGACAAGCAACAGCTGGTGCCGCTGATCAAGGGCGCCATCGCCCACCAAGGCGCCGCCTTCATCGACGTCATCAGCCCCTGCGTGACCTTCAACAACCACGCCGGCAGCACCAAGAGCTACGACTACGTGCGCGAGCACAACGAGATCGCCAACCGCATCGACTACGTTCCCTGCCGCGACGAGATCACCGTCGAGTACGCGCAGGGCGAAGTCGTCGATGTCGAGCAGCACGACGGCAGCGTGCTGCGCCTGCGCAAGATTGGCGCCGACTACGATCCACGCGATCACGTCGAGGCCGCGCGCTACTGCGAAGCCGCCCGCGCCGCCGGCGAAGTCGCCACCGGCCTGCTCTACGTCGATCTGCAGGCGCGCGACCTGCACGCCCACCTCGACACCGTGCCGACCGCCTTCAACCGCCTCGGCGAAGCCGAACTGTGCCCGGGCAATGCGGTGCTGGCGAAGATCAATGCCGGCTTGCGCTGAGGGAGACTGGATGGGTATCACACGCAAGGAGCCATTCGTGAGCAACGTCAAACAGCCGGTGCGGGAACTCAAGACCCTCTTTTGCGCCGGCAAGGCCAAGCCTCGCCTGGCGTTCCACTATGTGCAGGGCGAGTGGTCGTACTACGAGGTGATGCAGCCTGCCACCGTACGCCAAGCCTTGCACGTGGCGCTTGAGCGCATCGAGAGCGAGCTGCCGGGAGCGTTGGCCAAGGCCGTGGCGATCGACGATGCCAACTGGTCGGCTGGCAAGACCCGCAAGAGGCGATACATCGCGACCCGGGCCGACGAAATCTATCCCAATTCGCCGCACCTCACCGCCGGACACGTCGAATCCGTTTGTGGCTATTACGTTTTGACGAATACCAGTTGGGCGGGGATTTGCGCCATTTTCGAAGTGATTTGCGCCGGCGCAGGCATCGCCTATGCCCCTGTCGATGCGCTGGCAGCCCGGCGCCTGCCGAAGGCAACGGCGCCAGCGCGCAAGCGGACGGTCGCGCCGCGCACGAAATGAGCTGGAGTGCGGTCGAGCGCACCACGGCGCACCTTGCAGTGCGCGGTGCGCTCAAATACCCAGCACCCGCAACTCGGTGCACGGCCGGCCGCGCTCCCACATCCGTTCGAAGGCTTCCATGATCTGTCTGGCGCGCGCCGGCGTGGCGTCGCTGGCCTCGCCTTCGATGCGGCCACCAAGCGGACGAAAGTACAGCGCGCCGCGGTCGCCGACGAGGAAGGCCGACGGGTATTGGCGATCGGGTTCTTCCTCGCAGGCGCGAAACTCGAAGATGCTCGGCAGCCGTTGCGCCAGTGTCAGCAGCGGGTGGCCGGCCTGCGCCGGTGCCTGCGGGTCGAGCAGCAGCACGCGCACGTGCGGGTCGACGCCGGAGGTGGCGTAGCGGCGCAGGGCGTCGAGGACTTCCGGCCGGGCCAGCAGGGCAGGGTCGAGATCGCGGCTGAAGAGGCACAGGTCGCGGCGCGAGTGGACGATCGTCGCCAGCGTTGCAGCCACCGCCTGTTCGGTCGTTTCGACCGCCGTCAGTGCCATGCGCGGCACGCCGGCCGGGCGTTCGGCGAACGGCGCCAGCGCCAGCCGCATCGTCCGGTGGCGGATGCCGGCTTCGGCGAATTCATCGCCCACCGCCTCGAAGCCGTGCCTGGCGTAGAACGCCAGCGCATCGACTTGCGCATGCAGTTCGACCTCCGCCCAATGCTGCATGCGCGCCGCATCGATCAGCACCGTCAGCAGGGCGCTGCCGACACCGTGGCCGCGCCATTCGCGCAATACCGCCATTCGACCGATGCGATGTTCCGGCGACAGCCGGCCGGTGCCGATCGGCTGGTTCTGTCCGTCGCGTGCGATCACATGCTGGCAGAGCGGATCTTGCGCGTCCCATTCCAATTCCAGCGGGACGTTCTGTTCGACCACGAAGACGGCCTCGCGCACGCGGCGCAGATCCTGGAAGTCGGTGCGGTAGTCGGCCGGCTCGACGCGAAAATCAGACGATGTGGTCGTGCTCATCGCGATCGCTCCGGTTTGCGTGTGCTGTGCTTGCGGACGACGTAGCTTCCCGCAACCGCCAGCGCGATCACCGCGGCCTGCGCATCGGCATCGAGTGCGTCGAACTGGGCTGCGTCGATGGCGGTGGCGGCGGCGAGCGCGCGGGCGGCTTCGGCTTGCATCGGATAGGCCGCGCCGGCGGCGAGCAGCAGCGCGCGCTTGCCGTGCCGCATCCACGCCGTGCGCACGAAGGGATGCCGCGCCAGCGTGCCGCCTGTCGCCAGCGCCTTGCGCACGCTGGCTTCCGTCGGTGGCTTCGGCGGCGCGGCGATGCCGACGCTGCGATAGCTGCTGATGAAGCTGCCGAACCACGCCGCCAGCGCGGCATCGTCGGCGTGCAAGCCAGACAGCGCGGTGCGCACGCGCGCGAGCGCGGTCGCGTCGATCTCGAACGCATCCATCGGCAGCGTTAGATCGGGATCGGTGTAGCGAGCGTCCTCGCCGATGCGCTGCGCGAGGTGTTCGGCGAAATCGACCAGCAATTCGGCCTGCGACGGCGCGCGCATGCCGATCGAATACGTCAGACACGAATCCGCCGCGACGCCGTGGTGCGGCACGCCCGGCGGCAGGTAAAGCATGTCGCCGGCTTCCAGCGTCCAGGTGTGCGTGGGATGGAATTCGCGCAGCAGCTTGAGTTCGACATCGTCGCGGAATGCGACCGGTGCATTCGCGTCGGTGCTGATCTGCCAGTGCCGCTGGCCTTGCCCTTGCAGCAGGAACACGTCGTATTGATCGACGTGCGCGCCGACCGAGCCGCCCGGCGCGGCGTAACTGATCATCACGTCGTCGATGCGCCAGCGCGGCAGGAAGTCGAAGGCGTCGAGCAGGGCGCGCACATCGGCGTCCCACTTGTCGACATCCTGCACCAGCAAGGTCCAGTCGCGTTCGCCCATCTTCGCGAAATCGGATTCCGCGAACGGGCCGTGGCGCAGGCTCCAGCGATCGCCGCGCGGCTCGTGCGTCACGATGCGCGACAGCGCGGCTTGCTCGCAAGCCAGCCCGGCGAGATCTTCGGGCGAAACCGGGGAGACGAAATCAGCGAACGCGCCGCGGATCAGCAGCGGGCGCTTTTGCCAGTAGTCGCGCAGGAAGCCCTGCGCGGGCATGCCGAGCAGGTGCTTGTCGGTGGCGTGGACTTCGTGCGGGATGGATTGGGCGGCGCGGTTCATGCCGCGATTGTGGCGCAAATGGAAAGCCGAGTGCGGCGGCGATCAAAAACCAGCGCGTCGCCCAGTCCGGCAAGCCGATCGCCGGGCTGAGCTGGGCGATGCCCTGCGCCAGCGCCCACACCGCGCCGGCGTACAGCGCGGCGGCGCGCAGCACGTTGCGGCGCTGGAGTTCGGCGAAAAATTTCATCCCAGCACTCGCAGCCCGCGCACTTTCGCGAAATCGCGGTCGTGGGTTACCAGCGCGTCGGCATTGATCGACAACGCGCTGGCCGCCTGGATGGCGTCGGGCAATTTCAAGCCGTACTTGCCGCGCAGGCGGGCCGCGCCGGCGGCGATGTCGCATGTGAAATCGACGACCTGCCAGGATTCCAATACCGCGCGGTAGCGACGGGCGAGCGCTTCCTCGCCGGCTTTCAGGGGGCCGGTCAGCACTTCGGCGAGAGTGATGGGGGGCACCGCGAGGACGATCTCGCCGTCGGCGTGCCGCGCGAACAGCGGCGCGAAGCGCGCGGCCCATTTCGGATGCGCTTCCAGGGTGTAGATGATCGGCGCGTTGTCCACCAGCAGCAGGGCGCCTGCGGGCAGCGCGGTGGCGTCTAGCGGTTCCATTCGTCGCGCAGGCGGGCGAGGGTGCGGCGGCTGTCGGCGCCCCACAAGCCGCGCCCGCTTCCGGCCAGGGTTTGCAGCGAGGCGGGTTTGGCCGGCTTGACGGAATCCGCCGGCACCACCGCCGCCACCGCGCGGCCATGCCGGGTGATGATGGTGGTGTGACCGGCAGCGGCGTCGGCCAGGATGGCGGGCAATTGCTGCCGCGCGGCTTCCGCGCCCCTGGATTGCGGTCTGGACGAAGGCTTCATGGCCAGGCTGTACGAACCGTACGGAAGGCTGTCAAGGCGCGTGCGGTGCACGCCGGGACGCTCGCGCGCAGCACGTTGCGGCGCTGGAGCCCGGGGTGGAAGGAGGGTATGTTCACGGCGTGCCTTCCAGGCCGGGCTCCGATCGCGCTTGCGCCTCCAGCCTGGCCTGACTGGCGGCCAGCAATGCCGCGAAGCGCGGGTCGCCGCGCAAGCCGTCCCAGAACGGCGACAGCTTCAGGTCGCCATAGAGAATCGGGACCGGGGCGTTCACCAGACCTTCCAGCGTGGTCAGCGCCTGCTGCTTGCGTCCGCTGAGAGCTTGCGCCGCAGCCAGCGACACGGTCAGGCCCAGGGCGTTGAGCCGGTCCTTGCCGGCGCGCTGCACACCCAGACGGCCTTCGCGTTCGGCGCCATCGGCATCGCCGAGCCCGGCATCGAGGAAGGCCAATTGGGATGCCAGATAGCCGTTGTCGCCGGTGCTCGCCTCCAGCGCCTGGATCCGTGCGCGCGCTTCGCTGAAAGTCGCGCGAGCGGCGCCGGTGTCGCCCGACAATTTCTGCGCCCAGCCGAGGTAGACGTAGTAGTAACCGTTCCAGGCATTGAGGACGAAGCCCGGCGCATGCACCGCACGTTGCAACATGCGAATGGCCGCAGGATAGTCCCGGCGCGCGAACAGGTAGATCGCCCGGTTCTGCGTCGCGTAGACGTCGTCGACATCGATCGGCAATGGATCCAGCAATCGACCGGCGGCATCGAGTTCGCCGGCGGCGATCAGGTACTCGGCCTTGCGGTTGATGATCGCCGCGTCGGTGGGGTTGAAAGTCAGGGCGCGATCGACCCAGGCCAGTGCCTGGCGCGGTCGCCCGAGCGAGTTGCAGGTATCGGACACGGTGGTGATGTTGCCGATGTTTTGCGGATCGCGATCGAGCGCGCGGGTGAACAGGGCGATCGCCTGATCGAAATGCCCGCTGCGTCGTTCGAGGAATCCCCGGGCGGCGAGAATCTCGGGGTTGTCGGGCCAGCGCCGGTCGGCTTCGGCGTAGGCCGTGCGGGCACCGTCGTAGTCCTGCGTGTGGTACAGCAGCATGCCCTTGGCCAACCATCCTTCCGGCGATTCCGGCGCCAGTTGCATCGCCATGTCGGCGCCGTGGCGGGCGACTTCCAGCCGAGCGGGGCTGCGATCGAAGCCCTGGAACCAGATCAGCCCGTCGTCGATCGAACCGCGCGCCCAGGCGAGCGCGAACTTCGGGTCCAGGGCGGTCGCCTGGGCATGGAAGGCAGCGGCGGCCTTGAGCGTCGGCACCGAGCCGAAGACGCTGCGTTCGGCCGCCAGGCCGCGCAGGTAGGCGTCGTAGGCGGCGGGGTTCGTGGTCGGGAGGGCGGCGAGCTGCGCGACCTCCGCGCCCGACAGCCGCGCCTGCAAGGTCTGCGCGATCGTCTGCGCGACCTCGCCCTCGACACCGAAAACGTCATCCAGTTTGCGGTCGTAGCTATCGGCCCACAGGTGCTGGTCGGTCGCCGCCTGGATCAGCTGCACGTTGATGTGCACCCGGTCGCCGGATTTCTGCACGCTGCCTTCGAGGATGTTGGCCACGCCGAGCTGGCGGGCGATCTCCGGCAGGTTGTCCGGGCTGCTGGCGTAGCGCTGGGTGGATGTTCGCGAGATCACCTTCAGCGCACGGATCTTTGCCAGGCGGGTGAGGATCTCGTCCTGGATGCCGATCGCGAAATAGGCGTTGTCCTTGTCCGAGGACAGGTTGGCGAAGGGCAGCACCGCGATCGACTTGTCCAGGCTGGCGTCCTTGTGCGCGACGAAACGGTCGGTCAGCAGCAGCACCACCGCGATCGCGAGCACGCCGATGATCGCGAAATCGAGCTTGCGCCCGGTCGAGTAGCGTACCGTCTCGGGAACCTCGACCTCGCCTTCGCGCACGATGCCGCGTGGCGTCCATTCGTAGAACCACGACAACACCATCGCGAACGGAAAGCCGATCGCCGCCGCGATCAGAAACCAGCGCGTCGCCCAGTCGGGCAAGCCGATCGCCGGGCTGAGCTGCGAAATGCCCTGCGCCAGCGCCCACGAAGCGCCGACGTACAGCGCGGCGGCGCGCAGCACGTTGCGGCGTTTGAGTTCGGCGAACAAGCTCACGGAACGAGCACCTCCAGCGTGGATCCGACCGCTTTGGCAAGCCGCACGTCGCGCGTGACCAGCGGTGCCTTCAGTGCGGAGGCCAGCACGACATAGGCTGCATCGTATGCCGTCACATGACCGCGTAGCGACCAGATGCCGTCAAGCAGCGTGTCGTGCTTGAACTTGCGGATTCGCAAGGCGCGCATCTGCGCGGGGATTTCGGTTCGTCGCTGCGGCGGAATGGCGCCGTCGCGATCGAGCTTGCGCAGGGCATTCAATACTTCGATGTCGACGAGCTCTGGTGCGGTCAACGTCGTGCCCGGCGCCCACAGCAACGCCTCGATCGGTTGCGGTCTGAAGCGCGCCAGCAAATCCAGCACGATCGACGCATCCACCACCAGCACGCGATCGCTCACGCCGCGTCGCGCTCGGCGCGCACGAGGCGAGCGGACGAAGCCTTCATCGCGAAGGGTTCGGCGGCGTCCAGTTGGGCGCGGATTTCCGCCTCCGACGGCAGCGCCGCCATTGCGGCGAGCTCTTCGAGCACGTAATCGCTCAGGCTCTTGCCGGCCAACACCGCACGCGCTTTGAGCGTGCGATGGATGCGTTGCGGCACGTTGCGGATCTGGATCATCACCGTGGACATGTTCATGACCTCATTGCATGTTGAGCGCATGCAATGATACTACCGCGACGCTTGCCCCGAAGCGATGGCTGATTCGGCGTTCGCCGCGGGCAAAAACGGCGACGGTGCGGGGAGGAAGGACGGCTTGCTCACGGCTTCTCGCTGGCGATGGCGCGTGCCACCCGGATCGGCGTGTGCCGCTCAGCGGGTCGCAATCGGCCGCCCGTTGCAACACGGATTCGAGGCGAGCGCTACAGGCGAACGCCCTGGCGAACACCGGCATCCCGTTCGGCGCGCGGCGAAGCGGGCGCGGATGTCCGTTGCCAGCGGTGAGTTCGGGGCGTTGCGAAGCCGGTTCAGATGTCCGTTGCCAGCCTTGCCGCCAGCCCGGTGTAGGTGGCCGGCGTCAGCGCCAGCAAGCGCTGCTTCGCATCCGCCGGCAGCTGCAAGGTTTCGATGAAAGCCTGCATGGCCTGCGCATCGATGCCATGCCCGCGCGTCAGCGCCTTGAGCTGTTCGTAGGGATTGGGCAGGCCGTGGCGGCGCATCACCGTCTGCACCGGCTCGGCCAGCACCTCCCAGGCGGCGTCGAGGTCGGCGGCCAAACGTTCGCGGTTGACGCTGAGCTTGTCCAGGCCGCGGGCGAGTGCATCGAAGGCGATCAGCGCGTGGGCGAAGCCGGTGCCCAGTGCGCGCAGTACGGTCGAGTCGGTGAGATCGCGCTGCCAGCGGCTGATCGGCAGCTTCTCGGCGAAGTGGGTCAGCAGGGCGTTGGCGATGCCGAAGTTGCCCTCGGCATTTTCGAAGTCGATTGGATTGACCTTGTGCGGCATGGTCGAGGAGCCGACTTCGCCGGCTTTCACCGCCTGCTTGAAATAGCCCAGCGAGATATAGCCCCACACGTCGCGGCACAGGTCGATGGCGATGGTGTCGATGCGCCGCATCACGTCACAGAGTTCGGCGATGGTGTCGTGCGGCTCGATCTGCGTCGTCCACGGATTGAAGTCCAGGCCCAGTGAATCGACGAAGCCGCGCGCGAAGGTCGGCCAGTCCACTTCCGGGTAGGCGGCGATGTGGGCGTTGTAATTGCCGACGGCGCCGTTGATCTTGCCCAGCAGTTCGACGTCGGCCAGTTGCCGGCGCTGGCGCAGCAGGCGGGCGAGGACGTTGGCGAACTCTTTGCCGACGGTGGTCGGCGAGGCGGTCTGGCCGTGGGTGCGCGAGAGCATCGGCAGCGGCGCGTGGGCGTGCGCGAGCGCACGCAGCTTTTCGATCAACCGGTCCACCGCCGGCAGCAGCACGTCGTGGCGGGCGTCGCGCAGCATCAGCGCGTAGGACAGGTTGTTGATGTCCTCCGAGGTGCAGGCGAAATGGACGAACTCCAGCGCCGGGCCGAGTTCCTTGTCGTCCTTCAACTGTTCCTTGATGAAATATTCGACCGCCTTGACGTCGTGGTTGGTGGTGCGCTCGATCTGCTTGACGCGCTCGGCGTGTTCGACCCGGAAACCCTCCGCCAGCGCGCGTAGGCGGGCGATGGCCTCGGCGGAGAACGCGGGCAGCTCGACGATGCCCGGCTCGGCCGCCAACGCCAGCAGCCATTCCACTTCCACCCGCACCCGCGCGCGGATCAGGCCGTATTCGGAGAAGATCGGGCGCAGGGCATCGACCTTGCCGGCGTAACGGCCATCGACGGGGGACAGGGCGAGCAGGGGATCGGTCATCTTGGAACTCCGAGTGAATCAAAGGCCCGCAACGCTTCAGCTCGTCGTTCCCGCGCAGGCGGGAACCCAGTGCCTTGCAAGCCTTTCAAAGCAACGCAAAGTCGCTGGATCCCCGCCTGCGCGGGGATGACGAACCAAAGTCCGGAAACGCGCATTTTACCTGCGCCGCGAGGCGAAGGTGGCGCGCATATAATTGCCCAGCTACTTCAACCCACGGAACCCGCATGACCACGAAATACCGCATCGAACGCGACAGCATGGGCGAGCTCAAGGTCCCCGCCGACGCGCTGTATGCCGCGCAGACCCAGCGCGCGGTCGACAACTTCCCGATCTCCGGGTTGCGCATGCCGCGCGAGTTCATCCGCGCCCTGGGCCTGATCAAGTCCGCCTGCGCGCAGGCCAACACCGACCTCGGCCATCTGCCGAAGAATCTGGCCAAGGCGATCCAGAAGGCCGCCGCGGAAGTCGCCGCCGGAACCTTCGATGCGCATTTCCCGATCGACGTGTTCCAGACTGGCTCGGGCACCTCGTCGAACATGAACGCCAACGAGGTCATCGCCACCCTGGTCAACCGCGAGGCGAAGGCGGACAAGGACCGCATCAACGCCAACGACCACGTCAACATGGGGCAGAGTTCCAACGACGTGATCCCCACCGCGATCCAGGTCAGTGCCAATCTCGGCGTCCACGAGCGCCTGCTGCCGGCGCTCAGGCACCTGCACGCCACGCTGCAAAAACGCGCGAAGGAACTGGCCAGGGTCGTCAAGACCGGTCGCACCCATCTGATGGATGCGATGCCGGTGACCTTCGGCCAGGAACTGGGCGGCTGGGCGGCGCAAATCGCTTCCGGCATCGCCCGCATCGAGGACGCCAGCACCCGCCTGCGCCGCCTGCCGCAAGGCGGCACCGCGGTCGGCACCGGCATCAACGCCGATCCGAAGTTCGGCAAGCTCGTCGCCGCGGAGTTGAGCAAGCAGACCGGCGTGAAGTTCGAATCCGCGGCCAACCTGTTCGAGGGCATTTCCTCGCAGGATGCGGCGGTGGAACTGTCCGGCCAGCTCAACACCCTGGCCTGTTCGCTGATGAAGATCGCGAATGATTTGCGCTGGATGAACTCCGGGCCGCTGGCCGGGATCGGCGAGATCGAACTGCCGGCGCTGCAGCCGGGCAGCTCGATCATGCCCGGCAAGGTCAACCCGGTGATCCCCGAGGCGACCGCGATGGTCTGCGCGCAGGTGATGGGCAACCACGTCGCCATCACCGTCGGTGGCCAGGCCGGCAACTTCCAGCTCAACGTGATGCTGCCGATGCTGGCGCACAACCTGCTCGAATCCATCGGCCTGCTCGCCAACGTGGCGCGCCTGCTCGCCGACAAGGCCATCGCCGGCTTCGTGGTGCGCGAAGACCACATCGCCCAGGCGCTCAACCGCAATCCGATCCTGGTGACCGCGCTCAACCCGGTGATCGGCTACGCCAAGGGCGCGGCGACCGCCAAGCAGGCGTACAAGGAAGGCCGGCCGATCCTCGACGTGGCCAGGGAAACCACCGGGCTGTCGGAAAAGGAGCTGAAGAAGCTGCTCGATCCGGCGATCCTCGCCAAGGGCGGCATCCACGGCGCGCCGGGAGGCGGTGGCGGTTGATGCCCCACCCCAGGAACAGCCGTCGGGCGGCTTTCGTTTCTCATTGCCGTCGGTTTGTTCTACGCTGTAACGCCCCGTCCATGCCGTTCGAGTCGCCTGCGATGAATCCCCTCCTGCGTCGCCTTGCCCCTGCCATCGTCCTGGCGAGCCTGCTCGCCGCCTGCAGCAAGGCACCCGATACCTCGCTCGTCACCCAGTCGCTGACCTTGCCGCCGGAGGGCAGCGTTGCCTCGGTAGCCGATGGCGGGGCCGTTGCCGCAGCGGCGTCGTCGAGCAGCGGCAACACCGCCAGCACCAGCGTGCCGGCGGCGACCGACGAAGTCTGGAAGGCGCTCGACCGGCAGGCGGCAGCGCTGCAAAAGGCCGTCGATGGCGGTGTCTGGAAGGATGTCCCGGCCAGCGCCGATGCCATTCGTGACCTCACCGCGGCGCTGCCGGCGCACGCCGCCAAGCTGTCGGCCGACGATCAGCAGATGCTGCAACAGCAGGTGACGCTGGTCGCGACGTATGTCGGCAAGCTCGATGAGGCGGCCAGTGCCGGCAATGCCGCCGGCGTGAAGGCGAACTTCAAGCGCCTGAACGATACCCTCGGCGGCATCACCCGCTTCCCCTGATGGATCGATCGCCGGGCCCCGCGGCGGGATTCAGCCGCGTCGCGCCGGCGCCCCGGCGCGTGTCCAGTCGAGGTAGCCGATCGCCTCGTAGGCGTTGACCACGTTGTGCACTTCGGCCAGATCGACGCCGCAGGCACGGGCGATCGCGTCCAGTCGCCGCGGGCGGGTCATCTGCGCGCTGATGCGCAGCGCATGCGGATAATCGTTGGCCAATTCCAGCCGCTTGCTCAGGCCGTAATTGCCATCCGGGTCGAGCCGCCGCGACAGCACGCCCTGCGAATGGAGGTAGGTGTCCATCCAGGTCAGGTAAAGGCAGGGGCGACCCGGCAGGCCCTTGCGCAAGGTTTCGAGTTCATCGGCGCTCACCCGCTGCCAGTCGCCGAAGCGCAGCGGTTGCCGTGAGTACGGCTCCAGATCCGGCAGGATGCCCTCGGCCCAGAACATCCGCGATTCGGGGTCGATGGTCAGCGCCGGCGCGCCCGCCCGTTCGATGCGGGCCGGCCCGCCGAGCACGCGCTTGGGCAGGAAGTACAGCAGTGGGCGCAACACATCCTCTTCGCCGGCCGGGGCGATGCCGGCTGCGAGTGATGCCGGCGCCGCGGCCGCGTCGTCGGCCGGCGTCGCAGGCTTGCTGGCGACGGCCTCGAGCAGGGCGACGAAGGCATCGGCGACCAGCGGCCTGCGCAGGAAGGGGCCCGCCGGTTCAGGATCGCTCTCGGCGATGATGCGGGCGTCGATGCGGCCCGGCCGCGCCGGGTGGCCATCGTCGGCCGGGCTCGCGCCGTCGCGCAGGCGCAAGTCCGATGCCGCCGCTTCGCCCCACGCCCACTCGACGCTCAAGCGTTTGCGCGCCGAGCGCAGCAGCAGCCGCAGCAGCGCCTCATCGTCCTCGCGGTCGCCCGCGTAATGGAGGATCCGGGGCTCGGTCATCGGCGGGCGACCCGATCTCCTCCAGGCCATTGCGGGCAGGGCCGAACCGTCATCGCCCACCTCGGCGGAACAGGCGCATGAAGCGCGAGCCCTGATCGCGCAGGAAGGCGAAAAGGCGCTGTGGCCAGGATGCCTTGAACACGCGCGTGCGCCCGCGCGGCGAAGGCGCCGGCGCGCGCGCGGCAGCCGCGGCACGTTCGCGCTCGGCCGCTTGTGCCTGTTCGCGGGCGGCGCGTTCTTCGGCCTCGCGGCGCGCTCGTTCGCGTGCCGCCTGCTCCTGCGCCTGCTCGCGTGCCGCCTGCTCTTGCGCCTTGCGTTGCGCGTAGCCGCGCGCGGCCTGTTCTTCGGCTTGCCGCCGGGCTTGCTCGCGCGCCGCCTGCTCCTCGGCCAGCCGCTGCGCCTGCTCTGCCGCCGCCTGCTCTTCGGCGCGCCGCCGGGCCTGTTCTTGCGCCGCCCGTTCTTCGGCCAGCCGCTGCGCCTGCTCGCGCGTGGCTTGCTCCTCGGCCTTGCGGCGGGCGCGTTCGCGCGCCGCCTGTTGCCGCGCATGGTCGATGGCGGCCTGGCTGCGGGCGAGGGCATCGGCAGCGTTGACCCAAGTGTCCGGCGCATTGCCGACGACGGCGGTGGTCAGGGTGATGCCCAGCAGGTGGCCGTCGATGTCCAGCGACATCGCCTGCGCGTGTTCGCGCAACCATGTCGCCATCGCCTCGACGCCTTGCAGTTGCCCACCGGGCACCGAGATGGCGAAGCCGCCCAGGCCGATGTGCGCGGCGGTGTCTTCCTTGCGGATGCGCGAGCGGATCAGGTCGGCGACCTGGATGACGATCGGCTCCACCACCTGATTGCCGCGCGCCTCGTAGAGGGCGACCAGATGGTCGATCTCGATCCGGATCAATGCCAGATCGTGCTCGTGGCGGCGGGCGTAGGCGATGTCCTGTTCCAGCCGATCGACCAGGCCATGCTCGTTGGCAAGGCCGGTGACCGGGTCGATCGTGCTGCGTGCCTGCAGCTGCCGGCTGATGCGCTGGTAGCGCGCATGCGCCCGCGCCCGCGGCAGCAGTTCCTCGCCGAGCGATTTCTTGTTGATGAAGTCGGTGGCGCCGCGGTCGAGCGCGGTTTGCCGCGCCGACTGGTCGTCGTCGGCACCGGTGACGAGGATCACCGGCATCGCGTTCAGGCCCGGATCGTCGGAGGTACGCACGAACTTGAGCAGCTCGTAGCCGTCGCAATCGGGCATGTTGATGTCGGTGAACAGCACCTGGATGTCGTGGTCTTTCTCCAGCTTGGCCCAGGCGTCGTTGCCGTCGACGGCGGTGATCACGTCGAATTCGGCCTTGAGGATCTTCGCTGCCGTCTTCAGCATCACCTTGGAATCGTCGACGAAAAGAATCCGCGTCGATGGACTGGCCTGCGCACTCATGTTTCCCCCCGTACTCGCGAGCGCTCGCGCGCCGCCAAGGATAACCCCGCGCCCAGCATACCGCGCTTGCGGCGGCAGTCTGCGGGCATCCGTCACAGCGCGCAGGATACAGCCTCCGCCGATTCCGCCGGAGCCGCCGCGCCGGCGCTCGCCAGGGTCGCAAACGGCGGCGGTTCGATGGCAAGATGCAGGCATCGGCACAGCGCCGTCGCCATCGAAAGGAGCGCCAGATCATGGCAGAGCGGAAAATCCACATCACCGAGTTCGACCGCGCGCGTCTGGAAGAACTGATCGCGGTCGCCGACGAGTTTGGCGGCCGCGATCGCAAGGATCTGACGGCGCTGGCCGACGAGTTGGGTCGTGCCGAGGTGGTGGCGTCGCGACACGTTTCGTCCGACGTGGTGACGATGAACTCGAAGGTGGTGCTGCGCGATCTCGACAGCGGGCAGACGATGACGTGGGTGCTGGTGTTCCCGAAGGACGCCGACGTCGATGCCGGGCGCATCTCGGTGCTGGCGCCGGTGGGGACATCGATCCTGGGTTACGCCCGCGGCGACATCGTCGAGTGGCCGGTGCCGGCGGGCGTGCGCCGGATTCGCATCGAAGACGTGCTGTACCAGCCCGAAGCGGCTGGCGACTTCCACCTCTGACGCACCTGCGTCGACCGGTCGGCGCCGGCCCCGGAAATGAAAACCCCTCTCCGGTCCGGAGAGGGGTCGAAGATCGCGAAGGTGTCGTCAGCGTGCCGCGTTGGCGTTCATCGTCGCGTTGCGCGAGGCGTCCAGATACTGCGCCGGATCGCGCATGTTGGTGGTGTGGCACTCCCCGGTGACGTGGCCGCGGTTGACGCCGCCGGGGAGCTGGTCGTTGGCCTTCTCGGTGACGCCGTCGTCGGGATCGCTCAGCACCAGATCGGTGCCGGCGTTGCAATAATCCCATTGCCAGGGATGGTCGGTGAACGAGGTGGTGTAGTAGTTCACCTTGGCGCGGTTGGCGGTCGGGATGCCGGCCAGCCACGACGAGGCGCCCGAGTAGGTCAGGTCGTTGTTGCTGCCGCAACCGACGCCGAACCACGAACCGATCGAGGCCAGCACGCCGGCGAGGTTGGTGCCCTGGTAGGGCGAGCCCACCGACTGGATCAGGCGCGAGCCGGAGGTGACGTAGTCCAGCCCGCTCCAGTAATAGGTGTACAGGTGCAGCGAGGCCAGACCGCCCTGGCTGTGGGCGACGATGCCGTAGTCGTGCCAGGTGCTGCCGAAGGACAGGATCAGGCGGGCGAACTGGTCGTTGCTGCGGTTCTGGTTGGGGTCGCTGAACACCGAGGCGTTGCTGAACTGCGAGGCCGGCCAGACCAGGCTGGAGCAGTAGCCGTGCACCAGCAGCAGGCGCGAGCCGGTGCCCATCGTGTGATTGCCGGCCGCCGGCGCCGGCCGCGGACCCATCGTCATCAGTTCGTCGGGGGCGCCGGCCGGAACCGCCATCGTGCGTGACAGTGGCGGCAGCGACAACGCGATCTTGCCGGCCGAGGCCAGGGTGACGAAGTTGTCGGGGTCTTCGATGCGCACGTTGTGCAGCTCGAACGGCGCATGCGCGCCGGCCTTGGCGATCCAGCGTTCGTCCAGGCCCAGCGGCAGGCCGTTGCCGCTGCGCTCGGTCATGCCGCTGATCCACGCCACCGGCACCATCTGGCCGGAGGCGCCGGTGCCCCAGACTTCGGCATAAGCGCGGTAATGGCCGCCGCGACTGCTGTCGGTCGCCGGCAACGAGATTTCGACGCGACCGCCGCCGGCGCCGCTGCCCAGCGCCTGCTCCGGCCGCAGGTTCACGGTTGGATTGACGATCGGGATGATGTGCTCGGCGGTGCGCAGCAGGTGCAGGCCATTGCGGCCGATCGAGTCGGTCTGTACCTGTGCCAGATAGTTGCCCGCCTGGGTGGCGAGAAACTCGCCGCCGACCATGCCGTCGTTGGCGCGGCCATCGCCGTGGCGGCCGTCGTCGAGCATCGGGTATTCGCGCACGCTGCCATCCGGCGCGGTCACCCGCAGCACCGAGCGCAACATCGTGCCGGCCGCCTTGCCGAGCTGGCTGGAGCCGTCGGCGCCGACATGCGAGAGCACGGCGGCCACCTGGATGCGCTGGCCGACCCATTGCTGCGGGGTGGCATTCCAGGACATCAGTCGCGTCGCCGGGTCGCCTTCCATCAGCACGAAGGCGTGGTCCGAGCCGCTCGGGTCATTGGATTGGATGGTGATCGTCCAGCTGCCGTTGGCCAGCGAGTCCAGCGCATAGACATCGCCCTGGTAAGAGGCCGCCTCGATGCCGAACGCGGCGCGCGCGGCGGTGCTGGCGCTGTCGCGCGACAACGCCATCGTGTGGCCGTCGGGGCCACGCAGCTGCACGCTCAGCGGCGAGCCGGCGCCGGGGATGACCATGAAGCGGATGCGGCCGTTCTCGACCGGCAACGTGCCGCTCCACGAGCGCCCACGGGCGCTGGTGGACAGCTTGATCGGCAGCAGCGCGCTCTTGGATGAAATCGCCGCGGCGCCGACCGGAACCGGCTTCATCGCGTCGAATTGCGCGGGCGGGCCCGCCAGTTGCTTGTATTGCGGGTTGATGGCGGCCGAGCAGACGCCGCAGGCGGCAAGCGAAGCGATGATGGCCAGGCGCACAGTCGCAGTTTTCATGACCTTCCTCGGGGCAGTGTCGGTGGGCGCGAACGATCGCGGGGGATGCGGGTTGCCGGTGGATGGCGCAGCGAGGTCGGTGCAGAGCGCGGCGGCGTTGGTGCCGATGCGCGCCTGCGCGGTGTTGCTGCCGCACCCGCAGCGCCCCGGTGGGGCGTTGCCGTCGACCAAGCTAACGCAGGCGGATGCGCGGTTGGGTGCATGTTGTGTTTCCATTCAGGAAACGATCGAGTGGCAGGCGCCATGCGGCCATGCGGGCATCCCGGGCCGTTTCGCGATCCGGGCGTGACCGCGGCGACGTCCTTGCCACGGCCCCATCGCGTGGGCATCGAACCGCAACCTCTGGCGACAATGCTGCGGCGGTCGTGTCGACGATACCGTGATCGCGGTCGCAGCCTGCCACGGATTTGCAACGACGATGCGGCCGTGGCCGACTCAATGGCCCTGCAGCAGATCGGCGGCGAGGCGTGCGCCGTGGGTGCGGACGAAGCGGGCGCGATCTTCGGCGACGACCGTCTTGTAGTGCGATTCCAGCGGCCCGCCGAGGGCGAGGTCGTCCATGCGCGCCAGGCCGCCGCGCACCAGGTCGAGCACGGCCTGGACCTTGTGCGACGGGGCATGGCGATGGCGCAGCGCCGCCATCAGCACGATCGGGCGAAAGCGCCATTGCGGCAGGACCTGTTCGAGCCGGCAGGCGCGGGCGGCGTCGGCGATGTAGGCCAGTGGTGCGCGGGCGATGCCGCCGCCGGAAATCGCCGCCACGTAGGACACGCGCAAGTCGTCGCTGAGCAGGGTCGGGCCGGCGATCGGCACCGTCACTTCCTCGTCGCCCGGCCCGTACAAGGTCCACGGGATCGGATTGCCGCGTCGCGAAATGGCGCGGATCGAGCGCATCGTCGCCAGATCTTCCGGCCGACTCGGGCGCCCGGCCTGATCGAGGAAGCCCGGCGCCGCCACCAGCACCGTCGGTTGCAGGCCGAGGGCGACATCGCCGAGATGGCGATCGGGGTCGTCGGTGATGAAAAACGCCACGTCGAGCGCGCGACCGACCAGATCGACAGAGCGATCGGACAGGTAGATCTCCAGGTTCAGTGCCGCGTGCTGCCGGCCCAGTTCCAGCAGGTCGCCGAGAAAGCCCATCTCCACCGCCGCCGTCGGCAAACTCAGCCGCAACGTGCCGTGCAGGCGGTCGCCGCCGTGCAGGCCGGTTTCGGCCTCGCGCAATTGCTGGCAGACGCTGGCCGCGCGCGTGTAGAACTCGCGGCCGTCGCTGGTCATCGCCAGGGTGCGGCTGGTGCGATCGAGCAGGCGCACGCCCAGGTGCGCCTCCAGTGCGGCGATGCGCTTGCTGACCGCCGAGGTCGACATGCCCAGCAACTTGCCGGCGCGCGTGAACGACCCGCATTCGACCAGTTGCACGAAGGCGTCCAGATCCTGGATGCGCCAATGCGCGAGGCTGCGCGATTTTCCCCGGGCCGACTCCCGCATGCGATCTCCACGCCGCGACGTATCGGTGCACTGTATGCGCATCGCGCCGGTGTGCGTCACGCTGCGCTGCGGCATCGGTTGCCGTGGCCGCATCGCAACCACCTTCGCGCCGGCATTTGCGTCGCCTCGGGCCGGGCATCGTGCGCAGGCTTGGCCGGTCCGCCTTCGGCGATGGCCGAGCACCGGCGGCCTGCACCTCGGGTCGTCGCGCGCCCTCGCCGGAGGCGCTTGCCGCAGCCAGCCGGCCGTGGCATTGCGCTACCATCGTCGACAACCGGGAACGGGGGACTCGGGTGCGTTGGATCCGGCTCGTCGCATGGTTGCTCGCAGGCTGGCTGGCCGTCTCGACGGCGGTCGCCGACGAGCCGATCGTCACCCGGCTGACGCCGGACGTGCGCGCCTACCCGCAGTTCTTCGCGGTCGTCCAGGATCAGGCGCGACAGATCTATCTGGGCGGAACCGACGGCATCGCCCGTCACGATGGCGGGCGCTGGATCTGGCAGCCGGCGCCGCGACGGGGGCCGGTTCGTGCCTTGCTGGTCGATGCCGGCGGCAGGGTTTGGTACGGCGGCAGCGACAGCTTCGGCTACCTGCGCACGCTGCCGACCGGCGAGCAGCGCTACGTCGATCTGGCCGGGCAGTTCGCCGGCGACTTGCGTGGCCGCCAGTTCGCTGATGTCTGGACGATCGCCGAGCACGACGGCACGATCTGGTTCCAGGCCTTGCATGATCTGTTCACGGTCGATCGCCAGGGCCGTCGCATCGGTTACTGGCACCGCGATGAGCGCTTCGGCCTGGCCACCCAGGTGCGTGGCCAATTGTGGGTGCAATGGCGCGGCGAGGGCATCCGGCGCTGGGATGGCAAGGCGTTCGTGCCGGTCGCCGGCACCGCGATGTATTCCGGCAAGCCGATCTACGGCATCTTCGAACTCGCCGATGGCGGCCTGCTGGTGCACGACGTCGGGGTCGGGCTGTCGATCTGGCGTGCCGGCGCGGTGACGCCGATCGACGCGCCAACCTTGCGCGATGCCATCGGTCATCTGTACTGGGGCGTCGGTCTGGGCAACGACCGTTTCGCCTTCGGTGGCGACGACGGCCGGCTGCGGGTGTTCGACCGGTCGCGGCAAACGTTTTCCGAATTGGCGGTCGGCAACGGCTTCATGAGCCAGATCATCCGCGACCGCGACGGCGCCCTGCTGGCGGTCGACGATCGCGGCCTGATCCGGATTCCCTGGCCGCTGCACTGGTCACGCTATGGCGCCATCGACGGGGTCGCTGGCAACGTGCACGCGCTGGCGCGGGTCGATCGTCGCCTGTTCCTGTGTGGCACCGCCGGCGTTGCGCAGGCGGGCGTCACCGACGGCGCCGCGGTATTTCCGGCACGGATGCGCGCGTGGTTGCAAGGCGAATGTTGGCGCGTGCGGGCCGACGGCGATGCGCTGCTGGTCGCCGAGTCGATGGCGTTGCTGAGCGTGCGTGGCGATGCGGTGACGCGGCTGTCGCAGGACGATCTGTATCCACGCGCGCTGCTGCCCGACCCGGATGACCCGAACCTGCTGTGGGTCGGCGGTGAAAACGGCCCGGCGCTGTTCCGGCGCAGTGCCGGCACATGGCACTTGCAAGGCCGCGTGCAAACGCCGGGCTGGCGCATCACGACCTTGGCGGCGGCGCCGCACGGGGTGTGGCTGGGCAGCGACGATCACGGGCTGTATCGCGCCCGCGCCGATGCCAGGGCGCCATCGGGCTTCACCCTCCAGGCGTGGGCGACGGCGCGTGGCGTCGCCACCGACGACAGCGACGAGGCGCAGGTATTCGCATGGCCGGAAGGTACCTACGTCAGCACCGGCCGCGGCTTGTTCCGACTGGCTGGCGATCGCTATGTCCGCGATGATCTGGGCGGCTTGCAAGCGCTGCTCGCCGAAGGCGAGGTGGTGAATCTGGTCGATGTCGACGTCGCCGGTGCCGAGCGCTGGGCGTACAGCTATCACACCGTGTTCCGCAAGCCGGCCGGTGGCCGCTGGCAGGTGGCGCTGGTCGGCGATCCGATGCTCGGGCCGATCGAGACCTTGCTGGTTCTGCCCGATGGCGACGTGCTGGTCGGCGCCGCCGGGCAAGTGTTGCGTTACCGCCACGAAGACCAGCCATCGACGGCGCCGGAGTCGCCACCGGTGCGGGTGACGGCGCTGCGTCTGACCGAATCGGGCGGACGGGCGCAGCCGGTGGCGCTCGATCGCCCGGCGCACATCGCTTCGGGTGGCGAGCTCGCGTTCGATCTGGGCTTCAGCGACTACGGCAGCGGCGAGAAGCAATACCAGGTTCGCCTGCAGGGGCTGTCCGCGGCATGGTCGGATTGGAGCCGGCAGGCGAGTTATCGCTATTTTTCGCTGCCGCCGGGCGAGTATGCGCTGCAAGTTCGCGCCCGCACCGGCTACGGCGAGGCGATCGCCGGCGCGCCCTTCCGCTTCGTGGTCGAGCCACGCTGGTACGAACGGCGCGGGGTGGTGCCGGCGCTGATCGTGGTCGCCTGTGCGCTCATCGCCGGCGCCTTGGTGCAGCGCCAGCGGCTGCGCGTGCGCCGGCTGCGCGCGCACAATCGCGAACTGGATCGGCTCGTGCATGCGCGCACGCAGGATCTCGAGCACGCCAACCAGCGGCTGCAGGATCTGGCCGATCGTGACGGCCTGACCGGCATCGCCAATCGGCGCCGTTTCGACGCCTTTCTCACCGATGCGCTGGCGCGCGCCCGTGCGCGCGGGCAGGCGCTGGGCCTGGCCTTGGTCGATGTCGATCATTTCAAGGGCTACAACGACCGCCACGGCCATCAGGCGGGTGACGATGTGCTGCGCAAGGTGGCGCGTCTGCTGGCCGATGGCGTGCGCGGCGACACCCTGGTGGCGCGTTACGGCGGCGAGGAATTCGCCATCGTCGTGCCCGGTTGCGAACTGGCGCCGTTGCGGGAGCTGGCCGAGCGCCTGCGCGTGCGGGTGCGGGCCGGCCTTGGCGAGGTCACCATCAGCATCGGCATCTGCGAGTTCGCTGCGGCCGCGAACGAGTCGGCGGAAGGCCTGGTCGCGCGCGCCGACGCGGCGTTGTACCGGGCCAAGAATGGCGGCCGCGATCGCGTCGAGAGCTGGGAGCGGTGAGTTTTCCCGCCTCGGGATCCGCGCCGCGATGATCGTGGCGTCGAGGCGTCCGGGTGCGCGCCGGGTATGCCGCGCCGGGCGATCCCGGGTACAGTCCGGGCTGTGCCATTGCCTTCTCGCGCCGCCATGAATCGTATCGACATCGTCTTCGCCGCGTTGCGCCATCGGGGCCGCAAGGCGTTGGTGCCCTTCATCACCGCTGGCGATCCGGCGCTCGAGGCCACGGTCGCGGTGATGCATGCGCTGGTTGCCGCGGGCGCCGACGCGATCGAACTGGGGGTGCCGTTTTCCGATCCGATGGCCGACGGCCCGACCATCCAGCGCAGTTCCGAGCGCGCGCTGGCGCGCGGGGTCGGTACCACCCGGGTATTGGCGATGGTGCGGCAATTCCGCGAACGCGATGCGCGCACGCCGGTGGTGCTGATGGGCTATCTCAACCCGGTGCTGGTGCGCGGGTGGGATGCGTTCGCGGGCGCGGCGGTCGCCGCCGGTGTCGACGGCGTGCTGCTGGTCGACCTGCCGCCGGAAGAAGCCGATGCGGCGCGCGCGATCTTCACCAGCCACGGGCTGGCGCTGATCGCGCTGGCCGCGCCGACGACCTCGGCGGCGCGGCTGCAGCGGATCGCCGCCGATGCCCAAGGGTATTTGTATTACGTCAGCTTCGCCGGCGTCACCGGCGCCGATCGCCTGGATGCGGCCGCCGTGCTCGATCGCGTGGCGAGGCTGCGCGAAAAAACCACGGCACCGGTCGTGGTCGGCTTCGGCGTCCGCGACGGCACCAGCGCCAGGGCGTTGGCGGCCGGTGCCGATGGTGTCGTGGTCGGCAGTGCGCTGGTGGAGGCAATCGCCGGCGCTGCCGACGTCGACGACGCGGCGTGCCGGGCCGGCGCTTTTCTCGCGCCGCTGCGGGCGGCGCTGGACGGCTGAGGCGCCACGGTGGCGGTCGGCGGGCGGTCGGCGCAACGCTTTGCTAACGGTCGCCCGCGGCGGCGCTGCTAAACTGCGCCCCTTCGCCGATCCGGAACGCCCGAACCGATGAGCTGGTTGCAAAAACTAATGCCTGCGCGCATCCGCACCCAGGGTGGCAACAAGCGCAGCATCCCGGAAGGGTTGTGGGAAAAGTGCGAGAAATGCGGGACGGTGCTGTACGGGCCGGAACTGGAGAAGAATCTCGAAGTCTGTCCCAAGTGCGATCACCATCGGCCGATTGGCGCGCGCGCGCGGCTGGCGAGTTTCCTCGACCCGGGCGAGCTGCAGGAAATCGCCGCCGACCTCGGCCCCACCGATCCGCTCAAGTTCAAGGACAGCAAGAAATATCCCGATCGCATCCGGGTCGCGCAGAAGGCGGTTGGCGAAAAGGATGCGATGGTCGTCGTGCGCGGCCGGCTCAAGGGTCAGGACGTGGTCGTGGCTGCCTTCGAGTTCCGTTACATGGGCGGCTCGATGGGCTCGGTGGTCGGCGAGAAGTTCACCTGCGGCGCCGAGGTGGCGCTGGCCGAGAAGATCCCGTTCGTGTGTTTCACCGCCAGTGGCGGCGCGCGCATGCAAGAAGGCCTGTTCTCGTTGATGCAGATGGCCAAGACGGCGGCGGTGCTCGGTCGCCTGCGCGCGGCAGGTGTTCCCTACATCGTCGTGCTCACCCATCCGACCACCGGCGGGGTGTCGGCGAGCCTGGCGATGCTGGGCGATCTGCATGTCGCCGAGCCGCAGGCGCTGATCGGTTTTTCCGGCCCGCGGGTGATCGAGCAGACGGTGCGCGAGAAGTTGCCAGAGGGTTTCCAGCGTTCGGAGTTCCTGCTCGAACACGGCGCCATCGACCTGATCGTCGACCGCCGGCAGATGCGCGATCGCATCGCCGCGCTGCTGGCGCTGCTGCTGCGCAAGCCGGCGCCGGTCGAGGCGACGGTGGTGGCGACGACACCATGAACGCGGGCAACGCCAGTCGTGGTGCGGGACTAAAACGCGTGCACGGTGGTGCGATGGCCGCGCGCGGACGGCGACGGCCATGAGCAAGCGCCGCTGGTTTGGTACCGATGGCATCCGTGGGCGCGTCGGCGAAGGGCCGATCTCGCCGGATTTCGTGCTCAAGCTGGGCTGGGCGCTGGGGCGCGTGCTCGCCGCCGACGGTCGGCAGCCGTCGGTGGTGATCGGCAAGGACACGCGGATCTCCGGCTACATGTTCGAATCGGCCTTGCAGGCCGGCCTGGTCGCATCCGGCGTCGACGTGCACCTGTCCGGGCCGATGCCGACGCCGGGCATCGCTTTCCTCACCCATTCGCTGCGCGCCGATGCCGGCATCGTCATCAGCGCCTCGCACAATCCGCACCACGACAACGGCATCAAGTTCTTCAACGCGCACGGCGAGAAGCTCGACGACGCCAGCGAACTGGCGATCGAGGCGATGCTCGAGCGGCCGTTCGCGACCGCGCCCTCCGAACGCCTCGGTCGCGCCATGCGCATCAGCGGTGCCGGATCGCGCTATGCCGAGTTCTGCAAGTCGACGGTGCCGGATGATTTCGACCTCAAGGGGCTGCGCATCGCGGTCGATTGCGCGCACGGCGCGACCTACGAGATCGCGCCGCGGTTGTTTTCGGAGTTGGGGGCGAAGGTCGATCCGATCGGGGTCGATCCGGATGGCCTGAACATCAACGACCGCGTCGGTTCCACCCACATGCAGGCGCTGGCGGCGCATGTGCGCGCCTCGGATTGCATGCTGGGCGTCGCCTTCGACGGCGACGGCGACCGCATGCTGATGGTCGATGGCGATGGCCGCATCGTCGATGGTGACGGCTTGCTGTACGTGCTGGCGCTGGCGTGGCAGTCGTCGGGCCGCCTGCGCGGGCCGGTGATCGGCACCCTGATGAGCAACTACGGGCTTGAGCGCGCTTTCGCCGAGCGCGGCATCGCCTTCCTGCGCACCCAGGTCGGTGATCGCCACGTCCACCGCGCCTTGGTCGAACACCAAGGCGTGCTGGGCGGCGAGGCCTCCGGGCATCTGTTGTGCATGGATCGCGCCGGCACCGGCGATGGCATCGTCAGCGCGCTGCAGGTGCTGCACGCGCTGGCTGCCAGTCGGCAAACGCTGGCGCAGGCGCTGGCCGGGCTGCAGATGCTGCCGCAGCGCACCGTCAATGTCCGCGTCAGCGCCGCCGCTGCCAGCGATGCGCAGGTGCTGGCCGAACTGGCGCGCGCGCAACGGCAACTGGAAGGCCGCGGCCGCGCCTTCCTGCGCCCGTCCGGCACCGAGCCGGTGGTGCGCGTCACCGTCGAGGCCGACGACGAGGCGCTGGTGCAGCAGGTGCTCGATCGCCTCGCCGCCTGCGTGCACGAGGCCGCGGCGCGCGTCGCCGTCTGATCAGCCGCGCAGGGCCGGGTTGTCCCAGCCCGGCCGCGGCGTGAAGCGGGCGCCGTACTGGCCCTGCAACGCCTCCAGTTTCGCCTTGAGCACGTCGGCGCCGACGGCGCGGATATGCGCGATCGGGCCGCCACGGAACGGCGCGAAGCCGGTGCCGAAGATGACGCCGGCATCGAGCAGATCGGCATCGTCGACCACGCCATCGTGCAGCGCGGCGACGGCTTCGTTGAGCATCGGCAGGATCAGGCGATCTTCCAGATCGGCTGGAATCTGATAGCCATTCGGCAGCGGCGGCTTGACCGCCTTGCCGTTCTCCCATTTGTAGAAGCCCTGGCCATCCTTGCGGCCGCGGCGATTGCCGGCGAGGCGATCTTCCAGTCCGGCCGGAATCTGCATGCCGAGGAAATCGCCGAGGATCTTGCCGACGCCGGCGGCGACATCCAGACCGACGGTGTCGATCAGCTCGACCGGCCCCATCGGCATGCCGAAACCGAGCGCCGCCTTGTCGATCGCAGGGCCAGGGATGCCCTCGCTCACCGCCGTCATCGCCTCGAGCATGTATGGCACGAGGATGCGATTGACGAGAAAGCCCGGCGTGCCGGCGACCGGAATCGGCAGCTTGTCGATGGCGCGGCAGAACGCGGCCAGCCGCCGCTCCGTTTCCGGCGCGAGTGCGGGATGGCGGACGATTTCCACCAGCGGCATCAGCGCCACCGGATTGAAGTAGTGCAATCCGGCGAAGCGCGCCGGTTGCGCCAGCTTCTCGCCCAGTGGCGCCAGCGGGATCGACGAAGTGTTGGAGGTGATGATGGCATCGGGCCGCAACTGCGGCTCGATGGCGGCGTACAGATCTTGCTTGGCCTGCATGTCCTCGAAGATCGCCTCGATGACGAGCTGCGCCTTGCTGGCGCCGGCGCCACCGACATCGGCGTTCAGGCGGGCGCGGGTTTCGCTGCGCTGGGTGTCGTCCTTTATTTTTTTTGCGTACAACGCATCGGCGCGTTGCAGCGCCGGCTCGATGTAGCGCATCTCCCTATCCTGCAAGCTGACATCGAAACCCTTGAGCGCGCACCACGCGGCGATGTCGCCGCCCATCACGCCGGCACCGACGACGTGCACATGGCGGATGCCATGCTCTTTGCCGCCGAGCGATTTGAGCCGATCTTGCAGGAAGAACACGCGCACGAGATTGCGCGCGGTGGGCGTCTTGGCCAGTTTGGCGACGGTGCGCGCCTCGGCCTTGAGCCGCGCGCTCATGCTGCCGCCGCTGCGTCGCCAGGTTTCGATCAACGCATACGGCGCGGGATAGTGCGCCTTGCGCGCCTTGCGCGCGACCTGCTTGACCAGCATCGGCGCGAGGATCTGCCGCGCGAGCCAGGTGTTGGTCGCCCACGCCAACAGCCGCGTCTTGAAGGGTGCCTGGATGCGTCGGCCGGCGAGCTGCACGGCGGCGTCCAGCAACAGCGTCGGCTCGACCACCTTGTCGACCAGCCCCATCGCCAGCGCGGCCTTGGCCGACACGCTGCGGCCGGTCAGCATCAGATCCATCGCCGCCGGCGCGCCGAGCAAGCGCGGCAGACGCACGCTGCCGCCCCAGCCCGGATAGATGCCGAGTTTGATCTCGGGCAGGGCGATGCGGGTGGATGCTTCATTGCTGGCGATGCGATGCCGGCAGGCCAGCGCCAGTTCGGCACCGCCGCCCATGCAGTGGCCGTGGATCGCGGCGACGGTCGGAATCGGCAAGCTGGCGAGCTTGCCGTAGATCGACTGGCCGCGGCGCAGCACCTCCTCGATGCGGCCGGTCGCATCGAAACTCTGGAACTCCTTGACATCGGCACCGGGCGCGAAACCGCCGGCCTTGCCCGAATGGATCACCACCGCTTTGGGTGGTTCGATGACGATGCGCTCGATGATTTTTTCGAGCTCGCCGAGCACCGCCTGCGAGATCGCATTGACGGCCGAATCGGCGCGATCGAGCGTGAGCAACAAGATGCCGTCGGCGCGCAGCTCGCTGCGCCAGTGGCGGAAACGCAGTCCATCGAAGAGCATGGCAATCCTCGCGATGCGGGCTGGGCGCGGCCGTGGCGGCGGCGCGATCCGCGGCAGGGTAACCGATCGTTTCGGAGCGATCGCTCGAAACGAGCATGACCTCCGGCGCTTACCTCGGCGCCCGATGCCCGTATCATCGCACCCGGGCGCGGCGATGGCGGCAGCGGAGGTAGCGGCGTCCGGAACTTTTCTCGCGCGCCACGGTCATTGTCGGTGACCCAGGGCCGTGCGCTAAGGAGTCAAGGCGCGGATGGGCGAAAACGAACTCGACCAGGCACTGGTCCAGCGCGTGCAGCGCGGTGATCGGGCGGCGTTCGACCTGCTGGTACGCAAGTACCAGAGCCGGGTCGTGGCGCTGATCGGCCGCTACGTGCACGACTGGAACGAGTGCCAGGACGTCGCGCAGGACACCTTCGTGCGCGCCTGGAAGGCGCTGGCGAACTTCCGCGGCGACGCGCAGTTCTACACATGGCTCTACCGGATCGCCGTGAATACCGCCAAAAACCATCTCGTCGCCAGCAACCGCCGCCCGCCCGCCGAGGACATCGACGTCGCCGACGCGGTGAACTTCGCCGGTGCCACCCGCCTGCGCGACGACGACACCCCCGAGCACGAGCTGCTGCGCGAGGAAATCGAACGGACGGTGGCGGCGACGGTGGCGACATTGCCCGAAGAATTGCGCGTTGCGGTGACGCTGCGCGAAGTCGATGGCCTGAGTTACGAGGAAATCGCCGAAAAAATGCGCTGTCCGATCGGCACCGTGCGCTCGCGGATCTTCCGTGCGCGCGAGGCGATCGACGAAAAACTGCGGCCCCTGCTGGATTCCGATCGGGTGCGCCCATGAACGAGCACGACATGAACCGCGCCAACAATCCCGTCAACAGTCCCGACCCCGAATTGCTTGAACAGCTGTCGGCCTTCATGGACGGCGAGCTCGATGGCGAACGTTCGCGCTTCCTGTTGCAGCGGCTGGCGCACGACGAAACCCTGCGCGCGCGCTGGGAGCGCTGGCAGTTGCAGGCCGGGGCACTGCGCAAGATGGCGCAACCATTGCCGGCCGGGTTTGCACAGGCGGTGGCGCAGGCCATCGACGCCAATGCCGAGGGTGGCCGTGGGCAGCCGACGATCCGCTTCGCCGGCCGGCGCCGGCGCTGGCTGGGCGGCGCCGCGCTGGCGGCGTCGCTGGCAGTGGCCGGCGTGTTCGCCTACGACATGCTGCATGTGCACCAAAGCTTCGCGCCGCCGAAGCTGGCGGACATCGCGCGCCCGGCGCCGGTGGTCATGCCGATCGCGCGTACCGCGCTGGCGATGCCCGAGCCGACCATCCAGCTCCCGATTCCGGTGCATTCAGGCGTGGTGGTGGCGTTCCGGCAGCCGTTGCGGCCATCGCTGGCGCATGCGCCGGTTGCGCCATCGACGCGCTTCGAGCCGTTCCCGCAACCCTACGCCATCGATCCGGAACTCGCCGCATACCTGCAAGGCCGCAAGGCCGGGTCGAGCCGCGACGTGTTCCGCGACGACGCGGCGAACAACGGCAGCGGTGCCGTGCACGCGGTGTCGTGGTCGGAAACCCCCTGAGGAACCTCCGGGCCCGGCAGCGGTCATTTCCCCGGCGGACGCAGCGGCGGTGTTCGCCACGTTGGTCGTTCGCGAGCGCGGCCGGGAACTGCCGAGCGCGGGAACCCGCCGGGAAGCGACGGGCGGCCCTGAGTCGCTCGTGCCGGCGATCGACCCTCGCGCACGTTCCGGCCCGAACCGGGCGACGACGACGCAACGAGGTGGACCGCGCCCGGCCGCTGCCGCGGCCGAATGATTCGATGCCATTGCTCCATTCCCCGACCCACAGCCCAGACCCGATGCCATGAACCCATCGCTTGCTCGTTTCGCCCCGATCGCCGCTGCCCTTGCCATCGCCCTGGCCAGCACCGCCCCGTTGGCGCAGGCCGCCGAAGTCAATCTTCCGGATTTCACCGCGCTGGTCGAACAGGACGGCCCGGCGGTGGTCAGCATCGAGGCCATCCATGACGGCGGCAAGCGCAAGGCCGCGACGACGCAGGACGACGGCGGCGATGACGACATGCCCGACATCATCAAGCGCTTCTTCGGCCAGCAGGGCGTGCCGATGCCGATGCCGCGCGCCGACGAGGGCACTGCCATCGGCAGCGGCTTCATCATTTCCGCCGACGGCAAGATCCTGACCAATCATCACGTCGTCGATGGCGCCGATCGGGTGATCGTGCACCTGGCCGATCGCCGCGAGTTCACCGCCAAGGTGATCGGCAGCGATGCAATGTCCGACGTCGCCTTGCTCAAGGTGCAGGCCAGCGGCTTGCCCTACCTGAAGCTCGCCAACGCGCGTTCGCTCAAGCCCGGGCAATGGGTGGTGGCGATCGGTTCGCCGTTCGGACTCGATCACTCGGTCACCGCCGGTATCGTCAGCGGCGTCGGCCGCAGTTCGCTCGATCCGGGCCAGCAGTATGTGCCTTTCATTCAAACCGATGTGCCGATCAACAAGGGCAATTCCGGCGGCCCGCTGCTCAACACCAAAGGCGAAGTGGTAGGCATCAACTCGCAGATCTTCAGCATGTCCGGCGGTTACATGGGCGTGAGCTTCGCCATTCCGATCGAGACCGCGATGAATGCGGTGACCCAGATCGAGGCCACCGGCAAGGTGCGCCGCGGTGTGCTCGGCGTACGCATCCAGCAGGTGACGACCGATCTGGCGCATGCGATGGGCCTGGCGCGTACCGGCGGCGCGCTGGTCGCACAGGTCGAACCCGGGACGGCCGCCGCCAGGGCCGGCATCAAGGCCGGCGACCTGATCACCGCGTTCAATGGCACCACCGTCGACAGTTCGGCGGACCTGCCGCCGCTGGTTGGTGCGCTCGCGCCCGGATCGCGGGCGAAGGTCGAGGTGTTGCGTGATGGCCGCAAGCTGGAGATCGCGGTCGTGCTCGACGATCTGGCCAATGTCGCTGCAACGCCTCGATCCGTGCCGGCCGGCGAGCGCGGCGCCAGGGCGGTTGCCAGCGCCGAGACGCTCGGCATGGCCGTGCGCGATCTCGATCCGGCGCAGCGCAAGGCGCTCAAGCTCGACGCCGGGCAGGGCGTGCTGGTGGCCCGCGTGGTCGATGATGTCGCCCGCCGCGCCGGCCTGCAGGCCGGTGACGTGATCTTGCGTGTAGGCACCAACGAGGTCGGAAGCGCTTCGGCTTTTGCCGCGGCCACCGCCAGGTTCAAGGCCGGTGACACCGTGATGCTGCTGGTGCGCCGCGACGATCAGACGCGCTTCGTTGCGCTCGGGCCGATCGAGAAGGGCTGAATCGGGACTCGGGGCTCGGCCAAGCGCCCGCGCACTGATCGCGAGGGTCCCTTCCCCCGCTTGCGGGGGAAGGGCAGGATGGGGGCGGGCTTTACCGACCACCTGTTCGCTTTGCGTCACAGCGAAAGCGTTCCCCCATCCCAACCTTCCCCCGCAAGCGGGGGAAGGAGGAAACCCAGCGGGACTCGGGACTCGGGAATCGGGACCGGGGCTCGGGGCTCGGGGCTCGGGGCTCGGCCAAGCGCCCGCGCACTGATCGCGAGGGTTCCTTCCCCCGCTTGCGGGGGAAGGAGGAAACCCAGCGGGACTCGGGACTCGGGACTCGGGACTCGGGAATCGGGAATCGGGACCGGGACCAGGACCGGGACTCGGGCTCGGGCTCGGGCTCGGCCAAGCGCCCGCGCACTGATCGCGAGGGTTCCTTCCCCCGCTTGCGGGGGAAGGGCAGGATGGGGGCGGGCTTTACCGACCACCTGTTCGCTTTGCGTCACAGCGAAAGCGTCCCCCCATCCCAACCTTCCCCCGCAAGCGGGGGAAGGAGGAAACCCAGCGGGACTCGGGACTCGGGACTCGGGACTCGGGACTCGGGACTCGGGAATCGGGAATCGGGAATCGGGAATCGGGAATCGGGAATCGGGCAGGGCTTGCTGACGGCTACCTGCCTGCCGTCGCCGCTGGAGGTGGCAGTCGGCAGTCGTCCGTATGCGATAATCGGCGGCTACCCCAGTCATCCCGCCTGGGTCGCCCTTGCGGCGTCCTGGCTTTCGCGCGCGCGGCCACCGATGCAACACATCCGCAACTTTTCCATCATCGCCCACATCGATCACGGCAAATCCACGCTCGCCGATCGCATCATCCAGATTTGCGGCGGGCTGGAGGCGCGCGAGATGGAGGCGCAGGTGCTCGACTCCAACCCGATCGAGCGCGAGCGCGGCATCACCATCAAGGCGCAGTCGGTGTCGCTGCCGTACACCGCGCGCGACGGCAAGACCTACCAGCTCAACTTCATCGACACCCCCGGCCACGTCGATTTTTCTTATGAGGTGAGCCGTTCGCTGGCCGCCTGCGAGGGCGCGCTGCTGGTCGTCGACGCCGCGCAGGGCGTGGAGGCGCAGTCGGTCGCCAACTGCTACACGGCGGTGGAGATGGGTCTGGAAGTGGTGCCGGTGCTCAACAAGGTCGACTTGCCGACCGCCGACATCGACAAGGTCAAGGGCGAGATCGAGGCGGTCATCGGCATCCACGCCGACGATGCGGTGGCAATCAGCGCCAAGACCGGGCTGAACGTGGTCGAGGTGCTGGAAGCGATCGTGCAGCGCATTCCGCCGCCCAAGCCGCGCGACACCGATCGCCTGCAGGCGTTGATCATCGATTCGTGGTTCGACAACTACCTCGGCGTGGTGTCGCTGGTGCGGGTCATGCAGGGGCAGATCAAGCCCGGCGACAAGATTCAGGTGATGTCCACCGGCCGCGTCCATCAGGTCGACGAGGTCGGCGTGTTCACGCCCAAGCGCAAGGTGCTCGGCCAACTCGGCGCCGGCGAGGTGGGCTGGCTCAACGCTTCGATCAAGGACGTGCACGGCGCGCCGGTCGGCGACACCCTGACCTCGGCGCAAAACCCCGCCGAGCAGCCGCTGCCGGGCTTTCAGGAGATGAAGCCGCGGGTGTTCGCCGGCCTGTTCCCGGTCGCCACCGACGATTATCCGGCGCTGCGCGAGGCGCTGGAAAAGCTGCGCCTGAACGATGCCGCGCTGCGTTTCGAGCCCGAATCTTCCGAGGCGATGGGCTTCGGTTTCCGCTGCGGATTTCTCGGCATGCTGCACATGGAAATCGTGCAGGAGCGTCTGGAGCGCGAGTACGACCTCGATCTGGTCACCACCGCGCCGACGGTGGTCTACGAAGTGCTCAGGACCGACGGCGCCGTCGTCACCCTCGACAACCCGGCCAAGTTGCCACCGCCGAATCAGATCGGCGAGATCCGCGAGCCGATCATCCTCGCCACCATCCTCACGCCGCCCGAGCACGTCGGCAACATCATCAAGTTGTGCGAAGAAAAGCGCGGCGTGCAGCAGGGCATCCTCTACCTTGGCGCACAGGTGCAGATCAGCTATGAGCTGCCAATGGCCGAGGTGGTGCTGGATTTCTTCGACCGCCTGAAGTCATGCAGCCGTGGCTATGCTTCGCTCGACTACCATTTCGTGCGCTTCGAGGCCGGCCCGTTCGTGCGCGTGGACGTGCTCATCAACGGCGACAAGGTCGATGCGATGAGTCTGATCGTGCATCGTTCGCACGCCGACCGCCGCGGCCGCGAGATCACCGAGAAGATGAAGGACCTGATCCCGCGGCAGATGTTCGACGTCGCCGTGCAGGCGGCGATCGGCGCCAACATCATCGCCCGCACCACGGTCAAGGCGCTGCGCAAGAACGTGCTCGCCAAGTGCTACGGCGGCGACGCCACGCGCAAGAAAAAGCTGCTGGAAAAGCAGAAGGCCGGCAAGAAGCGGATGAAGCAGGTCGGCAAGGTGGAAATTCCGCAGGAAGCCTTTCTGGCGGTGTTGCAGGTCGATGGCAATGGCTGAGCCGCAGTCGGTGCCGCATGACCAATCGCACAGGCGCCGCTCACATCCACCGGTGCAAGATGCAGCGCCGTTCGCCGCGGCGCCGCGCCATCACGAGCATTGCCAACGATGAGATACGACTTCGCGCTGCTGTTCACCGCCCTCACTGCCCTGACTGGAGCGATCTGGCTGCTCGATGCGCTCGCCTTCGCGCCGGCCCGTCGCCGTCGCCAGGCCGAGGAGCGGGCGGCCGTCGATGCCGCACACGAGGCCGCCATCACGCGCATCCGCGCCCTGGTGACGAAAGAGCGGCTGGGCGAGGTCGAGATCGGGCGCAACGAGGCGGGCATCGGCATCGGACTGCCGGCGGCGGCCGATGGCGAGCGATTGCGTGCGGCCTTGGCGCGGGAGATGTCCGAACTGGACGTGCAGGCCGAGGGCGACGGCCTGCAGGCCAACCTGCGCGATCCGGGCGCGGTCACGCGCGAACCGGTGGTGGTGGAGTACGCGCGCTCGTTCTTTCCGGTGATCCTGGTGATCTTGCTGTTGCGCTCGTTCGTGGCCGAGCCATACCGGATCCCGTCCGAGTCGATGATGCCAAATCTGCTGATCGGCGACTTCATCCTCGTCAACAAGTACGCCTATGGTTTGCGGCTGCCGGTGCTGGACACCAAGATCGTCAAGGTTGGCGAGCCCCAGCGCGGCGACGTGATCGTGTTCCATCCGCCGATGGCGCCCGATCAGGTGTGGATCAAGCGTGTCGTCGGCTTGCCCGGCGATGTCATCGCCTACGACAACTACCAGCTGACCGTGAACGGGCAGCCGGTGCCGCGCGAGGAAATCGGCGTCGGGCCGACCATCCACCTGATGGGCAGCCCGACTCCGACGCGCCTGGTGCGCGAGGATTTGCCGGGGCGCAGCCACACCATCCTCGAGGCCGATATCGCCGGCTCCGATCCGCGCGCCAGCGGCAGCTGGACGGTTCCGGCCGGGCATTACTTCATGATGGGCGACGACCGCGACAACAGCGAGGACAGCCGCTTCTGGCCGACCCACTTCCTGCCCGAGGCCAACATCGTCGGCAAGGCCGAGCTGGTGTGGCTGAATCTGGACTTTGCCGCGAAAAAGATGGACACCTCGCGGATTGGTACTATCATCCGCTGAATTCCACGTCCGCCCCGGGGAGGGCATATGAGTCTGCGCAACCGGCAACACGGCCTCACTTTGATGGGCTTCGTGATCGTCCTGATCGTGGTCGGGTTCTTTGCCTACATGGCGATGCGGTTGATTCCGATGTACAACGAGTATTCGTCGGTGGTGAAATCGCTGGACGAGGTCGCCAAGGATCCGATCGCTGCGAACGCAGAGGAGATCAAGTTGCGTGACATGGTCTCACGCCATTTCGAAACCGGTTATGTCAGTTCGATCGATCCGATGAAAAAGGCATATCCTGATGGTGTCGTGATCAAACGCAGTTCGGAAGGCACATCTCTGAGCGTCAATTACGACGCCAAGGCGCCTCTTTTCTACAACGTCTTCCTGGTTGCGCACTTCGAGCACACCGCAACCAATGCTCCCGGCAAACCAATCCCCGGTGGCTGATGAATGATGCGTTCCGGCCGCATGCGTTTGCCGACGAGAGCCTGCTCCAGCAGGCGCTGACGCATCGCAGCGCCGGCCCGCGCCACAACGAGCGGCTGGAGTTTCTCGGCGACGCGCTGGTCAATCTGATCGTCGCCGAGGCGCTGTACCGGCGTTGGCCCAAGGCCGACGAGGGTGCGCTGACCCGCGCGCGCGCCGGGCTGGTATGCGAATCGGCGCTGGCGGTTCTGGCGCGCGAATTGCACCTCGGCGACCGCCTCGCGCTGGGCCCTGGCGAGCTCAAGAGTGGTGGTGCGCGGCGCGATTCGATTCTCGCCGACGCGCTCGAAGCGGTGGTCGCGGCGATTCACCTGGATGCCGGTTTCGAAGCCTGCCGGGCCGCCGTGCTGCCGTGGTTTGCGGCCGGCATCGAGGCACTTCCGGCCGGCAAGGTCGGCAAGGACGCCAAGACCCGCCTGCAGGAGTGGTTGCAGGGTCGGCAGCGGGCCTTGCCTGAATACACCTTGATCGAAGCGACCGGCGAAGAACACGATCGCAGTTTCAAGGTGGCCTGTGGCGTCGCCGATCCGCCGCTGCGTGCCGAAGGCACCGGCAGTTCCCGTCGCGGTGCCGAACAGCAGGCGGCTGCCGAAATGTTGCGATTGCTGGAAGCGGCCGATGACTGACGCCTCCTGTCGCGCCGGCACCGTCGCCGTGATCGGCCGTCCCAACGTCGGCAAATCCACCCTCGTCAATGCCCTCGTCGGGGCGCGCGTGAGCATCGTTTCGCCCAAGGCGCAGACGACACGCCACCGCCTGCTCGGCATCGCCAGCTTCCCCGCCGGACAGTTGCTGCTGGTGGATACCCCGGGCATCCACCGAGCGCAAACCAGGGCGATCAATCGCTACATGAACCGGACTGCGCGCGGTGCGCTCGAAGGCGTGGACGCCGCGATGCTGGTGGTCGAGGCCGGCCGCTGGAGCGACGACGACGACCTCGCGCTGGCTGCATTGACGGCGTCCAAAGTACCGGTGGTGCTGGTCATCAACAAGGTCGACCGGGTCAAGGACAAGGCGACGCTGTTGCCGTTCATCGCCGACCACGCCCGGCAGGCATCGTTTGCCGCGGTGCACCCGTTGTCGGCGCTCAAGCGCAAGGGCCTGGAGGCGCTCGTGACCGACCTGCTGGCGCTGCTTCCCGAATCGGCGCCGCATTTTCCCGAGGATGAGATCACCGATCGCAGCCAGCGCTTCCTCGCCGCCGAGCTGATCCGCGAGCAGTTGATGCTGCGGCTGGGCGAGGAGGTGCCGTATTCGGCCACGGTCGCCATCGACCGCTTCGAGGAGGATGGCGACATGTTCCGCATCGCCGCGACGATCTGGGTCGAACGCGAGGGCCAGAAGGCGATCGTGATCGGCAAGGGCGGCGAAGCGATCAAGGAGATCGGCCGCGCCGCACGGCAGAACATGGAGCGTCTGTTCGATCGCAAGGTGTTCCTGGAAACCTGGTGCCGCGTGCGCGAAGGCTGGGCCGACGATGTCGCGGCGTTGCGGCAGTTTGGGTATGAGTAGCTTGCAGAGGACAGAGGACAGAGGACAGAGGACAGAGGACGGAGGACAGAGGACAGAGGACAGAGGACGGAGGACAGAGGACAGAGGACAGAAAGGTGGTCAGTGGTCAGTGTTTGGCAAGCATGTTCCTGAATCCAGAGCCGATCATCGAAGCCGAAAGCCGAAAGCCGAAAGCCGAAAGCCGAAAGCCGAAAGCCGAAAGCTGAAAGCCGAAAGCTGAAAGCCGAAAGCCGAAAGCCGAAAGCCGAAAGCCGAAAGCCGAAAGCCGAAAGCCGAAAGCCGAAAGCCGAAAGCTGAAAGCTGAAAGCCGAAAGCCGAAAGCCGACAACTGAAAACTGAAAACCCATCCGTCCCTGGCCCCCTGTGCGCTTCAACTCCCAGCCCGCGATCGTCCTGCACGCCACCCGTTGGCGCGAGACGAGTCTGTTGGTGGAGGTGCTCAGCCACGAACATGGCCGCATCGGGCTGGTCGCGCGCGGTGTGCTGGGCGCGCGCAAACAAGCGCTGCGGGCGGCGCTGCAACCGCTGCAGCGCATTCGCATCGATGGAGTGCTGCGCGGCGAGTTGGCGCAACTGGTGCATGCCGAGGCCGGCGCGCAGGCGCCGCTGCTGACTGGCGAGGCCTTGCTGGCCGGCCTGTATCTGGCCGAGCTGGTGTTGCGCCTGCTGCCGCGGCACGATCCGCAGCCGCAGATTTTCCTGCGTCTGGCACAGATGCTGGACGACTTGGGCGGCGCCGCATCGCTGGCGTGGACATTGCGCCGCTTCGAGCGCGATCTGCTCGCCGACCTGGGCTATGCCATCGATCTGCAGCGCGATGCCGACGATCGCCCGCTGGCCGCCGATGGCCGCTACCGCATCGATCCGGAGCGAGGCGCGCTGCGCGTGCGCGACGCGGGATTGGCGCAACGAGGCGATATCCATGGGGCATCGCTGCTGACGTTGGCCGGCGAAGCCTTGCCGACCCCGATCCAGCTGCGTGAGCAACGGCTGGCCCTGCGCGCGCTGATCGCCCATCAACTCGGTGCGCGCGGGCTGCGTTCGTGGGGATTGCTGGCCGAGTTCGCGCAGGTGCTCGGTGCCGCCGACCCGGAACGCCCGGGCGATTGAGCCCGTCGTGGCGCGCCCGTCAGCCGCTCTCGGCGGCGGCGACCTGATCGCGGAAGGCGTGCAGGCACTGCCGATCGGTCGGCGCGGCCGCCAGCGCATGGATCGCGGCAAGCAGTCGCGGGCAGCCGACGAAGCCGCAACTGGCCTTGAGCTTGTGCAGCTGTGCCTGCGCGGCATCGACCTGGCCGGCATCGATCGCGGCGATGATGGCCGCTGCCTGTACCGGCAATTCGGCGCGGAACAGGCCGCGCATGGCGTCCACCGCCGCGGTGTTGCCGCCGAGCGCGCGCAAGGCCATGGCATCGTCCCATACCGGCACGATGGCCGCGGGCGCCGCGCTCGCCAGCGCGCGGCGGACGGCGGCGTGCAGATCGGGGATGGTCAGCGGCTTGTGGGCGAGTTCGGTGAAGCCGGCGGCGCGCAGGCCGGCGATCCGTTCCGGGTCGGTCTCCGCGGTCAGGCACAGTGCCGGTACCGTTGCGTGCAATGCGCGCAGCGCGGCGAGCAGATCCTCGCCGCGGGTGTCGGGCAGGTGGGCGTCGAGCAGCCACAGGTCGTGCGCGACGGCGCGGGCGTGCGCGAGCGCTTGCGCACCATCGACGGCGACATCGATGACCGTGGCCGGCAGCGATTGCAAGGCGAGCGTCAGGAAGCCGCGGCTGACGGCGTCGTCTTCGACCAGCAACAGGCGTACGGGATTCATCGCGGCGCGCAGGAATGGCACACTGACCGAGCATGAAGTTCATGGCCTTCGCCTGCAAGCCTCGCGCGAGATTCGCGTTCACCCTGATGCTGGCATTGGCCTGCGGGCGGGCCGATGCGCGCACACTGGTCGTGCAGGTGGCCGCGATCGATACGCCGGTCGCCAGCGGCAAGGGCTTGCAGGTGCGACTGGTTGCCGATGCGTCCGGCGGCGGCCGCCTGCAGGTCGATGTCGACGCGCTCGCTGCGGCGGACCTGGGTTATTCGTTCCGCAAGTTGCATTGGGAGTGCCCGCTGCAGCGCGATGACCATGGGGCGTGGTCGTGCGCCGGCGTCGTGCGCGCCGGCACTGGCAAGCCGATGCGCCTGGCCTTGACGATGTCTGCCACGGCCACCGACGCAAGTCTGGCCGATGGCGCCTCCCGGGTGGAGGTGCAGCGACCGGCGGCCAACCCCGAGTTGACCAAACTGGCGCTGACGCAGGTTCCGGCGGCCTGGTTGCAGGCATTCGTGGCCGGTCTGTGGAAGGACGGGAAGCTGCAAAAAGGCCAGCTCGACGGCCAGCTCGACGTGCTCGCATCGGCACGCGCCGGGCTGGCCGTGCAAGGGCCGTTGCGGTTGCGCGATCTGGCGCTGGAAACACCCGATGGCGCCATCGCCGGCGATGGCCTGAACGTCGATCTGCGGCTGGTGTTCGGGCAGAAGGCCGGGCAGCGCGACATCGCGCTGGACGCGAGCCTGCTCGGCGGGCAGTTGCTGGTCGGTGGCTTGTACGCCGCCTTGCCGAAGGCCGCCATCGCCGCGCGCTTGCGCGCCCATCAAGCCGGTGGCGGCGACTGGAGCATGCCAACGCTGGAGTGGCACGACGGCGCCGTGCTCGACGTGCGTGGCAACGCCGCGTGGTCGCCGACGGCGGGCCTGCGCGCCCTGCATCTGGCGCTGGCAAGCCGCGATCTGGCACATCTGCGTGATCGCTATCTGACCGGCTGGCTCGATCCGGCTGGGCTCGGCGGCATCACGTTGGCCGGTGCCGTGCAGGCCACCCTTGCCTTCGAATCCGGCGACTGGCGTTCGTTGCACGCGCAGTTTCAGCAGGTCGATGCCAGCGACGGCAAACAGCGGTTTGCGCTGCGCCAGCTCGCCGGTGACGTGCGCTGGAGCGCCGATGCGACTGCCATCGACAGCGCACTGCGCTGGCAGGGTGGGGCGCTGTTCGGCATCGCCCTCGGGCCGGCAACGTTCACGTTGCGCAGCCAGTCGCGCCATCTCGCGCTGGCGGCGCCGGCGACCATCCCGCTGCTCGGCGGCGCGTTGCGGCTGGATCGTTTCGACTGGACCGCGCCCAACGCCGTTACCGGCGCCCGCTTCGGATTCGGCCTGTCGCTGCTGAAGCTGGAGGTGGCGCAGATCGCCAAGTCACTGGGCTGGCCGGCGTTCGGCGGCAGCCTCGATGGCAATCTGCCGTCGGCGCACTATCAGGACAATCAACTCGTCTTCGATGGCGCCTTGAACGCGCAGGTGTTCGGCGGCCAGCTTGCGATCACGCGCCTGGCGATGGATCGCCCGTTCGGCGTCGATCCGGGCGTCAGCGCCGATCTGGACATCCGCGGCTTCGACCTCAAGCAACTGACCGGTGTATTCGGCTTTGGCCAGATCACCGGGCGTCTGGATGGCAGCATCCGCGACCTGCGCCTGCTCGACTGGACGCCGATCGCCTTCGACGCGCGCTTGCGCAGCGATGACAAGGCCCCGGATCGGCGGCGCATCAGCCAGCGCGCGGTCGCCGATATTTCCAGCGTCGGCGGCGTTGGTCTCGCCGCCGGCCTGCAAGCGCAGGCGCTCAAGATATTCCAGGATTTCGGTTACGCGCGGCTGGGCATCTCCTGCCGCTTGGTCAACAATGTCTGTCACATGGATGGAGTCGGTTCAGCCGGCGGCGGCTATACGATCCTCGAAGGTTCCGGTTTGCCGCGCATCGACGTGATCGGCTTTGCGCGGCAAGTCGACTGGCCGACGTTGGTCGCTCGCCTCAAGGCAGCGACCGCGGGTGACATCGTCGTCAAATAATTCAACGCGAACATCGGGAGAATCATCGTGCGCAAATCGTTGCAACGACGCGGCTGGCTCGGTGGCGGCATCCTCATGGCGCTGCTGCTCAGCGCCTGCGTGACGATCAACGTCTATTTTCCGGCGGCGCAGGCGCAAGAGGCGGCGAAAGAGTTCGTCGATCAGGTGATCGGCCCGACCGGCGCCCCGGCCTCGCCGGCGTCGGATCCGCACGATCAGGGCGCGCCGCCGTCGAAGTCGCCGCGGCTGAGCCTGCTGTCGATCCTGATCCCCGATGCGCAGGCGCAGGATGCTCCCAACTTCAACATCCGCACTCCGGCGATCCAGGCCATCCAGAACCGCATGGCGCAGCGTTTTACCGCATCGCTGCAAGCCGCGTTCGATTCCGGCGCACTGGGCCTGACCAAGGATGGGCTGATCAACGTCCGCGATGCCGCCAAGATCGCGCTCAAGGATCGCGTCGCCGTCAATCAGGCGGTGGCCGACGACAATCGCGACCGCAACGCCGTCTATCGCGAAATAGCCATCGCCAACGGCCATGCCGACTGGGAGTCGCAAATCCGCGAAACCTTCGCCAGGCAATGGGTCGCCAGCGCCCACGCCGGCTGGTGGTATCAGGATGCCAGCGGAGCGTGGAAGCAGAAGTGATCGTGCTGCGCGCCGTCCGGCCCGTCGGTGGATGGGCGCTGGCCGGGATCGGGCGATCGGCGATCCCGTCGTCGGCGGCCGGCCGGCAACGATCCGCGGCATGCGTCAGGCAACACCGCACGCGTGGACGCCCGTTGCCATCACGCAAAGCGGCGGCGTAGGCTGAACGTGGGGAAAGCCCTCGGGGGTGAGCTGCGATGATCCGCGTATTCCTGCTCGACGATCACGCGCTGGTGCGCACCGGCTTTCGTCTGATCCTGTCGCGCGAGGTCGATATCGAGGTGGTCGGCGAGGCGGCCAGTGGCGAGGAAGGCCTGCCGCTGATTCGCAGCCTCAAGCCCGATGTCGTGCTGTGTGATCTGCACCTGCCCGGCATCAGCGGGCTGGAGATCACCGATCGCATCGTCCGCGCCGGCAGCGGGGCTCGCGTCATCATCGTCAGCGTGCAGGAAGACGGCCCATTGCCGCGTCGGTTGCTCGATGCCGGTGCCAGCGGCTATCTGGGCAAGGCCTGCCCGGCCGAGGAGCTGTTGCGTGCGGTTCGTGAGGTCGCCCGCGGCAGGCGCTATCTGGGTGGCGAGATGGCGCAGAAGATGGCCTTGGCTGCACACGATGGCGACTCGCCGTTCGCGACGTTGTCGCCGCGCGAGCTCGAAGTGACCTTGCTGCTCTGCCAGGGGCTGCGGCCGGAGGACATCGCCAAGCGTCTGAGCGTGAGCCCGAAAACGGTCGCCACGCACAAGGCGAGGCTGCTCGCCAAGCTCGACGTGGGTGATGTGGTGGCGCTGGCGCGAATGGCGGCGCAGTTCGGGCTGACGGCGGCGCACTGAGGCAGGGCCCGAACCCGGCGTCGCACTCGCCGTCACGGATCGCCGCCGGAGCACGTTGCGGTTCGACCTGTCGGGCGTGGCGAGCCGGTCGTGGCGAGCCGGTCGAGCCGCATCGCCACCGCCGATCCTTGCTGGCACGCGTTGCCGTGGTGGCTCGTGGATCGTGCGGCGTCTGGAATTTCCACTTCCGGTGAAAATGATCAGCGCCGCGTCCGCTACCTGGCCGGACGCGGCTGCTGGATCAATCACTTGGCTGATCGATTCAGGGCTGATCGATTCAGGGCCGGCCATCGGTGGCCGGCCTGCGCGGCGGAAAGACTCACAGCCTCTCAGCCGCCGTGTCCGCCATCGACCGTGGGGGCGTCGGACGACGGCACGCTGGGTTGCGCGTGGGTGGCCGGCGCGTGGGTGGCCGGTGCGCCGGAGGTCGCCGTTGCCGCGACCGTGGGCGTGGCCGGGGGCGCTTTCGCGGCTGCGGCCGTGATCGTCGCGGCGGCTGCCGCCGCGGCGGCCGGGGCTGATGCCGGGGCCGCAGTGACTGGTGCCGGGGCCGTGGGCGGCGGAGTGGTCGTGGCCGCAGGCTGCGCTCGCGTCCCGGCCAGCCGGGTCGATTGATCGATCGAGGCGCTGATCGCGTCGCTCAAGCGCACCGGTGCGGTCGGCGTGGCCAATGCCGCCGGCGATGAAGCCGCCGTGGCAGCGGTAGCTGGTTTGGCGGGCGGGGGCGTGGCGGTTGCTGCGGGAGTGACTGGCGCGCTGGTGCCAGCGGCGGGCGCCGGCGATGTAGCCGCCGTGGCAGCGGTTGCTGGCTTGGCGGGCGGCG